>CAZNQP010000015.1:0-53385 GCA_964575355.1 uncultured Chloroflexaceae bacterium
AGCTGGTCACTCTCGGTGGTTGGGGGGTGTATCGTGCGTGCCCAGTGCCAGCCTGCGCTGATGTCGGAGCGTTCGCGGTCGAACTCTTCGAGGGCAACATACACATTCGAGCCGCCCTGCTCGTAGCGCGACCGTATGGCTTGGAGCCGTGTCAGCACATACCGGGCGCGGCGTTGCTGGGCGGCGGGTTCGGCATCGGCGGCACAGAGTTGCCGTAGCGCGAAGCTCCGTACCAGTTCGTGCAAGGCGTAGGTCTGGCTAGACGGATCGAACTCGATCAAGCTGATCGCATACAGTTGTCCGAGGGCGGGGGCAACGTGCGGGGCTACGGGAGGTGGTACAACCGCGACCGCCGCCGCTAGTGGGAACGCTCCGAGGAAGAGCGCGACGTGGTTGAGGACGGTCTGCGCGTCTGCATCGAGATCGTCATAGCTCACCCGTAGGGTGTGGTCTACCCGGCGTAGTGGGCTATCGGCAGGGTGTATGTCATTGCCCGGCTGGTTGTGCAAGGCGCGGATGTAGTCCTCAATGTCGAGCCACGGGTTTTCGTGGAGCGTACTGGCAGCGATCTCAAGGGCAAAGGGAAGCCGTCCACAGGCTTGTGCCAGCCGTCGGGCAGCTTTACCAATGCGGGGGCAACGCAGATGTAGGAAGGTGATCGCATCGGTGCTGGGCAAGGCGGGCAGGTTGACATTTTTGGCGTTACGCAGGCTGAGGAGGCGGCGGCTCGTGACGATCAGGGCACTGCCAACCGGGGGGAGGAGCGGGCGCACCTGCCCTTCATCGAGCGCGTCATCTGCAATGACCAGCACGCGGTGCTCGGTGAGCAGGGTGAGATATTGTTCCCGCAGGTCGTCGGGGGCGGTGGCTGCGGGTTGGGGCACGCGAAAAGCGCGGATCACTTTTTCGAGGGCTTGCGATGGTTGGAGGGCTTTACCACGCACACTGCCACGCATGTCAAGCCAGATGCGCCCGCCGGGGTAGTGCTCGGCAACACGGTTTGCCACGACGGTTGCCAGTTCAGTTTTGCCCACGCCGCCCAACCCGGCAATCCGAATGACACTGCCGCGCCGCCGGGCGTTTATGCGGAGGTAGTCCCCCAATTCGCTGGTTATGCGGTCACGTCCTACGAATGGGTCGGCGGGGGCGGGCAGTTGGTAGCGGGCAGGCGGCGGCGGTGGTATCTCAATCTTCACGACAAACTGGACGGCGTGTGCTGCGTTGCCAATGGCGATAGCTTCACCCGTGACGTTGTTCACCCGCACTGATGCATCGTGGAAGTTGATGGAGTGCCCCTGCAAAAGCTGCAAGGCATCCACGGTTGACTGGTCGGTGACGGGCGGCGGGGGAATGTCGCGCTCGATGGCGCGGAACAGGGCGATTATCTGGGGGGTTATTCCGTGGTATTCGGGCGGCAGCAAGTGCCGCAGGTGGTTTTCAAGGTCGGAAATATCGGAAATATCCATGCGTGTTCTCGTGCGTATTCTAGTGTGTGTTCTGGTCTCAGCCACAGTGACCCTACACGGGCAGCACGAAGCATTGCTCTCTGTATTGTAGCATGCGACACTGACAGCGAACCGCCGCCGCGTGAGCGCACGATTACACGACGGGAATGGGGGCACGCTTCCCCCCATTCCCGCCGTGCCGTGCTGTGTCGCGCGTCCCGCCTTGGGTGTGTGGCTTGTGGGTAGCCCTAACGGTTGACGGTCTCCGCGGCGGCGATGACTGCCTGCGCCGCGGCAAGGCGGGCAATCGGGACGCGGTAGGGCGAACAACTGACGTAGTTTAGCCCTAGCCCATAGAAGAACATGACGCTTGCCGGGTCGCCACCGTGTTCGCCACAGATACCAACCTTTAGGTTCGGGTTGGTGCTGCGCCCGCGCTCTACGCCGATGCGCACGAGTTCGCCGACACCGGTCTGGTCGAGGGACTGGAACGGGTCATCGGGGAGCAGTTTCTTCTCGACATACGCGGGCAGGAATGCCCCAGAGTCGTCGCGGCTCATGCCGAGCGTGGTTTGGGTCAGGTCGTTGGTGCCAAAGCTGAAGAACTCGGCGACTTCGGCAATCTGGTGGGCGGTGAGGGCGGCACGGGGCAGTTCGATCATGGTGCCGACGTGGTAGGGGATGGTCATGCCGGTTTCTGCCTGTACCTCTGCGGCAACACGGCGGATGACGGCTTCTTGCAGCGTGAGTTCGCCGACGATGCCGACGAGCGGTACCATCACTTCGGGGAAGACCTGTACACCGTCGCGGGCGACATTCGCCGCCGCCGTGAAAATGGCACGCGCCTGCATCTCGATAATTTCGGGGTAGGCGATACCGAGCCGACAGCCCCGGAAGCCCAGCATCGGGTTGATTTCTTCGAGGGTCTCGACACGATGGTGCAGGTGGTCGCGGTCTACGCCGAGTCGCTGTGCGGCTTCGGTGATTTGGTCGCTACCACGGGGCAGAAACTCGTGCAGTGGCGGGTCGAGGGTGCGGATGGTGACGGGGTAGCCGTCCATCGCACGGAAGATGCCTTCAAAGTCGGCTTGCTGCAAGGGCTGGATGCGTTCGAGGGCGGCGCGGCGTTCGCTGCTCCTTTCGGCAAGGATCATCTGGCGCATGGCATCAATGCGGTCGCCCTCGAAAAACATGTGCTCGGTGCGGCATAGCCCGATGCCCTCGGCACCGAACTGGCGGGCGATGGCGGCATCGTGGGGGGTGTCGGCATTGGCACGCACCCCCATGGTGCGGATTTCGTCTACCCATTCCATGAATGTGGCGAAGTCTCCTGTTGGGGTGGGGTCTATGGTCGGCAGGTGCCCAGCAAAGACCTCGCCGGTGCCGCCGTCGAGGGTGATCCAGTCATCCTGCTTGATGGTATGGTCGCCGACGGTGGCGTGTGGGGGGTGGGCGTAACTGATGTGCATGTCGCCCGCCCCTGACACACAGGGCTTGCCCATGCCGCGAGCGACAACCGCCGCGTGCGAAGTCATGCCGCCACGGGCTGTGAGCACGGCTTGGGCGGCGTGCATGCCGCTGAAGTCTTCGGGCGAGGTTTCCAACCGAATGAGAATGACCGCCTCGCCCTGTGCGGCGCGGGCAACGGCTTCGTCGGGGTGAAAGACGGCGTGCCCGGCAGCCGCCCCCGGCGACGCGGGTAGCCCGGTGGTGAGGGGGGGATGCTGGTGGCGGATGGCAGGGTCAATCCGTGGGTGGAGCAGCTGGTCGAGCATGGCGGGTTGCACGCGCCGGATGGCGGTGGCGTGGTCAATCACCCCTTCTGCCACCATGTCTACGGCAATTTTGACAGCGGCGGCACCGCTCCGTTTGGCGGTGCGGGTCTGGAGCATCCATAGCTTGCCGCGCTCGATGGTGAACTCGATGTCTTGTACGTCTTGGTAGTGGTTTTCGAGATGTTGCACAATTGTGGTGAGTTGCCCCCACACCCCCGGCATTTCATCGCTTAGTTGCTGGATGGGCTTGGGGGTGCGGATACCGGCAACCACATCTTCGCCCTGTGCGTTGGTCAGGTATTCGCCAAACAAGGTTGCTTCGCCTGTGCTGGGGTTGCGCGTGAAGGCGACCCCGGTGGCACTGTCGTCGCCCATATTGCCAAAGACCATTGCCTGAATGTTGCAGGCGGTGCCCATGTCGTCGGGCATGCGGTGTACCTTGCGGTAGTCGCGGGCACGGCGACCATTCCACGAGGCAAACACTGCCCCGATTGCCTGCCGCAACTGTTCGTAGGGGTCTTCGGGGAACGGTTTGCCCGTCACGCGCGTGATGATCTGCTTGAACTCCTCGGCAATGTCGGCGAGTTCGGCAGCGGTTAGGTTGCCTTCGCTGTCATCGCGGCGGTGGTGTTCCATCACATGGTCGAAGTGCTCGCCATCCACGCCCATCACAATCTCGCCGAAAAACTGGATAAAGCGGCGGTAGGCATCGTTGGCGAAGCGTGGGTTCGCGGTCAGTTTCGCTAGCCCATCGCGGGTGTGCTGGTTGAGTCCGAGGTTGAGCACGGTGTCCATCATGCCCGGCATCGAGAGGGCGGCACCGCTCCGAACAGATACGAGTAGGGGGTTGTTGGCATCCCCGAAGGTTTTACCGGTTAGCCGTTCCACTTCGTGCAGGGCGGTGTGGGTTTGTTCCCACATACTGGGGGGGAACTGGTTATCATTGGTGAGGTAGGCGCGGCATGCTTCGGTGCTGATGGTGAAGCCGGGGGGGACAGGGATACCCGTTTGGGTCATGCTTGCCACGCCTGCCCCCTTACCACCAAGCAGATCGCGGCGGTTGATGTCTGCCTCCCGGAAGCTGTACACCCACGTATGGTTGGTAACGCCGTTGTATGCCATGTGTTACTCCTTTCACAATTGGTATTCTTTTCTAGTATAGGGGGAAATATGGTGGTGTGCCAGTGGAAAATATACCGGGGTAGATGGGGAGTGTCGGCGGTGTGCCCCCGTGCAGGGGGTGTGCCGTTCTCAGCAATACTGCATCAGAATGGGCAATATGCCGTGTCTCCATCATTACCCATTTGTGATGCACATCACAAATGGGTAAAATCGCACTGATTTTTCAGAACAAATATACTTGTGTTATTTGGCGTGCAATAGCCATCTATCGCCCCGCACCGCGTGCTGTGTACCGGGTTCGGTATGGCTAAGTCCGTGGTTATGCCACGAGTTTTGCATATAGACAATAAGCGTAGCACCACGCATCCGACTCATCGCTGTATATTGAGTGAGAACCATGCACCGTGACAGGAGGATGCAGCTTCTACCCTGTGGTACTGTGTGGGGGTTGTCAGTTTCGCGGTGAACCACCCGGCTGTGCTATACTTGAGCTAGCACCACGTACGGGTGGAAAGAGGCATTTGCATGCAAACCGATCAAACCCTGAAAGTGCTTACCGCTCTGCGGGGAGCCGACCTGCTCCCACTGCTTGGGTTGCCGTCTCACACCCTGCTGGAAGTGGTGAGCCGGGAGTTGCCTGCCCGGTCCACCTTCCTCGATACGGTGCTGCGGGTGCGGAGTCCGCAGGGACAGGACTATCTGGTCATCCTAGAGTGGCAGGGCTATGTTGACCGTGCGGTTCTGTGGCGGTTGGCTGGCTATTGTGCCTGGTTCGGTCAACGCGAGCCTGATGCCGCCATTATTGGCGTGGTTGTCTACCTCGCGCCCGCGTATGATAGGGGTAGCGTCATCACGCAACTCGTTGATGGGCAGGTGGTGCAGCAATGGACGCTGCGGCGGGTCGCGCTGTGGGAGCAGGATGCCCAAGCGGCGCTGGCTTCGGGGCGGCTGGGATTGGTGGTGTTGAGTCCGCTGATGCAGTCCGCTGATGCCGCCCTCGTCGAAACGGCAGTGCAGGTCGTGCTGCAGCAGGCGGCTCCGGCGGAGCAAGCGGACCTGCTGGCAATCCTAGGGGCATTGGCGGTGCCGCTGTTCGACGCGCAGCGCTTTATCACGTTGGTGGGGAGGAACCGACTGATGGAATCACAGCTATTCGAACGCTTATTCAAGGATCGTGAAGACGAACTGCAGGAGCAGATGCGCCAACAGCAGGAGCAGATGCGCCAACAGCAGGAGCAGTTCCGTGTGGCGTTGCAACAGCTCTTGGAAGACACGCTGATGGTACGCTTCCCAACCGCGCCGATCGCGCTGGTAGGTGTGATACGCCAGATCGAGGAGCCCGCCACCCTGCGCCGCCTCATTGTCGCCGTGCAGCAGGTGCCAGACTTGGCAGCAGCGGAGCAGGTCGTCCGCGCGACCGCCCAGCAGCGCAATGGCGCATAAGTGGTATTTGTCAATGTGAGAAACTCCTTGCCGTGCGCGCAAAACCACTGTACCGTTCTTGTGAAACGCACACTTGGTAGTTACGATAATTATTGAATATTTACTATAGGGCATTACAAAGCCACATATCGCTGTTCTTGTGTCAGCATACCACACGCTGACACAACCAAAAACCCTGCTGCGTAACCGCTTGTTTGTGCTCCCATTTTAACTTTTTCGATTTGGCTTTCTATAGCTGTAAAACGGCTTTGGCGTTGGTGCTAAGAACACGCCTTGGCACCGCGTTTTCCTTACGCACTCTGTGCCGTGCCTGCTCCTGTCTCCCTATATACCGTGTACCTTCCCCCTGCTGGAGGCAGGGGTAGGGTATTACCTTTCGGGACAAGTATGAGCATGGGAATATATTGACACCTCAAGCGTGGCGTTCAGCCCGGATGGTCACGTCCTCTCCTCGGACAGTCATGATCGAAAACCAATATGTACCAGACTTTGTCTCCCCACCGGGAGAAACACTGGAGGAGACTCTTGCTGCCCTCGGTATGTCGCAGGCACAACTCGCTGAGCGTACTGGTCGCCCAAAGAAGACCATCAACGAGATTATTCAAGGCAAGGCAGGCATCACCCCCGAAACAGCACTCCAGCTTGAACGAGTCCTAGGCGTGCCTGCCGGTTTTTGGAACGAGCGTGAGCGTCGATACCGTGAGTTTCTGGCGCACCAGGCGGAGACCCAGCAACTTGCCGCGCAGGTGGACTGGCTGAAGCGACTGCCAATCAAGCACATGGTTGAGTTTGGTTGGATTGAGCGACACGATGACCCGACTAGGCAGTTGCGTGCTGTGTTGGAGTTCTTCCAGATTGCGTCGCCCCAGCAGTGGCATCCCGCTATCGCAAGCTTCCGCAAATCACCTACCTTTGCGGCAGACGAGATGGCGATCGCGGCATGGTTGCGACGGGGCGAGCAGGAGGCGCAGCAGATTGCCTGTGCGCCCTACAATGTCCAGCGTTTCAGGGCAACGCTGGCAGAAGCACGCGCTCTGACCATCGAAGAGCCTACGGTTTTCGTGCCGCGCCTGCAGGAGTTGTGTGCCGCGTGCGGAGTGGCGGTGGTTTTCGTGCCGGAACTCCCCCGGACGCGGGTGAGTGGTGCAACACGCTGGCTCAAGCCAGACAAGGCGTTAATCATCCTGAGTTTGCGCTACCGGACGAATGACCATCTATGGTTTACGTTTTTCCACGAAGCGGGGCATATTGTGAAACATGGCAAACGGGAGGTATTCGTTGACCTAGTGGACAATGCCGACGACCCGAAAGAGACCGAGGCGAATGTCTTTGCCGCTGATATGTTGATTCCGCCCGATACGTGGCATACGTTCCTCACAACCTATGACTACCGCTCGAAAGCAGCAATTATGGCATTTGCTAGGGAAATCGGGATTGCACCAGGGATTGTGGTGGGTCGCTTGCAGCACGAGCAACGCATCAGCCATCGCAACTGCAACGACCTCAAGGTAAGCTTGCATTGGAGCGACGAGCACGAAATACCGTAGTGTACGTGGTGATCGGAGTGTCCCCATAGTGATGACACCTACCCTTCGTCTCACCTCTCGCCCGTGATTGGGTGCGCGAAGATTACCTGCAACGCTCAATGAACTACCTGATTAACATGCAGGCAACCAAGGTCATTGAGTATGCGTCACGCGAGAAAGAACGTCAGCGCGACCCGCAGCAGTTCGCACTAGGGCTACGCATCTTGCAGCAAACACAGGAAGAATACGAAGAACGGCTTGCCCAGCGGCTGAAAGAAAGTGAGCAGATGCGGTCAATTGGTGCCGAACCGCCGCGTCTTGTGGGGGTGTGTGCGCTGGTGCCACCGGTGGTCACGCTGGCGGAGGATGAGGACAGCGAAGACCCTGACATTGAAGCGATTGCGATTAACACGGCAGTGGCATACGAACACGCCCACGGGCGCACCCCCACGAGTGTAGAAACAAAGGGGCTAGGCTACGACCTGCGCTCGCAGGGGGCACCTGCCATGCGCTACATCGAGGTGAAGGGGCGGCGCGGCACTGGCGCAATCAGTATGACTGCCAACGAGTGGATTAAAGCAGCCCGCGTTGGTAGCGAGTACTGGCTGTATGTCGTCTATAATTGTGATAGCCCCGCACCGCAACTGATGGTCATTCAAGACCCAGCGGCGACGTTGCAGGTAGCGGAAGACCATGTGACTGCCGCCCGCTTCCGCGTGAACGTGGGCGAGATACACAAGCACGCGACACCGGCGGAGCGCAACACCAACGAGGGAGCATAAGATGGAAATGGTACAGGTCGAATTGCCACCCGCTATGTATCGCAAACTGGTTGCTGAAGCCACCCGTCAGGGCAAGCCGGTCGCGCTAATGGCACAAGAATGGTTGATTGAACGGGCGGGAACCATCGGCGCGCTGCCAGGCAAGGGCGAGCACGCCGCCCCCCGCTATCAGCCGGTGCAGGCGGGGGGTATCTGGGCAGGCGTGACCATCAGCGACGATGACATTGCGGCAGTGCGGCGTGAAATGCAGCACCGCCTCGGTGAGGATAGCCGGTGAGCCAGTATACTGCCGATACTGCCATTTTTCAGAAAATACTATAACTCTTTGCAGAAAATATTCTAACACGTGCGTTTGAGGCTTTGGTATGCCCTAAAATGACATGCGCACGAAGCATGAAACACCCTTTTGCATAAAAACACCATCACCCAACCCCCTTCCTTTGTGCGAACTTCTGTGCTTATGCTATTTGGCGTGCAATAGCCATATATCGCCCCGCCTCGCGTGCTCTGTACCGGGTTCGGTATGGCTAAGCCACTGGTTCTTCCTGATCGTGTTCTTATATGCACGAAGCTGTCATCCCCTAGCCGGTTCATCGCTGTCTATGCAGGAATCACCAGCGACCGGGAGGGGAAGATGCCACCGTTCGCGCCTGACCGCTCTCCCGCGCCGGTTGGGGTGTGCCGGATTCCGCTCCGCTATGGAGATGACAATTTGAGAAACTCCTGTGCCGTTCTCAGCACTACTGCATCAGAATGGGCAATACGCTGTGTCCCCATCATTGCCCCAACTTTGTGATATGTATCACAAATGGGCAAAATCGCACTGATTTTTCAGTACAAAAATACGGTTGCTATTTGGCGTGCACCACGGGCATAGCCGAGTGCACCATAGCCTTCGCAGCAGCACAAACAAGACCGCACAACGCAAGTTATACCAATTTCTGCAAAGAGTGATAGTATTTTCTGAAAACTGGCAGGGGAACCTCTGGCGGGGCTGGCAGGACTCGAACCTGCGCGCTTCAACTTAGAAGGTTGCTGCTCTATCCACCTGAGCTACAGCCCCGTATTTCCCCTCCTACTATACTGTACCCCCCGTCTTCCTGCAACCGTTCCGGTGCCAGAACGTATGCCCTCCCTCCTTACGCACGGCGAATCGGGCGCGTGGGAACGGTTGACGACGCGTACCGAGCACTGGTATACTATGGCAATTATAGAGCCGAACCGCAAGAGCCATGAACGCTTCCTGTCCTCGTTCATATGATAGGTGGCGTTGTGCCATGGTGCATGGATCGAAAGAGTCGAAAGCATTCGTGAGCAAAACTGTGACTGACCAACCCGGACGCATCACCCGTCCCCCCCTCTGGCGGCGCATCCTCAACCCCCTACGCTTCGTCGTAAGCGGAGGTCTGCTTGCCTACCTTGTGTGGTATTCTGACCCGATAGAGATATGGAATGCGTGGCAGCAAGCTGATGCCCGCTTGATACTGTTAGCGTTCGTGCTGCAACTCGCCGGTATCTGCCTGAGTGCTGCCAAGTGGGGGGTGGTACTGCGGGCGCGGGGGCGGCGACAACCCTACGGCTGGTTGCTGAGTGCCTACTTCGTCGGGCAGTTTGCCAACAACTTCTTGCCCACTACGGTTGGTGGCGATGCGTTTCGCGCGATGCAACTGGGGCGGCGGCTGGGGAGCTACAGTCAGGCGAGTGCCTCGATCTTTATCGAGCGGTTGACCGGGTTTCTTGCGCTGAGCACGATTGCCATGCTCGCCCTCACCGTCTCCTACATTCAGGTGACGGGCACGCCGCTGGTAACAGAAAGCTGGTTGCTATGGATCACGATTGCCTTCGCGGTGTTGGCAATCTGTGCCGCCATTGGCTCGATTGCCGCGCCACTGGTATATCGGCTGTTCGGCAAATATCTGCCCAAGTTTACCCACCGCCCGCTCGAAAAAATTACCCGTGCGCTGTCAGACTATTTCCCGCAGGGTCTTGACCTTGTGCTCGTCATGGGCATGTCGCTCCTGTTTCAGGGGACGTGGGTTGTTATCCATGCGGTATGTGGCGCAGCCCTTGGCATTGATGCCCCGTTGATGCTGTACGCCCTGATGGCACCGCTCACCGATATTCTCGGCTTGTTGCCTATCTTCGTTAATAACATTGGCGCGCGTGAGTTCGTCTTCACGCTCTACCTCGCGCAGGTTGGCGTGGAGCCTGCTCTCGCCGTGTCGCTTGCCTTCATGATTTTAACGCTCCGGCTCGTTGCTAGTCTGCCCGGCGGCATCATTATGCTGATCGGTGGTGCCGATATGCGTGTCGCCCGCAAGCACGCGGTTACGTCTGAACAGGGTGAGCAAACTGCCCCGTAACTCCCCGCCGCCCGTGGCTCGCCCGCAACCACGCGGCGCGTGCGGCTGCCGCCGCTGCACGCGCACGCACCGCACCGCGTGCAGGAGTAATAGCCCGTTGTGAAGAGGCAGATCGCCGCGCTGGTCGTGTTTGGGCTGGCTCTGGTGCCACGGGTCAGCCTGCCGGGTTGGTTCCTCACGGTTGACGAAGCCTACCACTGGTTTGACCGCGCTACCCGCTTTCTGCAAGCGGTGCAACAGGGCGACTTCGCCCTCACCAACCAGATCGGGCACCCCGGCGTAACGACCATGTGGCTGGGTGCGGCGGGGTTGCTGCTTGAGCAAGGGCTGATGGCGGCAGGCGTGATCAGTGGCGACAGCCCTGCCGTGCGCTACGCGCTGATGCGGCTTCCCGTCGCGGTAGTCAATGCGGCGTGTGTGGCGGTTGCCTTCCGCTTGCTCGTGCCGCTCGTCGGTGGGCAGGTGGCACTGCTCGCAGGCGTGCTACTCGCCTTTGATCCCTTTTTGGTGGCGCATAGTCGTCTGCTCCACGTTGATGGATTGCTCGCATCGTTTGTGACCGTGAGCCTGCTCGCAGTGCTCGTGGCTGTCTTGCCCACCCCTGACCAGCGCGTGCCGCGCCGCATGCCGCTGCTGTTTGCCGGGGTGGTCGCGGGGTTGGCACTGCTCACCAAGTCGCCCGCCCTGATGCTGATTCCCACGACGGGCGTGGTGGTGCTAGTGGGTTGCGCTGTGGCGAGTGGTGGCATGCGCCCCGGCTGGCAGCGGTGGTTTCCGGCGGTGCTGCGCTGTACCGTCGGTTATGGTGTGCTGTGGCTGGTGGCGGTGGTGGTGACGTGGGTGCTGCTCTACCCGGCGGCGTGGGTAGACCTGCGCGGTGTGGTAGGGCGGGTATTTGTGCAGGTGGCATATGAAGGGGCGACTCCGCACGGCTGGGGCAACTTCTTCATGGGTCGTGCTGTCGCTGACCCCGGTGGCTGGTTTTACCCAGTGGCGTTGCTTATGCGGTTGCCGCCGTGGACGGGCGCGGGGCTAGTGGCGGCGGGCTATCTGCTGGTGCGCTGGCGCGACCTGTCCGACGGGCAACGATGGCTCCTTGCGACACTGCTTGCCTACAGTGTGCTGTTTGTGCTGGTGCTCACCGTCGCACCCAAGAAGTTTGATCGCTACCTGTTGCCCGTCGTGCCCGCCCTCACGATAATGGCGGCGGTGGGGCTGGCGGGCGTGGCGCAGCGCGTGCAGGCGGCGGTGCAGTGGCAGTGGTTGCCCGTGCTGGTGCGGGTAGCGTTTGTGGGGTTGGTGGTCGGGACGCTGCTGCTGTACTACCCCTATCACCTTGCATACTACAGCCCGTTGCTCGGCGGTAGCTACACTGCACCACGTGTGCTGCCCGTGGGGTGGG
This sequence comes from uncultured Chloroflexaceae bacterium, assembly GCA_964575355.1. Classification (GTDB taxonomy): domain Bacteria; phylum Chloroflexota; class Chloroflexia; order Chloroflexales; family Chloroflexaceae; genus CAZNQP01. Next base: position 11,859 of record CAZNQP010000015.1, read on the forward strand.
GCGAAGGGTTGGAACAGGCGGCGGCGTACATCCGGGCACAGCCCGACGGCTGCGACTACCCAGTGGCGACGTGGTACCGCCCTGTGCTCGCGGCGTTCAGTTGCACGCCCGTCCTTGGCTTGCCCGCCGTGAGCGAGCCGGGGCGCGTGGACTATGCCATACTCTACCTCGATCAGGTGCAACGCGGCAACGCCCCCGCCGCTACTGCACGCCTGCAAGCCCAGCCGCCGGTGCATACTGTCATCATTCACGGCATCCCCTATGCGGCAATCTATCAGCTTCCGCGCCCGTTGCAAACACGCTCCGGCGCACAGTTTGGCGACAGCATTACCCTGCACAGCTATTCCCTGACACCCCCCACCGCACCCGATGCGCCGCTCCTGCTCGAAACGCAGTGGCACGCGTTGCGCCCCCCGCCGCCCGACCACTTGTTGTTTGTGCATGTAGTGGATGCAGATGGCACCCGCGTGGCACAGGTGGATGTGCCACCTGCCGGACCGCGTGCCCCGACCAGCGTGTGGCGGCAGCACCACTATTACACATGGCAGCACCCCATACCGTTGCCACCTGATCTTCCGCTCGGCGAGTATCAGGTGGTGGTGGGGCTGTACGATGCAGCGAGTGGTGCCCGCCTGCCGGTGTCGCCTGCCACCGATGTGCCGGGGATGGACGGCAACAGCCTGCCGCTTCAGTCCGTGGTGCTGCCCTGAGCGGGCTGGGGTTGGTTGCTTGCGTCGCCCGGCTGCGCGGCTTTGAGCTTGTAGAGGTGGGTAAAGGTCTGTCCCCCGGCGGCAGTCCAGCGGTGCGGGGTCGTGGTCTCCTCGGCGGCATATTGCGCGGCAGCTGCCGTGATGCGGGCTAGCTCATCGCCTTGCAATGGCTCGGCGGTGTGCTCGGCAAGGCGGGGGATGGGGACGACGCGCCCCAGTTCGGCACCGTGGTGTAGGCTGATCGTTACGCCGGGGGCGGGTGCGTGGTAGACCATGAACAGTGGGCGCGGGTACCAGTCGGTTTCAATCACGGCGGTGAGCATGGTCAGGTTTGGTGGTGGCTGGGTGGCAGGTAAAAAGAGACTGACGTAACCTGTCGGGGTCGTGATTGTGTAGCCCGTACTCACACCGAAATAGCCCGGTGCAAACTGGTCTATTGTGCGGGGTTGCCCGGTCTCTCGTTCGAGTAGGTCGTTGCCCACGACGCTGATGCGACCATCGGGCTGCCCGACGATGTGCACGGGTGTGGCAAAGCCATAAAAGAGTGTCCAGCCGACCGTCTGCCCATCGAGCCACGGGCGGCAATGCGCGGGCACGGCATGCGGTGGGCGGGCGCGGGCACGCTCGCGGTCGTCGTCGCTGATGGCGGGGCGTGAGCGGGTGAGGTCGGGCAGGTAGGGTACCAGTTTGGCATATTTGAGCATTGGCATGTTCCTGTTGGTGTTGCGGTGAGTGCCGGTTGGGGCTACCATCGCAATGAGCTTGTCAATGAACTTGTCGCTCCACCGCACCAGCATACCATGACGGTGCGTGGAGACAAAAAGTTGCACAATCTTCACCAAGTTAACAGGTTCCTATCAGGTTTTTGTCACAGTTCTATCATCTTTGGATCAGGCATAGCAAAAGTCTAAAGCTGATTGGAAAGCCACAAAGATGTGATAGCTGACTGCGAACCTGATAAAAAACTGACACTTGAAATCCATCACAATTCGTGCTATGCTTACGCCGTGGAAGTAAGTCTGCGAGCGTAGGCTACGGGTAATATTATCCGTTACATGACTTCTGTGTATTCGAACACTATGTAAACTGGTTCAGCTTACCGACGTTAGGTATTACAGCGCAGCACGGCAAGTCTGCTCAATGTAGCTACCCGTGCATACTTTAATGCTGAACTGTTTGCAACGAGAGGTGAAGGCTCCATGACCGAGCATAAGCACGAAGCAATGGTGTCGGCTGCTGAAACGCAGCACGTTCCTGCCCATAGCAAGCAGCTTGTGGCACCTGCTACCAAGACTGTACCTGCTTCGCGCACGCCGTTGTTGGCTGCGCCGATAGTAGCCCTCCGTCGTTTCCCTCGTCGTTACATCGTTCATACGGTAATGGCAATTGGTATGCCGTTGGCACTTGGCTTGAGCAGCATTGCGCCTGCTCCGGTTGCCGCGCAGCAAGCCAGTGAAGTTGTCACTGAAGCTGACAAAGAGCCAGTCGGCAACCCGCCGCTGCCCGAAAGTGAAGAAATTCCTGTTCCGTTGTCAATTACGTCGCCGGATGAGGCTACTGCCCCATTTGTGGTGCCTGCTACTGTGCAGCCGGATGTCACCGCGCTGTTGCGGACGGGTCCGGGCGAAGGCTACAACTCGCTTGCCACGCTACCGAGTGGCAGTGACGTGTCGGTGACAGGTCGCTATGGCGAATGGCTGCAAGTGACCACGCCTGAGTTCCATCGCGGTTGGGTGCCGACCGAAGAAGTTACCATCCCTGAGCAAGCACTGCGGATGGTGTTTGAAGTGCAACCCGCTAGCGAAGAGGGCAAGGGCGAAAACAGCACCGCCCCGTCGGAACTTGCGCCAGCCAGCCCTAACCGCCAGCCTACTCAACCGGTTGAGCCTGCGGCTGACGAAGATGCAAACCCTGCCGCACCGGTGGCTGAGCCGGGTCAAGTCCCTGCTGCTACCGTCAGTACCATCCCGGCGAGTGGTGATGTAGCTGGTCGTTCGCTGAACTTCATCGGCTACCCCTATGTGTGGGGTGCGGCTGGTCCGGGTGCCTTCGATTGTAGCGGCTTCATCGTTTACCTGTATTCGCAGGTGGGGGTTTACTTCCCGCACTACGCGGCATCGCAGTTCAGCACGGCATATGGTGCCCCGATCAACAGTATCGAAGACCTTGCCCCCGGTGATGTCGTCTTCTTCGCAGGCACGAGCGGTCCCGGCATCTCGCACGTTGGGCTTGCACTGGGTGGCGGTCGCTTCATCCACGCGATGTCGCCCGGCTATGGTGTGCAGGTATCGAGCCTGTACAGCGGCTACTGGGCAAGCCACTATGCTGGTGCCATCCGCCCCTACCGCTAAGCACGTCGTTGTGTAGTTAGCAGCAGTTTCGCCCCCACTGCCCAATGCGGCGGTGGGGGTTTTTTGTCTGCTCTGTTGCCTCTGTTGCCTCTGTCGCGGGCGGTGTGCGGCGGGTACGGGGAGCGTGGGGGATGTCGCCGGGCGGCGGGGCACTACGCCCGGCGACGTGGGGGCAGGGGCGGTTTACGGGGTGCCCACCTGTACGAGGTACACCGGCTCAGGTCCGACGGTGAAACGGACCGTGCTGCCATCTACGCTGTAGGTACTGCTGCTCCCGTTCGCTAGTAGATACTCGACCTGCTGCCCGTCGGTGATTGGCATGGTCACTTCGTAGACGTTGCCCGATGTGTCCCACAGCACGTTGACCGTGCCGAGCGGCACGCGGAAGCGGAAGTGATAGCGCGACGCGGGGGTCATGCTCTGCTGCGGGCGGTAACTATACGTATGGAGCGATCCCAGCCCATCGAATGTGGCGTTGCCGAGCAACCCGGTCATGACCTGATAGGCGGTGTAGGATTCCTTGGGGCGGTAGTCGCTAGCTTTGCCGCCGAGGATGCTGGTTGCGCCCCACTGGGGATAGTACTGCCCATCGAACTTGTCTTCTAGTTGCAGGTAGCTAAAATGCTGCACGCCGTGGATCGTTGCGAGGATGTGCGAACGCAGCATGTAGGTTGCTTGGTCGCGTTCGCTGTGGCACGGGAAGCTGTTTGCCAGACTGCCCGCCCCCGGCAACGAGGGCGCGTAGCGTGCCCAGCGGCTACCACCAGTTGCGGCTAGGGTTGCATCACAGGTGGGCCAGCCGGTTTCTGTCACCCAGAGGGTGGGGCGGTCGCCGCCGTACTGGTTGGTTTTGTCGGTCAGCCAGCGGTTGGTTGTATCGAGCCGCCCCCAGAAGGTGACGAGCGGGAACAGCCCCGGCTGGTCGGGGGCAACATCGGGCATGTAGGGGTGGATGGCGAGTACGTCGAAGGCTTCCCACGCTTCTGGGTAGGCAGCGAGCACATCGCCGAGGAATGACAGCCCGTCGCGGTGCCCGGCACCATCGTTCCAAGCTGCATCGAAGACGTAGACCCCTGCCACGACTACGGTTGCTGATGGGTCGGCAGTCTTGGCTGCGCGGTAGCCTGCCAGCAGCAGTTCGCCGAACTCGCGTGGTGTACCGGGGAAGGTCTCCCATGCGTTGGGTTCGTTCCACAGTTGCCACACCGCCACCCGTGGCGAGCCGGGTGCATCGGCGATGCCGTCGCCGTCATAGCGTTCGACGGTGGCTGCCACTACGTCGGCATAGTCCTGTGGGTTGGCGGGTGGGCACCAGTAGGTTTCAGGCAGGGTGGGGCTGATGCCTTGATAGCGCACCACGCGCTCGGCGCAGTCGGGGACACGCGCCCAGTCGGGGGTGGTAGCGATGATGCCGACGATGCCGAAGCCGGCGCGGTCAAGCTGCACAAGGCGGTCATCAAAGATGTACCAGTCGTAGCGTTCTTTGCCGTTGCGCTCGATGTTGCCCCAACTTATTTCTTCGCGTATCCAGCCAATGTTGGCTGCTTGGGCGCGGGTGATCAGGCGGCTGATACCGTCCTCGCCGTCGTTGTCGGTGGGTGGCACCCGCTCTAATCCGGTCAGGTAGGTATTCATGCCAAAGTAGCCCGGTGTGTTGGGTTGCGGTGCAGCGGTTGCTGTCGGGGGCGGTGGCGCGGTCGGTTCTGGTAGGGCGGTTGCGGTGGCAGTCGGGGCGTACTGTGCGATCAGCGGCAGGTAGACGGGTGGGGCAAAGGGATATGGGTCGAAGGCGCGCTCAGCTTGCACTGCTTGCCCGTTCAGGGTGGTTGGGGTGTCGTTGGCAGCACTGACCCCAAACATCAGCAGCACGAGCAGTGTTAACCCGGCGGCAACCTGTACCTCAAAACGCTTCATAGCGGTAAATGCCTCCTCTGTATGCTGGTGTATGCTGGTGGGGCGATGGGTGGATTCGGTGGACGGACACCCTGCACGTCATTGTAGCACACGCTTCCTGAGAGATTCCTTTCGCTTTGCGTAGTTTGTGCGTATGATTTTCGTACTTGACGATCTGTATTACATTTCATACAATAGAAAGTAGTCTACAGTCTATACTACATAGGTATCGTGGATCGAGAGGGGGAATGTATGAAGCAACTGTTACCGGTTGCGTTGGCAGGTGTGGCTGCGGTTGGGGTGTGGCGTTGGTACACGCAAGAAGAAATGCGTGAGCTCCCCGCGACCGTTCATCTCCAGAGTGAGCACGAGCACTTTCACCTGCACGTTGATCTGCCGCCGGGGGAGCAGATCGAGCCGGGCGACACGATTATTATCTGTTCACTGCCGGATATTCCGCCACAGACCGAGGGTGAGATCAGCTATGATAGCGCGGTACGTTTGCATAAGGCAAGCTGGCTGCGGCGTGTGCTGATCAAGAAGAGCAGTCTGGTCGAAGTAAACGAACTTGTTGATCACCCCTAAGCTAAGCTGAAAAAGGAGTACAAGCTATGGAAATGCCCGAACTGAGTGGCACCACCCGTCACGCGATGAAGGAAGCTATTTTGACCCCGCGCTTCTACACCACCGACTTTGACGAGGTGGATGCGCTCAATATTGGGGCGATGCACGATGAGTTTGCGTGGATCGAAAACGAGTTTGCCCGCGACTATAACCGCAGACACTTCAAACGCAATGAGGAGTTTCACGCGAACTTCGACGACATGCCCGAACGACAAGGCTTTATCGAGTTTCTCGAACGGAGCTGCACCGCCGAGTTTAGCGGTTGTATCCTTTATGCCGAGATGTACAAGCACCTGCACGACCCCACGTTGCGCCGCATCTTTAAATACATGAGCCGCGACGAGGGGCGACATGCCGGGTTCCTCAATCGCACGATGGCAGACTTGAACGTGGCGATTGACATGCACATGTTGCAGACGCGCAAGAAGTACACACACTTCAAGCCGAAGTTTATCTATTACGCGACGTACCTCTCCGAGAAGATCGGCTATGCCCGCTATATCAATGTCTATCGCCACCTGTCGCGCAACGAGCAGTACATCATTCACCCGATCTTCAAGTGGTTCGAGGAGTGGTGCAACGACGAATACCGCCACGGTGAGTTTTTCGCGCTGTTGATGCGGAGCCAGCCCGAACTGCTGCGCGGCGGCAATGTGCGCTGGATACGGTTCTTTATGCTGGCGGTCTACGCGACGATGTATCTGAACGATGCGCGGCGCAAGAGCTTCTATGATGCGCTGGGGCTAGAGTGGCGCAGCTACAACCAGCGCGTGATCCGCCTGACCAATACGATCTGTACGCAGGTGTTCCCGGTGACACTGCCCGTCCACGACCCGCGCTTCTTCCAGCACCTCGATGCATGTGTGGGCTACGACGCACAGATACAGGCACTCGAAACACGCAAAGACCCGGCTGCGTTGGCACAGACTGCCCGCTTGAAGGCGGCGATTGTGGCGCGGTTGGTGACGGTGTACCGCATGCCCACTGTTCCCTCGACAGATGCGAACCGCTGGCTCGGTTTGCCGCACCTCACGCTGTACCCCGGCGCGGGCAACTGGCAGCCAATCGCTGCATAGAGCAGTCTTTGGTATAGCTGGCTGTCGTGGCACGGCAATGCCCCGCCCGTACACTATCGGGCGGGGCATCGTGTTTTGGTGGGGTGGTTGCGTGGGTGCGCGGTGCTCAGTCTTCGCTGTATAGTGCGGTGCTCAGGTAGCGTTCGCCGTTGCTGGGCACGATAAAGACGATCAGCTTGCCGTTGTTTTCGGGGCGGGCGGCTACCTGCAACGCGGCACGGGCGGTCGCCCCACTGCTGATACCTACCATTAGCCCTTCTTCGCGGGCGAGCAGGCGGGCGGTGGCGAAGGCATCTTCGTTGGTAATTGTCACCACTTCGTCAATGATCTCGCGGTTGAGGACGTGCGGTACGAAGCCCGCCCCAATGCCTTGGATTTTGTGCGGACCGGGTGCGCCCCCCGACAGCACGGGCGAGTCGGTCGGCTCGACGGCGATCACCTGAATGGCGGGGTTGTGCTGCTTGAGCACTTCGCCCACGCCCGTCACGGTGCCACCGGTGCCTACGCCCGCAATGAAAATATCAATTTTGCCGTCTGTGTCGCGCCAGATTTCGGCGGCGGTGGTCTCACGGTGGATCGCCGGGTTTGCCGGGTTTTCAAACTGTTGCGGCATGAAGCCGTTGGGCAGGTCGGCGAGGATTTCTTTTGCGCGGTTGATTGCCCCGTTCATGCCTTCCGTGCCGGGGGTCAGTTCGAGTTCGGCACCGAAGCCGCGCAGGAGCTTGCGCCGCTCCACGCTCATGGTTTCGGGCATCGTTAGCACCAGCCGGTAGCCGCGTGCTGCCGCGACGAATGCTAGCCCGACCCCGGTGTTGCCGCTTGTTGGCTCGACGAGGGTGGTTTCGCCCGGCTTGATCAGCCCGGCACGTTCGGCGGCATCAATCATCGCCAGCCCAATGCGATCTTTCACGCTACTGGCGGGGTTGAAGTATTCCAATTTGGCGACGACGGTCGCGCTGGTCTCGTTGACGTGGTTCAGCCGTACCAGTGGGGTGTTGCCCACCAGCTCTGTGATGTTGTTGTAAATACGCGCCATGCTCTGCTCCTTCTTGTTCTATCCGTTTCCAAAGCGGTTTTGAACTCTAGACAGGTCGGGTACAATACAAACAGGTAAACAGTACAATGCTAAAGTATACTGCTGAAAATACTTTATAAGTTTACCACAAAATACAAGAATTACAAAAGAGATGCTGGACTAGCGCGGCAGTGTTGGTCAGCTTACCTTAGGAGTTGAATTGTGAATGTACCAGCAGATGACGCACAAGTTGTCTTGCAGCCCCCCTATTACTATGTGGCAGCCCTCACGCGCTGTGCCGACACATGGTTGGCACTCCCCCCCGATGAAGTCGAGTTGCAGCGGATCGAAGCTGCCTGCCGTGCCGTGCGTGAGCACCGTCAGATTGCCGTGGAGTTTCACCAGCACCCGCAGTTTGTACGCGAATATAGCTTAGAACTGTTTCAACACCCAGACTTCGCTGGGTTGCACCTGAGTAGCTCCCTGATCGAGAAGATCATTGCGGCGGTGGGCGAGCCGCCTGTCGTGACCGATCAGGACGACCCGGCGTTCGCCAACTACCTCCGCCGGGCTGTGCTGAGTATTGCGACCTCGCGGGTGCGGCGAGACCTGTCGGGGCAACTGCGCCGTTTCTTGCCGGCGTTCGTCGAGCGCGAAGAGTGGCAGGCGGCAGTCGCCATTGACCATGGCGCGTTTCGCACGGCACTTGGCAACGAAGTATCACCCTTTTTGGTGCAGATGACCCTGCAAGGGCTGGCACGCTTCTACGACGAACAGGGTAGCTAGTGTGTGGGGGCGGGGCGCGGCACAGGCGTTGCCGCCCCTGTCGTTGTATGCTATACTGCACGATGGCGTGAGTAACGCCGTAATACACACACGCCCGGACAGCGGCGCATTCCTGACGGGGCAACCCGTTTGCGTCGGTGGTAGATGGGTGTGGCGGTTTTTGTGAAGGAAACAAACTGAGGAGATAGTAGAAACCATGACGATGCAAAGCTCACGGAGAGTTGTATCGGTGCGTTCGCTGCTGGAAGCAGGGGCGCACTTCGGGCACCAGACCCGCCGTTGGAACCCCAAGATGCGCCCGTATATCTTTACGGCGCGGAATGGCATTCACATCATTGACCTCCAACAGACGCTTCGGTTGCTGACCGATGCCTACGAGTTTGTGACAGAGACTGTCGCGGGCGGGGGCAAAATCCTGTTTGTGGGGACGAAAAAGCAGGCGCAAGAAGTCATTGCTCAAGAAGCCGAACGCGCCGGGCAGTTGTATATTACGCAACGCTGGTTAGGGGGCACGCTGACCAACTTCGTGACTATCCGGAGCCGTCTTAAGCATTTGGCAGACCTTGAAGCGCAGCGCGACCGTGGCGACTTCAACCGCCTGACCAAAGCGGAAGGCTTGAAGCGCGAAGAAGAGATCGAGAAGATGAACCGCGTGTTTGGGGGCATCAAGAGGATGGATCGCATGCCGGCTGCCCTGTTTATTGTTGATCCGCGTGAAGAAGACATTGCGGTGCGCGAGGCTATCAAGGTGAACATTCCGATTGTGGCGATGGTGGACACCAACTGCAACCCGGATGATGTGGACTATGTGATTCCCTGCAACGATGACGCGATTCGCAGCATCCGCCTCATCGCGGGGAAAATTGCCGACGCAGCACTGGAGGGGAGCGGTGAGGCAGAGAGCCGTCACGCTGACCACATCAAGCCGCGCAATGTCCCTCAATCTGTTGATTGATGCCGACTAGCTGGGATGCCGACTAGTTGCGGCTGACGCGAGCCAAGCGAGACCGACGTGGAGCCGGGGCTACCATTATGCACGGGTAGCCCCACCCTGAGCAGCAAAGCAAAAGGAGTAGAACTGTGGCAGTGACTGCAACGATGGTGAAGGAACTGCGTGACCGTACCGGGGCGGCATTCAAAGATTGCCGCGATGTGTTGGCGCAGACCGACGGTGATATGGACAAGGCGATTGCGATTCTGCGTGAGCGTGGGATTGAAGCCGCTGCGAAGAAGATGGATCGCGTGGCGGGCGATGGGCGCATCGAGGTGTACATTCACCCCGGCGAGCGACTGGGGGCGATGGTGGAGCTGAACTGCGAAACCGACTTTGTTGCCCGTACCGACGACTTCATCGAGCTGGCGAAAAGCCTCGCCATGCACATTGCTGCGGTCAACCCCAAGTATGTCACGGTAGAAGACGTGCCCGAAGCAGTGCTCGCAGAAAGTGGCGTGCCCGCCGACAAGTTCTACGAGCAGTATGTGTTGCTGTCGCAACCGTATGTGAAAGATGCCACCGTCACCATTCAGGATTACATCAAGGCGGCGATCTCGAAGCTGGGTGAGAACATTGTGGTCAACCGCTTCGTGCGGTTCGAGATTGGGGTCAAATAACCAGAAGGATAGCCTGTGGTACACCAACAGCAGCCCGATGCGCCGTTCTATCGGCGTATCTTGATCAAGTACAGCGGCGAGTCGCTGTCGGGCAAAGACGACAACATAGACCCTGAACGCCTCGATACGATTGCTGCGGAGATCGAGCGGGTGGTTGCGCTTGACGTACAGGTTGCGCTGGTTGTGGGCGGCGGGAATATCTGGCGCGGCAACCGTGCTATTCAACGTGGCATGGATGCCGCCCAGTCCCACTATATGGGGATGCTGGCAACGATCTTGAATGCGTTGGCACTGCAAGATGCCCTCGAACGGCGGGGGGTGTATACGCGTGCGATGACTGCCCTCAAGCTCGACGAAGTTGCCGAGCCGTACATTCGTCGCCGCGCCATGCGCCATATGGAAAAGGGGCGCGTGATTATTTTGGCTGCCGGGACGGGCAACCCCTATTTCACCACCGACTCGGCGGCGGCGTTGCGGGCTGCCGAAATCAACGCCGATGTGGTGTTGATGGCGAAAAATGGGGTTGATGGCGTGTATACGGCAGACCCGAAAGTTGACCCGACCGCCCGTCGTTATGATCATATTTCGTATATGCAGGCACTACGCGACGAGCTGTCGGTGATGGACAGCACGGCACTGACGTTCTGTATGGATAATAATATCCCAATCATCGTGTTTGATGCACTGGAGCAGGGGTTGATCGAGCGGATTGTGCGGGGCGAACAGATCGGTACATTGTTGAGTAAGGCAGGAGCATAGATTATGGTTGAGGATGTTTTACAGGCAACCGAGCAGCAGATGCAGAAAGCTGCTGAAGCACTGAAGCACGAGCTGGGCAGTATTCGGACGGGGCGTGCCTCGCCTGCGCTCGTGGAAAACTTGCAAGTGGAAGCCTACGATATGATGATGCCACTGAGTCAACTTGCGGGGATTGCGGTGCCCGAAAGCCGCTCGATCATCATTCAGCCCTACGATGCCAGCACGATCAAGGGGATTGAGAAGGCTATTCAGTCATCAGAGCTTGGGCTGACCCCAAACAGCGATGGTAAGGTCATTCGGCTGAACATTCCGCAGTTGACCGAACAACGCCGCCGCGAACTGGTCAAGCAGGTCCGTTCGCGGGTTGAGGACGTGAAGGTATCGGTACGCAACCACCGTCGTCGTGCGGTGGACGACCTGAAGGAATTGCAGAAGGAAAGCCTGATTGGTGAGGATGACCTGCACCGCGCTCAAGAGCAGGTACAAACCTTGACCGACCGCTACGTGAAAGAGCTTGACCAGATTGGTACAAACAAAGAAGCCGAAGTAATGGAAGTGTAGTGTGACCATACCCGCTGGGACACAACCTATGCAGAGCCAACCCGAATTGCCCCGTGACAAGCTGCCGCGCCACGTTGCCATGATTATGGATGGCAACGGGCGGTGGGCAAACCGGCGCGGTCTGCCGCGGCTCGCGGGGCACCGGGCGGGCACCGAAAACATCCGCGCTATTGTGACGGAATGTGCCGAGGTGGGGGTACCGTATCTCACGCTCTATGCCTTTTCGACGGAAAACTGGAACCGTCCGAGCAGTGAGGTACGTGGTCTGATGACTATTCTTGGTGACTTTATTGACCGCGAAACGCAAGAACTGTATCGGCAAGGTGTACACTTGCGGCACCTTGGGCAACTGGATGGCGTGGATACCTCGCTGCAAAAGAAAATCCGTTATGCCCTCGACCTGACCCGCGATAACAGCCGCCTGACGCTGGCAATTGCCTTCAACTATGGTGGTCGTTCCGACATTGTTCATGCGGTGCGTGCGCTCATCAAGAGTGGCGTTGCCCCCGATGCAATCACCGAGGAACAGATTGCCGCGCATCTGTCTACGCGCGACATGCCCGACCCTGACCTGATCATCCGCACGAGCGGCGAATGGCGACTGTCGAACTTTCTGGTGTGGGAAACGGCGTACAGTGAATACTGGACGACCCCCACCCTGTGGCCTGATTTCCGCCCGGAGCACTTCCGACAGGCGTTGTTTGATTTCACCCAGCGCGAACGGCGTTTCGGTGGACTTGGTAGCTCCCGCTAAGAGCGGACTAACGCGGCGTATCATCAGCGCGACAGTGCTGGTGCCCCTCATTGCCCTGCTGATCTACCTTGATTACTGGTGGTTTGCGCTCCTCACGGCGGCGGCGGTGGTGCTTGCCTTGTACGAGTTGTACACCATGCTGCGGGTCAGTGGCAAGTACCAGCCACGGGTGTTTTCGGGCATTGGGTGTGGTCTCGCTTTGTGGGCGGCGGGGGTGGCGCACTATGCCTTCCCGGCGAGCCACGCCACCATCACGTGGGTTGGTCTCGCGCTCACCTTCAGTCTCTTGCTGATGCTCACGGGGGAACTGCTCTCGCACGCCGATGACCACACCAGCATGGCAAGCTGGACGATCACCTTTGCGCTGGCGGTGTATGTGGGGTGGTTGCTGGGGTGCTACCCCATGCTGCGTGGGTTGGCGATCCCGATTACGGGCGGCTGGCTGGCAGCACTGGCGATCCCGGCGGGGGCGGCGTGGGTCTATCTCGTGCTGGCGATTACGTGGATGACCGATGCGGGGGCATTTTTTGTTGGGCGGGCACTGGGGCAACGCCCACTTGCGCCGCATATTAGCCCGCGCAAAACGCTGGAGGGTGCGCTAGGCGGCGTGGTTGCGGCTATCCTGACTGCGCTCTTGTGTGTTCCCCTGCTGGGGCTGCCGCTTGGCAGCTTGGCGGCGGTGCTGCTGGGGTTGGTTGGGGGGCTGGCGGCGGTGGTGGGCGACTTGATTGTGTCGCAGATCAAGCGGCAGATGGGCGCGAAAGACAGTGGCAGCCTGATACCGGGGCATGGTGGGCTACTGGATCGGCTCGACAGTATGTTGTTCACCGGTCCGATCCTCTACTACTTGATCGTTTTATTGACACCATCTGGCTAATCCAGTACACTGAAACACATATCAGTAACTCCCCGTCTCAATACGAGATAGGTACTATATCCACGCATACGAAGGAAAACAAACCGCATGAACATGCTTTTACAGATGCAACCCCTCCTCCAAGCGCAGGCTGTCGCGCCAGAAGCTGGATTGAACCCGATTTTGACAACGATTATTTTCATCGGCATGCTCGTGGTGCTGGTCTTTGTCCACGAACTTGGGCACTTCCTGATGGCACTTCGCATGGGTATTCGGGTGGAAGAGTTTGGGCTAGGCTTCCCGCCGCGAGCGGTCACGCTCTTTCGTCACAGGGGAGTAGACTATACCCTCAACTGGCTCCCGCTTGGTGGCTTTGTGCGCTTTGCGGGCGAAGGCGATATTTATAGCGGGGGGCAACAAGAGGATGCTGCCGCCGCTGATGGTGGCGCGAAGGGTTATGGTGGCGCGAAGGGCGGCATGACGCTGCAAGAAGCCCCGCCGTGGCGTAAAATCCCCGTGATGCTGGCGGGACCGTTCGCTAACCTGTTCACGGCGATGATCATCTTTGCGCTGGTGTACATGTTCGTTGGCATCCCGACCCCGACAGGGCAAGGGCAGGTGATCGCGGCGGTGTTCCCCGATACGCCTGCCGCCGAAGCAGGTTTCGCACCAGATGACATTCTGGTCTCGCTCGACGGGCAAGCTGTGGCAGACGATGCGGAACTGGTACGGACGGTTGCCGCCGACAACGCCAATACCCCGATCGCGGCAGAGGTCATCCGCGATGGCGAGACCATCACGTTGGAGGTAACGCCCGGACCGTGGCAAAGCCCCGATGGTACTGAGCATGACGTTGGTATGGGCTTTAGTTATGGTCCTGATATTGAAACGGTACCCGCCAACCCCTTCGCCGCTATCTGGGGTAGCATCGTCACGACGTTCGTGGTATTGGGTGGCATGGTGTTTGGTCTGGTGCAGCTGGTGGGGGGCTTGCTGGGGCTAAACGCACCCCCGCCCGGCGGCGTGGCTGGTCCGGTGGGCATCGCCCGCGCCACGGGTGAGGTCATCTCTAGTAGCGGCTTTACCGGCTTCTGGAACTGGATGGCACTTATCAGCCTCAACCTGTTTGTGATCAACCTGCTGCCGATCCCGGCACTAGATGGAAGCCACATTGTGTTCTCGCTGATCGAGTGGGTGCGCGGGCGCAAGGTGCCGCCGGAGAAAGAGGCGATGGTACACGCGATTGGCTTTGCAACGCTCATGGGCTTGATCCTGATCATTTCGATTATGGATGTGCGGAATGCAATCGAAGGCATCCCGGTCATCCCCGGACAATAGCCCGGTCATTCGCGCCAGCGAAGTGGGCGAATATGTGTATTGTGCGCGGGCGTGGTGGCTACGCCGGGTGGCGGGCGTGGTGCCTGCTCAGGGGCAACGCCGCCGCGCCCGTGGTGTGCGTGCCCATTGGCGGCACGGCACGCAGGTTGCCCTGAGCCGTGTGCTCTTGGTTGCGGCGGTGGTGCTACTGCTGGTCGCGGCGGTGGCGTTGGTGTGGTGATGCTGCCGGATGTGTGGGCAGTCGCTCTGTTGGTGCTGGGGGTGCTGCTGCTGGTGGGCGCGTTGCGGCTCCGGCAGCAGAGCGGGCTACCGTGGGCGCGGGTGGTGGCGAGCGATACGGGCACGCGACTGCACCGCCCGTTGTACGCGCCGCGCTATCACCTGACGGGCAAGCCAGACTATGTGTTGCAGCAGGGCGCGTACCTGATCCCGGTCGAAGTGAAGCCGACGCGCACTGCAACCGTCCCCTACGAAAGCGACCTGCTTCAGCTTGCGGCGTACTGCTTGCTCATTGCCGAAACGAGTGACCACGCGCCGCCCTACGGCTTGCTGCGCTATGCCGAGCATACCTTCCGGCTCGATTACACCCCCGCAGTCGAGGCAGAACTGCTTGCCGTGCTTGCTGCGATGCGTGACGGGCTACGCGCACGGACGCAGCACCGTAGCCACGATGACCCCGCCCGTTGTGCCGCGTGCAGTTTCGCCACGCAGTGTGATGAGGTTCTGCCCGGCTCATTTTGATTGACACGCCCCCGCGCTTGCTCTACAATGACAGGTGAAGCCACACAGGAAATAAGGGGAATGTGGAGCAGAAAGGAGCAAGTGCCCCCGTGGGGTACGCCGTACTATGACGACAGAACGTGCCGATGCTTTTGATTTTCTTGGACCGCGCACGCTGGTTGGACCGGAATTGAAGGTGGGCGATACAGCCCCCGACTTCACGCTGATCAACCGCAAATTGCAGCCAGTAACAAAGAGCGAGTTTGCGGGCAAGCCCATGCTGATTAGCGTGGTGCCGTCGCTCGATACGCCGGTCTGCTCGACCCAGAGCAAACGCTTTGATGAGGAAGCCAGCAAACTTGGTGATACGGTTGCGATCCTGACGGTGAGTGCGGACTTGCCCTTCGCACAGTCGCGCTGGTGCAGCGTAAACAGTGCTGAGTCTGCCACCTTCTTGTCAGACCACCGCGATATGAGCTTTGGCGAAGCCTATGGTACGCTCGTCAAGGATGTGCGTGTCGAGAGCCGCGCCGTGTTCGTCGTGGATGCCAACGGCGTGATCCAGTACGCCGAATACGTCCCGGCGGGGGGGAAACAGCCGGACTACCCTGCCGTGCTGCAAGCCTTGCAGGGCGTTCTGTAAGCCTGCTACCGGTTAACTTGTGTGACACTGCACGACTGTGCCCGCCCGGTAACTCCGTAGGGAGCCGGGCGGGTTGGTGTTGTGGGGTTGGTGTGCGCTAGAGAAACGCCTTGACTTCCTCGGCGGCTTTGCGCGTCATGCCGGGCACCTGTGCCAATTCCTCGATAGTTGCCTGTCGGATACCATCAATTGAGCCGAATGCTTTCATGAGGGCACGCTTGCGGCGCGGACCGATGCCGGGCACGTCGTCGAGGGTTGAGTTGAAGGCACGCTGGCTCCGCAGGCGACGGTGGTAGGTGATGGCGAAGCGGTGCGCCTCTTCGTCTACGCGCTGCACTAGAAAGAGTGCCTGACTGTCACGCGGCAACACAATTGGGTCGGGGCGGTCGGGCAGCACCAAATCGAAGCGGTCACGGTCGGTGCCTTTCGCCACGCCAGCAGTGGGAATGTGCCCGAAGCCGAGTTCGCGCAGCACGGACAGTGCGCCGTTCAGTTGCCCGCGCCCACCGTCAATCAGGATCAGGTCGGGCAGTTGCGCCCACTCGACATTGCGGTTGTCGGGGGCATTGTCGTCGGTGTCATCGGCGGTGGCGGCACTGCTCTTGACGGTTTGCATCTCGCTTTCGAGGGCTTCGGCGGCTCGCACAAAGCGGCGGTGTAGCACCTCTTTGATCGAAGCGACATCGTTCGCGCCCTCGACCGTCTTGATCTTGAAGCGGCGGTAGGCGGCAGCATCTGGGCTACCTTCGGTGAATACCACCATGCTGGCAACTGACTGTGCGCCCTGAATGTTGGAAATATCGTAGCCCTCGATGCGGTGCGGGGTGTCGGGCAGGTCGAGCATGTCGCGCAGGGCTTCGAGACCTGCGCGGGTGCGCTGTTCGCTGTTGAGCCACTGGCGGCGTACTTCTTCGAGTTTTTGCTGGGCGTTGCGGGTGGCGAGTTCGATCAGGCGGCGTTTCTCGCCCCGGCGGGGCACCTCGACTTCCACGCGGTCGCCGCGCCGTTGCTCTAGCCACTTCTCGATAATCATGGGTTCTTCGATATAGTCTGCCAGCAACAGATGCGAGGGCACGTCGGGGGCGCGGTCGTAGAACTGGGTGATGAACGACGCGAGCAGTTCGCTGTCGGTGGCATCTTCGGTGCCCTGCAAGGTAAATGGCTCGGCACCGATCAGCTTGCCGCCGCGGATGAACATGATCTGGGCGACGGCACTGCCGTCTTCGCGGGCGAACGCGATCACGTCTTGGTCGGTGTGGACGGTTCGGAAGACCTGCTGCTTCTCCTGCACCTGCTCGATTGCCTGTATCTGGTCGCGGATGTATGCCGCTCGTTCAAAGTTGAGTTCTTCGGATGCCGCCTGCATCCGTTGCTTGAGGTCGCGGACGATCTGGTCACTCTTGCCTTCGAGGAAGCGGCACACGCGGTCAATGACGCTACGGTATTCTTCGGGTGACACGAGCGCGGGCACACATGGCGCAAGGCAGCGTTGCATGTCGTAATAGAGGCAGGGCTTGCCCATCTTGCGGTGGCGGTTGAACTTGGTGTCGGCGCACTCGAAGGGCGGGCGAAAGGCGAACAGGCGGTTGAGCAGGTTGAGTGTGCGCCGCACTGACCCCGCGTTGGCATAGGGTCCGAAGTAGCGGGCACCGTCCTCGCGCACGTTGCGCGTCGAGAAGATGCGGGGCCATGTTTCCTGTACCGTCACCTTGATGTAGGGGTAGCTACGGTCATCCTTGAGCAGAATGTTGTAGCGCGGGCGGTGCTGCTTGATCAGGTTCATCTCGAGCAGCAGGGCTTCGAGTTCGGTCTGGGTAACGATGATCTCGAAGTCGGCGATCAGGCTGACCATGCGCCGCGTGCGCGAACTGAGGCTCTGGGGTGCGCCAAAGTAGGAGCGCATACGGTCTCGCAGGTTTTTGCTTTTGCCGACGTACAGGAGCTTGCCGTGCTGGTCTTTCCAGAGGTAGACCCCCGGCGACTGTGGGATGTGGCGCAGGCGTTCTTCGAATGCTGCCGCGTCTTTGACATTGGTAAACCGTAAATCGGGCATTGCTGGCTCTGTTCTGGCTTGTTTTCAGCGCGGGCGACATGGCTGGCAGGCGTTCGTCTCGTTGCTGACCGCATACCTGAGATAGAGTATAGCATACCTAACTGGTGGGCAACGGGGGTGTTGTGCTATGCTATACTGGCTATGCACAGCAACCATGAGAGGAGCGAACCAATGCAGCTCACGTTGGCACCCGCTATCTGGGCGGCACGCGACAACGGACAGCCGATTGTTGCCCTTGAAAGTACCGTGATTAGCCATGGGCTGGCGTACCCCGATAATCTGGAGATTGCCCACGCGATGCAGGCGGCGGTGCGGGCGGGCGGGGCAGTGCCCGCCACGATTGGTATTGTGGCAGGGCGACCGGTGGTCGGGCTGGACGATGAGCAGCTTGAGCTATTTGCCCAGAGCCGCGACATTCGCAAGGTGAGCCGCCGCGACATTGCGGCAACGGTGGCGACGGGCGAGCATGGTGCCACGACGGTGGCAGCGACGATGGCACTGGCACACGCGGCAGGCATCGCCGTGTTTGCGACGGGTGGCATTGGTGGGGTGCATCGTGGGGCGGCACACACATGGGATGTCTCGGCAGACCTGACCGAACTGGCACGTACCCCGGTGTTGGTGGTGTGCGCTGGGGCGAAGGCAATTCTTGACTTGCCTGCCACGCTTGAATATTTGGAGACGCTGAGTGTGCCAGTGGTGGGGTATCAAACTGATGACCTCCCTGCCTTCTACAGCCGCAGCAGTGGGCTACCCCTGCGTGTGCGCGTAGATAGCCCGGCAGATGCGGCGCACCACTGGCAGGTGCAACGGGCGTGCGCTACCTACGGCGCGGCGGGGGGCATGCTGCTCTGTGTGCCGCCACCTGCTGCCGTGGCACTCGATACGGGGGCGGTCGAGGGTGCGCTGGCGCGTGCGCTGGCGGCGGCGGATGCGGCGGGCGTGCGCGGCGCGGCGGTCACGCCGTACCTGCTGGCGGCAATGGCACGCGAGACGGCGGGCGAGAGCGTGACGGCGAATCGCGCACTGTTGCAGCAGAATGCCACGGTGGCGGCGCAGGTAGCGGCGGCACTGCCGTCAAGTGGTGAAACCCTCACTTGAGACTACCGAAACGGTAGGGCAAACCCGCGCATTTTGTGGTATAGTTGATAGCAGAAACATTGAATACTTATCTGTCAGGGTGCCGTGCTGGGCTGGGGCAGGAGTATTCTTCATACATAGACACACAGGCACTTGACACGGGGTCAGGTGTGCGCTATACTTGTTTGCACAGGGTTTCTGATGCTTCAGAACCCTGCTATTTCTAGACAGGACAAGAGCAAGGATTCGCGCACTCCGCTTGACCAAGACGAGTTAAGTGCCAATCGATTCTTACGAACTAGTAGACGACTACACGCGACTCCTTCCAATCGGAAGGAGTCGCGTTGTCTTCTTTATAAGGAGCCGGAAATGCTAGAAAACGCGTCAACTCTCTGGGACTTTCAGCCGCCGCGTGTGACCGAAGAGACGGCTCGGCGTGGTATGCCCGAAGTTGAGAACCTGGTTGACGAGACCGGCGACGACCAGGAACAGGAGGGGCAGCAGGCGGCCGAGTCCTCCTCGGTTATGGATGCTGTTCAGCATTATCTACAGGAAATTGGGCGGGTTTCGCTGCTGACCGCTAGCGAAGAGGTGGAGCTTGCCGAGCGCATGGAGCGTGGCGAGGCAGCAACGCGCCGTCTCGAAAATAACGAAGCATACGGGAATGTCCAACTCCGCCGTGCGCTGGAAGCAGATGTGCAGAGCGGCACCGAAGCCCGCCGCCATCTTATTCAGGCAAACCTGCGGCTGGTCGTCAGTATCGCCAAGAAATATGTCGGGCGCGGGTTGTCGTTGCTCGACCTCATTCAGGAAGGCAATATCGGCTTGATGCGGGCTGTCGAGAAGTTCGACTATCACAAGGGCAATCGCTTTTCGACATACGCAACGTGGTGGATTCGGCAAGCCGTCACCCGTGCCATTGCGGAGCAGGGGCGCACCATTCGGCTCCCTGTCCATATGAGCGAGTCGGTGGGACAGGTGAAGCGTGCCGCTGAGAAGCTGTCTCAGTCGCTAGAACGGCAACCCACGCCGGAAGAAATCTCGCTTGCGCTTGGTCAGCCGCTTGAGAAAATCCAGCGCATTCTCGAAGCCGCCCGCCGCCCGGTATCGCTTGAAACGCCAGTGGGCGACGAGGGCGAGCACACGCTCGGTGATTTCTTGCCCGACGATGAGCTACCAACGCCGACGGACTTTGCGGCATCGCAGATGTTGCGCCACGACCTTGCCACCGCGCTCAGCCACCTGAGCGACCGCGAACGGCGTATCATTGACCTGCGCTACGGCTTGATGGACGGACAGCGACGCACACTGGAAGAAGTGGGGCGGGTGCTCGGTATGACCCGCGAGCGTGCCCGCCAGATCGAAGCCGAAGCCCTGCGCCGCCTGCGCCAGCCCGATGTGGGGCAGCACCTGCGCGACTATCTCGAATAGGCACGCCGCCCGCCGCGCACCCCCGCCGCGCTTTTTGCCCGCCGCGCTTTTTGACTGAGCACGCGAGTAGCACACCACCCGGTATTAGCCGGGTGGTTTTGTGTCGGTGGGGTGTGTGATGGTATTCCAGCGTGCTACGGCGTGCTGCTGGAAAGCGGCAACGCCAGTGCCCCCGCAAATGCAGGGGCACCGGGGGGCAGTCGAGTCGCTGGCAGGTGTGGTGGTGGGGGGCTAAGCCACTTCGCTACGCCCATGGTACTAGGACATTTCGGCGGCGACCCACGCCCGCAACTGGTCGGTACGGTCTTGCAAGAAGGATGGGGACGGTTCGAGTACGTGCATCTCTTCGGCGGCGGCGATGAAGCCGCAGAACAATGGATGGGGGCGGTTGGGGCGCGACTGGAACTCAGGGTGAAACTGGCTACCTACGAACCACGGGTGGTCGCGCAACTCGACGATCTCGACGAGCCGCCCGTCGGGGGAGTGCCCACTGACGATCAGCCCTGCGTCGGCGAGCAGGTCACGGTACTTGTTGTTGAACTCGAAGCGGTGGCGGTGCCGCTCAGCGACTTCGCTCATACCGTAGACGGCGGCGGCTTTGGTGCCGGATACGAGCAAGCACGGGTAGACCCCCAGCCGCATGGTGCCGCCCTTTTCGGTGATGTCGCGCTGGTCGGGCATCAGGTCAATGACGGGATGGGGGGTCATCGGCTCGAACTCGGTACTGTTCACGTCGCGGGTATTCAGGAGGTGGCGTGCCACGGCGATGGTGGCGCACTGCATCCCTAGGCACAGACCCAGATAGGGGATGTTATTTGCCCGTGCATACTCGGCAGCCGTGATCTTGCCTTCGATGCCGCGTTCGCCGAAGCCACCGGGTACTACGATGCCACTGACCCCTTCGAGCAATTCTTCGGGCGGCTCGTGCTCGAGTTGCTCTGCCGATACCCAGCGGATGTCAACTTCGAGGTCAAGGTTGAGGGCGGCGTGACGGAGTGACTCCACGACGCTGATGTAGGCATCGTGCAGTTCTACATACTTGCCCACGAGCGCAACTTGCAGCGTGCCGCGCGGGTTGCGAATGCGTTCGACCATGGCTTGCCACGCGCCGAGTTCGGGGCGTTGGGCTTGCGCTCGCAGATCGAGCCGTTCGATGAGATAGTCGCCCAGCCCCGCTTCTTCTAGCACCAGCGGCACTTCATAGATTGACCCGACAGTCTGCACCGGGATCACCGCCCGCACGTCCACGTCGGAGAAGAACGCGACCTTCTCGCGGATTTCGGACGGGATGGTATGGTCGGCACGGCAGAGGATCACGTCAGCGTTGATGCCCACGCCGCGCAGTGCCATGGTGGAATGCTGGGTTGGCTTGGTCTTGAGTTCGTTGGTTGCGCCAATGTGGGGCAGGAGCGTGACGTGGATGTAGAGCACGTTGTCGCGTCCCACGTCTTTCCGCATCTGGCGAATGGCTTCGAGGCAGGGCAAGCCCTCAATGTCGCCCACGGTGCCGCCTACCTCGACGATGACCACGTCGGCTTGTGACTGCTTGCCCACCGAGGCAATGCGGGCTTTGATTTCGTCGGTGATGTGCGGGATAACCTGAATGGTGCCGCCGAGGAAATCGCCACGGCGTTCTTTTTGAATGACCGAAGAGTAGATTTTGCCCATCGTGATGTTGCTGAGATGGGACAGCTTTTCATCAATAAACCGTTCGTAGTGCCCAAGGTCGAGGTCGGTTTCCGCGCCGTCTTCAGTCACGAAGACCTCGCCGTGCTGATACGGCGACATCGTGCCGGGGTCTACATTGAGATATGGGTCAAGTTTCTGGATCGAGACACGTAGCCCCCGGCTCTTGAGGAGCCGCCCAATGGACGCTACGCTGATACCTTTCCCAATAGACGAAACAACCCCGCCAGTCACAAAAATATATTTGGTCATGCAGTCTGTCTCCTTCGCTTGATCGCTCGTGTGGGGAGTGCAGCCGCGTCTTTAGTCTACTGAGCAGTCCATCGCCAACCCCACGCTCTTCCGGCGTACCCGTGTTGTGTATCACCCATTAGAACGACAGGTAGTATGCTTTTGCCACACAGCGGCTTGCCTGTCATCAAGCTAACACCTGCGAGTGAGCCGGGTACCCCACCTGAGACGGGATGTGTCATTTCACGGCTTCAGGCTGCATTACAATAATGCGTGCTTGTTGCCCTTCTTGGGGCAAGCTATCACGGTTGAGTATCACTCGTTCTTGTGGTGTGTAGTTTTCTAGCCCCACTTCGCGGGCAAAGACATCAAGCGTGATGCCTGCCGTTTCACTGCTACCGAGGTCAAGGCTGAGTTGGTTGCTGTCGGCATAGAGCATGGGTATGACAACGCGCGGCTCGATCTGCCCCATCACGCTGGCAGCATCGGCGGGCTTTAAGACGGTGCCGCCCCCGACGGGCAGCAAGAGCACATCAATATTGCCGATGTCTTCCAGTTGCTGCTGCGTGAGTTCGTGGGCTTGTCCCCCTAGATGACAGAAGGTGATTTCGTCCAGCTGCATGGTATAGATCGTATTGAAGCCGCCTGCCGCTCCCTGCTCGTGGTTGCGGATAGTCCGCACGCCCGTGATCAGAATCTCGCGTACTTCGTATTCGCCCGGACCGTCAATAACGAATGGGTGTTCCTGTTCGCGCATGGGGCGCACCCCGGCGGCGTAGTTGTGGCGCGGGTCGGGTTGGCTGAGGGTGACGATGTGGGCGGTTGGTCGTCCCATATCGCGCTCACTGGTGCGCTCAAACGGGTCGCACAGCACAATGCCTTCGCGCCCACGTACCCGAAAACAGGCGTACCCTAGATACTGTATTTCTGCCACAGTACCCCCTTCACAGTGTTATGGTTCGGCTTCCCCAGTGGAAGACGGATCGGTTGATTGCTGTCGCCACACGACTTCTAATACCCGGCGTATTGTATCATAGGTGTAGCCCCGCCGTTGAAGGTAGCCGCCAAGCCGTCGTTGGAGTGTCGCATAGTCGTGGATAGCTGCCGAACGGGCGAGGCGGCGGTGAGCGACCGCCAGTGCTTGGTGATACTCGTCGGCAACCAGTTCTTCATCGGCGAGCACGGCATCAAGAATGGCGCGGTCAACGCCCTTGCGCTGGAGTTCGAGGCGGAGCATCTGTACACCACGCGGGTTGGTGGCGTTGCGGCTGGCAACCCACGCCCGCGCAAAGGCGGCATCATCGAGTAACCCCGCCCGTGTGAGGCGTGCGAGGGTTGCGGTAATAGATGCCTCAGGGTAATGGTCGCGCTCCAAGCGTTGGCGCACTTCGGCGGTGCTGCGCGGGCGTTGCTGCAAAAACCGCAAACTGACCTGTACTGCCTGCTCGGTGTGCTCGACCGCAAGGAGTTGCTCATAGTCGGCGGTAGTGAGCATGCGCCCCACCGCGAGGGCGGTCTCGGCGACAGTCCGGACACTGACCCCCAGCGCGAAAGCACCGTCTACAAAGATGCTCACGCGCTGGGGGTTGTGCTGTTGCGGGGTCAGGGCAGTAATGGTGCCAGTGGGCAACTGGGTGGCTTGGTCACTCACGGGCTACTCGTCGTCGGCTGGCACGTCCTTGCTGCCGTTCTCGGTGCCCGTGCCGTTGGTGCGTTTGGGTTCGCTGTCGTCGCTCACGGTAATCTGTGACCGTAGCATGCGCTCGATCTCATTGGCAACCGCTGGGTTTTCGCGCAGGAAGGTACGCAGGTTTTCGCGTCCCTGCGAGAGCCGGTCTTCGCCGAGATAGTACCACGAGCCACTCTTGCGGATAATCTCCAGTTTGGTCGCTACGTCTATCATGTCGCCCAGCTTCGAGATACCTTCATTGGCGAGAATGTCGAACTCGGCTTGCAAGAAGGGCGGAGCGACCTTGTTCTTCACCACCTTGACGCGCGAGCGCATGCCGATGGGTTGGTCGCCCTGCTTCAGGGTCTCGATGCGGCGAATGTCGAGGCGCACCGACGCATAGAACTTGAGTGCCTGCCCGCCGGTGGTTGTTTCGGGCGAGCCAAACATCACGCCGATCTTCTGGCGCAACTGGTTGAGGAACACCACCACGGTGTTGCTCTTGCTGATCGCCCCCGACAGCTTCCGCAGGGCTTGGCTCATCAGGCGTGCCTGCAAGCCGGGTAGCGAGTCGCCCATCTCACCCTCGATTTCGGCGCGTGGCACGAGGGCTGCCACCGAGTCCACGACAATCACATCTACGGCATTGGAGCGCACCAGCATATCAACAATTTCGAGGGCTTGCTCGCCAGTGTCGGGTTGCGATACCAGCAGGTCGTCAATGTTGACACCACAGTTTGCCGCATAGATCGAATCGAAAGCGTGCTCGGCATCAATAAACGCGGCAACCCCACCGAGCCGCTGAGCTTCGGCAATGATGTGCTGAGCAAGCGTCGTCTTGCCGCTACTCTCCGGTCCGTAAATCTCGATGACGCGCCCACGCGGGACACCCCCGATGCCGAGCGCGAGGTCAAGCGCAATCGAGCCAGTCGGGATCGCGTCAATCGCCAGTCGCGGATTGCCTTCGCCCATCCGCATAATAGACCCTTTGCCATACTTCCGGTCAATCTGGCTCAGTGCGGCAGATAACGCCTTTTCTTTTTCTGCCGAGATTTGCATAGCGTGTGCTCCTCGTTCTAACAGTTGTCGTTTATCGTGTGTGGGCTAAATTATATCTTACTCTACACGACGCGGTAAAACGTGTCAATTACGCCGCCTCTTTAGTATAGCACGGGCGTTCAGTTTGTGCAAAAAGCGGTTTAGGGGCGGGGCGTAGGAGCAGGGGGAGTGCGTTGCATTCCTATCAGGAATATGGTACATTGCTATCTATTAGCGCAAGCACAATACAAAGATGTAACTTGGAAACGAGGGCTAGTTGCTATGAGTGATGCATTGCAGGGCACCATTCCCCTGACCTTTTATGATCCATCAAAAATACCTACCTACGCTACCAACCAACCCGCGCACGATGCCTACAACCGCCGCATAGACTATCTGCGGGTGTCGCTGACTGACCGGTGCAATATGCGCTGTGTTTATTGCATGCCTGCCCAAGGGATGCAGTTCACGCCGCGCCCCGAACTGCTGACAACCGACGAACTGCTGCTGGTGTTGCGGGCGGCGGCGGCGGCGGGCTTCCGCAAAATCCGGCTGACGGGGGGCGAGCCACTGTTGCGGCGCGACCTTGTGGACATCATCCGTGCCGTAAAAACCACCACGACGATTGACCACATTGCAATGACCACCAACGCCCTGCGCCTGCGTGACATGGCACAACCCTTGAAAGATGCTGGACTTGACCGTGTGAATATTAGCATTGATAGCCTTGACGCGCAGAAGTTCAAGCAGATGACACGCGGCGGCAGGCTGGACGATGTGTGGGCGGGCATTGAGGCGGCGGTAGCTGCGGGGCTAGAGCCGATCAAGCTCAACGCCGTGGTGGTGCGCGGCATGAACGACGATGAGGTGGTGGAGCTTGCCCGCCTCACGACGCGCTACCCGTGGGAGTTTCGCTTCATTGAGGTGATGCCACTGGTGGGGGTGGCGGGGCTGGCGCAGGAGGGCGTAATCAGCAGTGCCGAGGTTATCGAGCGACTAGAAGCCGAGTTTGGCAACCTGATCGATCTAGGGCACGCCAGTAGCGACCCTGCCCGCCGCTTCCAGATACCGGGCGCACCCGGCAAACTTGGTTTCATCAGCAGTGTGACCGACCCGTTCTGTGCGACGTGCAACCGTATGCGCCTGAGTGCCGACGGGCGGTTGCACCTGTGTCTGCTGCGCGATGACGAAGTAGACCTCCGTACTGCTATTCGGGCGGGAGCACGCCAAGACGAGATCGAGCAGATTATTCGGCACGCCGTTGCCCTGAAGCCGTGGGGGCACGGTCTGCCCGATGGGGTGCTGCCCACCCTGCGCGGCATGTCGCAGCTTGGGGGGTAGCGCGAACGATGGGGACATTGAAGCCACGGGTCAACCTCTGGCTCGAACACGATGGGCAGGTCGCGCTGAGCCTCTGGCGGGTGGCACTGCTTGAGGCAGTCGGGCGCACTGGCTCGATCAGCAGTGCCGCCGAACAGATGGGGGTGCCCTATCGTGTTGCGTGGAACAAAATACGCCAGATGGAGGAAGCCCTTGGGGTGCCACTGGTAGCGACGCGCACGGGCGGAGCCGACGGGGGCGGTGCCGTGTTGACTGAGGCAGCCGAACGCTACGTGACCAGCTTTCGCGGCTTGCGTGGGCAACTAGAAGCGTGGGTGCAGGCACAGTTGGCTGGGGTGTTGCCCGAAACGCAGTAGTTTTTTTGTCGTCGTTATGCTAGGATATCATAACGGCACTGGGGTTTTTGGGAAAGGCGCAACAATGCAACGATTGCATTCTTGGTGGTTGCTGGTGTTGCTGGTGCCGTTGCTGGCTCTGGCGGCGTGTGGCGGCACGGCACAAACCCCACCCCCGGCAGATGAACCCGCCGCAACGGACGAGCAAGGAGCGACGGATGCCCCGGCGGTGGCAGACGATGACGCGGCGGCAGCAGACGCGGCGGGTGGTGACATTGCCCCCGCCACCAACCCGGATGTCGTCCGGCTAGCAACCACCACCAGCACTGCCGACAGTGGCTTGCTCGATGCGCTTGTGCCGGACTTCGAGCAGCAGAGCGGCAAGACCGTTGAGATTATCGCGGTGGGTACGGGGCAGGCACTCGCGCTGGGGAGCAGTGGCGATGCTGATGTGGTGCTGGTGCATGCGCGGAGCCGCGAAGATGCGTTCGTGGCAAGTGGCGATGGCATCAATCGGCGCGACGTGATGTACAACGACTTTATCATCGTCGGACCACTCGACGACCCGGCAGGGATTGAGGGTTTAGCGGTGGCGAGCGAAGCCTTCGCGCTGATTGCCGAGCGCGGCGTACCCTTTGCCTCGCGCGGCGATGATAGCGGCACCCATACCAAAGAGCAGGGTATCTGGGGCGATGCCGGCGGTATCCCCGCAGGGCAAGCGTGGTACAAGTCGTTGGGTCAGGGCATGGGCGAGACGCTCATCACGGCGAATGAGCTACAAGCCTACACCCTCACGGATCGGGCGACCTTTCTGTCGAGCCGCGACAACCTGCCCGACCTCGCTATTCTGGTGGGCGGCGAAAACCTTGCCGAGAACAGCGACCCGGTGTTGCTCAACCCCTACGGCGTTATCCCGGTCAACCCAGAGCAGCACCCCGGTGTGAACTACGCGGGCGCAGAGGAGTTTGTCGCGTGGCTGACTAGCCCCGACGTGCAGGCACAGATCGGTGCGTTTGGGGCGGACACCTTCGGGCAGCCGCTCTTTGTTCCCAATGCGGACAACGAGACAGCCAAGGCACAATGACCGAACTGTGGGAGGCGTTACTGCAAGCCGTGTATCTGCTCGTCAGTGGCGACAGCGTGACATGGCAGATTATCTGGCGGTCACTGTACGTTAGTGGCGTGTCGCTGACGATCAGTGCGGTGCTGGGCATTCCACTGGGTGCCCTGCTTGGCTTATACGAGTTTCCGTTCAAGTGGCTGGCGGTGACGATAACCTACACCGGTATGGCGTTCCCCCCCGTTGTGATCGGCTTGCTCG
Organism: uncultured Chloroflexaceae bacterium; assembly: GCA_964575355.1. GTDB lineage: Bacteria > Chloroflexota > Chloroflexia > Chloroflexales > Chloroflexaceae > CAZNQP01. The sequence continues at coordinate 39,741 of CAZNQP010000015.1, forward strand.
TGTATCTTGTCCTCTCGCGTTCGGGTCCGCTGGGTTTTCTCGGCTGGCTCTTCACCCCGCCCGCGATGATCATGGCGCAGGTCATCATTAGCCTGCCGCTCGTCGCGGGCTTCACCATGTCAGCCGTGCAAGCGGTGCCGCACGCGCTCCGGCAGCAGGTCGAGTCGCTCGGTGCTACGCCGCTGCAAACGACACTGGCGGTGCTGTGGGAGGCGCGTATCGGCTTGATCGTGTCGCTCGTGGCAGGCTTCGGCGGCATCATCTCGGAGGTCGGCGCGGTGATGCTGGTGGGCGGCAACATTGCCGGGTCTACCCGTGTCTTGACCACGGCGATTGTACTGGAGACGCGCAAAGGCGAGTTTGACCTTGCGCTGGCACTGGCGATGGTATTGCTGGGCATTGTGTTCCTGATCAACGCGCTGGTGCTGCGCCTGCAAGGGCGCGTCGCCACTGGGCGGTAGGGGTATGGCATTGCCCGATCGCGCCCCCATCTATCAGTTTGAGCAGGTACGGCATAGCTATGGCAACCGCACGGTCGTGTCGTTGCCACACCTCAGCGTTGCCCCCGGCGATATACTTGCACTGGTTGGTCCGTCGGGGGCAGGCAAGAGCACGTTGCTGCGCCTGCTCAACTTCCTTGAATTGCCCACCCACGGCAGCATTGCCTTTCAGGGGCAGCCGATTGACCCGCGTCACGGGGTGCCGCTCAGCATCAAGCGGCAGGTGACCATGGTCTTTCAACGCCCCGCCCTCCTCTCTACGACAGTACTCAAAAATGCCGCCTTCGGGTTGCGGCTGCGCGGCGTGAAGGATGCTGAGGAACAGGCACTGCGTGCCCTCGAAGCGATGGGGTTGGGTGCGTTGGCACACAAGCCCGCCCATACCTTGTCGGGGGGCGAGATGCAACGGGTGGCACTGGTGCGGGCGACACTGATCCAGCCCACGGTGCTGCTGCTCGACGAGCCAACCGCCAACCTTGACCCGTATAACATCGCCCTGATCGAGGAGAGTGTGCAGCGGCAGCACGCTGAGCGGGGTACGACGATGGTACTGGTAACACATAACATTTTTCAGGCGCAGCGGCTTGCCACACGGGTCGCGCTCTTGCTGGACGGCAACCTGATCGAAATTGCTGATACCAACCGCTTTTTCGATGCCCCCACCGACGAACGCACGGCGGCGTTCTTGCGTGGTGATCTGATCTACTAAGACAAACTACGGGTATAATACAGGGGTAAGCCAAACGAGTGTATGGTGATGAGCACCCTAGCCCAAGCAGCACCCTAGCCCAAGCAGCACCCCTAGTAAGGAGCACACGGTATGAGTCAGGTATTGCCCGGTACGCCGTACCCATTGGGGGCGACTGTCTACCCCGGTGGCGTAAACTTCAGCCTGTACAGTCAGTATGCAACCGCCGTGGATTTAGTGTTCTTCGACCGGGCGGACGATGCCGTACCGTCGCGCACCATCCGGCTCGATCCGGCGCAGCATCGGAGCCACCACTACTGGCACACCTATGTGCCGGGGATTATGCCGGGGCACATGTATGGCTACCGTGTGCAGGGACCATTTAAGCCGACGGAGGGGCACCGCTTTGATAGCTCAAAGCTCCTGCTTGACCCGTATGCCCTATCCGTGACCTATGGCGCGAACTACAACCGCGATGCGGGGGCGGTGTTTGGGCTAGACAACACCGCGCAGGCGATGAAGTCGGTGGTGGTAGCACCGCACAGCTATGACTGGGAGGGCGACAAGCCATTGCACCGCCCGTGGTCTGAGACGATTATCTACGAGATGCACGTCGCGGGTCTTACGCGCAACCCCAATTCGGGCGTGTCGGCACGTCTCCGGGGCACCTATGCCGGGGTGATCGAGAAAATCCCCTACCTGCAATCGCTCGGCATCACGGCAGTTGAGTTCATGCCTGTGCAGCAGTTCGACCCCTTCGCGGCACCGCGCCCCCTGCCCAACTACTGGGGCTATCAGCCTATCGTCTACTTTGCCCCCCATCGCGGCTACTGCGTTGATCCGGCTGACCCGCTTGCCCCCGTCAACGAGTTTCGGGATATGGTCAAGGCGTTGCACCGCGCGGGGATCGAGGTATTGCTGGATGTCGTATTCAACCACACCGCCGAAGTTGACGAGGAAGGTCCCACGCAGTCATTCCGGGGGGTTGATAATAGCACCTACTACATTCTGCCCGTCGCGGATCGCTCGTACTATGCGGACTATAGCGGCACCGGCAATGCGGTCAATGCCAACCACCCGGCGGTGCGCCGTCTGATTGTCGAGTGTCTGCGCTATTGGGTGCAGCATATGCACGTTGACGGCTTTCGTTTTGACCTTGCGTCGGTCTTGACCCGCGATGTAGACGGGGCACCTATGGCGCGCCCGCCGGTTATTCTCGACATCGAGAGTGACCCGGTGCTCAGTAAGACCAAGCTGATCGCCGAGGCGTGGGATGCGGCGGGGTTGTATCAGGTGGGGGCGTTCCCCGGCGAACGCTGGGCTGAATGGAACGGCAGGTTCCGCGATAATGTGCGCCGCTTCTGGAAGAGCGATGCGGGCATGGTCAGCCCACTGGCGACCGCTCTAACGGGTTCGCAGCAACTCTTTGCGCGTCCCAACCCCCAGAACTACCGCAGCATCAACTTTGTGATCGCCCACGATGGCTTTACCCTCAATGACCTTGTGTCATACAACGAGAAGCACAACCTTGCGAATGGTGAAAACAACCGCGATGGTGCCAACGACAACTATAGCTGGAACAGCGGTGTAGAGGGCGCAACGAATGACCCCGCGATTGAGCAGGTGCGCCTCACCCGCATGAAGAGCATGCTCGCCACGTTGCTGCTGGCGCAGGGCACCCCCATGCTGATGATGGGCGACGAGGTGCGCCGCACGCAGCAGGGCAACAACAACCCGTATGGGCAGGACAATACCATAAGTTGGTTCGATTGGGACTTGTTGCAGCAGCACAAGGGGATGCTGCGCTTTGTCACGATGCTGGTGGCGTTGCGCCAGCAGAGCACCCTGATGCGTCTGCCCACTTACTGGTCAGACACCCCCGATGTCGAATTGACATGGCACGGGGTGCAAGTGGGGCAACCCGACTGGGGGTCTGGGTCGCATACGTTAGCCCTCGACGTGCGGCACCATAGTGCTGGCGAGCACTTCTATGTCGTGTGCAATGCCTACTGGGATTCGCTGGACTTTGCGTTGCCTATGGTGTCAGATGGTACAGCATGGTACCGGCGGCTGGATACGGCGTTGTCCTCGCCCGATGACATCTACGACGAACAGCATGCCCCGCTCGTTGACACGCCGCATTATCATGTATTGGCGCGGGCAACGGTGTTGTTGCAAGCCATGCCGCGCACCCGCAACCCATAGCGTTGCCGTCGGTGTGCGTCTGGTGCAGGTGTGTGCGTGTATTGAGGAATGACAGCCATGACAACCACGACAGCCATGCCAACCACGACAACCACGCAGAACGTAATGATTGTCACGGGTGCGAGCCGTGGCATTGGGGCTGCCACGGCACTGCTGGCGGCACGTCGCGGCTACGCCGTGTGTGTCAACTATGCCCGCGACCATGCGCGGGCGCAAGCGGTGGTGGCGACGATTGTCGCGCAGGGTGGGCGGGCTATCGCAGTGCAGGCGGACGTGAGCCGTGAAGCGGACGTAACCGTGCTCTTCGAGCGGACGACCGCCGAGTTGGGGATTGTCACCGCGCTGGTCAACAATGCGGGGGTGGCAAGCACGAGCGGACCGCTGGTACAACTTGATACGGCGAGCATGCGGCGCGTGATCGAGGTGAATGTGATCGGCACCATGCTCTGTTCGCGTGAGGCAGTGCGGCGCATGCTGCCCGAAGCGGGCGGGCACGGTGGGGGCATTGTCAGTGTGTCGTCGCGTTCGGCGTTGTATGGTAGCCCCAACGAGTTTATTCACTATGCCGCCAGCAAAGCCGCTATCGAGACGTTCACCTTTGGGCTGGCAGGTGAGGTGTCGCACGCTGGTATTCGGGTCAACTGTGTTAGTCCCGGTCCGATTGACACTGAAATCCACGCCACAACGGGCGATGCCGAGCGCGTCTTGCGCTTTGCCAGCCGCCTGCCTATGCAGCGTGTGGGCACCCCCGACGAGGTGGCGGCGGCGATCCTGTGGCTCCTGTCCGCCGAGGCATCGTACTGTACCGGGAGCGTGCTTGCGGTTAGTGGCGGTCGCTAAACCCTCACCGTTTGACCAACATGAAATAGCCGGGTAGCACGAGCGGCTACCGTTCTTGCCCGTATGGTGTTACTATACAGGTGGAGGGGCGGTTGTTGCTCGTGTTATAATAACCAAATATTATGCAAGGTATCTGGAACGTGGGGCGTAACGGATGACGGTAAAACAACCAAATGGGCTACAGACGGTGGCAGATAACCGCAAGGCACGCCACGATTATGAAGTCCTAGAGACCTACGAGGCAGGCATCCAGCTCACGGGCACCGAAATTAAGTCGGTGCGGGCGGGGCGCGTGAACCTGCGCGGCAGTTATGCCCGCATTGTGAACGAAGAGGTGCTGCTGTACGAGGTGCATATCTCGCCCTACGATCAGGCGTACCATCATCATGCCCCGACTCGCCCGCGCAAGTTGCTGCTGCATCGGCGCGAAATCCGCCGTTTGCTGGGGTTGGTGCAGCAAAAGGGGCTGACGCTTGTGCCGATGCGGATGTACCTAAAAGGACGCTACGCCAAGGTTGAGCTAGCCGTGGTACGCGGGAAGAAAGCCTATGACAAGCGCGACGATATGGCAAAGCGCGATGCCCAGCGCGAAATCGAGCGTGCAATGAAGGCGCGTAATCGCCAATAATCTGGAGCCAGCTATGGCAATGGTGCCCGACACAATCGAACTGGAACTCGACGACATCGCGCAGGGCGGTGCGGGGGTCGGGCGGTGGCAGGGGCGGGTTGTCTTTGCGACGGGCGGGTTGCCCGGTGAGCGCGTGCAGGTGCAGGTAGCGACGCGCCACAAGAACTATCTGCGCGGACAGGTGACAGACGTGCTGCGCGAGTCGGATGACCGTGTGCTGCCGCGTATCGCGGAAGCTGACCACATGCCGTGGCAGCACATTGCGTACCCCGCGCAACTGCGCTACAAAGAGCAGATACTCCGCGACCAGTTGCTCAAGCTCGCCCGCGTGAGTGATCCCCCTGTTGCGCCGATCATCGCCGCGCCGCATGTCTGGGCATACCGCAACAACGCTGACCTGCACGTTGATGGCACCCGACAGCAGGTAGGCTACTTCTACAGTGGCACGCACACCTTGTATAGCCTGAGCAACGACCCGTTGTTGCTGACTCCCCTCAACGAGGCGTTGCACGGCTTGCAACGCATTATGCAGCACACCAGCGAGACACACCGCCTGAGTGTGGTGTTGCTGCGCGGCAGCGGCACCTATGGCTATGCCGTTGGTTGGCTGAAGGGCGATATGCCGTTGCAACCGCTTGCCACTGCGTGGCGCGATGCGGTGCCGTCGTTGGCGGGGGTGGCACTCAACAATGATGCCGCCGATGTGTGCGTCCACGAAGACCTCGATGGGGTGACGCTGGTGCTGTCGCCCGAAACCTTCTTCCAGTCGAATACTGAGCAGGCGGTGCAACTGTTGCAGGTGGTGCAGACGATGCTGGCGTTGCACCCCGACGAAACGCTACTGGATGCCTATAGCGGGGTGGGCACGTTTGCCCTGCCCCTGTCGCGCTATGTGCGGCAGGTGCTTGCCATCGAGTCACACCCGGCAGCCGTCACCGATGGCATCGCCAGTGCGCGGCTCAATGGCATTGAAAATGTCACGTTCCGGCGGGGTGCGGTCGAGCATGTGCTCACCACGATCAACGACCCGATTGACGCAGTGATCCTTGACCCGCCGCGCCGCGGGTGCCACCCGCACGTCTTGCGCGAACTGTTGCGGATTGCGCCTGAGCGCATTGTGTATGTGTCGTGCCACCCCGGCACGCTCAGCCGCGACCTTGCCGAACTGCTGCCTGCCTATGACCTTGTGCAGGTACAGCCGCTCGACATGTTCCCCCAAACCCCACACATCGAAAGTGCAACGCTGTTGCAACGCCGCGACATCACGACGACGTAATCGGCTCGGGCGTTGCCAGCCCTTCGGGACGTTGGATTAAGGCGGTTGGTATCCGTTCTTGGGTGGCGCGGTCTACCTCGATCAGTTGCGCCGCGATCCAGCCTTCGGTGTCCTCGCCGGGGAAGCCTACCCGATACCAACTCCCAGTCTGTTCGAGCAGCAGCACGGTGGTGCCGGGGAAGGTGCCATCAATGACTGGGGCGGTCAGCGAAGGCTCCGTGCGGATGTTGGCTTCTTGCAGTACCACGCCGGTGAGCGATGCCGGGTCGGGTGCTGCCGTTGGGGCGGGGCGGGCAGTCGCGGTGGGCGGTAGCGTTGGGCTGGGTTGCAGCGGCGTGATCGTGGGGAGCGGTGCGACTGTCGGGAAGGGCGAGGGTGTGGGCGGCAGCGACGCGGCAAACGACGTGCAGCCAGCGAGCACTATCACGAGGAGCGTGACGAGTGCTGGTGCGCCAAAAAACCGTTTTTTCATCGTATCCATCATTTCTTGCGTGGGTGGGTGGACGGGCTGCCAGAGTGTGGGCACCTCACGCGACCGAGCGAGCGTATATAGTGGCTGAGTATACCACGAAAACGGTTGGTGTTGGTGACTGCTGTGGTTTTGCGTTCCGCGTGGCGTGCGGTGCTACCCGGTTATATTGGGCTGTTTCCTGAACACAAAGGTGGAGGACTCCCCTGTCTTACAGCCTGTGATGTGGTTATCCTGATTGCAGGATGAGTGTTCAGTTGAGTACGTCTACTCAGGCATTGACAAGGGGGGATTTTCATGCGCTTTGCGCCATCCGTACAGATAGGCATGCTTGTACTGCTCGTGGGTGGTCTGCTGCTCGGTGCTATTGGCAGTGGTGGTTCAATCTTGCAGGCAGATCGGGCATTTGCTCAGGGCACACCAACTATTGGTGATATTCAGGCGAACCCAGCACAGTATTACGATCAAGTTGTGACCCTAGCGGGCACGCTCGATCTTTACACCGATGAAAATGATTTCGTGCTAGCTGACAGCACTGGGCGCATTGCGGTAGATGCTGGACCCGAATGGTACACCAGTGTCAACATCGCGCCGGGCAGCACCCTGAGTGTGACCGGGCAGGTGGATATACTCCGCAATGGTAGTGCTGACCTCGACGCATGTCGTATCATGGGCGATGGTATCAACATAGATATCCGCGATTGTAGCTTCCGGGGACCGCCACCGTGGGCGGGCGGTCCGCGTGGCAACGGGCGTGGTGGCGACGATGGGCGCGGCGGCGGGCGCGGCGGCGGGCGTGGTGGCGACGATGGGCGCGGCGGCGGGCGCGGCGGCGGGCGCGACGATGACGACGACTTCTACGGCATCATCGAGAGCCGCCCGGCGGGCACCGCAGGTACGTGGGTGATCAGTGGGCGTAGCATCACGGCAACCGAGCAAACGCGGCTGATGATGGACGACGGGGCACTGAATGTAGGGACGTGCGTGTCGGTGGAACTGGCGGGCAGCACGGCACAGGAAATCGAGAGCGAGTACCCGTCTGACTGTGCGGGCAACGCACGCGGTGGGGGCGACGACGGACTGAGTGTTGGGAGTGAGTGGTACAGTATCATTCGTGCGTCCGTCCTGCGGTGAGCGACAGCACGCAACGACGGTGGCTCTGCTCGCCACGGGTTGGGCAGTGAGAAGGGAAGGATAAGGAATCTCCGGCAGACCGTACCACGTATGCTATGTGGTGCGGGTTATTTTATTCTGGGTGATGAGGGCAGCACGCGCATGTTCGCGTGCTGCCCTGCATTGTGGGTGGGTGCGTGTGGGTGGGTGTGGGTGCTCGCCTAGCGGCGCACCAGTGGCAGGTAGGTACGGTTGTTGTTGGCAGGGTTGCCGCCCACCGTGGCGGGTCCGTACAGGTTGGTGGTGCCGTCGCGTTCTTCCTCTTGTAGCCAGTAATAGTAGGTGCCATCCGGGTCGGCGGTGGTGTCGGTGTAGCGGTAGCTGGCACCGCTTGCCGCGTTGCCGCGTGCGCCGATCAGGTCAGCGGTGATGCGGGTAGCGGCGGCGCGGTCGGGGCTGTCGCCGCGCAGTAGGGCGAAGCCGCGCGTATTGATCTCGATACTTGTTTCCCAAGCCAGTTGCACGCCAGCAGCAACCGGGCGGGCGGTGAAGCTCATCAGCGCAATCGCGGTGGGGTCTTCCACGAACGAGACCGTATCGGTAGCGTCGGCGGTGTCACTCGCATCGTCGTTGTCCTGCGCGGTGGCGGTCAGGGTGTGGTCTTGCGTGGTGCCAGCAGTGCCCGTCAGGTTAGCAAGGTACTGGCAGGTGTAGGGTGTGGTCGTGGTGATGGTTGTGTTCTGGCAGGTGGTGCTGGTGAGCGTGTTCTGAAGGGTGGCATTGCTCCGATTGACGATGGGGCTGGATTGCAGCACGTCGCCCAGAATGCTGTCATTCAGGGTGGCGAGGTCTACGTCTTCGTCAATCGGGCTGTTGTTGGTGACGGTAACGTTGAAGGTTACGTCACCGTCCGGCTCGGTTACGGTATCGGGGTCTGCCACGACGGTCACGGTGATGTCCGGGTCAACATTGGTGATCTGTACCTCGGCATCGTCGTCGCGTTCGAGCGGTTCGAGCGACCCAAGACCGCTTGCCGTTGCGGTGACGGTAATGGTGTTGGTGTGGGTCTGGGGTTCGCCCGTGACGGTGCCCACGAAGCTACAGGTATAGGGGTTGCCCTCGCCGCTCGGCGGGATCGTGATGTCGCTACTGCATGTGTTCTCGGTGACGTTGCTGCCGGGGTTGTCGAGGTCGCCGAAGCGGTCGTCGAGGAGAGATTGGGTGACAATCGGCACCGTGCCCGTGTTCGTGACCGTGATGGTATAGGTAAAGTCGCCGCCGGGTTCGGGCAATGAGGCGGGGGCAGCTGCTTTGCTCACGCTGAAGTCGAAGACCACTGCTGGGGCTTCGTAGGCACCAATGTCAATCACGGCAGTGCTGTCGCCGTCGCCGTCGAGGATGCGGCCGAAGCCTGTGCCACGCTGGTCGGTGGCGGGTGCAACGGTAATGCCGGACAGCCCGCTATCAATCGCAGGCGAGCCTTGCGGGAGGGCGTGTGTGAAGGTGGGACCGCCATTGTCTTCCAGCAACGAGTTCACCACGTCGTCGAAGAATACCCCGCTCGCGGGCACGATGTCGGTGCTGCCATTGGCAGGACAGCCGCCGTCGTTGCCCTCCTCGCCGAACAGGTTGTAGCCCAGCGAGGTGATGTCGTTGACACTGAAGGAACAGCCGTCCGTAAAGTTGCCAGCGACAATCGTGTGGTATAGGTCAAGCGGCATACTGCCACCCTCTTCTGTTGGCTCAACCTCAAGGGCGGCGATGGTCGCTTCGTTCGGGTTGAAGTTTCGCACGATGGTGCTATGGGCAATGCTATGGCGCGGTCCCGTCTCGTCTTCCGAGAAGAAGGAGACTGAGAAGTAGATCGCGGACCCATTGTCCTGTGCAGCATTGTTACTGATGGTACTGTTGACCATGTCGAGTGTAGGGATGTTATCGGACTCGCCGCGCTCGATGTAGAGCGCACCACCACTGGCATTCGCAGAGTTATTACTGATGGTGGAGCGGCGAATGGTAAGCACCCCGCCGGTATGATAGATGCCGCCCCCGTCGGAGTCTGCGGTGTTATATGCAATGGTCGTCGCTGTGATAGTCGTATCGCCAACCGAATAGACCCCGCCGCCGCGATCACCGCTGCTGTTGGGTGCCCCCTGCGTACCGATAGTCGAGTTGGTGATGGTCAGCGTTCCGTTTGACCGGATACCACCGCCCTGAAAGGTGGCGGTACTGCTCGTGATCGTCATATCGTCCAGCGTCAGGGTGCCGTTATTGGTAACTGCCCCACCTATCGTGCCCGTACCGCGCGTGAGCGTCAGCCCACTGATTGTCGCGGTGATGCTCGTGTCAACATTGATGATAGAGTGGGTTGCATCGCCGTCAATCGTGAGCGAGGTTGCCCCCGGTCCGGTGATGGTCACATCGTTCTGGATAGTAGGCAGGTTGGCGGCGAGCGTGATGGTGCCGCTCAGTCCGCTCAGGTCTATCGTGTCAGCATCGTTGGTATTCAGGAAGGCTATGGCGGCACGCAACGTGGGGCAACTAATGGTGGGTGAGGCTCCCGTGCAGTCGGCGGCACTGTCGCTCGCCGCGTCGCCCGTGGTCGTGACGGTGATGGTGTCGCCGGGGGCGGCAGACACGGTGCGGGCGGTGGGCGGTGGGCTGGCGAGCAACAGCCCGCTCAGTAACAGCAAGACGGTCAGGGCTAGTCCGGCGGTGCGGTGGTGTAGCAGCAAAGGCTTTGTGTTCATCGGGTTTCTCTCCTGCTTCTGTGTCATTCGGTGGGTTGATAGTCTCAGTCCTATTGGTATTAGTCCTGTCGGCGGTGCGTGGCTGGGCGTAACTTACGATGGTGGACGGAGCACGAGCGGTAGGTAGGTGCGTTCGGCAGTAGCGATGTGGGGCTGGGTCAGTGGGTCGCCCAGCAGGGCGAACGTGTACAGGCTACTCTGGCAGCAGGTTGTGCCTTCAGAGAGCGCACGATAGCCCGCCGCCACGAGTGCGCCGAGCGTGCCCCGCCCCGCGCCTGTCGTTTGGGGTTGCCATAGCTCGCGCACGAACCCCCGGTGCAGCCACTCGTGCCCGTGGGCAACCCCTAGCCCGGTTGGTCCCCAGACAGCAATAGCACCGCCTTCGGGGTGCAGCAGTAGCCGTTCGTCTATTGTGGTGCCACTGTGGGCAGGGTAGGCGAACAGGCTCGTGAGGCACGTCAGCGACAGTACCACTGGCTGGCGTGTGCCATTCGTTAGGTTATCGGTATCGTACAGCCCCAGCAACCACGCCGATTCCGTGCGGGTATCAGTGATCGCCCACTGCCAGTGGTGGCTGTGCCCGCTATAGACCACTAGCCCGTGCCCCCGGTTGAGGGCGGCAAGCGTGCGGTCGCGGGCGGTAACGGCATTGGTTTCGCGCCACGTCGTGGTGGCAGGTGCGGTGGGGTCGTAGTACAGCCGCTCAGTACGGAACGTGGCGGGATGTTCGGCGCGGGCAGCATCAGCATGTGTGGCATGGTCGCCGGCACGGTCGGGGGCACCCGTGACGGGGTGATAGTAGTTGTCGGCAAGGTAGAGGGCGCGTGCCCGCCACGCGAGGTCACCGGGGGTGGTGTCATAGGCGATCAGCTTGGCGACGGTGGTGGTCAGTTCGGCGGCATCCTTCACGGGCAAGCGTCCCAGCCACACGTCGGGCAGTGGGTCGTCGTGGGGATCGGCGGTATCAAGGCGGGCATAGCATGTGTCGCACGCCGTCTCACCGAGCCATGGGTCAACGTCTGCCATATAGGGCGGTAGCCAGTTGGGGTTGCCGCGCCCGCTATAGTCGTGGGGATCGTAGGTGCCATCGCCCACCAGCGTGACGGCAAGCAACGGTGTGTCATGCTCTGTATTGACATAACGCAGCAAGGCGCGAATGGCTTCTGGGCTGACCATGCCGTTGCTCCAGTGGTCATAGGCAGCTTGCACGTCGAGCACGGCGGCGCGGTAGCCCTGCTGCTGGCGGTGTGTCACCAGCGGCGCGAGTGCAGCGTGCATCGCTTGGGGCGCGATGTAGAGCACGTTGGCGGGCAGGGCGGCGGTGTAGCTGGCAGGTGCATAGGGTAGGACCGTGGGCTTGTGCAGGGTGTCGCTCCCCGTCAGCAGATAGTGCGCGGGTGGGTTGGCGGCGGTCAGTTCGAGCGGGGCAGGGGCGGCAGCGGGGACGATACGGCGGGGTGCTGTCGGGTCGCTCACGTCGTAGAGTGCATGTGCTGGCGGCAGGCTGGCAAGGGTGGCAGGGCTGTCTTGCTGCCACGTTGCGCCACTGGCGGGCGTTGCCAGTGTCACCGGGTACGCCCACGTCACGCGGTCGAGCAGTATGCCGCTGTCGCTGGTGGGTGCCACGGTGATAGTGATGGGAGCGGGCGTACCGTCTACAGGCAGTTGCACCTGCTGTTGCCACGTCCCGCTCCCCTGCCACGTTATCTGCTGGTGGGCGGTGCCCTGTGCCACCGTGACGGTATGCGGACCAAAGGTGAATGCACTGCCGTGCAGTGTGTAGGTGGCGATGCCTGCCCGCCCCGCTAGTCGTAACGCAGGTGTGACCGTGATGCTGGCGGTGGGCAGACCGGGTGCGGTCCGAAGGTCGGCACTGTACCAGTGGTCGCCGTCGTCGCCCGCCTGCGTCGAGTCGTAGTGCTGCGGCTGACTCCAGTTGCCCGTCTCGTAGCCGCTGGGCGGTGCCGTACTACTGGCGGCGGTGGTTGTGGTGATGGTGCGGGGTGGCTCGTCGCCCACGGTCAGCCAGTAGCTGGTCTGCTTGTTCCAGCGGTCGCCTGCGGTGGGCGCATAGAAGCGTAGCCAGTCGCCTGCATCGAGCGTGCCGTCGGCAGTGCCGTGCAACTCTATGGGTACCTGTTGGTGGTGGTGCCACAGCCGTAGCCGTGCCGGGTCGGTGGTCAGGCTCCGCAGCATCGCCCCGTCTATGTGTTGCATCCCGGCTACGGCAACGTCCACGCGCAGCACGGGTGCGCCCGTTGCGAGCAGGGGGTCGGGCGTGGTTGCGAGTGTGCGCGGCGTGGTCATCGCCGCGGCAGTATGTGCGGGCACTGGCAGGCTCAACAGACCTACCAATACCACATAGGCAAGCAGTCGCCTGCAATACATGGTCACTCCCCCGTGACACACGCGCCTAGACGTGGCGGCGCAGGAGCAGACCTAGTGCCAGCAGCATACCCGCAAACCCGATGACCCACACCACAGCAGGCGACACTGGTGCTGCCGCGCCCGTTTCGGGTAGCTGCACGGGTGGCACCTGCTCGCCCGTTTCGGGGAGATTGATGGGCGGGGCAGGCGTAGGGGTGGGTGTGACTGTACCAACCGGCGTAATGCTGGGTGCGCCCGGCGGCGTGGGCGATGTCATGTCGGCGGCGGTGGGCGATGCGGTAGGGGTGGGCGAGCCGTCCACCACGGTAACGGTGACACTGGCGCGGTTGTTGGCGCGGTTGTCGTCATTCGTCTGTACCGTGAGGATGGCATTGTTAGGGGCAGTGCCGGGAGTGGTGGCGCGTGCCACTACCGTGATCGTCACCACGTCGCCGGGGAACATTGCCGGGATAGTAACCGTAACGGTGTTGCCACTGATACTGACTTCACCGAAGCTGGCAACAGCGTATTGCAGCGCGAGAATGCCGGGAAGGGTATCGCTCACCACGATCTGTTCTGCGTCGCAGGTGCCCGTTGCATATGTTGTGGTCAGCGTAAACGTCACGATGTCACCTACAGCGGCGGTCGGCTGGTCTACGGTCTTGGTCAGTACAAGGTCGTGGTCGTCGCACCCGCCGCCTCTACTGCCGCCGCCGGGACTGGTGGGCGGGGTGGTCGGCTCTGGGGACGGCGCGTCGGGCGGGGTGGTCGGCTCTGGGGACGGCGCGTCGGGCGGGGTGGTCGGCTCTGGG
>CAZNQP010000015.1:53485-55587 GCA_964575355.1 uncultured Chloroflexaceae bacterium
GACGGCGCGTCCGTAGGTGGGGGCGGGGGTGGCTCGTCGGTGGGTGTTTCGGCGGCGGGCGGCACGACAGGGGCTGACGTGTCAGTAGCGAAGGCAGAGACGTGGGCAATAGCAAAAACCGCTATGAGGGCGACGACAAAACCAGACCAGAGCAAACGGCGCATGGATGGATAGCTCCTTTCTACACTCACGCAATTCGATGGTAGATCGCAGTACTAAGGTACTACTTTTTGATAGTACCATGGGTGAAATCACCTAGTACCTGTTACCCATAGTACACGATTCCATGCCCTTTTACAACAAGCAGGTGTGGGAGTGTTTTTGCGTTCTGCCCTGCGACCTCCACACTACTTGCCGTAGTGTCAGTCCTCATCCACCCACACGCTAAACAGGGTGTTTAGCGACTCAAGTAGAGTGGGGTGTGAGAAGATGCCATCTCGTAAGGCAGTATACGGTAGATTGCCCATCATTGCAATTTGCAGTGCCCCTGCGATCTCGCCGCCCTCCAGTCCCAGTACTGCTGCCCCTAGTATGCGTTCGCTGGCGCGGTCTACCACGGCTTTCATCACGCCGCGCGTCTCATCGGCTTCGAGGGCGCGGGCAACATATGTCATGGGTATACGGGCGACCCGGATGTTGTAGCCCTGTGCGCGGGCTTGTTGTTCGGTCAAGCCAATGCGCCCCAGTTGCGGGTCAAGAAACACGGTGTAAGGCAGCATGCGTCCGGCGATGCTGCGCTGTTCGTGGTGCAGCAGGTTTGCCAGCAACACGCGCGAGTCGTCGTAGGAGATGTGGGTGAACGCCGGACCGCCCTTGATGTCGCCCGTGGCATACACGCCGGCAACGTTGGTGGCAAGGTGGTCATCTACCGTGATGTAGCCGCGTTTATCGCTAGCGATGCCTGCGGCGGGCAGGTCGAGCAGGTCGCTGTTGGGGGTGCGCCCAGTGGCTACCAGCAGGTGCGAACCCGTAAGCTGTTGCTCGCCCGCGTCGGTCTTGACGGTGAGGGCAATGCTGCCGTCGTTCGCTTGCGCGACGCGGTTGGCACTGGCACCTGTCAGGACGGTGATGCCGTCATCGCGCAGCACAGCGGCAACTGCGTCGGCAATGTCGCGGTCTTCGAGCGGTAGGAGTTGGGCACCACGTTGTACAATCGTGACGTGGGCACCGAAGCGGCGGAACATCTGCCCGAACTCCACGCCGATGTAGCCGCCACCCAGTACGAGCAGGTGATCGGGCACCGTGTCCAGTTCCATGAGGGCAGTCGAATCGTAGGAAGGCACATGCTCCAGCCCAGCGAGCGGCGGCGTGTTGTTGCGCCCCCCCGCATTGATGACAATGACCGGGGCGGTCACGGTGCGGGTGCCGCCGTCGGTTAGGGCGACGCTGAGGGTGTGGGCATCGCTGAAGCGTGCTTCGCCCCGGATGAGTTCGAGGTTTGGTACATCAGTCAGGCGGTGTTCGCCACCCGTCCGAAAGCTCGTCACAATGTCGCGCTTGCGCTGGCGCACAACTGCGAGGTCAACGCTGACATCGCCCGTTTGCACGCCATAGTCGCCCCCGCGCCGTGCCATGTGGGCAGCACGGGCACTGGCTACCATCGTCTTGGTGGGGGTGCAGCCAACATTAACACATGTACCGCCAACGTATTCGCGCTCGATGATCGCTGTGTTCCAGCCCGCCGCAGCAAGACCGGTGGCAAGGGGCGGTCCTGCTTGTCCGGCACCAATAATAAGTGCATCAAATGTACTGGTCACGGTGGGAGTCTCCTTCATTTGTAAGCTGTCTGCTTACCTTTAGTATACCAGTCTCAGCAAATGTTACCCGCTGCCAATAGGTAGAACAGTGCTACCATGCCAGAAAGACCAGAAAGAATAGGTAGAAATCTCGATAGGGAGGAGGCGCGATGCGACAGCTTGGGTTACTTGGGGTACTGGTGGTACTGACCGCGTGTGGTACGGCTGCTGCACCCGCCAGCATGCCCACCCCTACCAGCGATGCGGGAGCCGTGGCGGTGTTGCCCACGACGGGCGATCTCCCGCTCTTGCCCACCGCCACACCGGAGCCGCCCACCGCCACACCGGAGCCGCCCACCGCCACAC
>CAZNQP010000016.1:0-21209 GCA_964575355.1 uncultured Chloroflexaceae bacterium
AGCCGGGGTGCCCTTCTTCTCGATTAGCGGCTCCGAGTTCGTCGAGATGTTCGTCGGGGTGGGCGCAAGCCGCGTGCGTGACCTGTTCGATCAGGCGAAGCGCAACGCCCCGTGCATCGTGTTCATTGATGAAATTGATGCCGTGGGGCGGCAACGTGGTGCTGGTCTGGGTGGTTCGCACGATGAACGTGAGCAGACCCTCAACCAGATTCTGGTCGAGATGGACGGCTTCGACACCAACACCAACGTGATCCTCATTGCTGCCACCAACCGCCCCGATGTGCTCGACCCGGCACTCATCCGCCCCGGTCGCTTCGACCGGCAGGTGGTGCTTGATGCGCCGGACGTGCGCGGGCGCACCGAGGTACTCAAAGTCCATGTCAAGGGCAAGCCGCTTTCTGACGACGTGAACTTTGAAGTGATTGCCAAGCAGACCCCCGGTTTCTCCGGTGCCGACCTCGCCAACGTCGTGAACGAAGCGGCTATTCTGGCGGCGCGTCGCTCGAAGAAAAAGATCGGCATGTCGGAACTGCAAGCCGCCGTCGAGCGTGTCGCGCTTGGCGGACCGGAACGGCGGAGCCGCGTGATGACCGACCGTGTGAAGCTGATGGTTGCTTATCACGAGGCGGGGCACGCCATCGTCGGGGCGGGGATGCCCAAATCTGACCCGGTGCAGAAAGTGACCGTTGTACCGCGCGGGCGTGCCGGTGGCTACACCCTCTTCCTGCCGGAAGAGAACAGCATGACTTTCCCCAGCATTGCCTACCTGAAGGCGCGTATGGCGGTGGCACTTGGCGGGCGCATCGCCGAAGAAGTCGTGTTTGGCTCGGACGAAGTGACGACGGGCGCATCGGGCGACCTCGTGACCGTGACGCGCACCGCCCGCGCGATGGTCACACGGTACGGCATGACCCACAACCTCGGACCGCTGGTGTTCGGTGAGAAAGAGGAAATGATCTTCCTTGGGCGCGAAATCAGCGAACAGCGCAACTACAGCGAAGATGTTGCCCGTCGCATTGATGAAGAGGTGGACATTCTTGCCCGTGAAGCCTACGAACGGGCGCGTGAAATCCTCATCCGCAACCGCGATGTCCTCGACGACATGGCGAACGCGCTCGTCGAAGTGGAGACGCTCGAAGCGGGCGAACTGCACGAACTGCTCAACCGGGTGGTGCCGCTCTCGATCAACCTCGACAGTACCTACGCCACACCGAGCAGCAACGGCAACGGGAGCGGGAGCGAGCGCAACGGCGACCCCACCGGGGCGGGTTTGCTCAACCCCGGACGCAGTAGCGAAGGTGCCCAGCCAGCCGGGTCGGGTCTCTAGTCACCCGCGCCGCAATTGGCGCAGTAACGTAACACAGGACGGGCACGGGGCTTGCTGCTTCGTGCTCTTTTGTGTGCAGTATATAGTATAATGCAACCAAGTAAAGACCGTCGTTGCTATGCGGTGTGTGGGCGGCTCCCAACCTTCTCCACACCGTAGAGAAGAATAGATAGAAGGGAAGACGCGCCATGCCCACGATACGAGTTGATGGGGTACGCATTGCCTACCACACCCACGGCGCGGGCACGCCGCTTTTGCTGCTGCATGCGTTCCCACTGGGGGGGGCGTTGTGGGATGAGGTGGTGGCACGGCGGGCGTGGTTGGGCAATGTGCAACTGATCGTGCCCGACCTGCGTGGCTTTGGTGCCAGCGATGCCCCTCCATCGGACTACCCGATGGAACGCCACGCCGCCGACATGGTTGCACTGCTTGACCACCTAGGGGTGCAGCAGGCGGTGGTCGTGGGTGTCTCGATGGGTGGGTACGTTACGTTTGCGTTGCTGCGCGAACACGCGGCGCGGGTGCGGGCGGCGGTGCTTGCCAACACACGGGCAGCCGCCGACAGTGACGAGGGCAGGGCAACCCGCGAGGAAAACGCGCAACTGGTGGAGCGCGAGGGGGTCGCCCCGTTGGTGGCTAGCATGGTGCCGCGACTGGTTGCTACCGGTGCCCCCGCCGCCTTACGCGAACAGCTCCGTGCCATGGCAGAGCGCAACACCCCGCAGGGCATCGCGGGGGCACTGCGCGGCATGGCACGCCGCCCCGCTGCTACTGCCGAACTTGCCACGCTCGGCGTGCCCGTGCTGGTGGTGGGCGGCACGAGTGACCAACTCACCCCGCTCGATGAAGCGCACGCGCTGTACAACGCCATACCACGGGCACAACTTGCCACCATCGCGCGGGCGGGGCACCTCGCCTGCATCGAGCAACCAAACGCATTTACGGCAGCACTGGCAGACTTTCTGGCGACCCTACCGTCTCCGGCGCACTAGCCACGACCGCGCGTGTCAGCCGTTCTAGCCCCACCCAGAAGGTATTCGGGCGCACAAAGGGCGTGCTCTCTACCGTTACCTCGTGGCATTCTGCCACCTGCGAGGTATGCACCAGCACCACCTGCGGGCGCAGCGCAAAGCGGCGTTCGTAGGCTTCCGCCGCCTCTTGGATTTTCGTGTGGAGCGGGGTCTTGGGGTTTGCGTCATACCACATCAGATATTTCGGACCGGCGCGGTACATAGGGGACTCCCTTCAACTGTGAGCACGGTACACGTCTCCGGCAACGTGCCGGACGGTGCGGCGGCGGCAGACCCATGCTGCCCCGGCATGTGCCCGCCGCCCGCGGCATATACCGTGCTCTGAGTATATCAGAACATGTGTTTATTGTCAACGGGCGTGTTGCGTGGCGGCGCACTTTCCGCTATACTATAACGGCAGGTAAACGATGCACCCGCGCATGTCAGGGTGCCTACGAAACCCACGGCGAAGGGGGTGAACCAGAGCGAACCCCGCAGCCACGGCTGCGCGGGCTTCACAGGCGTTATGAAAGTAGAACGACGCGACAATGAGTCGGTAGACCAGTTGCTCCGCCGCTTCAACAAAGGCGTGGTGTCCGAGCGCATTACGAAAGTCTACCGCGATAAAATGCATTTTGTTTCGAAGAGCGAACAGCGCAAAGAGAAACAACGCCGCGCCGAACGCAACCGGCGGAAGAAAATGTCCAAGTCGAATTAACCCGCTGGCATCGGCTGGCGGTGCTACAGGCTGGCACGGGTACGGGCGGCACGCCGCCTGCTCCCGTGCTTTGCTATCGCTGGCACCGCCCGCGGCAGGTGCCCCTGATAACGAACGAATAGACAAGACACCCATGGCAAACATATTTGATAAACTGGCAAGTATCGAAGAACGCTACCACACGCTGTCCGAGGAGATGGCAGACCCCGCGGTGGTCAGCGACCTTGACCGCTTGCAGCAACTTGCCCGTGAGCAGCGTGACCTCGAACCCCTGATTACCACCTTTCAAGACTACAAGCGCACGCTCTCCGGCATCGAAGAAACGCAACTGCTGCTGAACGACGGACTCGACAGCGACATGCGCGCGCTCGCCCAAGAGGAACTCGACACCCTGCGTTCGCACCGGCTACGGCTGGAAGAAGAAATTAAGCTCTTGCTTGTCCCGCGTGATGCGAACGACGAGAAAGACGTGGTGTGCGAAGTGCGACAGGGCGAAGGCGGCGACGAGGCAGCCCTCTTTGCCGCGAACCTCTACCGTATGTACGTGCGCTATGCCGAACGACGCGGCTGGAAGCTCGAAGTCATCAACCTGTCCGAGAACGAGATCGGCGGCTTTAAAGAAATTGTCTTCGAGATGCGCGGCGAAGGCGTATACAGCCGCATGAAGTACGAAGGCGGCGTACACCGCGTCCAGCGCGTGCCCGAAACCGAAGCGCGGGGGCGTATCCACACCAGCACGGCAACCGTCGCGGTGCTGCCCAAGATGGAAGCCAACGACATTGACCTGCGCCCGGACGACTACCGCATAGACGTGTTCCGGGCAGGCGGGCACGGGGGGCAGGGCGTGAATACCACCGACTCGGCGGTACGCATCGTCTACAAGCCCGGCACGCCCGACGAAATCATCGTGACGTGCCAGAACGAACGCTCGCAACTGAAAAACCGTGACGCTGCCCTCAGCGTGCTACGTGCCAAGCTCTACGTGCTCGAACAAGAGCGGCACCAGCAAGCCGTGGGCGCAAGTCGCCTCGCGCAGGTGGGCACGGGCGAACGGGCAGAGAAAATCCGCACCTACAACTTCCCCCAAGACCGCATCACCGACCACCGCATCGGGGAGAACTTTTCGGGTCTGCCGGCTGTCCTCGATGGTGATCTCGACAAAATCATTGACTCTTTAGTTGTGTACGATAATACCGAACGGCTCAAGGCAGCAGGAATGGCGTAACCGCCCGGAAAGGTGCATCCATATCCATGGCGGTCTCGCACGCCGAACAACCGGCACCGCTCCCGGCAGCAGTCGAGGCATTCATTGTACGGATGCCGAAAATCGAACTGCACCTGCACCTCGAAGGCTCGATTTCGTCGCGCACCTTGCGGCAGCTTGCCCGCCGCAACAGCGTGCGCGTCAGCAATATAGGCGATACCAGCCAGTTGTACGGCTTCCAAGATTTTGGCGAGTTTCTGCTCCGCTACCGCGACTTGCTCCGTGCCGTCGTCAGAGGGGAGGATTTCGAGGTACTGGCGTATGAACTGGGCGTAAGCCTTGCCCAGCAGCAAGTGCTGTATGCCGAGGTCATGCTCTCACCGGTGCAGCATGTGTTGCGCGGCGTTGACCTCTACGAAGCCGTGCAGGGCTGCGCGGCGGGCTTCGACCGGGCGTGGAAAGAATACGGCATTGTGCTGATGCTAGCGTTTGACTATGGGCGGCAGTACGGTCCCGACGACGCGTGGGCAATCCTCGAAGTCGCCCAGAATACGCGCGGGTATGGCATGGTCGGTTGGTCTATCGGGGGGCAAGAACCGGGCTACCCGCCCGAACCCTACGCCGCCGTGTTTGCCGCCGCGCAGCAGGCGGGCTTGCACCTCATGGCACATGCCGGTGAGGTGGTGGGTGCCGCCAGCGTCTGGGGCGCGGTAGACACCCTTCAGGTGCAGCGTATTGGGCACGGCATTCGCTGCATCGAAGACCCCGCCCTTGTGGCGCACCTGCGCGAGCGCGGCACCGTGCTCGATATTTGCCCCACCAGCAACATCTTCACGGGGGCAGTGGCACGCTGGGAAGACCACCCCATCCGGCAACTGTTCGATGCGGGGGTTACTGTCACCGTCAATTCGGACGACCCCGCATTCTTCCGCACCAGCATCACCAACGAATACCGCCAGATTGCACGGCGGTTTGGCTTCACCGTAGACGACCTGTGCCAGTTGGTGCAGGCAAGTGTCAACGCCGCCTTCCTCGACAGCGATACCCGCGACCGCCTCGGCAGGCGTGTAGCGCGTGAGCTTGCCGCCCTCCGCTCCGAACTCGCCGTGTAGCCCCCCGCGCTGGTGCCGTGCGGCGGCAACTGAAGCAGGTGTGCTACAATGTCTGCAAGACGTGGGAGTGCCCCGCCCCTGCCGAAGCACCCACCACCACTGGAACAACACCGGCGCAATACCGGAGCAATACCGGAGCAATACCGGAGCAACACTGAAGGAGATACCGCATGTTATCCCCCCGCTACTCCCCCTGTCGCTGGGTGCGCGTTGTGCTCATCCTGCTGCCCGTGCTGCTGTTCGCCACTGCGTGCAGCGACGCGGTGATGGAAGAGATTCTTGCCGCGTTGCCCACGCCCACTGCCGCCGCGCCACCGCCTGCCGTGCCCGCCGCACCTGCGGTGCCACCCGCCGAGGCAACCGCGCTAGCCCAGCAGACGGCTGACCTGCAAGCCCGCTCCGCGCAGATTGACGCGGAAATGGCACGCCTCCGCGCCGAACTGAACGCGCTTCTTGCTGCGGGCGACCCCGACCCGGCACAGCTTGCCGCCCTTGAGCAGCAACTCGCCCAGCTTGCGGCAGAGATAGCCCAGATCGAACGCGACATTGGCGCACTCCAAGCGCAACTCACGACCGCCGACCGCCCCGTGCAGGTCTTTTTCACGGCACCACCCTGCACCGACGACCCCGCAAATCGCACGCCGCCCCCGCATCTGCCCGTGCTTCTCGACGATATCAACAATGCCACCGACAGCGTGTATGTTGCCATGTATGAATACGAACTCCCCGCTGTTGCCAGTGCGCTGGCTGCCGCCCACGAGCGCGGCGTGGACGTGCAGCTTGCCCTCGACGAGGAGACGGGCGCAGAGAGTGACGACCCCAACTGGGGCGACCTGCTGGGCGACCTCAACATCCCGATTAGCTGGGAGACTGGCACGCGCTTTATGCACAGCAAGTTTTTCATCATTGATAACGACATTGTTTGGACGGGTTCGTGGAACGCCACCGACAACGATACCTACCGCAACAACAACAACGTCCTCCGCCTGCGCGTGCCCGACATCACCGCAAACTACAATGCCGAGTTTTCCCAGATGATGCTAGGCTTCTTTGGCAACGACAAGACCGCCAGCACGCCCAACCCCAACATCACGCTGGCGGACGGTACGCGCATCGAAACGCACTTCGCCCCCGTCGAGCCAGTCGAGGACTTTGTGGTTGCCCGCATTGCAAGTGCCAACGAGCGGATTGCCTTCATGACCTTTTCCTACACCGAGGATGTGATGGGCGATGCCATGCGCGAACGGCTCGCCGCCGGGGTCGCCGTCACGGGGGTGTTCGAGGGACGCAACGCTAACGGCACTGGCAGCGAGTACGCAAGACTGGTAGATGCTGGCGCGGACGTGCTGACCGACGGTAACGGCTACACGATGCACCACAAAGTTATCATTATTGACCGCCAGACCGTCATCACGGGTAGCTTCAACTACAGTGCGCGGGCTATGGATACCAACGACGAGAACCTGCTCATCATTGACAACCCAGCAATTGCCGCCGCCTTCGAGGACGAGTTCAGCCGCGTGTACACGCTGGCAGCCGACCCGTCCATCTGTGACTAGCGCGGCATACACCGCCTAGCCAACGCGATACCCCATATGGTGTATGACAGCCCGCCCCGCCCACGCTATACTAACACCACGAACCATCACTGAGAGGGTGAGGTGAACACATGACACATCTAGCGGAAACTGCCCTACACGGCTCGCTCGCCTATCGCATTGATACGGCGGCACGGTATCAAATCCGCGTTCACGGCTGGCTCGACGACACATGGTCGGACTGGTTCGCGGGCATGCAAGTAACCCAAGAGCGCGACGGCGACACGTTGCTCGACGGTACATTGCGCGACCAGATGGCACTGCACGCCGTGCTGCGCCGCGTGCGCGACCTTGGGTTGCCGTTGCTGCTGGTGCAACGGTTGCCCGACGAGTAGCGGCACGGCGCAACTAGTCTAGCAACACGCGAGCAGGCAACACGCGAGCAGGCAACACGCGAGCAGGCAGAGATGGGCAGACAGTGGTACAATAGCCGCTAAACAGGAGCAAACATGGCTGGTAGCGGTACAGGCGCATGTGCTCGTAGCGATGTCTATGTACCCGCCAGCCAGATACGACGAGGAAGCTTATGCAACAGTCGGTTTCGTCTGAACAACAACCCCTTGCCCCCGCCGCCTCTGTCAACCTCACATCGCGCCTGACGGCGAGTAGTGGCTACATTGCGCTCTTGGCGGCGTGGGTTGCCACCTGCGGTAGCCTGTTCTTCAGCGAGGTATTCGGGTGGCCCCCCTGCACGCTCTGCTGGTATCAGCGTATCCTGATGTATCCGCTCGCGCTCATTCTTGCGGTTGGGTTGCTGCGCCGCGATGCTACCCTGCACTGGTATGTGCTACCGTTTTCTGTGCCCGGTATGCTGCTTGCGCTCTACCATTACATGCTCATCAAGACCACCATCTTCCCGCCCGCCCCCTGCTCAATGGGCGTGCCCTGCAACGTGCAGTTGCTCTATCCGTCGGTCATCTTCGGCGTGCCGCCCGTCTTCGACTTTATCAACATTGCGTTTCTCTCCCTCACCGCCTTCGCCATCATCAGTGTTGCCATGGCGGTGTACGCAGTCTATCCGCCGCAGCCCGCCCCGCACATCGCCGCCCCTGACGACGAGGCACCAGCTTCGGCACGCTGGTCGTATGTCGGGGTAGCGGTCATCGTTGGTGGCGTGGTTGCTGCCTTTGGCACGCTGGCATTCCGGTTCCTCAACGCTGCCGCTTAAGCGCACCCGTTCCCATTCGCTGGGCTACCCAGCCCGCCGCGCCTACACCGTAGCCGGGGCATCCTCCACGCCCCGCCTGTGGTGTGGGGGGCTGGGCAATCTCGCGCAGGCACGCACCGGGGCAATCTCGCGCAGGCACGCACCGGGGCAATCTCGCGCAGGCACGCACCGGGTGCGTTGAGGAAGGGCGTGTTGCTCCTAGCTCCTCGTCGCTCGCGCTACGCCCGATTCCTCGTACTGTACCCGTTCGCTCCCCCAATGCAACGCAACAGGTGCAACGCAACAGGCGAGGCATTATGCCCCGCCTGCGTGTGCTCTGTATGGTCTTGTGTCTGGGTGGTGGCTTATTCGTCGTCGTATGTATAGCCCCACGGTACGAAGTTCGACGTGAAGGTGGCATTGTAGAGCACTTCACTATCACGCTCTACCGTGCGTGTAATTGCCACGGTCTTGAAGCCGGTTCGCCATTCACTGACGATGGGTTGGTCAATGCGCGTGGTGCGTCCGTCGCTCGTACCCCAGATTTCGATAGAGGCAACCATATTCCCCGTGTTGGCGTAGGCTTGGATCACAATCCAGTTGCCTGTGTCATTCAAGAAGCGGAGGTCGGGACCGCCGAGGAAGATGGTGGCATCCATCCCCGGACCGTTACCATATTCGCCATACCCGAAGGGGTCGTACCAGTCAATGTAGGACGAGTGCGCGTGCCATTCGGTAATGGGCAAGCCCGCCCAGAACGCCGCGCGGTACATCGTCGTGGAGTCTTGGCAGATGCCGCCGCCCCACTCCAAGCCTACCTTATCGCCCAGAATAGCGTACCCTTCGACGAAACCGTTTTCGGGACCGATGTAGCCAATCGTTTCATTGAACGAGAACTCGGCACCCGGCGGCACCAACACGCCGTGCAGCAGGTTCATCCCCGCAACCACGTTGGTGACGCGGTAGCCTTCCGACCCCACAAAGCTCGACCGCCCCACGCCAAGCAGGTCATTCAAGCCGAGGGCGGCGAGTTCTGCGTCGGTGCTGGGGACGGGCAGTTCGGTGTAGGGCACGGCAAGCGTGCGTTCGCCGCCGTTCATTGCCTCAAGCACCAGTGCCGTGCTTGCCTCAACATCAATGATGCTGCCCGATGTGCCCGGCTCCAGCACCGTCCAGCTTCCGTTCGACAGGGTGATACGCGGCATCACGCCTTCCACGCGCAACTCTTGCGCGTACCACGTCAGGTGCTCGTCAATCTGCTGCTCGTCTATCGTCAGTGCCAGCGTGTCACCCGTGTGGTCGGTGGCACTCACCCGCTCCAGCGTCACGAGGTTGAGCAGGTCGTTGGGCGACCACTGCCACGTCACCCCGTCGCGTGCTTCTAGGGTGAGCGGTGCCTGTGCCAGCGCGTTCAGTTCGGCGGCGGTGGCTTCGGCGGCGGCGGTGGGCAGCAACGGCGACAGCGGGCGGGTGCGTACTGCCACCGTCTGCGGTGTGAGCGATTGCAGGGCGGCTACCGTTGCGGTTGCCGTGTCATCGTAGAGTACCTGCTGTCCGTCTACGGCGGGTTGCACCAGAATGGCAGGCTCGGCATAGGTGGTGTCCACGGTGAGGCTCGCATCGCGCGGCGCAATATTCAGGTCTGCCAGTGCGGTTTGCAGGTAGGTTTGCAACGTGCCTGCGTCAACCGTGAGGGCAAGCGGCACCTCGTAGCCGTTGCTCCATGTGGCAAACCCCTGCGTCAGCCGGTTGAAGAGGTTATCATCGCGTCCCACCGTCATTGCCTGCGCGACGGCGGCAGGTATGTCCAGTTCTGCCCCAAGGTCTGTCAGCGTCGGTGTAACCGTTTGTTCATCAAAGGCAAGGGCGACGGGTGCGCTGGTGTAGTCTGCGAAGTGGGTTTCAATTGCGGCTGCCGCCTCGTCGGGTGTGAGCGCACCCACGGGCACACTAGCCACCGTGATGTTCGGGTAGACCCGCGTGGCGAAGGTGCTATCGAAATACCAGACCCCCCCGCCTAACACGACAACTATCGCCGCAAGTGCAATCAGGGCGTATTGGCGTACCTGCCCAGTACTGCGGATGCGGCGACGCGCAGCAATGCGTTCGCGGCTACTGACTGGCTCATCTACAGGTGTCGCGTGTTCTGTGGTGTCACCATCAGAGGCAATGGGTGTAGTCATCGTGTGTTCCCCCTCAAAGCTGTTGGGTAGCCGTGTAAGCAAGCCGTGTGCCCAAACGATGGCTTGCTCGACCCACAAAGAAAGGATGGGTACCCCCATCACCTTTATAATAGCACATCACTGCAAGCCCATCAGGGATGAGGGGCACATTCTCTCCCCTACACCACCCCCACGAGGCGGCATCTGTGCTGCAAGGAGAAGGCAGGGCGGTCTTTCCATCCGTAAATGAGCAGCTTTGTCCGCCCCTAGTCATCCGGCGGCGGCGGCACAGGCAGTGCCCGCACAATGATGCGCTGCGTGTAGCGGTCGTCGCCCTCGGCGGGGTGGCACGTCACCAGTGTCAGCATCTCCTCGCCCTGTGGCGCGATGTACGCAGCATTGGCAGTGCGCTGTGCGGGCGTGGCGTACACCTCGTCCAGCAGCAGTATATCGGTGACGACGTAGCGGTGGCGTGTACCGTCGCTATACACCGTGATGGGCATACCGGCTT
Organism: uncultured Chloroflexaceae bacterium; assembly: GCA_964575355.1. Lineage (GTDB taxonomy): Bacteria > Chloroflexota > Chloroflexia > Chloroflexales > Chloroflexaceae > CAZNQP01. The sequence continues at coordinate 10,790 of CAZNQP010000016.1, forward strand.
CTGCACGGTGTAGCTCGCGGAACACCTTGCCATAGCCGCCGACGTGCCCCGCGAGCACCACATTGTCGCCCGTGCCGGGGTTGGCACTGTTGCGGTGGTGCCCCACAGCATACTCGGCAACCTGCCACACCGCGACTTCGCTGCCATCCTCGGTCGTCTGCACGTCCCACCCAACGGGGATCACCTTCCAGTCAATGTCAAAGTCGGGCATCACAATGCGCGTGACACGCGACTGCCACGGTGCGGCGGCGGCGGTGCTATCGCCATCGCCATCGGGGGCGGCGGCTACCGTGCCCTGTACCGCCGGGATGGGCACCTGCCAGACGGCTTCGCCAGTGGGTGCGGCGGCGCGGACAGCCCCACCTGCCCCACTTGCCCCGCTTGCATAGAGTATATCGGGGGCAGGCAACGCCGTGTCGCCACGGGCAGCGTAGCGTTGGTACGCCACGGTTGCCTCGAAGCCGCCCACCAGCAGCAACAGGTATGCCCCGGTCAGGAGCAGCAGATGTGCCAGTGTCCAGCGCACACGATATGCCCGCGACGGTGCGGCGGGCGGTGCGGCGGGCGGTGCGGCGGGCGGCGCAGTGTCGGCGATGTCCGGTGTCAGTGCCATGCAAACATTGTACCAAAGATTGCCCCCCTGCACTGCACCAGCACCGGGCGGTATGCTATACTATGCGAAGAATATTCAACATCATAGAGACATAAGGAATAGACCTGCATGCCCCATGCATCGCTTTCTTTTATTATCGTGGCACACAATGCCGCGAGCTATTTACAGCAGACTGTCACTGACGCGCTGCTGTTGCTCGGTGATACCCACACCGACTATGAGGTTATTCTGGTAGACAACGCCAGCGATGACCACACCCTGACTGTTATGCACGAACTTGCCGCCGCGCACCCGCCCGTGCTGGTAGTGCGCCTGCCGCATCGCCACAGTCGGGCGGCGGCGTTCTGGTTGGGGATGCAGCACGCCCACGGGGCATGGGTGCTCACCTACGACCCCACCAGCGCAATTGGCTTGAGCGAACTGCTGCGCCTGCTGCACTTCCGTGCCACCGCCGATGTCGTGGTTGCCTATCGCCACGACCTCCCCGGCAGCGTGCGCCAACGCCGTGCCCACGCCCGCGCCCAGCAAGTGCTCAACTCGTTGGCAGCGGCACCCCTGCGCGACGCGGGCAACCAGAGCGTGTTGCTGCGGAGCGCATTGCTGGCAGGCTACCACGCCCGCGTTACCGGCAACCTGCTGCCCGCCGAACTGGTACAGGTGGCGCATTTTCGCGGCGCGACCATGCACGAAGCCGCCGTCCATTGCTACCGCCAGCCCACCGCCACGAGCGAGATGCCCGCCCTGCTGACGCTGGGCGATGCGGTAGCCGTGCCGCGCCTGCTGGCAGGCTTGCGCGTTGCCGCCCACGTCCAACCGCTCCCGCCTGATCAGGTGCCGCACAAGAATGTTGCGCCGTTGCGCCAGTGGACGCGCCGTGTGCTCGTGGCTCTCGCTGCCACTATTGTGGGGCGCAGTGCATGGATGCTCCTGCGGCGTGCGCCGCGTCGCCCTGCAACTTCGCACCGTCGTTCGTCGTATTAGTCTTGTACGTATTATTAGTCTTGTACGTATTATTAGTCTTGTACGTATCAAATGATAGCACGGGGCGGTGGTCGCCGCCCCCGTATCGCCCACATAGTCCGTATCGTCTCTACAGAAAGACCGTTGCAACCCGACAGGGGGAGGAGCAAACATGACCGATGATCAAAACAAGCCGCATACCGAAACGAGCAGCAACCCGTTGTTCGATGAATTGAACGCCCTAGGCAAGACCTTTGAGCAGACGGTACGTTCGATGCTGAATGATGAACGCGCCCAGTCTATGCGCCGCGATTTGAGCACTGGCATGCAGCAGATGTTTGAGCAGGCACAGCAGGTGACCCAACAGGCACAGCAGGCAGCACAGCAAGCACAGGAAGACCCGCGCGTGCAAGACCTGACCAGCAAGGGACAACAGACCATCGAGAACATCCAGAACAGCCCCGCCGTGAAAGACCTACAAGATGCGCTCGTGCGTGGGCTACGTTACGTCAACGAGCAACTGCAAGAGGTCAGCCAGCGTGCCGCCGAGGGTTACGACCCCAACAAGCCGCAGGAAGTCCATATAGACTTCGACGACGACGACGACACGCCCGCCACCGGACCTACCGTGCGGCTCGACGAGGACGACAAGCCACAGCAGTAATGTGCGGACGCTACACACTCCACGCCAGTGGTGAGCAGGTCGCGCAGCAGTTTGCGTTGCCCACCGTGCCCGACCTGCCGCCGCGCTACAACATTGCCCCGACACAGGCGGTTGCCGTTGTGCGCCAGACCGCCCGCACCCGCGAACTCGCATGGCTACGCTGGGGGCTAGTGCCGCCGTGGGCAGACAGCCCCGCTATCGGGGCACGCATGATCAACGCGCGCGCCGAGACCGTCGCCGACAAGCCATCCTTTCGGCACGCACTGCGGCAACGGCGGTGCCTCATCATCGCCGATGGCTTCTATGAATGGCACGCGGTGGCGGGTGCTAGGCGGGCAGGGCGCAGAGGCAGCAAGACCCCCTACTACATGCAGCTTGCCGATGGTGCGCCCTTTGCCTTCGCTGGGCTGTGGGAGGTGTGGCGGCACGGCGACGGGTTCCTCGAAACCTGTACGATTATTACCACCGAACCCAACCGCCTTCTTGCGCCCATCCACAACCGTATGCCGGTCATTCTATCGCCTGAGCACTACGCCCTCTGGCTTGCGCCCGCCCTGCACGACGACCGCGCCCTGACTGCGCTCTTGCAGCCCTACCCGCCCGACGCAATGCGGGCACGCCCGGTGAGCTGTGCCGTCAACAACGCCGCCCACGATGCCCCCGACTGCATCGCGCCGCTTGCCCGGTAGTATGCCCCGGTTGGCATAGGCACGCCTGCTATTCAGACTTTTTTGGTATAGATCGGGTATGTCTTGCGTATTGGTAAGCGACCCAAATATTGGTACACTGAAAGAAAGCGAGCAGTAGAAAAACCGTGAAATGCTGCAACGTAGTTAAATGTGGTACCTGTTGCCATACAACAGAACAGGTGGTTCTAAATCTTCCATTCGTCCCAGTCGGCACGCACTTTGCATACACCGCGCATCATTGATATTACTAAGGAGTGTGGTATGCGAAAACACTATCGTGTCGGTCAGTTCTCTGTCCATATTGTCGAGTCAGTCTATGGCAACCACTGGCGGTATCTTATCTGGGACAGAGACCAGAAGCAGGGTATCCACCACGGCAGTGCCCCCAGTTGCGCGACGGCGTTAGCCTCGGTAGCAGCATTCCTACGCGCCCTCAAAGCGACTAACCCAACGTTCACCGTGGCACAAGTAGCTTCACGGGTTGCCTCGTAGGTTGCGTCGCCGCCCCTAGCGACACCGCACTGCCTGTGCCCACCCGCCTGCCCTCGCACGGCGGCGATGCTCGTTGTGCCCGTGCCCGCGCCCACACGGGCGGGTAGTCACACGGCGCGGCGCGCGTGGCACCCCCTGAAAACGAGACAACCGGCGCACGACAATACCGCACCGCCCTACACCGGGGTGTCGCGTCGCCGTGTTCGTTGCCGCGTGTATTTTCACCACCAACCCCCAATTTGGGCGCACACTTCCCACCACATGGTACTATCCACCCCGCGACGCTCCAACCTTTGCGGGCGCGTTCGTGGGGGAGAACGGGCGATGGTGGTGGCGCGTCACCTAGAACTATACTGGTACTGAACGGCTAATCGCGTCGGTGTGCGTGTAGCCCCCCTGTAACACACCCTGTTAGCATAAGACATAGCGACCGTTCGGGTCTGCCCCCGGCGGGGCAGGCACAGGGCAACAGTGATGTTCCCCTGTAGGACATACGCCTTTAGGACATACAGCCTTTAGGACATACAAAGTTGAACCGTATTTCGGTTGTGCGCCTAACCCGCGCATTGCACCGCATCATCTGTCGTCAGTGCCGCAAGCGTGACTGCACGCAACTGCACACCACCGACGAGACGATGCGTTGCCAGAAAAGGATATTCTATGCTCACCACTGCTGATGTTACCCTCGTGCTTGAAAACTACGATCTGGGTGAACTGCGCTACGTCGAACCGTCGGTGCGGGGCTTTGTCAATGAAACCGCCTTCTTCACCACCGACCAAGGGCGTTTCGTGCTGCGCCGCAACCATCGGGGGAGCGGGCTAGACATGCACCACTACCGCCACCAGATGATGCAGCGGCTTGCTATTTGTGATATGCCGGTACCCGTACCGCTTGCCCACAAGGGCGGGCGCACGCTCCTGCAACTCCGCAACCGTTACTACGAGGTCATGCCCTTCGTGTCGGGCGATGTCGCCAACCTGCACCACCCCGATGCCATCCGGAATGCTGGGCGCGTGCTGGGGCAATACCACCGCATCGTTGCTGACCTGCCGCCGCCGCCGCGTGATGCGACCACGCGCTACAGCCCGCAGAACCTGCTCGCCGTCAACGAGACGCTGATCGAGCGTGACGTGATGGGCGACCTGCTCGAAGCAACGCCCCAGTATGATCGTGCCGCCGCGCGTCTGCGGCGTTTGCTCGCACCTGAAAGCTACCGTATGCTGCCACACGTTGTCATTCACGGTGACATGCACCTCGACAACCTGCTCTTCGCCGACGACAAGGTTGTCGCGTTGCTAGACTTCGACCAAGCGGCGTGGGATGTGCCGGTTGCCGACGTTGCCGACGGTCTGGTGGCGTTTGCCAGCATTGACCGCATGGCAAACCAGTTGACCAACTGGGGCGTATTCAAGGGACCGCTGCACGAAATGCGGGCATCGCTGTTTTTGCAGGGCTACGCCAGCGAAAACCGCCTGTCGTCCGCAGAGGTCGCCGCACTGCCGACCATCTTGGAAGTGTTGTGGCTGCAAGCCGAACTGGGGCGCGTGCTATCTACCGCCGATGCCGACCCCGACTACCACCTGTCTGTGTTGCAGCAGGGGCTAGACTTGTCGGCGTGGATGCAAGAGCGGCGCGAGAAACTCAACCAGACGTGGCTTGCCATCATGGACGGGCAGCACACCCCCGCCTCTGACGAAGTGCTGCTGGCGGGCTAACCGCTCGCATACGCCGCGCTACCGCCCCGCCCCCTGCCCAGCCACGGGTGGGGGGTTGGTGTTGCGGGGCGGCAGCAGGCTTGCTATACTGTCAATAAGAACCGTGTATCATGTCGTGTATCAGTCCTGATGTATCGGCGCGACACGACTGGCACCGAGCCAATGCTGACGTAGCAAACACTAGGGAGGCATACCGCAATGCAACGCACGAAACGCATACTCACAATCCGGACTGGCATTAGAGCTGGGCGTGGCTTCAGACTTGACCCGATTCGCCCCACCTAACGCGCCCCATGCGTGTCCGAACTGGCATTGTAGTGGGGGCGGCACCCGCCGCCACCGTGGTCACGCCGCCCCCGCTTGATTGGCAAGCGGTAGCCGCGCGTGCCGCGCAGCAAGTGGTCGCTACGTTGCGCCGCCCGTTCTATGCGCCGCTCGCCACCGAGCGGCTGCACCTACCGCGCATCTGGGAGCTAGATGCCCTGCGCGGTGTAGCCGTCGCGCTGATGCTGACGATGCACGGCTTGCTGCTCACTATCGTTGCCCTACCGTGGCTGGCGTTGCCGTTGCTTGCGCTGTGGCGGTGGTTGCTTGCCACCACGGTGGTGCTGCTGGTGTTGCCCGGTGTGCAGGCAATTGCCACCGCCACGCATCACCAGCCCGCGCCAGTGCAACTTGTCGCGCTGGCAGTGGTTGTGCTCGCACCCACGCTGGTACTCTTGACCCTCAGTGGCTACCCATCGTTTCTGTTTATCATGGGCTTGACCATGAGCCTCGCGGACGAACGTACCCGTAGTGACCCCGCTGCCCGCACTGCCCAGCACTACCGCTATGCCCGTCGGGGTGCGCTCCTACTGGCACTCGCGGCGGTTGTCACGGGGGTGTCGCTCTGGCTGGCACCGGCTGCGCCCTACCTCTTCGGGATGCTGCACCTGCTGGCAGTGGCGTTGCTGGCATACCCGCTGGTCTATCTGCCGCCCGTCCTCGCGGGGCTGGCAGGGCTAGCCTTGCTGCTGGGGGGTGCGCCGCTCGTGCTAGCGGGCTATCGGCTACCGTGGCTCCTCGATGCACCACTATGGTTGCTGCCGTTCGGGGTTGTTAACCGCGCCGTGTCCTCAGTTGAATACACGCCCCTTGTGCCGTGGTTCGGGATGCTGCTGGCAGGCATCGCCGGCGGGCGGTGGCTCTTCAAGCACGGAAGCCGCGCCTACCACACGATGCCCCCCACGCCGCCCGCCGGGGCACGCGGGCTGGCGACGCTGGGGCAGTATGCCCTGCCTGTCTACCTGCTGCAACTGCCGTTTCTGCCGCTCTACGGCGCGGCGGTGTAGTGCCGGGGGCGGGGGCGTAGGGAGCGTAGCCTACGCGAATAGCTCGTGGAGGGCAAGCCGGAAGCCGGGCAGCACATCGCGCCCGTCCAGCGTGTCATCGGCGCGGTAAATATGGTAGGTGCCCGTGCCCTGATACTCAACGACGGTGGAGCTGTTAGGGTAGACCAGCCAGACCAGCCGCACCCCCGCCCGCAGGTAGTCGCTCACCTTGTCGGTAATGTCGCCCGCCCGCTCAGAGGGCGAGATAATCTCGATGGCAAGGTCGGGGGCGAGTGCCGGGAACGCCGCCCCCCCTCTGGGTGGCACACGCTCGGCACGCACATACGACACATCGGGGGCACGGATAGTCAGCGGCTCCGCCTGCAACTGGTAGCCAGCGTCGCCGGGCAACACTGTGCCTGCATATGCCGGGTTCGCGTTCACGAATAACTGGATGGCAAAGAATAGTCGTCCCTCATACTGACTGTGGTCAAAACTGGCAGGACTCATCGCGTGTAACTCCCCTTGCACAAGTTCGTAGCGGGTGGCAGCGTTGGCGTGCGAATACGCCAGCAGGTCATCGGCTGTCCACGGGCGACCGGGGGGCGGCACCACCTGCGGGGCAGCCGGAGCGGCGGGAGTACCGGGGGCGGGGGGGTTCTGTGTTGCGGTTGTCATTGCACACCTCTCAACTGGCTGGTGAGTTGTACCTAGCCGCATTGTAGCACGCCCCGCCCACGTTGGGCGGCGGTGGAGTGCCGGGGGCGGGGGCGTAGCCTACGCGAATAGCTCGTGGAGGGCAAGCCGGAAGCCGGGCAGCACGTCGCGCCCGTCCAGCGTGTCATCGGCGCGGTAAATATGGTAGGTGCCCGTGCCCTGATACTCAACGACGGTGGAGCTGTTAGGGTAGACCAGCCAGACCAGCCGCACCCCCGCCCGCAGGTAGTCGCTCACCTTGTCGGTAATGTCGCCCGCCCGCTCAGAGGGCGAGATAATCTCGATGGCAAGGTCGGGGGCGAGTGCCGGGAACGCCGCCCCCCCTCTGGGTGGCACACGCTCGGCACGCACATACGACACATCGGGGGCACGGATAGTCAGCGGCTCCGCCTGCAACTGGTAGCCAGCGTCGCCGGGCAACACTGTGCCTGCATATGCCGGGTTCGCGTTCACGAATAACTGGATGGCAAAGAATAGTCGTCCCTCATACTGACTGTGGTCAAAACTGGCAGGACTCATCGCGTGTAACTCCCCTTGCACAAGTTCGTAGCGGGTGGCAGCGTTGGCGTGCGAATACGCCAGCAGGTCATCGGCTGTCCACGGGCGACCGGGGGGCGGCACCACCTGCGGGGCAGCCGGAGCGGCGGGAGTACCGGGGGCGGGGGGGTTCTGTGTTGCGGTTGTCATTGCACACCTCTCAACTGGCTGGTGAGTTGTACCTAGCCGCATTGTAGCACAGCGCACGCCCTGCCCTGTCATGCGCCCGTAACCTGCGTGGGGTCGCGCACAGGTGGAAGACTTACCATAATTGTGCTATACTCCTACCCTGTCGGTTTCCTGTTTGAATCGGCTCGTTTTCCATCCACGATGAAGGAGGTTATGCTATGCGGCATAAGCACATCGGGTTGCTTGCGCTGACACTGCTCATACTCGGCGGCATATTCTATACCACCCCCACCGCCGCCGCGCAAGAAGAACAACTCTGTTTCGATACTGGCTTCTGTATCAACAGTGCGTTCCAAGGCTTCTGGCAACGCCACGATGGGCTGGCACTGTTTGGTGCGCCCGTGAGCGAAGCCCGCGAAGAAGTCATTGAAGGCACGCCGCGCCTCGTGCAGTGGTTCGAGCGCACGCGGCTGGAACTGTACCCCGAAAACGACCCCCCCAACGATATTGCCGTTGGGCGGCTCGGTCTCGAGTCGCTCTATCTGCGTGGCGATAACTGGGAAGCGTTTCCTAAGCCCGACCCCACCAGCATCGGTCTCGACTGCGTCTTGTTCCGCGAGACGGGGCACAGCGTCTGCGGCGAGTTTCTCGCGGCGTGGTTTTCGTATGGGCTAGACCGCGACAACTCGCGCACGTCGTCGCGGGCAGAAAGCCTCGCACTGTTCGGGGCACCCCTGAGCGAAGCCCGCACCGAACGGCTGGCAAACGGAGAAGAGTACTTGGTGCAGTGGTTTGAGCGGGCACGCTTCGAGTTCCACCCCGAAAATGAGTTCCCCTTCCGCGTGCTGTTCGGGCGGCTCGGCACCGAAATGCTACGGGCGCAGGGGCGGCTGCAAGATGCCGCTGAAGCGCAGGCAGAAGCCGAACGGCAAGCACAGGCAGAAGCCATCCGGCGGCAAGAGTTGCTCGTATTCGCCGATCCTACCGCCGGAAACTTCCGCGACAGCCCGACCGGGAACCTGCCCACACAAGCAGCGATTACCGTGATGCGCCCCGATACGAGCGACCGCCGCCAACTGACCGACGGCAGTGCGCTCGATTGGGAACCGGCATGGTCGCCCGATGGCTTGCGCGTGGCGTTTAGCTCGAACCGCACCGGCAACTGGGACATCTTCGTCGTCAACCTTGACGGCAGTGGGCTAACCCAACTGACCGACAGCCCTGCCGCCGAAGTCAACCCGGCATGGTCGCCCGACGGCAACCGCATTGTGTTTGCCTCGAACCGTGATGCCACCGAGAAAGACCCCGCCGCCAACCCCGAATACATCCCCGACAGTGACATCTATGTAATCAACGCCGACGGCAGCAACCTCACCCGCCTGACCGATGCTGACGGCGAAGACATGCAGCCGGTCTACTCGCCCGACGGTGGCGCGATTGCCTTCACCTCGACCCGCGAAGTGACGCAGGCGATCTATGTGATGAATGCCGACGGCAGCAACGCCGCCCCGCTTGCCAACACCGACGGGCGCGACGGCGATCCGGCGTGGTCGCCCGACGGCGGACGCATCGCGTTTGTCAGCATGAGCAAAGACTATGTGCGTCTGCCGATTACACCACGGGAGGGCGAAGTCTATCTGGTGGAAATCACGGGGAGCACGCCGCTTCGCATCACGCCCGCAGACACGGGGGGGCGCGGTCCGGCGTTCTCGCCCGATGGCAGCGCGATCACGTTCTGGTCGCTCCGCAATGGCGGTGCCGAGGCAAACCTCTTCCGCATGAACCTCGATGGCTCAGACCGTACCTATCTTGGGAGCGGCGCACAGCCATCGTGGGCGAAGTAGCCCGCCCCACCACCGCACCCTCACTACCGTACCACAACGGCACGCGGCACCCCCTCTGGGTGCCGCGTTGTCGTGGGCAAGCGTAACAAGCTGAAAACAAGCGGCAGTGCGTGGGCGCGTCAGGGGGTGGTGGGTGCGCCCATGGCTGTCAGAGCTTGGTAGGCTGTGCTGGGTACTTCGAGTTCGGGATGTAGGCGGTCGAGGGCGTGCAACACTGGGATGATGTGCTGCCCATATTCGCCCGACGGTGCCAGTTCGCGTAGAATATAGTGGGCGTTGCGGCGTAGCTCGAAGTCGTCCCAGTGTGACTGGGCAAGGGCTTGCAGAACGGCAACTGCCCCATCGCGCCCCAGTTCGGCAAGGGCATGTGTTGCCACCCAGCGCACGTCGTCGCGCGGATCGCGCATGGCGTGCAGGAATGCCTGCGCCGTGGCGGGGTCGCTCAGGTCGCGCAGGGCACGGGCAGCTTCAAGGCGCGTCACGCCATTCTGGGCGTTCAGGGCTTGTATCAGTGCCGGGATCGCACTGTCGCCCATCGTGGTCAGCGCATCCACGGCGGCGTGGCGTACCTGAATATCGCGGTCACTCAACATGTCCAGCAATTCGGGGGCGGGTGGGGTGTGGGTGGCAAGGGCGTTAATCTGCTCTATCTTTAGGCGGCTTTCGTCTCTCACGGGTGTGCTCCTTTCGCGGTGCCAACCGCGCTGCAAAACAATCACGGGCATTTGCCTCTATTGTACCAGCAATGC
>CAZNQP010000016.1:21309-29073 GCA_964575355.1 uncultured Chloroflexaceae bacterium
GCATACCTGTGGTACGATGCCCCTAGTGTGAACACCGACCCAACCTGTAGGAGCGAACGATGCCCGATGAAACCCCTGCCCTCAACCACCTGAACGCCGAGGGACACGCCCACATGGTAGACGTGGGCGCGAAAGACGACACCCGCCGCGAGGCTATCGCCCGTGCCACGGTGCAGATGCAGCCCGCAACCTTACGCCTGATACTGGCAGGCGACATGCCCAAGGGCGATGTACTGGCAACCGCCCGTGTAGCGGGCATTATGGCGGCAAAGCGCACGCCCGACCTGATCCCGCTCTGCCACCCGTTGCTCCTGACGCACGTTGCCGTGAGTATCACGCCCGACGAAGCCGCCACCGCCCTGCACCTAGAGGCAACGGTGCGCGTGCGCGGGCAGACGGGGGTGGAGATGGAAGCCCTGACCGCCGTCACAACGGCAGCCCTGACCATCTACGATATGTGCAAGGCGGTAGACCGTGCGATGCGTATCACCGATGTGCGGCTGGCACAGAAGCGCGGCGGCAAGTCTGGTGAGATTGTGCTCGAAGACTAGCCGCGCTGCCTAGGCGGTAGCGTCCGGCTCGATGCCTAGTTCGCGTAGCTTGCTAGCCAGTGCCGCCGCCTGTGCTTCGGCGGCAAGCCGTGCCGCGTGTTCAGTTGCTGCCTGTTCCTCGGCGCGGGCGGCGCGTTGCTCGGCGGCGGTGCGTTGGGCGGCTAGCTCCTGATGCGAGCGGAACGGCGTACCATCGGGCGCAAACAACAGCAGCGTGCCGTCATTGGCACGCGCGAAGCGCACGCCTAGGCGGGGGCTAACCCAGCCGTCCATGCTGGCGACAGGCTGCAACGTGTCGTTGCTGCGCGTGAAGCCGGTTAGCTCGTGTCGTTCGGGTTCTGGGTCATAGATGTAGTATTCCTCTACGCCGTACTGGTCATAGAATGCGAGCTTTGCAAGCATCTCGCGGAATGTGTTGCCGGGTGACATAATCTCGAACACTACCTGCGGCGCGATGCCGCCCTCGTCCCACTGGCGGTACGAGCCACGATCACCCTTCGGTCTGCCGAAGACGACCATGGCATCTGGGGCGCGGCGCGTGGTGGGGTCGCCCTCGATGGGGTACCACAGCAAGTCGCCCGCCACAAACACATCTGGGCGGTCAGCGAAGAGCGTTTCGAGGTTTTCCTTCACGAAGACAATCCAGCGAAACTGGCGCGTGTTCTCTGCCATTGGTTGCCCGTCGCTTTCCGGGTAGTGGATGGGCGGCGACGCGGCGGTGGCAGGTGTTGCGACCTCTGCGTCAACACTCATAGCGGTTCCTTCCGTTGGTGGGGGTGCCGTACTGTCTAGGGTTAGTATAACACATCTGTACTGAAGAGAGCAGTGCCCCGTGGGGCACACCCCCCACAGGGCACCCAGCTCCCACGCGACAGGCGGCTTACTCGTCGCTGCTGCCGTCGTCGGTGGGCGGCACCGTGGGTAGTGGCGTGGGCGCAACCGGCGGCGTGGTTGCCCACTGCTGTACCCCACTCAAGCGGACATTCTCGATCAGATAGATCGTAGCGTCGCCCTGCACCTGCACATAGCTGGCGGTATTACTGGGGTTGTTGCTGCCCACCAGCAACGTCACGTCGTCGCCCGCCGCTCGTGCCAGCGTTATCGTATACAGCGGCTCGTCCAGCCCAAAGGCGGCAGCATCGCTGTCGTCCGCTGGCGTGACGGTACGCTGGGCGGTCAGGTCGCCCAGTTCGCCTAGCGCACTGTCAATCCGGTTGGCATCGGCAGCGGCGGTGGTCGGAGCGGTCACTTGCCAGCCGTCGTCGTCACGCGCAACGGTCACGGTGTCGCCCTGCAACGGCGCAAGCGTCACGCTAGTAATGTCACTGGGGGTAATGTCGAGCACCGTCACGCGGCTTGCCTGCTGCGCGGTGGCGGTGGCATCCACGCCGACGGGTGCGGGGGTGGTGCCGCCAGTGAAAAAGAAGTAGCCACCCAGCGCAGCCAGCACCACCAGTAGCCCGATTGTTACGCGAAAATCCACGGCGTATTCCTTTCGTGTCGTTCCCTGCGCGTGTGTTCACCGCGTGCGTCGTTCCCTGCGTGTGTCGTTCCGTTCCCTGCGCGTGGCGTTCCCTGCGCGTGTCGTTCACCGCCCTGCACCTAGCGGTTGCGCCACCACACCACGGCACCCGCCACCAGCACCACCAACGGCAGCAGCAGTGTGGTGCTATAGAAGATAAGCTGTTGCTGCTCGTTCGTCAGGAAGATGCTGCGGTCTACGGGTTGTGGGCGCGGCGGCAGCACAAAGTCGCCCTGCCCGCTCGCCAACCACGCGACGGTACTGCGTAAGAAGTCGGCGTTGACCGTGCCCGCAAGGTTGACGTTGGCGTTGCTGGCAAAGTCGGCATCGCCAATCACCACCACCCGTGCCGGAGCAGGGGCGGCATCGCTAGGTGCGTCGGCATCTGCGTCGTCGCTGGCGAACTGCCCTTCGATGGTGAAGCCGAACGTGAACGGTCCCTGCTCGTCGGTGGGCGACGGGCGTAGCTCTTGCTCGTCGAAGTCGGTGACGGCACTACTGTCGGCACTCGTTTCCACGAGCGGGTTGACCGTGAAGCCGCCACTGTCGCCCGTGTTGCGGATGCTCCGCACGGTAGCAAACAGGGTTGGACCGTTCAGGTTGGTGGTAATCTCGCTGAAGGGGTATTCAACCACCACTGGGTTGAGCGGGTTGTTCGGCTCCGACAGGCTGTCGAGCAGCAGGTCATCGCCCACCGTTAGCCCCGCCTGCGCCAGCAGGTCGGTCAGTGGTGCCGGGTTGAGCGGGTCGGTCAGCAGCAACAGCCGCCCGCCCTGCGCCAGATACGTCGTGATGGCTGCCTCTTCGGTGGCGGTCAGTTCCTCGCTGGGGTCGGCAACCAGCAGGATGCTATTGTCGGTGGGCACGCCCTCGGCGGTCAGCAGGCTGAGCGGCTCGACCGTGAAATTGTCAGCGGTGAGTACGCCTTGCATAGCACTAAACCCAAACGGGTCGAAGCCGTCGAGCGCACGCTCGCCGTGCCCCGTCAGCACATACACCGGCGGCGGCGTTTCTTGCGTAACGGTCACGATGGCGGCGGTGATGGCTGGCTCATCGTTGGCGCGGATTTCCTCGCGGCGGTCGCCCGCGTTGATGTAGAGCGCGCCATAGCTCTGCAAGTTATATTCACGCGCTATGACTGGGTTGGTGTCTGGGTCAACAAAGCGATAGGTAAGCTGGTCGGTGTGGGTCATGTAGGCTTGGAGCAGGCTTGCCACGTCCTGCTGTTGCAGGGTGTCTTGCTGCCCAAAGAAGCCGACAATCTCGACAGGTTGGTCGAGGTTTGCCAGAATCGTGATCGTCTCCGGCGTGAGCGTCAATGCTTGGTCGGCGGTCAAGTCCCAGCGTATCAGTTGCCGCCCCGCCAGCAGGTTGAGCAGCACCAGAATGCCAACCAGCGCGACAGTCATCAGGAGCGCGTTGCCGCCGAAGCGCACCTGCCGCTTACCGAAGATACCGCCCTTGCTGGCAGGTGGGGTCTGGGTGGTTGGTTCGGTAGACATTAGCTATACCTCCGGGTTTCGATGATGCGGGTAGCGAGAAACAGCGACCCGATAATCAGGCTCAGGTAATACACCACATCGGCAAGGTTGATCGCGCCACGGGCAAAGTCGTCGAAGCGGTCGGGCAACGACAGGGCGGTGAACAGGTCGGCGGCACCCACAATGACCTGCCCCGCCGCACTAATCAGCCACAGCAGCAGCAGCATGGCAAAGGCAATGACCGCCGCGACAATCTGGTTTTCGGTCAAGGACGATGCCAGCGTGCCAATCGCCAGCATTGCACCGCCCAGCAGCAGCAAGCCCAGATAGCCCGTGACCATCGGTCCGAGGTCAGGGTTGCCACCCACGGCAAACAGAATGGCGGGGTAGGTGAACGTGAGCAGCAGGATGACCGCGAACACGCCCAGTGCCGCCAAAAACTTGCCCAGCACAATCTCCCAGTCGCGCACGGGGGCGGTCAACAGCAACTCGATAGTCCCCGTGCGTTGCTCTTCGGCGAGCAGGCGCATAGTCAGCAGGGGTGCCATAAACAGCAGGATCACCAGAATGTTGCGGAAGAGAAACTCGAGCGTTGCCTGCTGCGACGTAATCAGGATGACGGCAAACAGGTAGCCGCTAATCAACAGGAAGGCAGCGATCACCAGATAGGCTATCGGCGAGACAAAAAAGGCTGCCAATTCGCGGCGGGCAATCGTCAGGGTATTCAGCATTGCAGCATCTCCTTATTCCTCCTAGTACGTCAGCATACGTCAGCACGCAACGCTAGGCGGCGTGCTCGCGCTGGTCGTCACTGTCGTTGGCGGCAGCATCGTCCGCGTCTGGCGCGGTGGGGGGTGCGCTGGCAGCATCCGGGTCGCGGGTGGTCAGTTGTAAGAAGATGTCCTCCATGCTCACCCCAACCGACCGTAGTTCGAGCAAGCCCCAGCCCTGTGCTACCACCGTTTCGGCAACGTGCGCCCGTACGTCATGTTCGCGCCCTGTGGTCACATCGAAGCGTCCGTCGCCGTGTGCCTGCACAGTCTCGACCCCCGCAATCGCGGCGAGCACATCGGCAGCATCGGCGGCAGGGGCTGCCACCTGTACCTGCAAGCGGTGGGCACCTTCCATGCGGGCAGTCAGGGCGGCGGGCGTGTCAATGGCCGCGATGCGCCCCTTGTGCAGAATGACCACGCGGTTGCAAAGCTGGCTCACTTCGGGCAGGATATGCGTGCTCAGAATGATGGTGCGCTCGCTCCCAAGTTGGCGAATCAGTTCGCGTACCTCGATAATCTGGCGTGGGTCAAGCCCCACCGTTGGCTCATCGAGGATCAGCACGGGCGGGTCGTGCAGCAGGGCTTGTGCCAGCCCCACGCGCTGCCGTTGCCCCTTCGAGAGCTTGCCAATCCGCACCGTGGCGCGTTCGCTCAGGTTGACCTGCTCAAGCGCACGGGCGATGGCGGCGCGGCGGTCGCGCACGCGGTGCAGCCGCGCCATATAGTCGAGGTAGCCCGCAACCGACATCTCGGGGTAGAGCGGCACGTTTTCGGGCAGGTACCCAAGGTTCTGGCGTGCCTTGAGCGACTCGCGGAACACATCGTGACCCGCAATGCTGGCGGTGCCTTCGCTCGCGGGCATATACCCCGTCAAGATACGCATGGTCGTCGTTTTCCCCGCGCCGTTCGGTCCGAGGAACCCAAGGATTTCGCCCTGCTCGACGCGAAAGGTAATATTGTCGAGGGCGATGGCGGTGCCATAGCGTTTGACCAGACCGTGTGCTTCAATCATGGCTGATGCGTCCTCCCTACACGCGCTGACAAAGGTTGGTTGCTCTCCATTGGTGGGCGGGCGACACCCGCCGCCCACTACCCGCTAGTGTACCAGAACGGGCGAATAACCGGGTATAAACATTGTGTTAGAAGGAGCACTACAAAAGGGGATACGCTAGGACGAAAGTACCAGCATAACGGGGCGTGCGCTGGAGCGGTGCCTGCCAGTTGTGCAAAACGCGCCTATCGCGCATAATCAGACTATCGCATCCGTTTTGACAAAAGCATTGAAGGCATTGATTGTATGGGTGAACTGTTCCGTATCTTCTTCGACGTGATTGTGCCGGTGTTTTTGCTGGTGCTACTGGGCTACACCATTGGGCACCGGCTGGGCTTGCAGGCGCGCACGCTGTCGCGTTATGCGTACTACATCCTCACGCCAGCGTTCGTGTTTACGCGCCTCGCCGAAACCGAGGTGGCAGTCGCGCTTGTCTTCCAGATGATCGGGTACATGACGGTGGTCACGCTGACGGTGGGTGCGTTGGGCTTTGCGTTGGCGCGGGCACTGGGGCGCACGCCTGCCATGACTGCCGCCTTTACCGGCATGGCGGTGTTTGGCAACGTGGGCAACTTCGGCTTCCCGCTCATTCAGTTTGCACTGGGCGAAGAAGCCCTCGGCATTGCCACGATCTACTTTCTGGTGGTGCTGGTGCTGGCATTCGCCATCGGCGTAGCAGCGGCGAGTTTCGTGCAGGGCGGTAGCCTGACTGCCGTGCTGGAAGTGCTCAAAACACCGGGGGTGATGATTGTGCCGATTGCCGTGCTGGTCAACTGGCTCAACCTTGACCTGCCGCTCACGCTGGTGCGCCCGGTGGCACTGCTCGCCGACGCTCTGGTGCCCACCATGCTGCTTGCGCTCGGCGTGCAGCTCGCGGCGGAGGGCATCCCGCGTCCCAACTTCGACATGGCGGCGGTCACAGCCGTGCGCCTGATCGGTGGTCCGGTTGTGGCAGTGCTGGTTGCCATCCCGTTCGGGCTGACGGGCTTGGCACGCGATGTCGGTATCTTGCAGGCAAGCATGCCAATTGCCGTGCTGGTGTCCATCATTGCCGTTGAGTACGACACGGAACCGACTTTTACCACGGCAACAGTGTTATTCTCGACGCTGTGTAGTATCGTGACTATCACCGCCCTGATGGTGCTGCTGTTCTAAGCGCGACGGCGGCGGCTCTGGTATACTGCAAGGCAAGCGAAGACAAGGCAAGGAGCCACCCCCGTGAGCACAACCAGCACCACCACGCGCACGACGCACACCACAAGCGACGCACCCGCGCCGCCCACAGCCGCGCAGCAGCAGTATGCCCAGCAACTGGTAGCCGTGCTGCCGCAGCAGGGCGAATGGACACCCGAAGCCTACCTCTGGTTGAGCGAGCATACCAGCACGCTGGTCGAATACAACCGGGGCTATCTGGAGTTTCCGCCCATGCCCACCGACGAACATCAGACCGTGCTGGCAACTCTCTACCGCCTGCTGTTTACCTTCGTGCAGGTTTACCTGCCACAGGGAGTTGTGTTGTTTGCACCACTCCGGTTGTATGTTGCGCCCGACCGCTACCGCGAACCCGACCTGCTGTTGCTGTGCGACAAGGACGACCCAGCACGCGGCAACCGCGCGTGGCAACGCGCCGACCTCGTGGCGGAGGTGCTCAGCCCGGACAACGCGGCACACGACACCGTGACAAAGCGGGCGGAATACGCGGCGGCGGGCTTCCCGGAATACTGGCTGGTAGACCCACAGGCGCAGCACATCACGGTGCTGACGCTGCCGGAGGGGGGCGACCGCTACACCGCACACGGCACGTTCGCGGCGGGGGCAACCCTCACGTCGCCGTTGCTGCCCGCGCTCGCGCTGGACGTGGCGGCGGTGTTTGCCGACTAGCGCCACCAGAGCCGAGCCGAAAGGAGCACCACCGTGACCACTCCTGCCAACCCTGCCACTGCAACGCCGCCCGCGCCGCCCACCGCCGCGCAGCAGCAGTATGCCCAGCAACTGGCAGCCGTGCTGCCGCAGCAGGGCGAATGGACACCCGAAGCCTACCTCTGGTTGAGCGAGCACACCAGCATGCTGGTCGAATACAACCGGGGCTATCTGGAGTTTCCGCCCATGCCGACCCGCACCCACCAGCGTATTGTTGCCGCACTCTACCGCCTGCTATTTCCGTTCGTGCAGGCGCACCTGCCACAGGGAGGGCTGTACTTCGCACCGCTACGTCTGTATGTTGCGCCCGACCGCTACCGCGAACCCGACCTGCTGTTGCTGTGCGACGAACAAGAGCTTGCCGGGGATGACCGCTACCTGCCACGCGCTGACCTTGTGGCGGAGGTCATTAGCCCGGACAACGCGGCACACGACACCGTGACAAAGCGGGCGGAATACGCGGCGG
>CAZNQP010000016.1:29173-55457 GCA_964575355.1 uncultured Chloroflexaceae bacterium
TCGCCGTTGCTGCCCGCGCTCGCGCTGGACGTGGCGGCGGTGTTTGCCGACTAGCCCGCGCCTCCTGCCCTTCTGCCCTTCTGCCCTTCTGCAAAGAGCACGAAATAGCACTGCCGCCACCCCCACGGGGTAGCGGCAGTAGTTGCTACGTTCGCGTCCGACAGTTGCGAATACCTACACGCGGCGGGCGTTATTCGGTGGGCGGCAGCAGCACCGCGTCAATGACGTGGATCACGCCGTTGCTCGCCTGAATGTCGGTCTGTGTGACCATGACCTCGCCGTTCAAGATGACACTGTCGCCGTCAATCGTGACGGTGATCGGCGCACCGTTGACGGTGGTCACTTCCTGCCCGTCGAGTGTCAAGACCTGCTCGGCAGGCACTTCACCCGCGACGACGTGGTACAGCAGCACGCTACTCAGTTCCTCCGGGGTCAGCCCGGCAACCGTGTCCGCGATAGCGGCGAAGGCATCGTCGGTGGGCGCGAAGACGGTGAAGGGACCTTCGCCCTGCAACGTCTCGACCAACCCGGTGTCGGTCAGTGCCTGTGCCAGCGTGTTGAAGGTGCCTGCGGCAACCGCCACATCCACGATGGTGCCAGCGGCTTCGCCCTCTGCCGGGGCTTCTTCGCCGGCTGCCGGGGCTTCCGCCGGGGCAGGGGCGTTGTCGGGCAGCAGCACCGCGTCAATGACGTGGATCACGCCGTTGCTCGCCTGCACGTCGGTCTGCGTAACCATCACGCTGTCGTTCAAGATAACACTGTCGCCGTCAACCGTGATGCCAATCGGCGCACCGTTGACCGTCGTCACCTGCTGCCCGTCGAGCGTCAGCACTTGCTCGGCAGGCACTTCACCCTCAACGACATGGTAGAGCAACACCTGTACCAGTTGCTCTTCACTCAGTCCGGCAACCGTGTCCGCGATAGCGGCGAAGGCATCGTCGGTGGGCGCGAAGACGGTGAAGGGACCTTCGCCCTGCAACGTCTCGACCAACCCGGTGTCGGTCAGTGCCTGTGCCAGCGTGTTGAAGGTGCCTGCGGCAACCGCCACATCCACGATGGTGCCAGCGGCTTCACCTTCTGCCGGGGCTTCTTCGCCTTCTGCCGGGGCTTCACCTTCGTCACCATCCATGTCATCCATGCCGTCCATGTCGTCCATGGGGGCTTCTGCCAGTGACGGCGGCAGCAGCACCGCGTCAATGACGTGGATCACACCATTGCTGGCGGCAATGTCGGTCTGCGTGACCATCACGCTGTCGTTCAAGATAACACTGTCGCCGTCAATCGTGACGAGCACGCCTTCGCCCTGCACCGTGGCGACTTCTTCGCCATCGAGCGTTAGCACCTGCTCGGCGGGCACTTCACCCTCAATGACGTGGTAGAGCAGTACCTGCTCCAGTTGTTCGGGGGTCAGCCCAGCAACGGTGTCTTCGACGGCAGCGAAGGCATCGTCGGTGGGCGCGAAGACCGTGAAGGGACCTTCGCCCTGCAATACATCCGCCAGTCCGGTAGCATCGAGCGCACCGACCAGCGTGGTGAAGTCGCCCGCTTCGGTGGCAACATCCACGATGGTACCGCCCGCCGCCTCTTCTTCGGCGGGGGCTTCGGTGGGTTCTTCTTCAGCCGGGGCTTCTTCCTCGGCAGGGGCTTCGGTGGGGGCTTCTTCCTCGGCGGGGGCTTCCTCGGCGGCGGGGGCACCACCACAGGCGGCAATCACCGGGACAAGCAATGCGAGTACTGCGAACAGTACGAGTAGTCGTTGCAAAGACATATGTCTATTCTCCTTACACATTCCATTCCGATAGTTCCAACAAGCACCTGACGCACACACATTGCGAACGTAGCACCCGGACAGTGTTATACAGATTGCATATCAGTGTGGTTTTGGCACGGGCTGTGCATCAGGGAAGGGGGCTTACACCACGGCAAGACCCTTGGTCGTAGTATACCGGGATTCTGGGTACATGCCTGCTGAGAAAATACTCAGGCACGGACGGGCAGACCGGTTGTCGGTCGGTGCGGTGCCACACGATGCTGCCCGCCGGTGTATAAATTGTGTTAGAGTTTCGGCGGGCGAGCGCACTGCTATATTGCGTACCAATCGGCATTGCAGTACAATAGCAACGCAAGCCGTGCACGAGGAGCGCGTGCCTGCTTGTTTTGGTGATTTTAGCGATGAGATGATTTGCGTTATGACAGACCAAGCGTGGGAGGAACACACGAAATGCCAACCTATGTGTACCATTGCGAAAGTTGCGATTCCAACTTTGAAAAAGTGCAGAAGTTTAGTGACGACCCGTTGACCAGTTGCGAGTGTGGTGCAGAAGGCACGGTGCGCCGTGTACTCCAGCCGGTTGGCATCGTCTTCAAGGGGTCGGGGTGGTACATCACCGACAGCCGCAACAGCAAGACGGCGACCACCGCCCCCGGCAAGAGCGAGAGCACGAATAGCGACAGCAGCACCAGCGACAGCACCAGCAGTACCAGCGACAGCACCAGCAGTACTAGCGACAGTACCAGTAGTACCAGCGACAGCACCAGCAGTACCAGCGACAGCACCAGCACGGACAAGTCGGCAGCCTGAGCCACCCTTGCCCACGGCGCACTGCTGCGCCCATCACCGCCCCCGCTACGTCGCCCCGGCAGGCGTTGTCCCTGCCCGGTGGTGGCGTGCTCTGCGTTGCTCGCAATTGGCACTTGCACAGATAGTGCCCGTCCATGGTAGGATACAAGAAAATAAACCGCCCGCACGGGGCGACCCACACCGGGTGCCCCACCGGGACAACACGATAACAAAGGGAGGGACTACCGTTATGATTGGCACGCAGGGCACGTCGCGCACCGTACCGCCACAATCGCCGCCGTCGCCGCAACCGTCGCAATCGCCGCCGTCGCCGCAATCGTCACCGTCGCCGTCGCCGCAACGAATGACCACCCACCCCCCCCGCCGCCGTGGTTTTTTCAGCATGTTCTGCAACGATGTAAAGGCGATCTTTGCCAACGACCCCGCCGCCACCAGCCTCGCCGAAGTCCTGCTCTACCCCGGCTTGCACGCGATTGTCGCGCACCGCGTCGCGCACGGGTTGCACCGCAAGCGCGTACCGTTTGTGCCGCGCCTCATCTCGCAACTCACGCGCTTCTTGACAGGTATTGAGATACACCCCGGCGCACAGATCGGGTGTGGCTTCTTCATTGACCACGGCATGGGTGTGGTGATTGGCGAAACCACCGTGATCGGGAACGACGTGACACTCTATCAGGGCGTGACGCTCGGCGGCACCGGCAAGCAGACGGGCAAACGTCACCCCACCATCGAAGAAGGCGCAGTGATCGGCGTGGGTGCCAGCGTGCTCGGCGACATCACCGTGGGTACGGGTGCCCGCGTCGGCGGCGGGGCGGTCGTCGTGAAGGACGTGCCGCCACACACCACGGCAGTGGGCATCCCGGCGCGGATTGTGGCATGGCGCGACCCCATCACGGGCGAGACCCGCCGCCGTGCCCAGATGCCCGACCCCGAAGGCTTGATGCTGCGTGACCTGCGTGCCAAGCTCGCGGAGGTGGAAACGCGCCTCACTGATCTAGAAGACGTGACCAACCACCACCTGACCGAGGAACAGTGCCACCACCACACCATGTCGCGCCACCTGTGGTCAATTCTCGATGAATACGAACATGAATATGAAAGCGATACCCCACCGCCGCAGCATCCCTATGACCCATACGACACACCGCAGTATGACCCGGCAAGCCATAGCCCGCACGGTGCCAACGGTAGCCACGCCAGCCAGAGCAACCACCGCCCGGCTGCCACGCCGCGCCCGCCCGATGACGGCTTCATTCACGGTCTCGGTATCTGAAGCTGGGTGTGCCCCGGCAGCAGGAGCAAGCAACTATGACCCTTCATCTGTACAACAGCCTGTCGCGCCGCAGCGAGCCGCTCGTGACCCTTGAGCCGGGGGTGGTTCGTATGTATGTGTGTGGCGTGACGGTCTACGACGAAGCCCACATCGGGCATGCCATGTCGGCGGTGGTCTTCGACGTGGTGCGCCGCTACCTCGAATGGCAGGGCTATGTCGTGCAGCACGTCGTCAACTTCACCGACGTAGACGACAAGATTATCACCCGCGCACGCGACCTTGGGCGCGACCCCTTCGACTTGACCGAGCAGTATATCGGTGAGTACTTGCAGCAGATGGAACGGCTGAACGTGCTGCCCGCGACGATCTACCCACGGGCGACCACCAGTATGCCCGCCATCATCGCCTTTATCGAGCGGCTGATTGCCAGTGAGCATGCCTATGTCGCGGCGGGCGATGTCTACTTTCGCGTGGCACGCTTCCCCGACTACGGCAAGCTATCGGGGCGCAAACTCGCTGACATGCTCGCGGGGGCACGTATTGCCGTGGACGAAGCGAAGGAGTCGCCCGCCGACTTTGCGCTCTGGAAAGCCGCCAAGCCCGGCGAACCAGCATGGGACAGCCCGTGGGGAGCGGGGCGACCGGGTTGGCACATCGAGTGTAGCGCAATGAACCTGCACCACCTTGGCGAGCAGATAGACATTCACGGCGGCGGCAGCGACCTTGTGTTCCCGCACCACGAAAACGAAATTGCCCAGACCGAAAGCCTGACCGGGCGCGAGTTTGCCCGTTACTGGATGCACAACGGTATGTTGCAACTGGTAGACCCGGCAAGCGGGCAAGTCGAGAAGATGTCGAAGTCGCTCGGCAACCTCGTCACGATTGAGCAGTTCCTCAGCACCTACGATGCGGACGTGTTCCGCCTGCTGGTACTGAGCGGGCACTACCGCCGCCCACTCACCTACAACGACAGCATCGCCGCCGACCAGCACCGCGCATGGCAACGCCTCATTGGTGCCCTCGACCCGGCAACCGGCACCCTGACGCGCGGTGCCGCCGTCGCCGCACTCGCCGCCGCCGTAGACAGTGCGAGCAAGGGCTTGGTAGCGGCAATGGATGACGACTTCAATACGTCGGTTGCGCTCAGTCACCTCTTCGAGTTGGTACGGGCGATCAATGTGGCGCGGGCGGCGGGTGTAGATGCGTCGTGGCTGGGCGACGCGCAGGCAACCTTGAAAGGGCTGGGGCATGTGCTGGGCTTGCGCTTGCAGCCGCCCACCGTCACCCCGCACGCCGCCGCCCCGTTCATTGACATGCTGGTGACGCTCCGCGGCGAACTCCGGCGCGCGAAGCAATATGCGCTGGCGGACACGGTGCGCGACGACCTCGCGGCACTGGGCGTGACACTGGAGGACACGCCGCAGGGTACACGCTGGACGTATAGCCCGCCGGAGCCACAGCCATGAGCACGCCCAACGACCCCACCCCCGCCCCGCAGCAACCGGGCGGCTGGCTCGAACTGGCGGTTGCCGCCGATCAGGAAGCCGCCGAAGCGATTAGTGAGCTACTGGCGCAGTATGGCTACAACGGCGGCGTGACGGTTGAGGCGGTGCCCCCCGACGATGCGCGTGCCGACGAGCCGGGGGTGCCCCTTCCTATGACCAGCGACCCACACTACCCTGTCACGCTCCGCACCTACCTGCCACTTGACGACCAGACCGACGCGACGCGCCAGCGCATCGAGCAGGCGTTGTGGCATCTGGGGCAGTTGCGCCCGGTCGGGCAACTCCAGATGCGCGTCATTGCCGAAGAGGACTGGGCACATACATGGAAACGCTACTATGACATTCAGCGCATTGGGCGGCGCACCGTGGTGGTTCCGTCGTGGCTCGATTACACGCCACAGCCCGCTGACCTCGTGCTGCACCTTGACCCCGGCATGGCGTTCGGCACGGGGCTACACCCCACCACCCAACTCTGCGTCCAACTGCTCGAAGGCTACGCTCACCCCGGCAGCACCATGCTCGATATGGGCACGGGGAGCGGCATCCTCGCAATCGCGGCGGCGTTGCAGGGCGTGTCGCCCATCCTCGCGCTCGACAATGACCCGGTGGCAGTCACGGCGGCGCGTGCCAACGTCGCGCACAACGGGCTTGCCGCTACCATCACGGTAGACCTTGCGTACCCTGCTACGCCGTTGCCCGCCCCCTTCGCAGCGTGCGACCTGATCTGTGCCAACATTATTGCCAGTGTGCTAGTTGAGCTTGCGCCACAGTTGCGGGCGTGGTTGCGTCCGGGGGGGGTGCTCATCAGTAGCGGCATCATCCTTGACCGCGAGATCGAGGTATCGCTCGCGTATGCGGCGGCGGGGCTGCACCCCGTGGCGCGGCACGTCGCGGGCGACTGGGTCGCGCTGGTCTCGCGTGCCCCCGCCGTACCTGCGCCATAACCAACGGGGCAGAGCCGCCCGCCCCTGCCCCGCGTTGCGTCGTGCTGCTGTTAGTTCGCGCCGCGCTTGAACTGGGCTGTCACGGCAATCAGCCGCTCGACTTGGAAGCGGGCGGCACCAAGGGCGGTCTCATCCGGCTTTACCTCGCCGTTCTGGCTGGTAAACGACGCACCATAGGGGTTGCCCGCCGCAAACTGGATCGGGTCGGCATAGGCGGGCGACACAATGATGCAGCCCCAGTGGTAGAACGTATTGTTGAGGGCAAGGAGCGTGGTTTCTTGCCCGCCGTGTAGCGTCGCCGAGCTGGTGAAGCTCGATGCTACCTTGTTGACCAACTTGCCCTGTGCCCATAGCGGTCCCGTCGTGTCGAGGAACTGCTTCATCTGGGCGGCGGGTAGCCCGTAGCGCGTGGGTGCGCCCAGCAGGATCGCATCTGCCCATTCGAGGTCATCGAGTGTTGCCTCTGCCACATCAGTGGTAGCATCGCGGTGGGCAGCCCACAGGGGGTTGCTCTGGATCGCGGCTTCGGGTGCCAGTTCCGCGACCTTGCGGAGCCGCACGGTTGCGCCCGCTGTTTCGGCGGCAGCCACCATTGCCTGTGCCTGCGCGTAGGTGCCGCCCGTCGCGCTGTAATAGATAATCGCCAGATTGACCATAACGTGCCTCTCTTCTCTGTCTCGCTGTTTCACTTTCACTATGCTTCTGGGTGCCGGTACAGTGAGTGCCGGTACAGTGAGTGCCGGGGTCACTCCCCAGCACCATTAGTTCAACGCAAAACAGATTACTACTAAACAGTTGGGCTGTCAAGCGGTGGCACCACCGCGCCGCCGCACCGTTGCCCCGCCCCTCCCGTGCGCTAGCGACGTTCGGGCGTGGCAGGGGCTGGCGCGCTCGTTGACTTGCTGGCTGGCTCGCCGGCGGCGGTCATGCTGCGCCCCAGTGTGCGGCACAGGTCGCCCAGCACGGCTTGCTCGTGCGGCGACAGTGCGCTCATTGCCGCGACAATGCCCGCAACGTGCTGGTTGAAGAAACTCAGGAGCAGGTCTTCGCCCGCCGGGGTCAGGCGCACCTCGTTGTAGCGGTTGTCGTGCGGGTCGCGCTGCCGCGTGACCAACCCACGTTGCTCCAGCTTCTTCAAGACTAGCGAGATGTTACCCGTACTTTTGAGGAGCTTGGTAGCGAGGTCGCACTGGTTGAGTGTACCGAGGTGGTAGAGGGCTTCGAGTACCCCCATCTGGCTCACGGTGAGGTTGTAGCGTGCCAGATGGGCGGTGGTGTGGGCGAGCGTGGTTTCGGCTGCTCGCAGGAGCTTGATGTAGGTGTCGAGCGCACGCCGTTGTTCGGGCGTGCCGTCATAGTGGGTTGGCATGGTATCTATGTCCATTGAGGGTTGCCGCCACTGGCAACCGCAGTGCTTCCCCATTATACCAGACAAAACGGTTTAATGCTTGACTATTGAAGTGCGGAGTATACAAAGCATCGGGGTGCGTTCTGGGCAACTTGCACGAAAAACAGAGCTATGCTATACTCTGCCGCGTGGTTAGCTCTGGACACGCACAACGCCACGATCCCGCAAGGGAAAGCATCATTATTCCCTCCATGCCCACGCAGTTGACAGCGTATGTTACAGTGGGTGGTGCAATATTGTGAAGAATAGAACGAACCGCGCTGGTCTTGTTCTAAGCGTATATTTTGCAGGAGTGACCCTGCACCGCGTCTGTATGTACCAGGAGAAGTGCATTGTCAGCAAGAAATCTTGGCATCGGGTTTGTGGCACTGGTACTGATGGGGATTGCCGCGCTCTTCCTCGGCTTCGGCACCGCGCCGCCGGTCGTCTCTATTCGGGCGGAACCACTATTCTTCATTGGTGGCTTCGAGTTCACCAACTCTATGCTCATCACTCTGATTATTGATGTCATTCTGCTTGTGCTCGCGTTCGTCGTCGGGCGCAACCTCCAGATGATCCCGACGGGGTTGCAGAACATCATGGAGACCATCCTCGAGCAACTCTACAAGTTGTTCAGTGGCATCAGTGCAGGGCAGGTTGCCCGCACCTTTCCCATCGTGGCGACGATCTTCCTGTTCGTCATCCTTGCCAACTACAGCGGGTTGCTCCCCGGCTCCGAGTCCATCGGGATGTGCCACGCAGGGGAGGTCGAGGGCGAAGAACCGGTGGAAGAGGGTGCTAGTCTCGATAACCGCGACTTCTGGGAAACAGGCGAGATTCGCATTGCGAGCACTGCCCCCGAACCGCTCATTCCGTTGCCGTTCTTGGCAGCCGCAGAGGGCGAGTCAAAGTACTTGGGGTGCCAACCCGGCGACAGCTTGATCCCGTTCTTGCGTGCCCCGTCCACTGACCTGAACTTCACCGCTGCACTGGCGATTATTTCGGTGGTGTGGGTGCAATACATCGGCTTTAGCACGCTCGGCGCGGGCTACCTCACCAAGTTCTTCAACTTCAAGCAAGGCATTATCATGTTCTTGGTGGGTCTGCTCGAACTTATTAGTGAGATTGCCCGTATCCCAGCGTTTATGTTTCGTCTTTTCGGCAACATCTTTGCGGGCGAGGTGACGCTGGTAGTGCTCATCTTCCTGCTCCCGCTGGGCTTACCCATACCGATGTACCTCTTCGAGGTATTCGTCGGGTTTATTCAGGCGTTTGTGTTCGCGGTGCTCACAATGGCATTCGTTGGTACTGCCGCGACTGCCCACCACGACGACGACCACTAGGTGCAGCACGGCGACCGCGGCAGCGTGCGGTGGTCGCCCACGGGCGGCTTGCGGGCAGCCCACGGCAGGTGGCACTCGCGCCCATTTGTACCGTTTCGCTCGGAACCGTAATAGTAGCAGAATAGCTCTTTAGGAACTTGAGGAGGACAGGCGACCATGGAAGAACTTCGGCTCGTAGCAACCGCGCTGGCAATCGGTCTGGCAGCGATTGGACCGGGGGTCGGTATCGGTATTCTGGTGTCGGGGGCGTTGCAGGCGATTGGGCGCAACCCGGAAGTCCAAGGTACTATCGTAACCAACATGTTCATCGGCATCGCGTTTGCGGAAGCACTGGCTATTTTCGGGCTGGTTATTTCCTTCCTGATCGGCTTTGGGGTTATTTAACCAACGCAGGCACACCGGGGTCGTCCCGCTACGAGGAGGTACGCAATGGAAGCACTGGGTATCAATTTGCCCAAGTTTCTCTTTCAGTTGATCAACTTCAGCATTGTCATCTGGCTGCTGTACATGTGGCTCTACCAGCCCGTCTTGAAGTTGCTCAACGAACGCACCGAGCGCATCAGCCAGAGCTTGCAAGATGCCGAGCAGGTCAAGCAGCAGCTTGCCAATGCGAAGAGCGACTACGAGAAGGAAATGAACAAGGCGCGGCAAGAAGCCGCCGCGATCTTGCAGCGTGCCAACGAACAGGCACGTACCCAAGCCGACCAGATTGTGGCAGATGCTCGCGCCGAGGCTGAGCGGGTGCGCGAAGAGATTCGGGCGCAAGCCGAGCAAGAACGCCAGCAGATGCTGCGTGAGTCGAAAGACCAGATTGCCGACCTTGTGACGCTCACCGCCAGTAAGGTCTTGCAGTCGGAAGTGTCGCGGCAGGGTCACGAAAAGCTCATCGAAGAGTCGTTGACGGCACTCGGTCGGCAGAACTGACCGCCGTCGGTGGTATAGGAAGAGGGAACAACTGTGGCAACACCGGACGCTCAAACCTACGCCCGTGCTCTGTATGAAACGCTCATCGGGGGTATGCTGACTGAACTCAAGACAGTTGCGCCTGCGGTGGTCAACCTTGACCCGCTTGCCGAAAACATTGTGCAGCAGGTGGATGCCGCCATGCCTGCTAACAGTTCGCCCACGGTGCGGAACTTTGTGCAGGTGCTGGCAAGCGAAAAGCAACTCAACCGCCTGCCCGCGATCATCGCAGCCTTCGAGCACTACGAGACGGGCAGTGACAAGGTGCTCGATGCGGTCATCACCAGCGCGGTACCCCTCAATGTCGCCCAGCAAGAGGGTGTCACGGCACAGTTGCGCGACATCTACAAGAGCGAGGTCGAGGTACGCTTCGCGGTAGACGAAAGCCTGATCGGGGGCTTGATTATCCGCGTGGGCGACCAAGTGATTGACAATAGCCTGCGGAGCCGCCTCAGTACTATTCAGCGCAGTATGTACGCCAGTTAGCCACACCGGACCCGGCGTATGTTCATCCAGAGCACCCGTGGCTACGATGGCGCGGCGGGTGCGCTATCTTGTTTATGGGGAATAACAGCAGAGACGGAGTGTAGAGATGACTTTGCTAAGTGACGATATTATTGCCCGCCTCAAAGAGAGTATTAGTAGCGGTGTTGACACCGCCCCGCGTGCCCGCAACGTCGGCTCGGTGCTCAGCGTCGGGGACGGCGTAGCCCAAGTCGAGGGGCTGGATCAAGTTGCTGCGCTCGAACTAGTCGAGTTTCCGGTCAAGCCCGGTCGCCCCGAACCGATCTCCGGGTTGGCACTCAACCTGCGCCGCGACAGCGTTGGCGTGGTGGTCATGGGCGATTACCTCTCGATTGAAGAAGGCGATCAGGTCAATTCGACCGGGCAGGTGATTTCGGTGCCCGTCGGCAAGGAGCTCGTCGGGCGGGTGGTGAACGCGCTCGGTCAGCCGGTTGACGGCAAGGGTCCGATCAATACCAGCCTGCGCCGCGCCGTCGAGCGCATCGCCCCCGGCGTGATCATCCGCCAGTCAGTGGATACGCCTGTCCAGACGGGTATCACCGCGATTGACGGCATGATCCCGATTGGGCGCGGACAGCGCGAGTTGATCATCGGCGACCGCCAGACCGGGAAGACCGCCGTGGCAATTGATACCATCATCAACCAGAAGGGCGAAGACCTCATCTGTATCTACGTGGCGGTGGGGCAACGCCGCGCCCAAGTCGCGCAGTTGGTCAGTACCCTTGAGCAGTACGGCGCGATGGAGCACACCATTGTGGTCGCTGCCACCGCCTCTGAGTCGGCGGCACTGCAATATATTGCGCCCTACGCCGGGTGCGCCATGGGCGAAGAGATTATGGAGAACGGCATTGACGTGGGCGGGCGCACCGTGCGCGACGCGCTCATCGTCTATGACGACCTCTCGAAGCACGCCGTTGCCTACCGCCAGATGTCGTTGCTGCTGCGTCGCCCTGCCGGGCGCGAAGCCTTCCCCGGCGATGTATTCTACCTGCACTCGCGGCTCCTTGAACGCGCCGCCCGCCTGAACGACGAGAATGGGGGTGGCTCGCTGACCGCCCTCCCCATCATCGAAACGCAGGCGAACGACGTATCGGCGTATATCCCCACCAACGTCATCTCCATTACCGACGGGCAGATTTTCCTTGAGGCTGACCTGTTCAACGCAGGGCAACGCCCCGCCATCAACGTCGGCGTTAGCGTGAGCCGCGTCGGTGGTTCGGCACAGACGCGGGCGATGCGTGGGGTTGCCGGGCGGCTCCGGATCGAACTCGCGCAGTTCCGTGCAATGGCGGCTTTCGCGCAGTTTGCCAGCGACCTCGACCCGGCGACCAAAGCCCAGATTGACCGGGGGCAACGCCTCACGCAGGTGTTGGTGCAGAAGCAGTACGAGCCGCTCGACATTCAAGATCAGGTGGCGATGATCTATGCCGTGACCAACGGCTACGTTGATGATGTCGCCGTGGAACACATCCAGCAGTGGCGCGATGACTTCTTGAGCTACCTCAAGACGACCCGCCCCGACGTGCGCGAGATGGTCTACAAAGACCGGAGTACCAAAAAGTTCCCGTCGCCTGATGTGAAGGAAGCACTCGTCGGTGCCATGCAAGACTTCAAGCAGACTACCAACTATGGCGAAGTGGTTGTGTAGGCGGAAAGGATAAGCCGCGATGCCAAGTACCCGTGAAATCCGCCGCCGCATCCGTTCATCGAAGAACGTCGCCAAGATTACCCGTGCGATGGAGATGGTGTCAGCTTCGAAGATGCGCCGCGCGCAGCGTAACGTGCTGGCAACGCGCCCTTACTATGACCGCATTATCGAGGTGATGAGCGAGTTGTCGGGGCGTATGCAGGGCGCGGTGCGGCAGGGCACGCTCCTCGAAGAACGCCCTGAGGTGAAGACGGTGGGCGTGCTGCTGGTCACGCCCGACCGCGGGCTGGCGGGCAGCCTCGTGTCGAACATTCTCCGGCGTGTCACCAGTTTTGTGCGCGAACAGCGTGCCGAAGGGCGCGAAGTTATTCTCTACACCGTGGGCAAAAAGGGGCGTGACTTTGTGCGTCGCTACAACATACCGGTGGAAGCCGAAGTGATTGGCTTGAGTGACGAACCCGCGCTCGTGGATATTCTGGGGGTGACGACCAACATCATCGAAGGCTTTCGCTATGCCCCCGACAGTAACGACCAGTTGCAACGCACCGGGCGGCTCGATGAGGTGTACCTCGTCTATAGCGAGTTTGTCAACACCCTGACGCAACGCCCCCAGATCAAGCGCGTGCTCCCGATTGAGCCGCCTGCTGCCCCAAATGAGGGCACGCAACCCCTTGTAGACTTCACCTACGAACCAAGCCAAGAAGAGTTGCTTGACGAGTTGCTGCCGCGCTATGCCGAAGCCCAGATTTATCAGGCAGTCCTCGAAAGCATCGCCAGTGAACATAGCGCACGGATGGTTGCGATGCGGAATGCCACCAACAATGCGAAGGACTTGGTGCGTGACCTGACCCTCACCTACAACAAGGTGCGGCAAGCAAGCGTCACGGCAGAAGTGACGGAAATCGCGTCATCAGCCATTGGCATGGAGCAGAACTAGCTGTTTGCCTGATAACAGATAGCGGATAGGAGCAGTAGCATGACAGATGTCGCATCGGCGACCGAAGGTACCGTAACCGAAATCCTTGGGGTGGTGGTCACGATCAAGTTCCCCGAACACCACGTCCCCGAAATCTATAATGCCGTGGAAGTGCCGCTGCAAGCGGGCGGGCGGCTGGTGTGCGAAGTCCAGCAGCACCTCGGCTATGGCGAAGTCAAGGCAATTGCCATGAGCACTACCGATGGCTTGCAGCGCGGGATGCGTGCCATAGATACCGGGCTACCCATTCGGGTGCCTGTCGGCAATGCGTCGCTGGGGCGCGTCTTCAATGTGCTGGGCGACCCGATTGACGGCGAGGGCGATATTCCTGCCGAAGTCGAACGCCGCCCCATCCACACCGAGCCGCCCTCCTTCGTTGACCAAGAACCGAAAGCCCAGATTTTCGAGACCGGTATCAAGGTGATTGACCTGATTGCCCCCTTTACGCGCGGTGGGAAGACCGGCATCTTTGGTGGTGCAGGGGTAGGGAAGACTGTCGTCATTCAAGAACTCATCGCCAACATTGCCATGAAGCAGTCGGGCTTCTCGGTGTTTGCCGGGGTGGGCGAACGCTCGCGCGAGGGCAACGACCTGATCGCAGAAATGAAAGAAGCCAAGATTGACGAAACGAGTAGCGTGTTCGACAAGACCGTGATGGTCTTCGGGCAGATGAACGAGCCGCCCGGTGCCCGCCTGCGCGTCGGTCTAACTGCCCTGACCATGGCGGAATACTTCCGCGACGAAGGGCGCGACATTCTGTTGTTCGTAGACAACGTGTTTCGCTTCGTGCAGGCAGGTTCAGAAGTATCGTCGTTGCTGGGTCGTCTGCCGTCGCAGGTAGGCTACCAGCCCACGCTGGCAAACGAGATGGGTGCCCTGCAAGAGCGCATCACCTCGACACGTACCGGCTCGATTACCTCGATGCAGGCGGTGTACGTGCCCGCCGACGACTACACCGACCCCGCCCCCGCGACGGTGTTTGCCCACCTCGACGCAACCATTGCGCTAGAGCGTAGCATCGCCGAGAAAGGCATCTACCCCGCAGTAGACCCGCTCACCTCGACCAGCCGCATTCTTGACCCCAACGTCGTCGGTGAAGAACACTACCGCGTCGCGCAGGAAGTCAAGCGCATTCTGCAACGCTACAAAGACCTGCAAGACATTATTGCCATTCTGGGGATGGAAGAACTGAGCGAAGAAGATAAGCTGACCGTGCAGCGTGCCCGCAAGCTCGAACGCTTCTTCAGCCAGCCGTTCACGGTGGCAACCCAGTTTACCGGGCTGGACGGCAAGTATGTGACCGTCGAAGAAACGGTGCGGAGTTTTACCCGCGTGCTGGCTGGCGAAGCCGACCATGTGCCGGAGCAGATGTTCCTGCTCAAGGGGTCACTCGACGAAGTGCTGGAAACCTACGAAGCTGCGCAGAATAAGCAGCAGTAGCCACCGAGCAGGAGCAACCCTATGCCAATGCAACTCGATATTGTGACTGCCGAGCGCGTCGTGCTGTCTGAGCAAGTGGATCAGGTCAATGTCTCGACGCGCGAGGGGCGCATCGGGGTGCTCCCCAATCACGCGCCGCTCCTTACCATCTTGGCACCCGGCGAGATGGACATCGTGAAGCAGGGTGAAGTCACCCCCTACGCCCTCAGTGGCGGCTTCCTCGAAGTCCATGGCAATCAAGTAACCATCCTCGCCGACACGGTTGAGCGTGCCGATGAGATTGACGAAGCCCGTGCCCGCGAAGCCCGCGAACGGGCGTTGCAAGAACTCGCGTCGAACGCGACGAATGCCGACTTCGACCGTATGCGGGCAGAAGCTGAACTGGAGCGTGCCGAAGCGCGGCTCAAGGTGGCACAACTGCGGCGCACTCGCCGCTAACGTAGTGTGGCTCGCGTGCGCCCACTGACGGCTCTGGCTGGTGCAGGCTGTCGGTGGGTGCTCGTGTGCCACTATTTATGTTATAAGACTGTCTCTTGAGACTGTCGTTGTTCGGCAGAAAGACAACACGCTATGGCAAAACGAATCGGGATAGACCTCGGCACGGCAAACGTGCTGGTATATGTTAAGGGTAAGGGGATCGTCACCTCTGAGCCGTCGGTGGTTGCGCTTTCAACCCGTGACGGGCGGATCAAGGCGGTGGGTGCCGAAGCCCTCGCTATGCTGGGGCGCGAACCGGAGAGCGTCGAGGTGGTGCGCCCGATGCAAAACGGCGTAATCGCCGATTATGTCGTGACTGAAGCCATGCTGAAATACTTCATCAACCGGGCAGTCGGTCGCTTCCGTGCCAGCAAGCCCGAAGTGATGATCTGTATTCCGGCGGGCGTGACCTCGGTGGAGATGCGTGCCGTGCGCGATGCCGCCGTCGCGGCGGGGGCACGTCCGGGGCAGGCGTACCTCATCCGCGAGCCACTCGCGGCGGCGATTGGTGCCAACATCCCCGTGTCGCAACCGTCGGGCAACCTCGTGATTGACATTGGCGGTGGCACCACCGAGGTCGCCGTGGTCTCGCTGAATGACATTGTGGTAAGCACGTCGGTGCGGGTGGGTGGCAACCGCTTCGATGAGGCGATTGCCAATTACATCAAGCGCAAGTATAACATCCTGATTGGCGAGC
The DNA here is from genome assembly GCA_964575355.1 of uncultured Chloroflexaceae bacterium. GTDB lineage: Bacteria > Chloroflexota > Chloroflexia > Chloroflexales > Chloroflexaceae > CAZNQP01. The sequence continues at coordinate 44,933 of CAZNQP010000016.1, forward strand.
GCACCGCCGAAAGTATCAAGATTGAGATTGGTACCGCTCTCCCACTCGAAGAGCCGCTTCGTATGCAGATCAAGGGGCGTGACCAAGTAGCCGGGCTGCCGCGCACCATTGACGTAGACTCAAACGAGGTTACCGAAGCCCTCCAAGAGCCGCTCGAAGCGATTGTGCAGGCGGTGCGGGCGGTGCTTGCCGAAACACCCCCGGAGCTATCGAGCGATATTATTGACAAGGGCATGGTGATGACGGGCGGCGGTGCGATGCTGCGGCGCATCAACGAACTGATGACCGAGGTTACGGGCGTGCCCTGTTACATCGCCGACCAGCCCGCCCACTGTGTCGCCATTGGCACCGGGCTTGCGCTCGAACACCTCGACGTATTGCGCGACAGCCTGTCGGGAGACGACCTGTGAAGCAAAACATGCACCCCCCCGCGCAGGGGTTGGTCTTGGAGGTGGGTAGCGGTGAGAACCCCCACCCCCGCGCCAATGTGTTGGTAGACCGCTTCCTTGAGGACAACACCGAGCGCGGCGGCGACATTGCCCGCGACACGCGCCCGCTCATCGTGGCGGACGCGCACCACCTGCCGTTCTGCGACGGCGCGTTTGCCTATATCATTTGCTCGCACATTCTTGAGCACATGGACGACCCACCGCAGTTTGTGCGCGAACTGCAACGCACGGGCAAGGGTGGCTACATCGGCTCGCCCAGCGAGCTTGCCGAGCGACTGTTCCACTGGTCGTTCCACCGGTGGTACGTCAACCTGCTGCCCGACGGCACCCTGACCATGCACCCGATTGAGCCGGGGCAACCCTTCGGCGAACTGTTTGATTACTTCTACGAGTACAACCCCATGTACTACCTCTTCCAGCGCAGCATGCCCGACCTCTTCTGGATTGAAACCGAGTGGCAGGGTACGATCAAGTTGGAGATGCGCGACACCTCGCCGCTGCAACTGGACGACCCAGACTATCTGCAAGCGATGGTGCGCCCACGCTTCGGGCTGGCAGAGCTTGCCGGGTTGTTTGTGCTGGCAGTGGGCACACGCCTGCTGCGCCGCGAAACGCGCAACCGCCTGCTGCGGCTGGTGGGGCGTAGCTACGCCTAGCGGTGCCTCGCCCGTCCCGCCTGCTGTGTTCCGTGTGACATCGCCACACAGGTGCATCCCCACACAGGTGCATCCCCACACAGGTGCATCCCCACACGGGTGCATCGCCATAAAGGTCACGAATCGTGCGGTTGTAGCCGTATGACCCATGGTATACTACTTCAAGGCACATAAGCCACCGCAACGACGCACACGGCAAAACCCATACGACACATACATTAGGGGAGCTATCGCAATGACTGTTATCGTGCCCATTCACGGGCGTTTGCAGTTTGCCCCGGATATTAACATATCCCGGCTCATCAACGGCATGTGGCAGGTGTCGGGTGCCCATGGGCGCATTGACCCCGCCGCCGCCGTTGACGCAATGTTTACCTACCACGACCACGGCTTGACAACGTGGGACCTTGCCGACCACTACGGTCCGGCAGAAGACCTGATCGGTACCTTTCGCCAGCGGCTCATCGCTGAACGCGGCGCAGACGCACCCGACTGCCTGCAAGTGTTTACCAAGTGGGTGCCGCGCCCGCAACCCATGACCGCCGCTACCGTGCAACGCGCCATTGACCGTTCGCGGCAGCGTATGCAGATGGACACGCTCGACCTGTTGCAGTTCCACTGGTGGGACTACACCAACCGCGCCTACCTCGATGCGCTGGAGCACCTGTCTGAGTTGCGCGAACAGGGGGTGCTGCGCTATGTCGCCCTGACCAACTTTGACACTGAGCGGCTCCGGGTCATCACCGAGCACGGCATCGAGATTACCGCCAATCAGGTGCAATATTCGCTGATTGACATGCGCCCCGCCGCCGCAATGACCCCCTACTGCCAGCAGCACAATATCTGGTTGCTGCCCTATGGCGTGCTGTGTGGCGGCTTGCTCGCCGAACGCTACCTCGGCGCACCCGCACCCCGCCGTGCCGACCTTACCACCGCTAGCCTGCAAAAGTACAAGCAGATGATTGACCTGTGGGGGGGCTGGGCACTCTTCCAAGAATTGTTGACGGTGGTCAACCGCATTGCCCGCACGCATGGCGTAAGTATCGCCAATGTCGCTACACGCTACATTCTCGACCAACCGATGGTTGCCGGGGTGATGGTGGGGGTACGGCTAGGGGTTGCCGCGCACATCGGCGACAACATGCGCGTCTTTGACCTGACACTCAGCGACGACGACCGTGCCGCGATTGCTGCCGTGCAAGCACGCGCCAACGACCTGCTGCGCGTCATTGGCGATTGCGGTGATGAGTACCGCTAGTCTGCTCGCACCGCTCCACGTTGTCTGGTACAAGCGCGACCTGCGTGTACACGACCACCCGCCCCTCGTCGAAGCTGCCAAGCGGGGCGCGGTGCTACCGCTCTATATCGTTGAGCCGGAACTGTGGGCGCAACCCGACGTGGGCACGCGCCACTGGCGCATCGTCGCCGCCTGCCTGCACGACCTGCGGGCGCGGCTGGCACGCATGGGGCAACCGCTGGTGGTGCGTGTCGGCGACGTGTTGCCTGTGTTGGCGGAGCTACACGCTACCCATCCTTTCGCGGCTATCTGGGCGCACGAAGAGACGGGGAACGGCTGGACGTATGCACGTGACCGTGCGGTGCGCCGCTGGGCATGGGCACACGGCATTGCGCTGCACGAATTGCCGCAGGGTGGTGTGGTGCGGCGGCTCCGTGACCGGGACGAGTGGGCGCGTATCTGGGAGGAACGGATGCGCCCCGCGCCGCTGCCCCCGCCTGCCCGCCTGTCGCCGCTGTCGCTCCCCGTGGGGGCTATCCCCACAGCGACCGATCTCGGCTTGCCCGCCGACGGCTGTGCCACGCCCCAGACGGGCGGCGAGACGGTTGCCCACGCCACCCTGAACGATTTTCTCTACCAGCGTGGGGTTGGCTATCGTGCTGCCCTGTCCAGCCCGCGCACCGCCCCGGTGGGGTGCTCACGCCTGAGTATTCACCTCGCGTATGGTGCGCTGTCGTTGCGCTCCGCCGTCCATGCCACCCGCGCACGCCGCGCCGCCCTGCAAGCCAGCGACGAACGCCACCCCGACGATGCCGTGTGGCTCCAGTCGCTCAAGGCGTTCGAGTCGCGGCTGCACTGGCGCGACCACTTTATGCAAAAGCTCGAAACGGAACCTGCTATCGAGTTTGAGCCGTTCGTGCGGGCGTTCGCCGGGCTGCGCGAAATTGACTGGAACCCGGCACGCTTTGCGGCATGGCAGAGCGGGCGCACCGGCTACCCCATGGTAGATGCCTGTATGCGTTCGCTGGCGGCAACGGGCTGGCTCAACTTTCGGATGCGTGCCATGCTGGTATCGTTTGCCAGCTATGACCTGTGGCTGCACTGGCGCGAGCCTGCGCTGCACCTTGCGCGGCTGTTCAGCGACTACGAGCCGGGCATCCATTATTGCCAAATACAAATGCAGTCGGGCGTGACGGGCATCAACACCGTGCGTATCTACAACCCGGTGAAGCAGGGGCAAGAGCACGACCCCGACGGCGCGTTCATCCGGCAGTGGGTGCCCGAACTGGCGAGCGTCCCGCGTGCGTTCATCCATATGCCGTGGCTGATGCCGCCTGCGGTGCAGCAGCATGGGGGGTGTGTGCTGGGGCGCGACTACCCCGCCCCCATCGTTGAGCACACTGCCGCCGTTGCACGGGCACGGGCGTTGCTTGCCGAGGTGCGCCGGATGCCGGCAACCCGCAGCGAAGCCGATGCTGTCTACCGCAAACACGGCAGCCGCCGCGCCGCGCCTGCCCGCAACCGCCACCCTCGTCGCTCTATCTCGCGCCAGAGCACCAGTGTGCAGCAAGCCACCCTGTGGGACGAGTAGCCCGCCGCTGAGTCCGCGTGTATGCGGTTCTTTGCTCATATTGCGTTCGGGTGTTCGCAAAATGGGCTGCTATATGTGGCAGCATGTGCGTTGCTTTGCCCATAATATCGCCCACGCGGTGGCAATTTTGGCAAATAGTGCCCAATTCCCGCCAAAAGGTGGAGAATCATGGGTGACAAATATGGAATGTGCAGTATACTAGTAGGGGGAGGTTCATGGGCTAAACGTCCACAATTTTGACTTTCTTTCACATTTGCCACCTTGAGGCAGGAGAGCAGTACTTGTGGTACAATAAAGCAGGTTTTTCTAAGGAATATGGGACTTGAGGTTGATACAGAGGGATAAGCGAGATAATGAGCGAAAAGCAGTATACCGCAGCAGAACGCGCCCGCCTGCTCGAAGTATGGCTACCGATTGCAACGAATGCTAACGAGCGATACGGCTGGAAATTAACTCGTGGAGACCTCGAAACACTGGTCTTCGAGACACTCGTCAAGCTGCAACAGAGTAGTTCAACCCTCGAAGCCTATGGTATACTATGGCAACAATATGTTAGCAGGAACAGCAACACGGCATCTTAGCTCGCCCTCCTGTCGCCTCATGCGTCCCATCCGTGAGTTATTCGATGGCATACCACGTCTGTATGCCCTAGCGAGAATGTGATAACGAGTATGAGTAATGAAAGAACAGAGTTCGACGAAACTGTTGAGGAGATGTCTCTCGACGAGAGCACAATGTCAGACACACCCGAAGAGCTGAATGCAGACGGTACCCCGCGCCGCCGTCGGGGTGGGAAGAAGCGTAGTTCGTGGTTTACCTTCCGCCGCCGTCTGCTGCTGGTGCGGCTCCTGCTGCGTGGTCCGGCAAGCAAGGAAGACTTGATCGAAGGTGCCCGCCTCGACTTTGGACCAGAGACCTACCCCGAAGCTGCCGAGAGTGCGCTCAAGCACGACCTCGACTCGCTCAAGCGCGAGTTCAACTGCAAGATTGGGTTTCAGCGTGCTACCGGGCGATACATTTTGCGCGAACTCGGCGACCTCGCCCTGCTAGAGTTGCCCGACCCCGCCCTTGACGCACTGGCATTCCTCGATGCCACCTTCCCGGCGGGTTCGCCCATGCCAGAGCATGCCAACGTGCGGATGCTGCTTGAGAAGGTGGTACGCCTGCTGCCGCTCGAACGGCAGGAGGTGCTGAACGAACGGCAAACCGGGCTGACGCTGGCGGTCAGTGGCAATGTGCCCAACCGCATTGACCGGGTGGTGCTACTGCACCTGCGCCGTGCCATCGAGTATCGGCAGGAAGTCACGTTCGACTACCACGGTCCGCTCGACATTGACGGACCGCGCCGCCACCGTGTCCATCCCTACCACCTCTACTTCAAGCCGGAAGGACATGGTTATCTTGACGCAACGCTGATCGAGACGACCCCGGCAGGTGCCGAGCCAATCTACTCAGCTATTGACTACCGGCTCGACCGCATCGTGCCGGGTAGCGTGCGTATTCTGCCCTCGATGTTGCCACCGCAGCGCATCGAGCCGCCCACCTACGAGATACGCTACGAACTGTCGCCCGCTGTGGCGCGTCGCCGCGATGTTGCTAGCTACTTCCCGCGCACCGAAATTACGTACCACGACGACGGGAGCGCAAGCGTGACCGCCGAAGTGACCAACCTGTGGCAGACGCGCCAGACGCTCTTGCGCTACGGCGATGCCTGCCGCGTCGTCGAGCCGCCGCCGTTGGTGGAACTGTTCCGGCAGACGGCAGAAGGGTTGTCTACCATCTACGAGCGCGCCGGGTCGCCTGCCCTAACGACGATCGGCAGTACGCCCAACGGGAGCGGCAAGGGGCGGTCGCGCAAACGCTAACACATGCGCCCTCCTGCAAGCATGTGCTGCACATAGCAAAGCCGGGGTCTTGCCCCGGCTTGCGTGCGTGGTGCCTGCGGTCGCCGCAGTGGGTCAGGCTTCGGTCGGGTGGGGGTGAATCGTGTAGGTCAGTTCCATTGGTGCTACCTGCTTGAGCATCGCTTGGGCGGGGCAATAGCGTGTCTCCGATAGCTCGACCGCCCGCTGGACGGCGGCTTCGTCAATGTTGTTGCCCGTCACGAGATACTCAATCTTGAAACTGGTGAAGACGTTCGGGTGTCCGTCCGCCTGCGTCGCGTGTGCCTTCACGACAAAAGCGGTGACATCCTGCCGCTTCTTCCGCAAGATTGAAATAACGTCCATGGCGGTACAGCCCGCCAACCCGATCAGAATGTACTCCATCGGGCGTAGCCCTTCGTTGGTGCCCCCCACCGCCACCGCACTGTCGAGCGGCACGGTGAGCGTGTGCTCCGCGGTGCTGGTGGCACTGCCATCAAACTTCATCCCCCCCTGCCAAATAACTGCTGCATCCATGTCGTGTGTCCTTTCTTCCGTCTATCGCTACTTTCATACAGACCGATCATACAGACCGATCATACAGACCGGAGCATACACGCCTGCCATACACATCCGGCACACACCGAGGCATACACACCCGGCAAGCGTGGCGCACTGTGTCCGGGGTGCCGTCACCGCGATTATCGCAAGGGCGGCGCGGGCTGTCAAACGGGATCGCCCGCCGCGCGGCGCGGACGACCGGACGACGCGGCGCAGATTGTTGCCAGCCAGAACGCCGACTGGGTGTAAGAGAAAGCCCCAGACCTAACGACGGCAATGCTTGCGGTGACCCCAACTGTTCACGTCATCTCTGCCCACAATGACCCCATGGCAGAGGGGGCTACTACTGCTTGTGTGGCTGGCAAACCGCATGGTGCGCCCAGTCGAGGAACTGGCGGCGGCGACTTGACGCGCACGCTTATCGCCACGCGCACCGACGAGCTTGGCGACCTCCAACGCGACTTAAACCAGATGGTGACAACGCTCAGCGAGCAGAAGGCGGTGCTGGCAGTTCGTCGCCGCGCACTGCCAGCCAGCCTGACGCAGCAAGAGCAGCTCTTCGAGACGGTGCTGGCACTGTCTGCGCCGCTTCTGCCCGTGTGGCGCGAGGTGGTGGTGCTGCCCGTTATTGGGCAACTGGACGCGCGGCGCAGTGAACGCTTGCTTGAAGCCTTGTTGCAAGGGGTGGTCGAGCAGCAGGCAACGATTGCTATCATTGACGTGACTGGGCTTGCCAATGTGGACGATCAGAGCATGCATACCTTGATGCAAGCGACCCGCGCCACGCAGTTGCTCGGTTGCCGCGTGTTGTTCGCCGGGGTCACGCCCACCACCGCCATGCAGATTGTGCAGCAGGGTGGCGCACTGCGCGACGTGAGTACCTACCGCGCAACCTACGCGGTGCTATCGCGGCGGCGATCAAGCTGCAACGCACCCCCGTGCTGCCGCCGCGTAGTCGCGCCCCGTTCTCGCGCAACTAGCCCGCCCTACCCACCGGCACCGAGCCGCCCACCTAGCTAGGCGTATCGCCGTAGCCCTGCGGGTGGGTGCGGTGCCACTCCCACGCACTGCCAATGATCGTATCAAGGTCGGCGTAGCGCGGTTGCCAGCCCAGTTCGTGCCGGATACGTTCGGACGAAGCCACCAGCACCGCCGGGTCGCCGGGGCGGCGTGCGCCCAGCACATACGGGATGGGGTGCCCAGTAATGCGGCGTGCCGCCTCAATCACTTCGAGCACCGTAAAGCCGGTGCCGCTCCCAAGGTTGTAGGCGCGTGCGCCGAGGGTGTCGAGGCTTTCGAGTGCCAGTATGTGCGCTTGCGCGAGGTCGAGCACATGCACGTAGTCGCGCACACAGGTGCCGTCGTGGGTGGGGTAGTCGGTGCCAAACACCGTAATCTTGTCGCGCTGCCCCAGTGCCACCTGCAACACCAGCGGAATCAGGTGGGTTTCGGGGCTGTGGTCTTCGCCGCGTTCGGGCAGGTCGCCTGCCGCATTGAAGTAGCGCAGGCAGGCATAGCGTAGCCCGTAGATTTCGTGGAACCAGTGCAGCATACGCTCGATGAAAAACTTTGACTCGCCGTAGGGTGAGCCGGGGTTGAGCGGTACCGCCTCGTCAATCGGCACCCGTTCGGGGATGCCAAACAGGTTGGCGGTGGATGACAGAATGAAGCGCGTAACGTTGTGCTGCACTGCTTGTTCTAGCAGGTTGGCGGCGTTCACAAAATTGTCGCGCAGATAGAGTAGCGGCTGCTGCATGCTTTCGCCCACCAGTGTGTAGGACGCAAAGTGCAGGATGCCGTCAAATGGGCTGGCGGGTGGGCTGTGCTGGGCGAAGAGGGCGGCAATCTCGGCGGGGTTGGCGAGGTCGCCCTGCACAAAGGTTGCCGCGGCTGGCACGGCGGCGCGGTGTCCCTGATACAGGTTGTCAAACACCACAACATCGTGACCGGCGGCAAGTAGCTCGGTGGTGGTGATGCTGCCAATGTAGCCCGCACCACCCGTAACCAGCACTTTCATGGCGGCTCCTCTCTGCGTTTCAGTGTCTCGGTTGTGTCTTCATTCGTTGCATCGCGCCTATCTTACCACACCCGGACAGGGGCAGAACAAACCCCCGCCCCGGCGCACTGCCAGAGCAGGGGCGGCGGCGGGCGCGGTGCCCGCCGTCGTTGTGGATGGGTGAGCTAGCGGCGCGTGCGGCGCAGCAGCAGCACACCCGCACTGCCAGCCACCAGCACCAGCAGGGCAACCACGGTGGGCAGCAGGGTGGCTAGCTGGGTGCTGCCGGGCTGTGCCGCGAACCCGATCAGGCTGATGCTCGTCGGGTCGGTGTTGTTGCTGTCGCCCGCGACAATCGGGGTACGGTAGAAGAACTCAACCGGTGCTGTCACTGCTATCTCAGTTGCCGATGGGGTGGTTGTAAAGATGGAGTCCACCGTCTGCCAGTAGCAGCTATCGGGGCGGCGACCCGTGGTGCAGACGGCGGCGTGTTCGGGTTCGTCCTGCCCAAAGTCGAAGTAGTACAACTCGTCTACGGCACCTTGGCACCCACCCGAACTGTAGATCGGGATCGTCGCCGTCCAGTTGCCGGTACCACGCGCGAAGACGTAGAAGTCGAGGTAGTCGGAGCAACGATTGTCGCCGAAGCCGGGGTTGAACTTGCCGAAGGGGACGTTGGTTTGGTCGGTGCCTGCGCCGGTGCTGACGATGATGCCCAGCCCGGTGCCGCCCGCGAAGGAGACGGTGTTGCCTTCGCCGATGTCGGGCATGGTCACGCTGTCGAAGCCGAAGGCGACGCGTTCCATCGGTGCGCCGAGGCGGAAAATCCAGTCACCCGCGGTAAACCCCGTTAGCAGATCGGTGGTACCACCGGGTTGGGGACCGTCCGTCCAGTAGTTCTTCCGCACGCTTCCGCCGCCGCCAGCGCGGGCTGCGCCTTCGGTGGTGTTGCCTTGGAAGTTGTTGCCAAAGATACGCACCTGACCGTCCGTCTGCTGGAAGGCGCGGTCGTTGTTAGTGACGGTGTTGCCAAACACGTTGACGAAGCCGCCCGTGTGGTCGAGTTGCAGCCCGTTGCCCGTGTTGAACGCAATCGTGTTGCGCTGCACAAACTTGTTGCCGCCTGAGCCTGCGAAGCCAATACCGGTGTCGTTTTCGTTGCCGGACGCACCGATGATGTTGCCGTCGCCAATCGTGGTGTCACGATCACTTATGTCGGTGATGGCAATGGACCAGCCCGTAAAGGTGCTATTGCTAATAAAGACAGGGGCACCGCCGTCTTGGAAGATGTCAATACCTGCCCCAATTTGTGAATTGTTGTTGTCGAAGGTGCTGTCCGTGACGGTGACACCGCCTATGCCTACAGTGACACCGACCGATCCAAAGTTTTGCATCGTTACATTGTCAAGGTTCAGCTGTTCTGAGCCGACAAGAATGCCTGCGAAGCGCAGTCCGGCACAGTTCGTGTCACTACCGTCGAAGATAAGGTTCTGGATATTCACGGTGCTGTCGTTTGTTACCTGTAACATTGCCTCGAAGCAGGTATTAGTGGGGTCGGTCACTGCATCCGAGGTCACTGTCGCGGGGGTTGGGTCGCTTTCGGGCGTAATCAGCAGGTCTTTGGTTACAGCAACCGCTGTGTCTATCGCGTAGCCATCCACGATAGCGACGGTCTGCCCGGCGAACGAGGCGTTGATTGCATTTTGCAAGCCGTCCGGGTTCACAAAACAATCCGTGCCGACGATGGTACCGGTGGGACAGTCGCTGGGAGTGTTGGCAGCAAAGCGTGTGGCTGGCTGTGCGATGACTTCAACCGGCAACGTTTCGCTACCGGGCGCACCGTCATTCCCCTTGACAATCCCGATGGCAATGAAGGTGTCCGCTACGTCTGCCGTTGCGCCAACCGGGAAGTCAACCGTTGCGGTTTCGTTGCCTGTGCCCGTGTCGGCAGCGGCAAGGGTAAAATCACTACAGTCTACGGGAACACCGTTGATGTTGGGCAAGATGGGTGGGGTGGGAGCACACGCGCCGGCGGCACTCCACGGGCGTGCTGAGGTAATTGTGGGGGCACTGCTCCAGTCGGTGGGGTAGTAGACACGCAAGCTGATGGAGACGTTCGTAACGTACTGCAACGTCGTAGTGGCTTCCAGCGTCTGCCCCTGCTGGATCGGGT
>CAZNQP010000017.1:0-53915 GCA_964575355.1 uncultured Chloroflexaceae bacterium
TGACAAAGCCCATGTTAGCGGCGATTGGCTCGACAATCACCCCGGCAATCGCGTCGCCGTGCTGCGCGAACAGTGCCGCCACGGCATCACTATCGTTGTAGGGGGCGGTCAGGGTGTCGCTGGTGGTGCTGCTGGGTACGCCGGGGCTGTCGGGCAAGCCGAGCGTTGCTACGCCGCTCCCTGCCTGTACCAGCAGCATGTCGGCGTGCCCGTGGTAACACCCACTAAACTTGACAATCTTGCTGCGCCCAGTGTATGCCCGTGCCAGCCGGAGCGCACTCATGGTCGCTTCGGTACCGCTATTGACGAAGCGAATCTGCTCAATGGCAGGCATCAGCCCGATAATTAGTTCGGCAAGGTCGGTTTCGGCACGGGTGGGCGCACCATAGCTGGTGCCACGGGCGGCTTGCTTTGCCAGTGCCGCCACGACAAGCGGGTGGGCGTGCCCCAGCACGAGTGGTCCCCACGACAGCACATAGTCTACATAGCGGTTGCCGTCCACGTCGTACAGGTAGGCACCTGCTCCGTGGTCTATCACGATGGGCGTGCCGCCCACCCCACCGAAAGCACGGACAGGCGAGTTGACCCCGCCGGGTAAGACTTGCTGGGCGGCGGCGAAGGCGATATGCGATTGCTGGTAGCGTTCCGTCACAGTCATTGATGTGCGCTCCTCTTTCATCTCAGTTCGGGGCAAGTGTCAGCGATAGTCTTCTCGGTGGGCGGTGCCCGGTGCATCGGGCAGATAGCGCACCCGCACGGGCATTCCGGTCAGCAGTTGTTGGTACGTTGCTTGGCGAATGCCTTGGCGAATGCGGATGGTGCCATCATGACGGCGAGGCTGAGCGGGCACGCCACCCCGACCACCACCATGCTTGCCAACGGCAAGCGCAACCGCTGAGCTGTCAACTCGTCGCGGTAGCCAGCGGCGCGCGTCACCTGATAGCGGTGCGCTTGCAGGTGGTGGTTGTGCTCCATACCCCGTTAGGCACGGCTCGCCGTATGCACATAGTCTACGAGGCGGCGCACATTCTCGACAGGCGTTTCGGTCAGGATGCCGTGCCCCAAATTAAAGATATGCCCGTCGCGTCCGGCGGCGTGGGCAAGGATAGCGGCGGCGCGTGGTTCGAGTTCTTCCCACGGCGCGAACAACGCAACTGGGTCGAGGTTGCCCTGCACGGCAACGCCCGGTCCGAGTTGCGCCCAGCCATCGTCTAGCCGGATGCGCCAGTCTAGTCCGATCACATCCGCCCCAGTGTGGCGGAGCACTGGCAGCATGCCGCTCATCTCGACCCCAAAATAGATTACCGGGATAGTGGCGGGGCTGTCGCGGTTCACAGCGGCGTTGACGGCGGCGATGGTGCGCTGCACATAGGGCAGCACCAACTGCTCGTAGTCGTCGGGGGCGAGACTGCCCGCCCAGCTATCGAACAGTTGCACGGCGTTCGCGCCCGCTTCGATCTGGGCAAGCAGGTATGCCGTTACCAACTGGGTCAGCTTGTCCATCAGTTCGTGCCACGCTGCCGGGTGGCGGTACATCAAGATTTTGGTGGCGCGATAGTCGCGGCTCCCACCGCCCTCGATGGCGTAGCTCGCCAGCGTGAAGGGTGCGCCGCTGAAGCCCAGCAATGGGATACGCCCGTCGAGTTCGCGCTGCACCAACCGAATGGATTCGAGCGTGAAGGGGGTGGTTTCGCGCGGGTCGGGCACGCGCAGGGCGGCAATGTCGGCGGGGCTACGGAGCGGGTTGTGAATGACGGGACCCTCGCCCTTCTCGAAGGTCAGGTCAATGCCCATGCCTTCGAGCGGCGGCAGGATGTCGGCAAAGATGATGCCCACGTCGAGGTCGTAGGCGTTGAGTGGCTGCATGGTGATTTCGGCGGCAACCTCAGGTTGTTTCACCATCTCAAGAAAGCCGTAGCGTTCGCGGATGGCGCGATATTCGGGCATGTAGCGTCCGGCTTGTCGCATCAACCAGATCGGTGTGCAGTCGGTGGGTTGGCGGCGGCAGGCACGCAAAAAGCGGTCATTGCGGGGTGTGCTCATTGGGCTACTCTTTCTAGGTTGCGTGGCTATTCTGCTAGCCAGCGCACTGCCTCTTTGGCATAGTAGGTAATAATCATGTCGGCACCTGCCCGCCGGATGGCATACAGGCTTTCGAGGGCAACTTCGCGTTCGTTGATCCAGCCCTGCGCGGCGGCGGCTTTGATCATGCTGTATTCGCCGCTGACCTGATAGGCGGCAAGCGGTAGGTTGAATTGCTGTCGCATCTGGCACAGCACGTCAAGGTATGGTAGGGCAGGCTTGACCATCAGGATGTCGGCACCCTCCGTCACGTCAAGCGCAACCTCGTGCAGGGCTTCGCGGGCGTTCGCCATGTCCATCTGATACTGCTTGCGGTCGCCAAATGACGGCGGGCTTTCGGCGGCATCGCGGAACGGTCCGTAGAAGTTGCTGGCAAACTTGGCGGCATAGCTCATAATCGGGGTGTGGCTGTAGCCCGCCTTGTCCAGTGCGGCGCGGATGGTTGTTACCATGCCGTCAAGCATGCCGGACGGCGCGATAATGTCGGCTCCCGCCGCGGCGTGAACGACGGCTGCCTCGCCGAGGAGCGCAAGGGTCGCATCGTTGAGCAGGTAGCCCTCTGGCAGGTGGGGGTCGTAGTGGTCGCTGTTAGCGGTGTTGATCAGCCCGCAGTGCCCGTGGTCGGTATATTCGCAGAAGCACATATCGGAGATAACGAGCATGTCGGGCACGGCTTCTTTGAGGGCACGGATGGTCTGCGGGACGATGCCATCGGGGTCGGCGTTTTCGCTACCGTGGGTGTCTTTGTGGTCGGGGATGCCAAACAGCAGCACCGCCGGGATGCCTAGCTCTGCCAGTTCACTGGCTTCTGCTACGGCGGTATCTACCGAATATTGGTATTGTCCCGGCATTGAGCCAATCGGCTTGTGAATGCCGCTACCGTGGCGCACAAACATCCCGGCGATCAGGTGATCGGCACTGAGATGGGTTTCGCGTACCATGCGGCGCAGGTTGGCGGTGCGGCGGAGCCGTCGCGGGCGCACGCCCGGAAAACTGCCCATACATTCCCCCTCTTGCTCTCTGGTCTTACGTTACTCTCTAGTATAGCAGATTGTGTGCTGGTGCTACGTGGTTGCCTGCTGCCGCCGCAACGTTGCCATGCCTGCCACCAACCCCGCCACCGTAGACGGCTCGGCAACGACGGCGGGCGGTAGCCCGTGTGCAGCAGCAACCGCGGCAGTGACAGGACCGATGCACGCGATGACGTGCTGCCGGATGCGGGGCAGGAGCGCGGCACCGCCCACCCGTGTCAGGAAGTTTTCGACGGTTGAGCCACTGGTAAAGGTGATGGCATCTAGCTGTTCGCTCCCCAGCATAGCGGGCACATCGGCACCGCCCCGCCCGATAACGGTCGCATACGCTACGACAGCATGCACCTGTGCGCCGCCCGCCTGCAATGCATCGCGCACGGTGGGGGGGGCAAGGTTGCCCTGTGCGAGCAGCACGCGTTGCCCCGGCTGTTGCCCCAGTGCCGCCGCCAGTGCTGCGCCTGTGAAGGTTTCTGGTAGCACATCGGGCACGCGCCCCAACCGGGTCTGGGCGGCGGCAGCCGTGCTGCTCCCCACGACGGCAAGGCGGGTCTGGGGGGGCAGGGGGGCAGCCTGCAATGCGTCAGCCAGCGTAGCCACCCCGGCGCGGCTGGTCAGGATGAGCCAGTCGTAGGTGCCTGCCTGCAAAGCGGCGACTGCGTACTGGAGGGCGAGCGGGTCGGGGGCGGGGGCTACGTCTATGGTGGGGTAGGGCACTGGCTCAGCACCCGCCGCCGTGAGGGCAGCGTTGAGGCTAGTCGCCTGTTGGGGGGCGCGGGTCACGACGACGCGCCAGCCTGCCAGTGGGCGGTCTGCCTCATGCGTCACGGGTGCCCTCGTGTGTGTCGCGCGGGATCAGGCGCATGGCTCCTTGCGCGATCAGTTCGTCGGCAAGGTCGGTCCCTAGTTGCACCGCATCACGGGTGGCACCCCGTCGTTCGCCACGAATAATACGGCTCCCGTCGAGGGCAGCAACTAGCCCGCGCAGGTGCAGGGAGTCGCCGCTGTCGTCCAGTGTGGCGTGGGCGGCAATCGGCACTTGGCACCCCCCCTCAAGGCGGCGCAGCATCGCACGCTCGGCAAGCACCGCTGTGCGCGTGTGGGCATCATCGAGGGCGGCGACAAGTTCGCGTGTGGCGTGGTCGTCGCTGCGGACTTCGATGGCGAGCGCACCCTGTGCGACGGCGGGCAGCATAGCATTGCTGTCAATGATGCTACTGATACGTTCGGGCAAGCCCTGCCGTTCTAGCCCAGCAGCTGCGAGAATGAGCGCGTCGTACTGCCCGCTATCGAGCTTGTGCAGGCGCGTGACAAGGTTGCCGCGCACGTCCTTTACGGTTACGTCGGGGCGGAGCGCACGCAACTGGCTGATGCGGCGCAGGCTACTGGTACCAACAACCGCCCCTGTTGGCAGGCTCCCAAGTGTGACCGGGTGGGTGAGGGCGAGGTTTGCCCGCAACACGAGTGCGTCATGGGGGTTGGCACGGCGCGGGAAGGCGGCAAGCATCAGCCCATCGGGTTGCTGCGAGGGCATGTCTTTGCCACTATGCACCGCAAGCTGCACGCTCCCATCAAGGAGCGCGTGCTCGATTTCTTTGACGAATAAGCCTTTGTCACCCACCTGTGACAGCGCAACATCAAGCACGCGGTCGCCCGTGGTCGTGATGACCTGCAAGGTGACGGTGTATGCCGGGTGTAGGCGGCGCAGTTCGGCGGCAACATATTCAGATTGCACGAGTGCCAACGGACTCCCGCGTGTGCCAATTGTCAGTGTGTGGGTCATATCGTGGTCATTTCGTCACGGTGTGCCCACGGCGCGGCAGGGGCGCGACCATAGGCACAGCGCGGCTAAAAACTCCACAACTCGCGGAGCATTGCGGTGCAGCGTTGCCCTTCGCCATCGGCGGCAGCGGTGCGGGTGTGGAGGGTCGGGTTATGCAGCAGTTTGTTGACAAGGCTACGGCTGAGAGCTTCGACAACGTGTTGTTGCTCAGGCGAGAGGTCGCCCAGTTGTTTCAATGCCCGCTCAAGTTCGGTATTGCGGAGTTCCTCAGCTTGCTGCCGCCACTCGGCGAGTACTGGCATAGCTTGCTGCAAGTGCAGCCACTTGTCGAAGGTTGCTAGCTCTTCGGCGACGATGGCGCGTGCCGCCCCGACGGCGGTGTTGCGCGATGCTAGCGTGGTGTTGATGACTTCGTGCAGGTCGTCAACGGTGCAAAGGTGGATGCCGGGCAGGTCGCCCACGGCAGGCTCGATGTCGCGGGGCACCGCAATGTCAATCAGCAGCATGCTGGCGGGGCGGTCGTTTGCGCTACGCTGTTGCAGCGCAGCGGCGATATGCTCGCGGCAAATGATTGCACCGGGGGCAGCCGTCGAGCTAATCACGATGTCGGCGTTTGCCAGTGCCGTGACGAGTTCTTCGTAGCGGTACGCACGGGCACCGTAGCGGGCGGCAAGTTCGGCGGCATTGTCGTAGGTGCGGTTGATGACCGCAAGGTCGCTTGAGCCATTTGCCAGCAGGTTTTGGGCGGCGAGTTCGCTCATCTTGCCGCTCCCCATCAACAGCACTGAGCTACCCTCAAGCGTGCCGAGCCGTTGTTCGGCAAGGGCAATAGCTGCCTGTGATGCACTGGCGGCACCGTGGGCGAGGTGCGTTTCGTTGCGCACGCGCTTGCCAGTGGTAATGGCACGGCTGAAGAGCCGCGAGAGGGTCGCGCCGACGGTGCCCGTGCGTTGCGCCAACGCGAAGGCTTTACGGACTTGCCCCTGTATCTGGGCTTCGCCCAGCACAATAGAGCGTAATCCAGCAGTAGTTTCAAACAGATGTACCACTACGTCGTCGCCCGCCCGAAAGAAGAGAGACGGTGCGAAGTGATTGACCGGGACATTATGAAAACGTGCGAGAAAAGCGACGATTTCTGCTTCGCCTACGTCATCGTGAGTCACGCCATACACCTCGACACGGTTACACGTCGAGAGGATGACCGCCTCGGTGAGCAAGGGTAGGCTACCGGTGTCGTCTGGGCTTGTCAACGACAGCAACGCAGCCTGTATGTCGTCCGGCTTAAACGCCAGACACTCCCGCACAGCAACCGGGGCGGACGTGTGGTCGAGACCCACTAGAAATAACTTCATGGGAGTACTCCCTGTATCCACAGTGATGTCTTGGGTTGGGCACCAAACCATAGCAAACCTGAGCAAACCTGCCTAAATCTATGTGCTTTGAGTCTAGCATTCTTTGGTGGATTTGTCAATTTCTGCGACATATTTTGCATGATTTGTCATAATAGCACACGAATGCAACACCTGCGTTTTCAAGTAGGGGGGGTTGCCAAACGATAGATACTGTGCTATAGTATCCGTCAGGCGGGAATAGCTCAGCTGGTAGAGCGACACCTTGCCAAGGTGTAGGTCGCGGGTTCGAGTCCCGTTTCCCGCTCCACTTAGCCCCCCTCAACCGAGGGGGGTTTCGCTTTCCCCTCTACCTATGATGGTAGCAGGAGTTGTGACAGTGTTCAGTTAGCAAACGACTACGCGAAAGAAACAAGCGTCTACGCGGTTGCTAGCAGTGCCAGTGCCATCACGGTAGCCCACGGCAGTACACGAAACTCACCCGCTGCCAGCGCGGTCGTCACCTCATCGCGCGTGAGCAACACCAACTCCTGCTCTTCGAGGTCATCGCGGTTGATCGCATGGGTCGGGGTGGCGTTGCGGGCAACAAAGAGATGGGCTACGCCCGCTCCCCGGTTGCCATCCACTGCATAGCTCCCGCATGTCTGCCAGTCGGGGGCAGTGTAGCCCGTCTCTTCGCGGGTTTCGCGCTGGGCAGCAACAAGGGTATCCTCGCCGGGTTCGCAGTAGCCGCCGACGGGTGCGAGCGACAGCCCATCTATGGCATACTTTGTCTGGCGAAAACAGACGAAGCGATCATCGGGCGTTATCACGGCGACGTTCACAAAGTCGGGCGTGATAACCCATGCCCAGTCGTCAATTGTTCGTCCATCGGGCAGCACAACCGTGTGGTTCTCGACTGTGAGGAAGGGCGGCTGTGCCAGTACAACCGTCCGGGTGCGGGTTTCCCAGCTTTGCATGGGGTGGGTTCCTTTCTTCTGTCTTTCTTGCTGAAGCGGGTGGGGTCGGTAGGTCAGCGTTGCGTTCTGCTGAACTGCCTGCGTAGTATACCCGATTCGGGCGAGACAATGGTACAATAGCAGCAGTGTAAGCAGAGCAAGATAAGCATGGCAAGGAGGGAGACGCGTATGGCGCAGGCTCGCCCGGTTTCACCGGTAATCACGGCATTGTTGGCTACCCTTTCGGAATATGTGCGCCAGCAGGCAACAGACCCTACCGCCGCTGACCCGCGTGGTGTCGCTGTGCAACAGGTCATCCAGCAGTATGTTGCACGCTACGGCGATGAAGATGAGCAGAACGATCTGCGGAGCTACGAACGCAACCCGGCACGCTACGAAGAGTTTCTGGGCTACGTGCTGTCAGACCTTGCAGCCCGCAACCCCGATTTTGCCCACGAAATGGAAGCCGTTGCCCGCACGCATGGCATTGCCGATGGCACGATCCCAACTGGTCGGCAACCGCGTGCGTAAGCCCACAGCTGAGAAGCTAGCCGAGAAGCTACGATGATGTCTGCCCCGCAACCGATTGAACTTGCCGATGTGCTGCTGGTCACGGCGGCGTTCCCGCTCCCGTTGCGGCGGGCACGCGCTATGCTGCCTGCCAACCTGCCGCTCAACTTGATCGAAGTGTTTCCGGGGCGGGCGGTGCTCGTCGTCTCGTTTTCACTCTACCGCACCAGCCCCTTCGGCACCTACCACGAAGCCACGCTTGCCCTCATGGCAAGCCACGAGCCGGTCAGTCCGGTTGTGACGCTGGCTCAGCTGATCCAGCAGAGCCGCTACCCGGCGTGGGTATTACACATGCTGGTTGATAGCCCCGCCGCGGTGCAAGCAGGTGTGGCGGGGTGGGCACTGCCCCGGCAGGTTGCCGCCGTCACGATTACCGAGGAAGCGCAGCAGACTCGGTGTAGTGCTGCGATTGACGGGCAACTGGTCGTCGAGATGACCGCCGAACGCCCACGCCTTGACCGCCAGCGCAAGGCTCAGATCGAAACCTACACGCAGCGTGACGACACGTTGTTGCACAGCAGCATGCACTGTGAGGCAGCCGCCTACGGGCGCACGCAGGGCGGCGGCGCAAGCCTCGCGTGGGGCGATCATGCCCTCGCGCAGCAGTTCAGTGCAGCGCAGGTGTCGGCGATGCCCCTGATGCTACGCTACTACGACCAGATGCAGGCGCGGCTTGCGCCCCCAGTCCCCGTGGCTACGCCCCCAGCGTGAGACCGTCCGGCAGGTGGCAGTGGTGGGTGCTGGCGTTGCTGGGTCTGGTGGCGTGCAGTGCGCCCCCTGCGCGCCCTGCCGCACTGCCGACGGCGCAGCACGTTGTTGACCTGAGCCACACCATCGCGCAGGATATGCCCCACACCGCCGACGAAGCCCCTGCTGCCCTGCTCGACCGGGACGCGGCGGGGCAGACGCGCCTACTTCAAGTGCCCATCGCCCGCGCTACTCATCTGTACGTACCGCCCGACCTGACCCCCGGTACCGGAGGCATCGAATACTATTCGCCGCGTGAGTTGGTGGTGCCCGCCGTTGTCCTCGATGTCCGCGCCGATGCCGCCGACAACCCGTACTATCGCCTGCCTGTACGGGCTATCCGGGGCTGGGAGGCGCAGCACGGGCGCATCCCGGCGGGGGTACTGGTGCTGGTGGCTACCGGGTGGGACATCCACTGGGGCGATGGTGCCGCGTATCTTAATGTGGATGCACGCGGGCACCCGCGCACGCCCGGTATCAGTGCCGAGGCGGCACAACTGCTTGTGATCCGGCAGGTGGCAGGGGTTGGCATAGACGCGCCGCGTGAGCATGTCGCCTACGAGCGCGGGCTAGTGCTGGCGAACATGACGCGGCTAGAGCAACTGCCAGCCCGCGGCAGCCTCATCACCATTGGGGCGTTGGGGGTGCAGGGCAATAGCAGTAGCCCGGCGCGTGTGCTTGCCCTGCTCCCCTGATGCTCGCCATGCTACACCAACACAACACCCCGACCAGTGCCGGGGTGTCACGGAGGTTTCGGCTCGCTCCAGCAAACGAGCGAGAGGTGTATGGGGTTGTCGTAGCAGGTGGCGCCCGATAGCTGTATAGGCTACGAACTGGACGTGGAGGCGCGGGTGTCGTGGCGGCGTTTCTGCCAGTCGTCAAAAATGACCCACACGATCAGGGCAACCAGCAGCAGTTGGCTAAACTGCTGAAGAGTGGCAACGAATGGCTGCACCACGGTCAGTGATTCGAGCATGGGCATGCTGTCGGCGAGCCAGCCCTGTGCGACCACCCACCAACCCTGCACCGCGGCTACGGCAGCGACAATACCAAGTTCTTGACTGATCATGGTGTAGGCAGAGAGGGCGGGCGTTACCCACACAAGGATGCTCAGTGCCACCAGCACGGCAGTCGTATACGCCACCCATCGTTTCACACGCGGGGCTTGCGCCACCAGTGCTGCGCCCTGTTGGTAGGTCAGGGTTGCTAGCCGTGCCGTGAGTTCGGGCGGGGCTTGCCACGTCAGTTGCTCCGCCACAAGGCGGTCAATCGTGCTCTGGTCGGTGCGGGGTGTTTTGTCCGTAGTCATCGTTTAGGCTCCTCCCAAGCGTAGCGTCATGCGGATAGGGGCAATGCCCGGACGCGAGGGTGCCGGGTGCTGATTGGACTGGGGGGTGGCAGGTAGGGCGGGTGGTGCGCCGGGGTCTGCGGTCAGGATCGCCGCCAGCCGCTCCTTGCCACGCCGGATGTGACTTTTCACCGTATTGAGCGGCAGGTCAAGGACTTCGGCAATGTCGCTATATTTCATATCACGGAAGTAGTAGAGCGTCAGCACAAGGCGGTAATGTTCCTCTAACTGTTCGATTGCGCCCTGAATACGCTCACGCAGTTCGCGCGTTTCCATTGCCTGTACGGGGTCACTCCAGCGGTCGTCGTCGGCGATCATGCCCATTGGGTCGAGCGTGTCCTCGTGGTCGTCGCGCACCGGGTTCAAGATCGGCACTTGCCGCCCGCGTCGGCGCAACTCATCGCGCCCTAGGTTGACGACGAGGCGGTACAGCCACGTCGTGAAGCGACTGTCGCCGTTATATTGGTGCAACGAGCGGAACAACCGGATGAATGCCTCTTGGGTCAGGTCAGCGGCATCGTCCGGGTTCTTCAGTACGCTCATGGCAATACTGTAGACATAATGTTGCTGGCTCTGCACCAGTTCGGTGAGTGCCTGAGCATCGCCCTGTTGGGCGCGGGCAATCAGTTCACGTGATGGTTCTGCCACTGTCTCTTGTTCTCCTGCCGGGGCACGCCCCTTCCAAAGACTGCCTCTGTGCATATGGTACGACGGCAACGGCGCAAAGGTTGCAATCAGGGCACGGGGTCGTAGCCGCCACGGGCAAACGGGTGACAACGCATGATGCGCTTGAAGCCCATCCAGCCGCCCTTGAAGAAGCCATACTTGGCAATCGCTTGGTAGGTATACTTCGAGCACGACGGTTCGTAGATGCACGCGGACGGCAACCACGGCGAGATCGCCAGTTGGTAGAAACGTATCAGTTTGAGAGCTAGCCAGCGCATGCTGCTTGGTACCATTCCAAACGTGAAAATGGTGTCTCTGACGGGAGCCATACGCCAGAGTACACCATTGGTTTTCCCAGAAGCCGTATGCCTTCGATGACGATAAGCACGCCGTAGTGCCGCCTAGTCGAGCGGTTCCTTCATAATATCGAAGGCGGTGGAGGGTGCGCCCAAGGCGATAGAAGATACCTGCTCAACCTTGAAGCGTCGCCCGCCACTGACCCACGCCGTTGCTTCTTCGATAATGCCACGGGCAATGTGGAAGTTTAGCCCGGCATCTCCCCGCAGGCTACTTGGGTCGCGCGTAATGTGATACACAAACTTGTTACGTTCTTCCTCGACGTGGCTGGACTGGTCACTGAAACGGTCGAAAGTCTGTGCCGTTGCATTGAGCACAATCTTGAGTTTCATCGTGACCGGCATCAGCTTGAGGGCGAGGTCTGCCATTCCAAGCAGTGGTCCGAACTCTTTCAGACCGAGCGTGAAGGCGACGCGCCCCGCACGCAATTCAAGCCCACGGGCACCCCGTGGTCCATACATCGTGGTCAGAGCTTCTTCGAGCGAGGCAATTGCTTCGAACGGAAACTCTTTCTTGAGGTCGTTCGGCGGATAGGCATCAAGGTACTGTGGCAATTCGGCAAGGCGGAGCAGCGCCTTAACCCCGTTTGGTCCCATTACCTCTTCAAGCGAAACAAATGTCAGGCGACCAATCTTATTCGGGTAGTGCAGGCCACGGAAAGCTTCTACTGACGTCATGTGCTCTCTGGCTCCTTACAAGTCTAACCGAGGTCACAGCAGGAAGACGGCTGCGCTAGGCATACTATAACAGAAAAAACCAAAACGTGCATCTCGCTCCTGCCACCCTATAGCTGTGTCCTCGACCAGCGTTACTGGCGGACGGTCTCCCAGACCAGATGGTGTAGTTCAGGCACTATCAGTTTGTCAAGTGCTGTCCGGACAGCACCAGTTGAGCCGGGCAGGGCAAAGATGATGGCTTGCTGGTACAGCCCAGCGGTTGCCCGCGAGAGCATGGCAGCAGCACCGATCTCATGAAATGATAACATCCGGAAGAGTTCCCCGAAGCCGGGAAGACGTTTTTCCAGCAAGCTATCAATGGCTTCGAACGTTGTGTCCCGACGGGTAATGCCGGTGCCTCCATTGGTAATGATGACCTGACAATTCCGCCCTGCATATGCCTGAACCGTTGCAACAATGGCTGAAGCGTCATCCTTAACTATGTCGTATTCTACCACATCATGCCCGGCTTGCTGCAACGCAGCACGGATGGTGCTGCCGCTGGTATCAGTGGCAACGGTCCGTGTGTCGCTGATGGTCAAAACGCCACACCGGATGGGCGGTCGTTGGGCTGCCAATGCGTCAGCCTGTTGCTGATGTTCCTGATGTGTCATACCCCAGTTCCTTTAGTTCCGGCTTTATAGTAGCATAGCCTTTTCGCTCTGTCTATTCGCACTTCGTTACGCGCCAATGATAGGTGGCTCATGCACTGTCGCCGGTTTAGTTACTGCGTGCAATGGCAGCGGCGAGCTGCTGGACGTGCTGCTGGATGTGCGGTAAGTCGCTCGCCGTGGGCGCAAGGTGGGCATACTGTTCTAAGTCGGCGAGCGCACGATGGTGCCAGCCGAGGCGCAGGGCTATCAAGCCGCGGTCGCGTATCTCGAGCGGGTCGTGTGGGTGAATGATCAGCATCCGCTCGATGATGCTGTGGCTCTGCGCGAAACTGCGCCGATTGAGGTAGGCGTGTTTGAGGTTGCGCAGCAACCGCAGCACAATCGAGCGGTTGTCAGGCGGCTGCATAATGGTTGTGACGAGGCGTTCGGTGACGTGGCGGTGGTTGTTATGGATTTGCTGCACGCATTCTTGATAGCTCCACAGCCGCCCCCGCCGAAACGGGTCAATGTATATATCTTCCTGCGGGGTGGCAAAGCGTGTGAGGAAGTGCCCCGGCAACGCAACCCCACTCACTGGTAGCGCAAGCCGCCAGCCAATTTCAAGGTAGATGATCGAGAGGAGCAACGGCAACCCAGTGCGCTGTGTCAGCACATGGTCAAGGTAGCTGTTCTGTGGGTTGGTGTAGTCTTCATGGTTGCCGTGCAGGTCAAACTGCTCGAACATAAACTCGTTCAAGACCCCAACTATCGCGTAGGGGTCGTCGCGTTCTGCAACGGCGGGGCTGAGTGTCTGTGCCATGTCATCGAGCATCGCCAGCATGGGCGCAATTTGATTAACGCCGGTGTCTTCCCACGCTATCGCAAGGGCGGTTTCGGCTAGGGCAGGTTGGTGGTTGGTGGGCAGTACGAGGTCTTTAAAATGTTGGCGGGCAGTGGTGTCGGTCGGCATGCGCTCGCTCCTGACTGTTCAGGGTTGCAGGTTGCACAGCTATTGTACCACGTCTGTTGGTGTGCCAGATGCGCCGGGGTTTGGCAATGGGGTGGTGTGCGCCCGGAGCCACGCCAGCATGCGTGTGTCGCGCAGACGGCTATGCAGTGCCATCGTAGTGAAGGCATCCAGTTCGGCGGGGGTTGCGTGCAGTTGGTACGCATTGCGGCTGAGGAACAGCGCAAGTGCAGCCCCCGCAATGCGCTTATTACCGTCGCGGAACGGGTGGTTGGCAATGAGGAGGAACACCATGGCGGCGGCTTTTTCGAGCACCGACGGAAACGCCGCCATACCAAAGGCAGCCTGAAACGGGGTGGTCAGAGCGGAGAGCAAGCCGTTGGCATTGATGAGTTCGTAGCGAAACGCTGGGTCGAGTTCGGCGGGGGTGGTGGCAGCCAGTTCGTCACGGATACGTAGGATGTCGTAGAGTGCGATATGGTTGGTCATGCGGGGGTTGTTGGTGCGCTGTTGGTGGCAATCCACGCGGCTAGCTCTGCCCGTCCCATGTCGGCAACCACCGCGAGTGCCATAGCGTACACGTCGTCGTTGCTGGCGGTCAGGGTATGCCCGTTCATTGCAAGCATCACCGCGAGGGCAACCACGGCGGTGCGCTTGTTACCGTCGCTGAACGGGTGGTTGGTAATGATGCTATGCACCAGTGCCGCCACCTTGCTATACAGGTCGGGGTAGAGGTCGGTACCGAACATGCTCTGGCGCGGGCTATGCACTGCCGTGTCCAGCCGGGTATAACCCTTTTCGGTGATACCGTGGATGCCACCGAAGGCTTCGACAACGTGATGCTGCACCAGCAGCAGGTCGTAGGTATTCAGGTAGCGGATGGGGGCGGTCATCATGCGAGGTTCATCAGGGCTTCGTGATACTTTGCCATCGTTACCTGCACCCGCGCCAGCAATGATGGCTCGATGGCAGGCATAAGGATCACCCGTACCCGCCCGTCTGCCTGTTGCTCAAGGGCGATGGTCGCCCGCCCATCGTTGGTACGGGCAAGCCATGCTTGCACGAGGCTCCCTAGTTCGCTAGCGGGGACAATCCGTTCTTCTAGCATGGGGGTGCTCCCTATCGTGTTAGCTCAGCAGCCCGTGGGCGGTCAAGGTTGCGGTAAGTGTCAGCCAGATAGTCAGGCTCCCCAGAACAGCAAGTGCTAGCGCAACACCAGTCGTATCTGTGGCAGTGCTATGCCGATAGCGCAATGTCGTTGCCGTGACCAACCACACCGCCAGTGCAACCACAATCACCGTTACGAGCACTGCCCCACCGATGATCACGGCAAGCATGATGTTCGCCTGCCACAGCAGCAGTGCCCCACCCGTGAGCGTGCCCACCACCAGCCCCGCCATCAACAACTGCCCCAGTTCACGGTGGAGCGGTGTAGCCCGGATGGGGGGCGCGCACCGTGCGACGGCGTGGGTCTGGCGGGCGGTCTGGGTGCTGACGAGCAGCAGCAGTGGCAGCAGACTAAGCATGAGCGTGGGCAACCCGCCTGCGTGTAAGACCGTCAGGCTGAGGAAGGCGATTACCAAGCCGAGCACCGCCGCCCCCACGAGCCAGCCGTTGCGTGTAAGCAGGGCGGCAAACGGGCGGTTGGCGAAGCTGTGGCTCGCTTGCCGTGTTTGCCATGGGGCAGTGGGCTGAAGCGAGCGTAGTACGTCAGTGCTGTCAATGGCACCCACAAGGTGCCCCTCATCATCCACGACAGGCATCGCCGTGCTGCCCGCTTCGATCATCAGGTGGGCTTGTTCGTGGGGGCGGGCGTGCTGCGGCACCGCCACGTAGTCGCGCTCCATGATTTCAAACAGGTGCGCCCCCTGCCGTGCCGTCAGTAACGTGTGGATGCTGACTACCCCAACGAGCCGTTCGCTGATGTCGGTCACGAAGAGGTAATAAATGGTATGGTCTTCCGGCGACAGGTGCCGCAGGGCTTCGAGTGCCTGTTGCACGGTTGCCTGTTGAAGCAGGCTCAGAGCCGGCGCACAGTCGAGCGTGGTGGGCAAGGTGCCTACGGTGTCGTGAACGCGCACCAGTGCGGATGTAAAAAAGTCATTGCCTGTAGCAAGGCGTGTTGCGAGCATAGTTATCCCCCCTTTGCGCGTGCCAGACGCGCAGTAGCGATACAACAAGTGTCAGCGACGATGTATAAGGGAGAACGCTTGCTACAAACAACCACCCCGGTGTAGCGGCAACCGGGGGAAACGCAGCACCTACCGGGTGGCGGTGCGGGCGGTAGCCCGGTCGGCATACACGACGGGAGGCGCAACCGTCTCCCAACCAGCGTATAAATGACCTGTACTACTACTGTCCATGTGTCTTTCTGGAACTATACCGTTTGGGGCGTGTGGCACGCCAACCGTGTTCTGTAACAGTTAAGGTAAGGCATGCGCCTTCCGGCAGTACCGGAAGCAACCACACGGGTTGTTTTGGTGCCCAAAC
Organism: uncultured Chloroflexaceae bacterium; assembly: GCA_964575355.1. Classification (GTDB taxonomy): domain Bacteria; phylum Chloroflexota; class Chloroflexia; order Chloroflexales; family Chloroflexaceae; genus CAZNQP01. The sequence continues at coordinate 15,635 of CAZNQP010000017.1, forward strand.
AGCAGACTGAATACCATATTGGCAGTATACCACTGCCCACCTCTAGTATAGTGGGTGAGTCCAGCAATGTCAATGCTGCCCTGCTCCCTGTGCGTCCGCTGCGTTTGCAGCCCCTGCTACTTCGTGCTATACTCTTGCTGCTGTACGCACGCTCCGTAGCGACTTGTGGCAAAGTTGTAGCACCATCGGCAGGCTCCTGCACCATGCAGATTCTCTACAGTGCATATACTGATACTGGTCGCCAACGCAAGGTCAATCAGGACTGGTACGATGTTGCCCCGCCTGATATGAATAGTGCGTTGGGTCGGCTTCTTGTGGTCTGCGATGGTATGGGTGGGCACCTCGATGGCGAGAAAGCAAGCCGCCTTGCGGTGCAGACTATTCTCGATGCCTACTATGAAACTGCGGATGCCGACCGCCGCGAGGCTCTGAGCCAAGCCTTCCATGCAGCAAACGCCCGCGTTTTCGAAGAGGGACAAGGACGCATGGGTACCACCGGCGTGGCGGCACTCTTGCTCGTCAATGGGTTGCACATTGCGAATGTGGGCGACAGCCGCGCGTATCTCATCCGTGACGGCAAAGCGAGCCAGATTTCTCGTGATCACTCGTTTGTGGCAGAACAGGTCGCCGCTGGCATCATTACCCCCGAAGAAGCCCGCCACTCGACACAGCGCAACATGATCACCCGTGCGCTTGGCTATCGTCCTGAGGTCGCTGTTGACATCCTCGAAGAACATGCTGTTGTGCCGGGCGATGCTATCTTGCTGTCGTCCGACGGTATGCACGGTCTCATCAACGATCAAGAGATAGCGCAGATAGTCAGCACATTGCCACCGGACGAAGCCGTTAAGCGGCTCGTGACGATGGCGAACGAACGCGGTGGACCGGATAACATCACGGTGGTGGTTGCGAAGGTCGAGTCGCTGGAAGGCGACGAACTGCGTGAGCTACCCGTCACGATGGCAGCGAGCACACCGCACCCCGGCAGCCGAGATGGTGCGACTGTCGTCGGGGAAGGGCGCAGCAACCCGATGTCCGTTGTGCGGCTGACCACGCCCTCCCAACGTGCGTCGCCCCAAGCAACAGCGGACACCCCCCCGGATAACCAAGTACCGCCCGTCGGTGACAGCACGAGTATGCCATCCAACAATCGCCGCGTCTTGCTCCTCGCAAGCATCGTGGTGATTGTGCTGCTGATACTGGTGCTTGGGCTGGCGTGGCAATTCCGCGACACGTTGCTCGCGCTCGTTGGTCTCTCCTAGGTCTCTCCTAGGAGGGTCTGCGCTAATAGCCCCGCCCCGGCGCACTGCCAGAGCGGGGTGCAGGTAGCATATAGGTGTTGGTGGGGATGCAGAGCGGGGCTAGCCGAGCGTCACGGGGATGTCGTTGCCCTGCACCACCCCCAGCGGGTCGTAGCTGGCAAGACCGGGGAAGACCACACCAAGGTCAGCATTGCCCGTGCGCCGGACGAGTACCTCACTCAAGACCTGCCGATAGTCGGTAGCAACCCGCAAGTCTACCCCCCGGTCGAGTTGCTCGCTTGCCAGCCCCGGCCACACACCGTGCATGCGCCCGCCATTGACGTTCCCGCCCAGCAGCAGCATCACGCCGCCGTGCCCGTGGTCGGTGCCGCCGTTGTTGTTCTCGCGGAGCCGCCGCCCGAACTCACTCATCACCACAACAGTCAGGCGGCTGCGGTAGGTGGCGGTATCGTTGTAGAACGCGGCAAGTGCCCGTGCCAACTCTTCGACCCGGCGCGGAAAGACGTATGTCTGCGCGTCGTGAGTGTCCCAGCCACCAAAGTCAACGGTAGCGACCTGTAAGCCTACGTCCAACTTGATCAACTGGGCAATCGTTTGTAGCGACTCACCGAGCGAGCCGTCCGGATAATCGGCATTGCCGGCTGGGGTGTACGGGAGCGGGTTGCCATCGTTGTCTTTGGGTAGCCGCGAGTCAACGAGCGAGAGGGCTTGCAGCGTCCCCTGCCCTGCCCGATGCACGCTACTATCGCCGCCGTTATACAGTGTCTCCAGCACGCCATTGATCTGCTTGCCATACTTCCAGTGCCCGCCCAGCCGGAAGTCGTTCACACTGCCACCAATCGCTGCCGCATAGGTACTTGTGAGGAGCGAGGTGGGGATTTCGGCAGAGCTAGCCGCAGCCGGGATGATCCCATCGGGGCGCATCACGGTGAGGTGGCGCGTCAGCCAGCCGGTCGCCGTGTTCTTGCTTTCGGGCGTGCCGCGTTCGATATAGTCCATTGCGTCGAAGTGACTGCGCGTGCCATTGGTCAGCCCACAGGCATGCACAATCGCAAGGTTGTTGCTGTCGTAAATCTCTTTCAGCGGGGCAGCCTTGCTGTGCAAGCCAAAGCCTGCTGCGCCATCTGCCGGGTTCTTCAAGAGCAGGGCGCGGTCGTCGCCGCTATCGCGGAGCCGCAACTGCGGTCGCAGGGCGTTATAGTCGCTGTCGTTGGTGGGCGCGACGAGGCTCAGGGCATCGCAGCCGCCCCGCAAAAACAGCACCACCAGTATATCGCTCCCGGCAGCTTCGGCACTCGTCGGCGCAAAGAGCAACTGCCCTACGCTCCCGCCTGCCATCGCTGCGATTGCACTGCTGCACCCGACCAGAAAGCCACGTCGTGAGACGTTCATCGCTTGCTTACTCCTCTCGTTCTGTTCGCTCTGTTCGTGCTGCTGATAGTAGCGGGTGCGTCAGCGCACCTGAAACTGCACCGACATGGCGATCATCTGGATCACGGTTTCCAGCCGCGCCAGATAATCATTGCGCCGCCATTCGCGGTCGTCGCCGCGTCCGTCGGGTGGCTCGTCGGCACCGAGCGGCGGGTCGTCTTCCCCCACTGCCTGCCGCATAAAGTCCAGCAGGGCGTTGGCGAGGAGCGGGTCAGCCGGGCGGTGCAGCAGGCGGTCAAGCCAGTATGCCACAATCTGGCGGCTCGTCTGCACGTTGGCAGGCATCTGTCCATCCAAGTCGAGCGTCGCAACCCCAAACCAGCTTGCGTTCAGCGTCTGCATCAGCCGCCACGTCTGTACCATCACGCTGGTACTCAGCCAATAGTCTGCCGTGTCAGGGTGCCCAGTGGGGGTGGGCCAGTGAAAATGCAGATAGCCCGTCTGCGGCAACCGCCAGCGCAGGTCATCGCTATAGGTTGCATCGGCATCGGTGGCACGCAGGTACGACAACAGCAGTTCGTAGGGGCGTTTCACCTTCTGCCCCCACGTCTGGCGAAACTCGGCAGATGTCAGAATGGTACGGAGCACCTGCTTGATCTGATCGGGGGCTTGCTGGTTGGTCATCCACACCGTCACGGCGGCATCTACGAGGCTAGCGGGTGGCTCGTCGGCAACGAGGCGGCGGCAGAGCTTGGTACACAGGTGGCGGGCGGTGCCGGGGTGGTAGGCGACCAGATCAAGCACCAGCTGCCCGTCTACTTCGGGGGCTTGGTCGCGGCGAATCTCGGTGGCAAGCACACGCTTCTGGAAGCGGTCGTGCCAGTTGGCATAATAGTAAAACTCGCCCGTATCCGGCAGGTTGCCACCGCCGTCCACCCGTGCGCCGTTGGCAATTGTCCAGCCAGTGAAGGCACGGGCGGCTTCGTACACGTCCTCGTCAATGTAGCCGATAGGAGCAGGGGGGCTATCGAGTGCGCCGGGTACCAGTTGCCACTCGTCGTACAGGTCGTTGAAGTAGTTGTCGGAGCCGAGCGTGTGCAACTCGAACAACTCGCGGGCATAGTTCTCGTTGGGCGGCGTGCCCTTGCTCACAACGTTGTTCAGGTAGTACTGCATGGCAATGCTCTTGGCGACCTGCTCAAGGAAGGTGCGGAAGTTGCCGAAGCAGTTGGCACGCATAATGCGGTCGTACAGCGGAAACGTGGCGGCAATCTCCGCGGCAGCATCCACATTGACGTTGAAGTGGTTGTGCCAGAACTCGACCAGCACCTCGCGCAGTTGCCACTGGCTGTAGAGCGCACGTATCCATGTCGCGGCGCGGACTTCGCGGGCGGGGAGCGTGCGTAATTCGAAGTTTTTGTTTTCCGTCAGTGCCCACAACCCGTCAAGCCCGCGATTGAGGTGCTGAAACGGTTGCTCATTGCCGCGCACTTCCAGCCGCACCGCAGCCAGTTTTGCGTCGGCAACCGGGTCGTCGTCGGTGGGGTTCAACTGCTCGTCAATGTAGGCAGTCAACCCTATCTCGCGCACCCGTTCCACGTCGCCGGGGCGCGGTCCGTATGCCATTCGGTTCAGCGCGACTATCTCGGCGGTGGGGGTGCCGGTCGGGTCGCTACTTGTGCCATTCACGATACTGGGCAAAAAGACGCGGTTGGGGCTGGGGGGTTCTTGCGCGGTGGCGTGCGGTGGTGCCACCAGCGGCGACACGAGGGCGGTAGCGGCGACTGCCCCGGCACCTGCAAGCAACGAGCGACGCGTGAGCGAGCGGTCGGGCACATCCATATGCTGATTATCCATAGCTGTACCTCAAAAAGTAAAGATTAGGGCAACAAGCTGGGCGAACAAACCCGCAGTTATCATAGCAAGGTTAAGACTTTACGAGTATCACCCGTTGGTACCGCCCTGCCGGCGTGCCATTCGTCAAAAATAGGTTAAGAACGTAGTACCTGCTGCCCGAATGTGTCCCGGCAATCGCCCGTGCTGCTGGTCTCGTTGCCACGGTGCCCGTTTGAGCAACCGCTGCGGCGACGCGGGCACCTGTGCTAAAATAGCATGCATGACACAACAACCACACCCAGATATTCATGTGTTGCCCAGCGACGTTGCCGCCCAGATCGCAGCGGGCGAAGTGATCGAGCGTCCGGCATCGGTGGTGAAGGAACTGCTCGAAAACGCGCTCGATGCAGGCGCACGGCGCATTACCGTCGAGGCACGCGGCGGGGGCATCCGCGAGTTGAAAATCCAAGATGACGGTAGCGGCATCCCTGCCACCCAGATCGCGCTTGCCTTCGAGCGGCACGCCACTAGCAAGCTCCGCCACCCCGACGACCTGTGGGCGATCCGCACGCTGGGCTTTCGCGGCGAGGCGTTGCCAAGCATCGCCAGTGTCGCGCAGGTCATCTGCATTACGCGCACGCCCGCCGACGAGACGGGCACCGAGCTACGCATTGCGGGCGGCGAAGTCCAACTGGTCACGCCGCGTGGGTGTTCGGTGGGTACCAGCATGACCGTCCGCAACCTGTTCTACAACACACCCGTGCGCCGTGAGTTTCTGCGTGCCGATGCCACCGAAATGAGCGCGATCAGTGCGATTGTGCAGCAGTACGCGCTTGCCTACCCCGCGGTGCGCTTCACGTTGCTGCTCGATGGGCGGCTTGCGCTCCAGACGAGCGGTAGCGGCAACCTGCGTGACGTGATGGTCGAACTGTACGGCATTGACGTTGCCCGCCAGATGCTTGACGTTGCCACCGAGTACGGCACTGGTGACGATGCAGTCAGCGTGCAGGGCTTGATCTCGCCGCCCGGTCTGACACGCGGGTCGCGGAGCTACATGCATATGTTCGTCAACGGGCGGGCAGTCCAGCCACGCGGTGCGCTTGCCGCCGTCGTGACCGAAGCCTACCACACCCTGCTGATGAAAAACCGTCACCCCATGCTGGTACTTTCCATCACGCTCAACCCCGCCGCCGTGGATGTCAACATTCACCCGACGAAAAGTGAGGTGAAGTTTCGCCCCGGTAGCCCGGTGCTCAGTGTACTGGGGCGAGCCGTGCGCGACACGCTCGTGAACGAGGCAAGCGTGCCGACGTGGGAGGATGCCCCGGCTCCGAACGAATCGGCACAGCGTCGCTTCGAGTTGCGCCCCGGCAGCACTGCGCCTGACCGCGGCTCACAGGCGGCGTGGGGGGTGGGTGCCCGAAGCTGGACACCACATAGCCGTTGGGATGTCGGCGCACCGCGTCCGGGGGCGGCACCCGCCGCTCCGTCGCCCGCTGCCGCCGCCGCCGCGCACGATGCTCCCCATGATGCCCAACACGATGCCCCCCATGATGCCCAACACGATGCCCCGCACGATGGTACGTCTGTCGCTCCGCTTGCGGGGGAGGGGGGGAGCGCGGCGACCGCCGCCGTGCCAGACACTGCCTCCGCTGTGCCAGACACTGCCGCCGCCCCGGTGCAGAGCCTGCCGCCGTTGCGTGTCGTGGGGCAGGTTGGCTTGACCTATATTGTGGCGGAGTCGCCGGATGGTATGTACCTGATAGACCAGCACGCCGCCCACGAGCGTATCACCTACGAGCACTTGATGCAGCATCAGGGCAATGGCGACATCCAGCAGCAAGAGCTACTGCTGCCCCAGACAGTCACGGTGCCACCCGCCGCCGCCGAACTGCTGATGCAGCACCGTGACGCATTGCAGGGTTGGGGCTTTCAGCTTGAGCCGTGGGGGGAGGGGTTGGTGCGGGTGCGGGCGGTACCTGCCACCATCGCCGTCGAGAACATGCAAGTTGCCCTCTTAGAGATAGCCGACCATCTTGCCGGGAGTGGCGGCAGCAACCCGGCGAAGTGGCGCGAGGCAATGCTGATCACACTCGCCTGCCACAATTCGGTGCGGGCGGGGCAAGTCCTCTCACTCGACGAGATGCGCGACCTGCTGCAACAACTGGAGGCGTGCCATAGCCCGCGTACCTGCCCCCACGGGCGACCGACCATGGTGCTGCTCACGCCGGGGCAACTGGAAAAGCAGTTTGGGCGCATTGTGTAGCTATGCCCCTCGTGCTAGGGCGTGGGACGGTCGGCGAAGGGAATAGCGAGGACGCTCGCCAGAGCTTGCCCAGTCGCGTGCAGGAGGGTTGCATCGGCGGCACTGTCCACAATCCACAATTCGCCCTCATCGGTAATCAGTTCGAGCGCGGTTGTGTCACGCATGCGTTGCCAGCGGTTGCGGGCGTAGCGGCGCGGTTGCAGCCGCAGGCGGGCTGCCTGCTCAAACTGCAACGTCTGTGAGCGGGGACGACCGACGCGGTTTTCTTGTTTGAAGACGATAGTTGCCGCCGCGCGGTCGGCGGTGATCGTATTGACCGTGGTGGCAACGGCGCGTCCGCTCTGCAAGACAACCCAGCCGATGGCCGCGAAAGGCCACACGAGCAGTGCGCCGAAGATAGCGTTGATGCCGACTGCCATGAGCACGAGAATGCCCAGCGGGGTCATCAGCATGAGGAGGATGCCAAGCACAATCGAGCGTTGCCCAATCGGGTGGTTGGCATCCGGGCGTGACCGCAGCACAAGGCGCGTGTCGCTGTGCTCTGCCACTTCGTAGTAGGGGGTGGCATCGAGCCGCCGCCCCAGCCGTTGCCGCCGGATACGGCGCGGGGGCGTAGCGGCTTCGTCGTGTGCTTCGGTGGTGTCGTGTGTTTCGGGCAGTGTCATTGGGCTTCCTGTTTGTTCCATCGCATGGCTGTTGCACTGGTTTACTGGCATGATACCGACAAGATAACCTACCTGTCAAACCGCCTACCGGATGACTTGCTATCTACCTCTCTTGTGGTATAATAGGCATACTATTTCGCACCCCGGTGGGTACCTAGAAAGGTCATCGGCTGTGCGTCTATCACCGTCCGATCCGTACTAGTCGCTATCCCGCCGGTCTCCGCCCGTTGTAGACCGTTGTGAGAAAGGCATCACGGCTTATGCCCACCATCCCGAAACGCTGGCCCCGCGAACTCGAAGCGGAGCGCGAAGACACCGAAAACACGGCATTGCAGGTTGTGCAACTCTTGACCGATGCCCGCACGAAAGCCGATATTGCGTGTGACAAGATCATCAGCAACCCCGACTTGACCGTGACCCTGCTGGCAGATGTAGAACGGCTTACGTTTGATGCGCGTGCCCTGCTCGAACGCATTCAACGCTTTCTCACCGTCTGCAAGCGCACGCCGCTCGAAGGACGTTGGCCCAGCGTCGCCGCCCGCCAGCGTGACGATGCCCTGCTCGATGCCCAAAACGCCGCCACCTGCCTGAGCGACGCGCAGCAAGCCCTGACCCGCGCCCGCGACCGCATCCGCACCAACCCCAGTCTGACGGAGGTTGCACTCGCAGACGTAACCTATAATCAGGCACGCACCCTCTTGCACACCGAGCGGATCGCCCGCCTGATGGCAGAAGCAACGCTCGGACGCGAATAGCCCAGTCCATCCGAACGCTTCACAGTGCGGTTTATCGCCCGTACCTGTCGCCTCCGCACTGCTGCCTGTCCGCCTGCGGGCGCGGCAGCATACCGGCGTGCGTACTATTAGTATCCCCACCAACAGTACCACACTATTCCTATCAAGACACGAAACACTTCCCATGATCGCTTGAAAAATCGCCTCGAAATTGCCGAAAAACCTCTAGACAACCCTCCTACGGTGTGCTATAGTACCATGCCAGATGGGATAGAAAACACCTATATAGCTACCTATGTAGCTACCTTTCAGCGAAACATCAGGAGGTTGCCATGAAGAAGCGACGCTTGCTTACTGCGGTACCAGTACAGGTTGCTGGGCTTTCAATTGCCTATGCGGGGGCATTGGGTTGGCTTGAGCGCAAGTTCCCCGACATCAAGCCCGACTATATCTGGGCAGAGGTGGTTGGCGGGGTGCTTGTATCCCTTGTTCCTGTTGCCATGCAAGCCCGCCAGCACCCTGAAACCACGCCGGATGACCTGCCGCCACCGCTCCACTGGCAGACCTACGAGGGTAGTGTCTGGGCGGCATTCATCGCGGCGGGTGCGCCGATTGTGCTCTGGCAATTGGGCGAGTCGTTCCTGCGGCGGGTCGAATTGATTGACTATGTGACGCAACGCCAGTTTGACTGGCAACCGTATGCCGCCAGCCTCGCGCCTGCCAACGGTGGCAGCGGCGCACGCATGCAGCAGCACATTCGTAGCATCAGCCATGAAGCCCTCGATTACCTACGCCGTGCCTGCACCTACACCGGCGCATTGGGGCGCAAGATCGGCGGCAACCCCCGGCTGGCACAGGTACTCGTCGCCGATGCCCACAGTGCCGCCAACGCCGCCCTCGACCGCCTCGAATACGTGCAGCAGTGGCTCGATAACAACACCAACGGGGGCGGCACCGTGCAGTCGTAGGAGTTCGTCACACCAAGCCCTCGCAAGCTCTAGTAAGCCGTAGCACTGAGCACCGAGTATCGAGTACTGAGTCCAAGGAGAAAGACCATGTTTTTTGCCCGTAACAAGCCCACCCGCCGCCGCCCGTCGTCTGCCGCCATGCCCAGTGCCGCGATTGCCACCCGCCGCCTGAAGCGCATCGTGGCGAGCCGTGCCGTAGCCCCGCCGCCCGTAGCCCCGCCGCAGCGTGAGCACCCCACGCCTGACCCGTTGCTGGTGCGGCTCTTGCAGCACGAGGGTGCCCGATGACTACCGCTGCGGTCGCTCAACCAGTGGCGAACGCCACCGACGGTACTGTGTTGTGGCACGCGCTGCACGCCGCCCTCGCCGCCGAAGCCGCACAAGTGCCGGGTGCTGGGCGGGTATTGGCACGGGTGTGTGGCTATTGCAACGACACGCCGCCCCCCGGCTGGCACCACGCCCTGCACGATAGCCTCACGCGGCTGGCGCAACTGGTAGCGGACAGCGCGACGGTACCGACTGTCCGCTACCTCCTAGGGCACGCCACGCCGTCGCTGGCGGCTTTTCGGCAGGGGGCGGTGCGGGCATTCTGGCTGTACACGCCACCTGCGCCCGGTCATCTGCTCGACCTGTACCGCCGAGAAGTGCGCTGGCACTGTCCCGCCCCGCCCCCGCGCTGGCTTGACCTCGCCCACGCGCTGCATCTGTTGTTCGTGCAACTGCTGCCGGGGAGCCTTGCCGCCGTACCAGTCACGCGCATGCTGTTGCTCACCGACGACGAACGCGCCGCCCTGCACGAGTTGCGCCGCGCGATGCGGGATGCACCCCGCGCCCCAGCAGGCGTAGGCACCGACCCGTTACAGCAGATTGTCGCCAGCGCGGGGAGTGTGATCCAGCAGGTGCAGCAGACAATTGTGCTGCACCCGCCACCCACCCCGCCCGACCTGTTGCCGCTCTACCAACGCTATCAGGCGTTTGTGCGCGAGAGTTTCGGCTTGCTCGACTTTCGCGGCATTGTTCACCTGCACAACGCAGTGCGCCTGCGCCTCGATCAGTTGATGGTATCGCTGACCGCCCGCCGCCAGCACGGGGCACCCGTGGCACGGCGTTGGTTGGCTGACGACACGGTGGAACACGAGACCCTGCCCGTGGCAGAACTCGTGCGCGATACGCCGCTACTGGTGCTGCTGGGTGCGCCGGGAGCCGGCAAGAGCACGGTGGTACGGGCATTGCTACTCGCCCTCACCGGGGCACCCAGCGGCTTGCATTTCGAGCTAGAAGGCGACTGGTTGCCGATCCTGTTCCCGGTCGCCGCCTTCGCCGAGGCACGTAGCGCACCGGGGCAGAGCGACCTTGCGCCCCTGACCTACCTCCAACAGTACTATCTGGGGTTGTCGCAGCCCGATTACCTGCCGCTCTTCGAGCACGCGCTGCACGCGGGGCGTGCCCTGCTGCTGCTCGATGGGCTGGACGAGGTGCGCGGCGACCGACTGGCACTGTTGCACTGCCTCGAAGCCTTTGTGCGTGAATGGGAAACGCCCGGCAATCGCGTTGTTGCCACCAGCCGCGAAGCGGGCTATGCCGATGCGCCGCTCCCCGATGACCTGTTTGTGCAGGCAACGTTGCAGCCGCTCGACGATGGCGCGATTGGTGCCTTCATTGTGCGCTGGAGCCACGCCTACGAGCAGGCAGGTGCGCCCCCCGCCGAACGTGATACCACCGAACTGCAACGCCGCGCAATTGCCCGCGCCACCGACCTGCGCGACGCAGTGTTCAGCAACGCCAACGTGACCACGCTGGCACGTAGCCCGCTTTTGCTCACCATCCTTGCGCTGATCCACCAGCAGGGCGCGAGCCTGCCCGAACGCCGGGTTGACCTGTACCGCCTGTGCGTCGAGGCACTGGCGGAAACGTGGAACCGTGCCCGCTCGCTCTCTGGGCGCGAGGTGGACGTGTACCTTGGGGGCGAAAAGCTGACCGAGCGGTTTATCGTGAACCTGCTCGGTCCTGCCGCCCTGTGGGTGCAAGAGCAACACCCCGGCGGCGTGGTTGAGCGTGCCGACCTTGAGCGGCAGATCGCCGACACCTTGCAGCGTACCGATGGCTTGCCCGCGGGACGCGCCGACCGCCTCGCCCAGAGTTTCATTGCACTGGTCTGCCACGACACCGGGCTACTGCAAGAGCGGGGGCATGGGCAGTTTGGCTTCTTGCACCTGACATTCGAGGAGTACCTTGCTGCCCGCGCCATGCTTGAGTCGGTGACGGTTGCCGACCTTGACGGGCTGTTGCACGAGCGTAGCACCGACCCGCGCTGGCGCGAGGTGTTGCGGCTCCTCGTTGCTGCCGCGTCGCAGCGCGAAGCCCGCCGCCTGCTGCTGCACATGCTGCGTGCCCCCACCACGCCCGAAACGCACGGGCGACCGGTGGTGCTGGCGGGCGAATGCCTCTATGACATTGGGCGCAACAGTGCTACCCGCGAAGCATGGGAGGCGGTGCGGGCGGCACTGGTGGCGTTGCTGGCAGATGCCAGCGCACCCTCAGCGACCCGCTTGCAGGCGGGCGCAGTGCTCGGTTTGCTCGACGATCCGCGCCTGCTGAACCCGGCGACGGGCAACGCCGCCACGGGTGATTACTGGTGTGCGCTCCCCGACGGCTGGGGCTGGCAGGCGGGCAACCACCCCGATATTCCCCTCCAGTCCGTCATGCTGGCAACGGGTGGCTTCATCGGGCGGTTGCCCGTAACCAACCATGAGTACGGGCAGTTTGTGGCCGCGGGTGGCTATACCACCCCCGCGTGGTGGACAGCCCACGGGCAGGCGTTTCTGCGGGCGGTTGCCGCCGACGACCCCGCCACCCAGCATCAGCCCGGTTTCTGGCACGAACGCTCGCTGAGTGCGCCCAACCAGCCCGTGGTGGGGCTGTCGTGGTATGAGGCTGCCGCTTACTGTCGCTGGCTCACCGCCGAGGGGCGCCGCCACGGCTGGTTGCCCCCCACAGCAGTCATTCGGCTGCCCACCAGCCACGAATGGGAACGCGCCGCCCGCACCACAGATCGGCGGCGGTACCCGTGGGGCGACCTGCCGCCCACCGCCGACCACGCCAACTATGATGCGACCAGCCTGCATGCCCCTGCCCCCGTGGGCTGTTTTCCGCTAGGTGCCGCCGTGTGTGGTGCGCTTGATCTGGCGGGCAACGTGTGGGAATGGACGGCGAGCCTGTTCGATGACCTGCCCGCGCCACACGCCGTGCCGGATGTCGCGCCCACTGCCCGCCCAGTCATTCGCGGTGGGGCGTTTAACTGGAGTGCCGCCTACCTGCACTGTGGCGCGAGCTACTGGTTTAGCCCACGCCAGCGGCGCAACCTGCTGGGCTTTCGTCTCGCGTGGAGTACCTCAGCCGCTACTGGCGACGATGTACCGGAAGGAGCTAGCGCATGACCCCGCCGATCCCACTGACGTTGACCTTCACGCCGCAGGGCAAGCACTATAGCGTGCGGCTTGCGTCGCCCGCCGTGGGCGTGCATACCGGGCGGTTGGTGTTGCCGTGGGGCAGTGCCGACATTGCCTTGATCGTGCAGGTGCTCGACCAGTTGCAGAGCGTCCCCGCCGCCGCCATCACTTGCACGCCTGCTGATTGCGCCCGCCTGTCACAACTCGCCCTGTGGGACGATGAGGCGGGTTATGTTGCCGCCGACCTGCCACGCCGCGTTGGGCAGGCGTTGTACCGTGCGCTCACTGCCGAGCGTGGGCTGGCTACTGCCCTCTATACTGCCCGCGCTGCCGCCACCGCGCAGGGCACGTCGCTTGAGTGGCACCTGCACCTGCCCGCTCAGCCCGTTGAACTTGCTGCGCTGCCGTGGGAACTGCTGTGGGCAGACGATGCCGAGCCGCTGTTGCTCAGTCGCGGGCGCGTTGCTGCCTGTACCCGCTACCTCGATGTACCGCAGGCTGTGCCCCCACCGCCCACGGGCACCCCGCCGTTGCGTGTGCTGTTGGTGTTGCCCCACGCCAGCATGCCCGCCGCGCTCCGTGCCGAAGAACAGGCAGCACGGGCGGCGGTGTGGCAACCTGCGCTTGCCAGTGGGCAACTGGTGGTCGAAACGCTCAGCCCTGCCACCCGCAGCACGTTGTATGAGCGACTGCATCGCGCCCCCACACCGACCGTCGTGCATTATTTTGGGCATGGGCGATACCACGACGGCGTGGGTGCGCTTCTCCTTGACCCTGAGGGCGATCCCGGCGATCTCGGCGATCCCGACAGCGTTCCCGGCGATCCGCGCAGCAGCGACGACCCAGCGTGGACACCCGCCAGTGTGCTCACGCCGTTGCTGGGCGGCGTGCAGATGGTCAGCCTGTTCGCGTGTCAGGGCGCACAGGCGGTGGCACCTGCCAGCCTGCTCACAGCGGTTGCGCCTGCGTTCAGTGCGGCGGGCGTGCCCGTAGTACTGGGTATGCAACTGACAGTCCGCACGGCGGCAGCCACCCGCGCCAGCGACGTACTCTACCGTGCGCTGATCGCCGGGGTGAGCGTGCAGCACGCGGTTGCGCTGTTGCGGCAAGCCCTCTATGTCACCGAACCCGACCAGCTTTCGTGGTTTGTGCCGGTGCTCTACCTCCGTAGCCACCATACCCAGCCGCTCTATCTGTTGCACCGCCCGCCCGCGCCTGCCCCTGCGCCGCCGTTGCGGGTTGCCCGCCCCGCCATACAACAGCATGTGCTCGCACGCGCGGGTAGCCGCATTGTGCGGGCAAGCCTGCACGCACAACGCGCCGCCCAGCAACAACTGCATGCCGATGGCGAGAGCACGATCAGCGACACCCATTTGGGGGCACAGTAGCGTCAAGGTTTACAGAAGAAAGGATACTGCAATGGCACTGCGCCGTTCGCGCCCGACCCCCGGCGATACGTTCGCCGCTCAACCGGAATACGTTATTCAGCAGGTGGGCATGACCCGCCCGCACTACCAACCCGGCGACCTGTCGCGCATCCGTATGCTGGTGCTGCACGCCACCGCCGGACGCTACCCCGGTGACTATGGCTGGTTGCGGCAGGGGGGCAGCGATGCCGCGCCCGTCTCTATCCATTACTACATTGACAAGGCGGGCACTATCTCGCAGATGGTAGACGATGCCAACATTGCATGGCACGCCGGGGTGAGTAGCTGGCAGGTAGACGGGACGTGGATTCCTGAGATACCGGGCTGCAACCCGATCTCGCTGGGCATCGAATTGGAGAACCTGAACGACGGCAACGACCCCTACCCACCAGAGCAGTACGCCGCCGTGCTGTGGCTGACCCGGCGGCTGGTGCAGCAGTACGCTATTCCGCGTGACCTGCTGGTACGCCACCTCGACATTGCGCCGCGCCGGAAGACTGACCCGCGTGCCTTCCCGTGGACGCAGTTTGTGGACGCGGTGTACGCCGCCACCCCTGCCCCCGACCTACCCACGCCGCCGCCCGACCCGGCGGTGCCCGCCGCACAGCTTGCTGCCCTGCGGCGCATCCTCACCGCCGCGAGCTACGAAGCGGTTGGCATGAGCGACAGCGACACGGCAACCCTGCACGGTTCGCACCTTGACCGCAGCACGGGCATGCCCGTTGCCGCCCTCACGCCGCTCTTGACGTGGCAAGCGGCACCCGACCATGACGAGCGTAGTATCACGGCTGACCAGTTGCAACGGGTGATTGCTGAGGTTTATGCCGACGACCTGTTCTTCGCGCTGGCAGACCAACCCGACAGTGTGCGCCGCCTTCGTGATGAGCCGGGCGGTGGGCTAGCGGCAAGCCTGCTCGAAGCACTGTTTCGTGCTGCCGACCCCGCCAATGGTTTTCAACCCGGCTGGATGTTCCACCAGTACTACCTGCGCCACGCCGCTACGCTGGGGGTGCCGCTCGGTGCCAACCACCGCCTGCCCGCCACCACCCGCGACGGGCAAGCCTATGCCTGCCAGCACTTTAGCTACGACACGCTTTGCTCGCCGGTGGGCGAATGGCAGACGGTGCTGCGCCTGAGTGAGCTACTGTCGGGCACAGACACCGACGATGCTGCCCCGCCTTCCCCGCAGCGCGAGCTACACGACATGCTGCTCGACGATCTGTACCGGCAGCGCACCGGGCGGGCATTCGATGCCGATGCCCTGTTCTGCCGCCACGCCATCGCGCAGGGGCTGGGCGCACCACTTGCTGCCCCGCGTGAATTGAAGTGGCAGGAGCAGACGCTGGTGGTTGCGCCCTATGCCCGCGATACGCTCTATTGCCGCGTGCCCGACGATGGCAACTGGCAGCACGCCCCCGTCTATCAGATGCCCGCGACGCTGGGAGTGGGTGGTGTGGCAGGAGCGACGGGGGCAATTGTGGGCGCACTGCTGCCCCTGCTGCAAACGGCAGCCCGCACGGGCGGCGCACTGGTGGGCAAAGCTCTTGTATCTGAGGCGTTGCCGGTGCTGCTAACGTATGGCGGGCGGCTCCTAGGGCACCTGCTCGATGAGCCGTACTTCAACAATCAGGTGCTTGACCTTGACCCGTCCCCCGCCACCATGCCGAGTCTTGTGCTGGTGTACCTGACGGGTGGTATTGCTGCCCACGACCTGCGGCTACCTGTGTGGCATGCCTACGTCACCCGCACGGGGCGCGTTGATATGCTACGCCCGCTCGCCGACACGCTGCGGCTGGGGCACTATATCGGTACCCACCCCCGCGCCAACGAGCACGCGCTAGTGGTGGGTGTCGAGGGTACCCGTTCGCGCCTGACCGCAGCCCAACGGCGTGGGTTGGTGTGGGTGCTGCGCTGGCTCACGCAGCACCCCGACACCCGCGTGCCGCCGCAGATTATGGTGCTCGAACGGCAGGTTCGCCATGCCTGATACGCTTGACTATGACACCGTGAAACTGGAAGACGTGAGCACGCCGCCCGCCACGCTCACCGTGGTTGGGGTGGGCGGCAGTGGCTGCAATACCGTCACGCGGCTGGTGCAAGACGGTATCCACGCGGTGCGATGCCTCGCGCTCAACACCGACGCTCAGGCATTGGCGGGGGTGCCGTGCGCCAACCGCATCCAGCTTGGTGGCGACCTGACCCGTGGGTTGGGGAGTGGTGGCGACCCGCGCATCGGGCAACAAGCCGCCGAGGGCGACGCAGTGGCAGTGCGGGCGGCACTGGCGGGCAGCGATATGGTATTCGTGACGTGTGGCATGGGCGGTGGCACGGGCACGGGTGCCGCGCCCATCATTGCGGGGCTAGCCCGCGACATGGGGATGCTGACGGTGGGCGTTGTCACCGAGCCGTTTGCCTTCGAGGGCAACCATCGCCAACGGGTTGCCGCGCACGGCATCGCGCAACTGGGTACCGTGGTGGACACGCTGATCGTGTTGCCCAACGAACGGTTGCTGCATGCGGCTGGGCGCAGCATGACGCTCGATCAAGCCTTCTGGCTGGTAGACCGGGTGTTGCTGCACGGCTTGCGTGGCATGGTAGACCTTGTGCAGATGCCGGGCATCATCAACGTAGACTTTGCCGATGTCCGCACGATCATGCACGAGGCGGGCACCGCGTGGATCGGCATGGGCTATGCATGCGGTAGCGATGCGGTTGAGCGGGCGGTGCAGCATGCCCTGCACAGTCCGCTCATCCCCAGCAGCATTGACGGGGCACACGGGGTGCTGTGTCACCTTGTTGGTGGTGCCGATCTCGGCATCAACGACATACACGTTGGGGTATCGCAGGTGACGGCACAGGTGGCACACGAAGCAAACATTATTGTTGGTGCCGCCCTCTCCCCGACCCTGCCCGCCGATGCTGTGCGTGCCACTGTGATCGCTACGGGTTTTGCCCGTTCGCAACCCGCGCACGTACTGCTCCCCGCCCGCGCACAGGTGCCGCCCCCTGCTGCGACCGGGTGCGTGTCGCCTGCCCCGCTGCCGCGCCGTGTGCCCGCCCTGCCCATCACCAGCGACGCGCTTGACCTGCCGCCGTTCTTGCGGCGGCGTGCCCGCCCCGACAACCCGGCAGGGCACACACCCAGCGACGACGCGGCACCGCCCCGCGTCGCATCATAACCGCATGCGTTGGTATCGGTGGGGTGCCTGCCGGACGGGTTGCCTGTCGGGTGGGCTGCACTGAACACGCGCAAGCGAGAGAAGTGAGAAAGGAAACCACTATGCAACCGCACCAATCGCCGTTGACTTTTGTGCCGTCGCACAGCAGCGTTGCTCAACCGTGCTTTGATCTACGCGGTGGCGCACCACTCTATGGGCACTACTGGCAGTCGCGCGATGCTACTGGGGACGTACCGCTCCCGCACGCATTCCGCGCGAGCATCGGCACGGCGGGTGTGCTGACGCGCAGCCCGCAGGGTAGCCTGTGGTTGTTTGCCGTGCCGATGTGGCAGCAGATGCTTGACCGCCTGTGGGCAACCACGCTCCACTCTGACCCCGGACAGCGCACGCGGCGGATGCTGTGTGCCGGGGCACAGCGGATCGAGCTTGCCCGCGATGGCTCACTGGCATTGCCGCCCCAGTTGTGTGCAAGTGCTGCGATCAGTGACACAATTGTCTTTGTTGGTATGTATACCTATATTGAAGTGTGGGCAGCGCATCGTTGGGCACAGATAGTGCAGGCAGATGTAGCATGAAACGCCAATGACCCCGGCGATGCAGGACGAAAACTGCGTGCGCCGGGGTGGGCTACAATGGACTGCGCCATATCGGACTGTGGTGTGCGATGCATGAGTACATGCGCTACGAAGAAACTGGAGAAGACGATTACTGCGTTGTGGGTTATTGTTTTAGTGTGATGTTGATTGTTGTCTGACTTGCTAGGATGATATATTGCAGTTCTTGATAATAGTATAGGTAGTTCAAGCCCAACTGTCTAGGGTGTAAGAGTAGATATTCCGTAAAGAAATAATTGCCATTTGTTTCGATACTCATAGCGTACCGATCAACCGACGCATGCCCCCGCCGCTGCCGCCCCCGCCCTCGCTGCCAATGGTACGCACTAGACCCCGCCGTGCGACAACATGCCGTATAATGCCCGTATGCAACGCTGGTCACTGCACAACCTGCGCCACTGGCAACACGCCCCGGCGATAGGTGCTTATCTCTTTGTGGTGTTGGTCTACACGTTGCCGTTGCCCTTGCACCTTGGCGACACGCTCGCGGGCGATCACGTCCCCGACACCATGCAGAACTACTGGAACCTGTGGTGGACAAACTACGCGCTGGTGGGGCTACACCAGAACCCTTATCACGCTAGCTACATCCAGTTCCCGTTCGGCTTGCCGTTGCTGTTCCACACCTACAACGTGCTTGGGAACGTGCTATCTCTACCGTTGCAGTGGTGCTGCGGCACAACCGTTGCCTACAACAGCATGTTGCTGCTGTCGTTCTGGCTGGCGGCGTGCTTCACCTATGCCCTCGCATTTCACCTGACGCGCAACCGCTTTGCCGCTTTCGTGGCGGGTATCATCTTTGCCTTCAGCCCCTACATGGCGTTCCACCTCAAGGCGGGACAGCCCTTTATGGTGGCAGTGCAGTGGTTTCCGTTGTATCTGCTGCTGCTGCTCAAGGGCTTGCACGAACGCCCCCGTTGGCTGTGGGCAGCCGGGGGCGCGTTGCTGCTGATCGGCTTGACCGACTGGCACTACACCGTGTACGCCCTGCTGCTGACGGCGGTGGTGCTGGGCTACACGTCGGTGCAGGCATGGCGCAACGACGGCTGGCGGGCGGTACGGCGTGTGGTGGGGCAGGGTGCGCTGGTGGGGGCGGTGTTCACCGTGGGCATGTCGCCCATCCTCGTTGCCGTGTTCAGCGAGCTTGCCAGCCAAGAGTATGCCAGCCGTGACCTGCGGCACAGCATCTTTCATTCGGTAGATGTCGCGGCGTTTGTGTTGCCGTCCATCTTTCACCCGTTGTGGGGCGACTGGGCAAGCGGCATCTTTTACGGGCGGCTCGTCGAGCCATTCATCGCGGGCGGTGTAGCATCGCCGGGGTGGGTGCCGCTTGCGCTGGCAGGGCTGGCGGTTGCCGTAGACCGGCGGCGCAGTGCGCTCTATTTGCTCCTTGCGGCGGTCTTCGGTGTGCTGGCACTCGGTCCCTATCTGCGGGTGTATGGCTGGCAGAGTGCCGACAGTGCCACGCCCATCCCGTTGCCCTACCTATTGTTTCGGGCATTGCCCTTCATGGATATTCACCGCATCCCCAGTCGGTTCATTGCCGTGTTCATGCTGGCACTCGCGTTGCTCGCTGCCGTCGCGGTGGCGTGGCTGACCCAGCATCGGCGGCTGTTGCGGCTGCCGATGGGCGTGCGTTATGCCGTGCTAGCGACCCTTGTGGCGGTGCTCCTGTTTGAATACTGGGCGCGTCCCTTCCCACTGACGGCGGCGGGTATAGCTACGTTGCCGCCCTACTACCAGCAACTGGCACGCACACCGCCCACCACCGCCGCGCCCATCCTCGAAATCCCCGACCTAGATGCCCGCTCGATGTATTACCAGACCTACCACCAGCAGCCGATCATGGGCGGGCAGATTTCGCGCCCGCGTGGGCACCCGTGGCGGCGGGCGCAGTTTTTCGGGGCAGTGCTTCAGGTGCAGCCGACGTGGGATGACATTGCTAGCGATACCACCCCGGCGGCGGTGCGTTCGGCGTTGGCGTGCCAAGACATCGCGCAGGTGGTGGTGTATAAGCAGGAGACTGGCGAGGCAACGCGCCGCCGCATTGAGCAACTGGAGCGTAACCTGTTTGCCGATGTTGCACCGGTCTACGAAGACGACCTGATGCGCGTGTACGAACCCGTCAATATGCACGCGCAGCGTCCGTACTGGACACCGCACCCCGACGAGTGGTACCCGCCCGAAGTCTTGCCCCAGCTGGACACAACGGCACGGTGGGCACAGGGCGAGCGTGCCAGCCTGCTTATCTACCCGTGCGGGCAGCAGCAGGCAACGGTTGCCTTCGACATTTTCAGCTACGCCCGTAACCGCACGATAGACGTGCTGCTGAACGACCAGCCCTATGCGAGCTTTACGATTGCCGAAGGGTGGGTACGTCGGGTACAGCTTGTTGTGCCCCTGCACGACGACGCAACGCGCCTCACGTTTGTGAGCCGCGAGCCTGCCGCGCCGCTCCCCGCCG
The DNA here is from genome assembly GCA_964575355.1 of uncultured Chloroflexaceae bacterium. Taxonomy (GTDB): domain Bacteria; phylum Chloroflexota; class Chloroflexia; order Chloroflexales; family Chloroflexaceae; genus CAZNQP01. Next base: position 35,870 of record CAZNQP010000017.1, read on the forward strand.
CGAGCACCGCCCCCGCATCGTCGCGTACCCTCAGCTTCAATATGTCGCACGTTACCATCACGCAACCGACCAGACCCACGCCCACCGGCATGGTAGAATGAGTGCGATGTATTCGGCATACGTATTCGGCATACGAACGGGAGTATCGGGTGAACATCATCGGTTTGATTGGTGGCGTGAGCTGGGAGTCCTCGGCTGAGTACTGCGACCTACCCGCACGCGGCGGCGGCAGTCGAGTTTGCGCTGGTCGCCGACCCGCCCGCAACCAGAGCGATTGAGTCGTGAGTGGCTACCCCGGACATTCCCGGACACTGCTAGGAATAACACCGCCGTATGAAGCACGAGCATAGCCCCCCGGCGGTTGCGTCGCCGTCTGCCACCGTTGCGTTGCCTGTGCGTCTGCCGGTGTGGCACATGCTGTTGCTGCTGCTGGTTGCGCTGGCGACACTGCTGGGGTATCAGGCGGCAACGCCCGCTATTGTCACGGCAGATGCCGACCTACAGGAAACGTTCTACGGCGTGTACGCCGCCGAGCGTGACGAAGCCGAGCGCGTCTACCGCTGGACGAACGGCGATGCTCGTGTGTGCTTTCCCGGCTTCGGTAATGCCCCGCGTAGCCTGCTGACGGTCACGACGCTGGGCGACTATGCGCTCCCCCTTGGTACCACTCGCTTCGCGTTGCAGGTGAACGGGCAACCCCCGCTTGACCTGCCGCTCACGGCGGGCACGCGCCACTACACGCTACTGGTGGATGGGCAGGCACAGCCCGCCGCAACCCCGTGTATCCACGTTGCCAGCGACACGGTGCAGGCACCCGCCGACCCGCGCTTGCTTGGTATTCAGGTGCAGGGAGCATCAGCTGCCCGCCTGCCCGATGGTGGCGTGGTGCGCCCGTCGCTGGCACTGGTGCTGCTGAATGGTGCGCTGGCACTGGTGCTGTGCTGGGTGTTGGTGGCGGCAGGCATGCGCGTGGCGTGGGCTGCCCTGCTGACGGGCGGGGGGGCGGTGCTGGTGGGCGCACTGTTGGCGGGCGGCGTGCTGCATACGGGCGTAGAGGCGGGGCGCAACGGCGTGCTGTTGTTGGGGGGGGCGGCAACCCTGCTGGCAGGCGGCATGACCTACGCCCGCCTGACCGATGACACTACCCTGCTGGCGTGTCCACGCTGGCAGCACTACCCATTGGTGCGCGACCTGCTGCTGATGCTGGCGTGGAGTGTGTTTCTGGTGGGTAGTGTGTACGCGCTGCAAGCCATGCACGGGCGGCACGGGGTCTGGCCTCTCAAGGCGGGCGTGTTCCCCGGCTGGACGGCATGGGCACTGGTTGCAGTCGCAGCATTTGCGGTCTGGCTGGCACTGGTGCTGCGCCGCCTGCGCGCCGCCTCTACACCGCTCGCCGCCATTGTCGCCCTGACGGTGGGGGGGGCGGTGGCGTTGCCCGTGCTGCTCAAAAGTAGCGTGCGTGGCTGGTCCAGCCTCTTCACCACCTTCGCCCTCAATAGCTCCGACTACATTGTGGACGTGCCCCGCATTGGCGGCGACCCGCTCGGCTTCCTTGCCAGCTACGTGGCGATTTCGCCCACGCTGGCGTGGCACAACGCCAACCACCCGCCCGGCAGTGTGCTGCTCTTGTGGCTAGTCAACCAGACCCTAGGCGAAGGCGCAGTGGTGGCGAGTTGGGTTGCTATCCTGCTCAGTAGCCTGCTGATTGTCGCTGGGGTGTGGCTGGGCTACCGGCTGGGTGGCTGGCGCATCGCGCTACTGGCAGGGGCACTGCTGGCGGTCATGCCGGGGCACACGGTCTACAGCGTCACCTCAATGGATGGTGTCTTCAACGCCGTGAATGGGCTGGCGGCGGTTGCCTTCTTCCTTGCGCTCGAACCGGGCGCACGTCTGCGCCACGCCGCCCTTGCCGGGGTACTTATTGCGGCGGGGCTGTGGTTTACCTACGCCACTACCCAACTGTTTTTTCTTGGCGTGACAGTGTGTGGGCTGGCACTCCTGCGCGACCCGCAGCAACCCCTCACCCAACGGCTACGTTTTGTGGTGCAGCAGGGCGCGACAGCAGTGGCGGTGCTGGTGGCGGTGTATGCGGTGGTCTATCTGGTCAGTGGCTTCGACATCATCGCCGCCAGCGTGCAGGCAAAAGCCAACAACGCCCGCTTGCTCGGCGACCCCTCCGAACTCAACCCGTCGCTAATGGGCTTGCCAACGATTGCCCACTACACCTATTACCTAGGCGTGAACATCATCCCCTACCTGTGGTACCTCGCACCTTGGGGGCTGGCTGCCCTGACGGTACAGGCGATGTCCGCGCTCCGCTCGTGGCGCACGCCCACGAGTAGCTACACGCGCCTATTGATCGCGCTGGTGGCACTGGTGGCGGGCATGTGGCTGAGTGGGCTGTTTGTGCGCGAGGTTGAACGTATCTGGGGCTTTACCTACCCGCTTGCCGCCGTGTTGATCGCGCACCACGTCTGGGACGCGCCCACCGCGCAGAGCCGTCTGTGGCGTGCGGGGCTGTGGCTGTCGCTCTTCTTCGCGCAGTCGCTGGTTATGCGGCAATTCCTGAACTTGTATTGGTAGGGGCAGTCCGGCTGAAGGGGCTAGAGCGGGGCGTTGTACAGCGTGCTAGAGGTATTCGCGCTGCGAGACGCGCCGCCGCCACTGTTCCTTGATTTCAACTGGCGAGCCATCACTCACCAGATAGTCACGCAGGAGCCGTGTAAACGTTGTCGCATTGTCGAGGAACGGGAAGTGATTCGCCCCCGGCAACACAATCACTTGGTGGGGCAGGTCTTCACGCTCTTTCAGGAATGTGGCGTGGTCGTGCGGTACGAGGCTGTCTTTATCCCCATATATTGCCAGCATCGGCACTTCGTTCAGCACAGAGAGGGTCGCCTGCAAGTTCGTACTCACGATAGACTGCTGCACCGCTTCGATCACCTGTTCAGAGAGGCGGTCGGTGTCCTCATACAGTTCTTGTTGTATCTCGCTGTCGTCAATTGGAAGCTGGCGTACCACCTTCGACCAAACGTTGGTGCCTTTGCCGCGCCCTAACAGCCGGGCGAAGCCACCGCCGCCGCTACTCGCGCCCCGGTACACGTCGCGCAGAATGTCGCCCATCAGTGGCGTGGACACCGTAACAAGTTTGATCACGCGGTCGGGGTGGCTTTGGGCGGTGGCGATAGCGACCATGCCGCCGAGACCGTGCCCCACGAGATTCGCCTTGCTAATGCCTAGTTCATCCATAAAATGCACCAGCATGTGGACATAGATATCTACCGAGTAGCCGCGCCCGTTGCCAGTGTCAGAGTCACCGAAGCCCCAGAAATCGAGCGCGAATGCCCGATAGCGATCCGACATCGTGTCCATCGTGGATACCCAGTATCGCCACGAGCCAAGCCAGCTATGCAAAAAGATGATCGGTTGCCCGCGCCCAAACACCTCGTAATGCACAAGGCGGTTGTCGAGGTAGATGGCACTCATGCCGTGTCCCCTGTGGTAGTGAGGCGGTGGGAACTGGACTGATAGAGCGGTAGCACAAAGCTAAAGGTACTCCCGCGCTTTTGTTCACTGATGACCCACATATCCCCCTCGTGCAGTTCTACAAGCGACTTCGCAATCGAAAGACCTAGCCCGGTACCGCCCGACACCTCCTTGAGTGGGTTATCGGCGCGATAGAACGGGCGGAAGAGCTTCTGTTGCTGGGCGGGCGACATCCCCACCCCGTTGTCCTCCACTTCGACCTGCAACAGGTTCGCCGGGTTGAGGAAACCCCGTATCTGTATCGTACCACCTTCAAACGTATATTTGATAGCATTCGAGAGCAAATTGCTCACCACTTGCTTGATTCGCTTCTCGTCCGCCATGATGCTCGGCAGGTCGGGCTGCAACTCAACGCGGACGGTCATTTGCTTGGCATCCGCTTGCAGTTGCAGGTCTTGCACGACACTCGTAACAACCGCTACCACGTCAACATCAGAGAAGCGCAGTTCAATGCGTCCTGCCTCAAAGCGCGACAGATCGAGAATGTCTTCGATCAGGTCGCTGAGGTTCTTGGCGTTCCGCCGGATGATGTTCACGTGTTCCATCTGGTCGGGGGTTAACTGCGTGACTGCGGTCAACTGGAGTACCTGCGCGTAGCCACTGATCGCCGTGAGCGGGGTCTTCAGTTCGTGCGATACCTTCGAGAAGAACTCTTTCTGAAGGCGGTCAGCCTCCATTTCGGGCGTGATGTCGCGGAGCACAATCACATTCCCGAAGAGCTGGTGGTCGCGTGTCTGGACAGGTGATACATTGATCGCAATCGTCTGTGCCGGGTGGCGCACCTCGAACGACGTACTATAGATACCTTCGCGCTCAGACGACGTTGCCAACCCCTCACTCAGGGCAGCATAGATGGTACGGGCACGCTCGCGCTGCTCGGCAGTTTCGCCCTGTTCGCCCAGCGCGGTCAGGGGCTTGTCCACTACGCCGCGTGCGCTGATGCCCAGCATGTGCTCGGCAGCCGGGTTGAACACGGCAACGTGGTGGTCGCCATCGAGCACGAGCACCCCTTCGGTCATACTCTGGTAAATAGACTGGCTCTTGCTGGTTTCCTGTTTCTGTTGGTCGAGTAGCTCTGCCAGCCGCGTAGACATTTCGAGGATGTAGCCGTACAACTGGGCGTTGTTAATGACGATAGCGACTTCGTTTGCGACGGTCGCCAGCAACCGTTGCTGCGACTCGGTGAAGTAGTTGATCTTGGGGCTGGTTAGGGTCAAGACCCCCAGCGTGCTTTCGTTGGTACGCAGGGGCACCGCCACTACCGAGCGGACGTTGTCCGCCCGCCCCAGTTCTTGCACCCAGCGGCTATCAAGGCGCACGTCGGGAATAGACACAGACTCGTTGTGCATCGAGACCCACTCGGCAAGCCCGATCCCCCGGTCAAACTGGATGGGGATTTCTGTTCGCTTCACCACGCCTTGCTGCTCAAGGACGGCACGGCAGATCAGCAACCCGCTTTGGGTGTCGCGCAGCATAATTGAGCCATTGGCTACCCCCACGTTGGTAGATGCCATCTCGAGCGCACGCGCGATAATATCGTCGAGGTCGAGCGTTGAGGTAAGCTCAAGGGTAATAGCGTGAACTGTTTCGAGGCGTTCCTTCTCTTCTTGCAGGCTGACGTTGGCTTCGGCAAGCTCGGCGGTGCGTTCGTCAACACGGCGTTCAAGGTCGGCGGCGAGGTTGCTGATTTGCTCAAACAGGCGGGCGTTTTCGAGCACCACCCCTGCCGATGACGCGATGGTGGAGAGCAACCGCTCATCGTCGGGGGTGAAGCTATCACGGACATAGCTATGCACCGACAGCACCCCGATTACCTTGTCAGCGGCGATCATCGGCACCCCCAGCCACACCTGTGGCGTGTCGGTGGTTTGCTGCCCGATCTCATCCCACAACAACGGGAACTCGGTAATCCAGTTTTGCCCGCGTGCATTGCGCCCCTGCACCAGCACGGGCTTCCCCGTCTCGATGACGTTACGATGCAGCCGCATCATCAACGACCAGTGGCGTGCGCCCTGTGGTGGGCGCGGCACCCGGAAGGGTGAAGAGGAGAGTTTGTCTCGTTCGAAAAAGGGCGGCACCTGCAAGCGTCGTCCCCCCTGCATGTAGACGGGGAACGTCATGGTAGACTGTTCGTGGTCTGCCAGCGCAATCGCAAAATATTGTGTGTCAATCAGGCGGCTGGTCTGGTTGTAGATCATCTCTGGCAGGTCTTCAAAGCTACCGATTGCACTCAACGAGCGGGTAATATCGTTGAACGTGAGCAGTTCCTCAATCCGCTTCTCGCGTTCGCGGAACAGGTGAACGTTGGCGACTGTGGCGGCAAGCTGGTTGGCAACCGTCGTCACGAAGCGCAGGTCATCCTGATCGAAGGCGTAGGCACGGGGACTCTGCAAGTTGATCACACCCAGCACACTGTCGCCGGACAGGATGGGTACGACCAAGAATGACTGTGCCCCCTGTGGTGCGATCACGCGTTGTGTATATACTGACCGTATCTCGAAAATAGACAGCCCGCCATCATTGAAGCCGACCTGTCGCCCCTGCTCTGCCGAGTGCAGCAAGAGCGGTTGGCGGTTGCGGATGACCCACCCGCTCGCGTCTTCTGTGCGCGGTACCGGGTCAAGGGTAATGCGCCGCCCCTGTGAATAGCAGACAACGGGCGTGAGCACGTCGGTAACGTCGTCGTAGAGGGCGAACATCGCAGTAGAGACATCTACGGCTTGCCCCATTTCATAGCGGAGCCGCTCCAGCATTGGTTCGAGGTCGAAGCGGGCAGTAATGTCACTCCCGATCTCTTTGAGAATGGTCAATTCGCGCAGGCGGCGTTCACGGTCACTGAAGAGGCGGGCGTTCGAGATGGCAATGGCGGTCTGTCCCGCGACGGTGGCGAGGAAGCGCACATCATCTTCGGTATATCGTTCGGGCAGGGCGTGCTGGAGGCTGAGGATACCCAGCAGGTTATCACCCTGCATAATGGGCACACACAGCCACGACTCGAAAGGATGGTTGAGGAGCGACAGGTCTTGGCTGTCATATTCCCAGTCGTTCGGGCGTAGCCGCCACTCCGCGACGTGGTGTTGTATGGCGACGCTGTTGGGCAGCAACAGTGGTTCGCCGCGCAACACCACATAGTCAATCAGCCCCCGCCCGTCAATGCTGACCGTGCGTGTTGTCAACGTCGCAGGTCCGCCATCGGCGATGACCCGCAGGCGGACTATCGAGTCGGCCATATCGAGGCGTGGCTCTTCGTATAGCCCGATCACCGAATGGTCGGTATCGAGCACATCGCTGATGCCACGGTGCAGCGTAATCAACAGTTCGTCCAGTTCAAACGTGGCGTTGACATTCGCACTGATCGTATTGATGATGGTCAGTTCGGCAATGCGCCGTTCGCGTTCCTCGAAGAGGCGTGCATTTTGCAGGGCGATGGCAGCCTGACTGCCCAACCCCACGAGCAGCAGCATTTCGTCAGAGCTGAACTTACGCTGCTCGGCGTTCATCACACTGAGCACACCAACGACTTCATCTTGAAAAATAATCGGCACGCCCATATAGGAGTTCAGGTCGTTGTTGCCCGCCAAGAAGCCAGTGCTCACTTCGCCGCGATACTCGTGGATGTTGTCAACACGCAACGGCAATCCCGTTTCGGCGACGCGCCCCGTCATGCCTTGTCCCACTTTCAGGTAGGGCTGTTGCCCCTGCTGCACCCCATAGAGTGCCGTGGGAGCAAGCAGATTATCGCCTTGGCGCGTCCACAGTGCCACCGAGTCTACCCGCAGTTGGCGGCTCACAAGGTCTACGAGACTTTCAATAACTTGGTCTGGCTTGAGTAGCGAGCCAAGGATACCCGCCGACTCAAGGAGCGTCGAAAGCTCACCGACCTTCAGTTGCAACTCACGCGCACTGCGCTGCACCTGATTAAACAGGCGGTCTTTCTCAATCAGGTTTGCCACCTGATACGCGGCTGTCTGGCAAAACTCAAGTTGGAGGTTGCCGAAGGTGCCCTCGTCGTTCGTCTGTGCTATCGCAAGCTCGATGATGCCGATCACGTCCTCGGCGAGGATGAGCGGCACATAGGCGACTTGCCGGACATTGCGCGTCGGCGACACGAGTTCGGTGCCCGCGAGCACCGGGTCATGCTGGGGGTCGTGCGCGATATGGGCAGTGCGCGTATCACGGAGATGTGGCACCAGCCCGCCAGTGGTCACGGCTTGCCCCACACCCACACTGCCGTGGGTATTCGGCACAAACTCAGCAGTCACGACTGCCGCCCCGGTTGCATTAGCCCCGGTAGCATTGGAGACCAGCAGCAGGCGTGCCTGATCCGCCCCAGTCACCTGCACCATGGTGTCAAGCACCGCATTGTACACCGCCTGCATATTGTGGGTCTGCGAGATAACCAGCGACACGAAGTTGAGCAAGCCGAGGTGCAACACTTGCTCTTCGATCTGTTCGCGCAGGTTGCCATTACTGATCATCAGCCCAAGGTACATGCCGATCAATGCGAGCATCGAGCGGTCGCTCTCACTGAAGCTGCCCGCCGGTGCTTGCTCGATCAGGATGCCGCCGATCACCTGTTGCTGGGCACTCACAAACGGTGCCGCGATCACCGCCCGCCCGGTGCCGTTGTCATCCAGACTGAAGACACTCCCACTGGTCATCTGCTGGCGGAGCGGGTGGTCGGTCGGCAAGAGCTGTTCACTGAAGGTGCCCGCACTGTCGTTGCTCGTGTCATAGTGATACACAAACGCTGGGTTGTGCGGTCCGTGCAAGAACAGTACCATGGTGCTAGTGTCGAAGGCAAAGAATGAGCGCAGCAGGGTCACGATGTCCGGCAACAGGTCGGCAGGTGGTGCACCGATCACCACCCGCCGATTGAGTTTCTCAAGTATCCCTAGTTCGCGCAAGAGGGTACTGCCGCCGATGCTTTCTGCCGCCTCTTGTAGGGTAGGCGGCAGTGCTGTCGCGGCGTGCAGCAACAGCGCGAGTTGTACCACCAGCACATCAAGAAAGGTCTGCTGTGTTTCGTCGGTGGGTTTGGGCAGGTAGAGCATGCCCACGGTCTGTTGGGCAACCGTAAGCGGCAGAGCAAGGACCGCTTCACTGGCAGGCACCTCACCGTTGGTGGCACCCCAGACTGCTTGGGGCGCGTAGGCTTCGCCCCAATCGCCCCGAATGGTGCTGCCGTGATGGTAGGCAAACAGCACGCCCCACGGGGTGGCGAGGTTGCGCTCTAGCAATGCCGCCAGTTGGGGAACGGTGCCAGCAAGGGTCAGTGGACCAGTACGCGCAAAGGTAGCGAGTTCTGTCAGCAATGACCAGTCTGGTGTGTGTGTCAGCGACAAGCGAGCCTCCATCCCCTACAGTCCTTCCTGCCTGCTGCTATTTCCTGCCTGCTATACGCTGTGTGTGGTTTACTCACGCCCAAAGTACGCGAAACTTCGTTTGCCCTGCTCACGGGCAGCACTGCTAGCACGCTGGCGGACTTCTTCCATTGTTTCGCTCAGTTCACGAATGTCGTAGAATGGACCATCTTGGCTAGTCAGCACGCCAATTGACAGCGACATCAGGGGTACCTGCCGTATGGTGCCATCATCGCCCGTGACTTCAATGTAGCCTTTCTTGCGGTCGCGGTAGTCGTAGTGCATGCCCACCTCTTCATCGAAGCGTTCAATCACCATGTCGCAGAGTGACCGCATACGCTCGGTCGTTGAGGTCAGGATGAAATCTGGACCGACGACCATCTGCCCAAGAAACTCTTCGGTTGTGCCCAATTCGTTCACCACCTCGTTCAGCATGAGCGCGGTATAGCGGAGCACGTTCTCGCCAACCACCGAACTGTAGGCGTGCGTGAAGGCATCGAAGCCGTTGATGTGGAGCAGTGCCATCGCCCAGCCGTCGCCATTCAGGAGCGAACGCATCTGGTCGTTGATCAGGTCGGCGGTAGGCAGGTTTGTCACTGGGTGCGACTGGTTCTTGCGGCGTGCCTCGTCCAGTTGGTTGCGTACAATCGTATGCACTTCTTCTATATCAAACGGCTTGACGATGTAATATTGTGCTTGCACTTCGCCCAGACCTTTTAAGCGATCTTGGCGTTCGCCGCGGGCAGTGAGAAAGATGATCGGGATGTGCCGTGTGCGCGGGCTGGCGCGGAGTTGCTTGCCAATGTCGTAGCCTTCCATGTCGGGCAGGTTGACATCGAGCAACGCGAGGTTGGGGGGCGTTTTCCGGCAAATCTCCAGCGCAATCTCGCCGCGCATGGCTGTGAGCACTTCATAGCCTTGCGACGTGAAATAGATATTCAGCAGGCTGGAGATGTCGGGTGCGTCTTCTACCACCAGAATGCGTTCCTTGCTCACAGCATTATCCTCCTATCCGTACAGCCGACTTGCCCGGTGCGGCGGCTGTTTGGCTTTCTGCGGGTTTCTCGTGGGTTGTGCCGTTGCGCCCCTTGGGTGGGTCTTGATCCGTCGTGGTGTGCCCCGTGTCGAGTTGGGCGAATGGGTCAACCAAGGTACTGTTGTGCTGGTCTACCAGATACGGCCAGTGGTACACCGTGCGTTCCACACCGTCGTCGGACGGGTAGGCGTAGCCCTCACCCGAAATGTTGTATGCCGCCGGGATGCCCGGCACATTGATACTCTTGCGCACAAGATTGACGCGGTTCTTAAGTACAAGCACCGTGTTTGAGCCAATCATGCGCCCCGGATAGAAGACAAAGCCACTGCCGATCTTGGTGTTGTGCCCCACCGCTGACCCCAGCACGGGCAATGCCACCGGCTGCAACGTACCCTCGTGGTATGTTCGGATTGGCTCACCCATCAGGTTGAAGTCGGTGAAGACGTTGTTTGCCCCGATGAAGGTATTGCGCCCCACCACGCACATTTGCAGGGTAGTGTTCTGGGCGATCATGCTGTTTTCCATCATACAGCTTTTGAACACCCCCGAATTGAATGGCAAGAAGCAACGGTCGCTAATGACACTGAGCATGACTTGGCTGCCCTGCATGATGTTCACGTTGTTGCCGATCAGGCTGTTGGCGATCACAACCCCCGGTCCGATGTAGACGTTATCGCCGATGACGGTGGGTCCGTGGATCGTCGCAGTCGGGTCAATCGAGCAGTTCTTGCCGACTTTCACCAGTTCTTTGCAGGCAAGGAAGTGGTTGCGCCAGCGTTCTTCAAACGGGTTCAGCCGTTCGACGGTGGCAGTAGCAGCAAGGCGTAGTTTGGGCAGCAGGGCATCTACGTCGGCTTTCTGCCACTTGCGGATGTCGCGGAGGCGGGCGCGTTGCATCTGGGCATCTATCTTGCGTGCCCACTGGAGCATGCCATAGGGCACGGTAGCAATAAATAGATGCACCCAGTTTTCAATTGAGAGGAGCACCCGCTGTGGTGCCTGATACACGAGGTCGCCGCCTTCAGGTGCCATGTAGCCCGGTATATGGTAGTAGCCGATCTCATACGGGAGCGTGTCTATGGTGAGGGGGCGCGGTTCGCCGAGCGCCCCTGCCGGATAGTAAAACATGTCAGCGACGTAGACATCGCCTTCGCGCCGAATGCCCGACTGGAGCGGCAGGGCGTGGGTATTGATCGCACGGTCGTCAAGGGCGAATGCGATCTGGCTGGCGTAGGGGCGTTCCTGTGCCGCTGTCACGAAGGTATCGAGCAGGTCGGCATTGAAATAGAGATTATCGCGGCATACCAGCAGCGGTTCGTCGCTGTGGGTGGGCAATTCGGCGAGATCGTCTACCTCCCAGACCCCTTTGCAGTAGCGTGCCATCAAGTCGCGCTGTTGCAGCCAGAGAGGTTTATTCAATATGCGGAGTTCTCGTGCAGGTTCGTTAAACGGAAGAATGTTTGTAGGCGCACGCACCATGATTCTTTTCATAATCAACCTCTCCCTATATGTTTTGGGGCACCATTTTACTATCTGTCTGTGTGCCTCTGTGTACTATAAACGATAGGGAGAACCCTCTCCACGCTTGAACATTACAGATACGTGACACGCAAATCTCCGTACACAGTGGCGTGGGAATGAGGAATGTTGTACTTAGCATTGTACTCTATCGCCCCACGAGCGTCAATGAAGTGCCGTTGCTAGGTCGCTGTGCGTCCGTCGGCTAGGCGGGTTGCCAGTCGGTCAACGTCGCCGACAGTGCTTGGATTTCGTTTGCCGTGACGCGCCCGTGCAGCCGCCCCACAGCAGTCTGCAACCACTGCCGTGCGGCAGTATCTGGGCGGGTTGGGCGGGTCTCGATAGTCGCTGCCAACAGCGCAACATAGGCGGCGGTCATATCGCCCGGTGGTGCCGGTGCTGCCCCTACGTCACGCAGTGCAGTGGTCATGTGGGTGCGCCACTGCTGCCAGTCAATCACATCGGGCATGGTGGTCAGCACATCGAGCAACTGTTGACAACGGAGCAAGGGCGCGGGCACGCTCGCGGCATCGGCGATGGCGGCAGCACTGGCGGCTGTCGTGGCGGGGGCGGGCGTAGCTGGTGCGGGCGTAGCCGGCGCGTCGGCGGGGACCGCGTGCGGCGTGTCGTTGGTGGTGCCCTGCACGCGGGCAAGCAGGCGGTCGCGCCCGGCGGCGATCAGGCTCTCGATTTCGCGCCCATACGTCACCCATGCCCCCACCTGCATACGAAATGGATCGGGGATGTCGCGGTGGTGCTGTGCCAAGTCGCCCAGCGTGACCGTCTGTACGATGGCGGCGGGGTGGCGCATCCGTATCACGTTGACGATACCCCGCTCGACGGCGATCAAGAGCGTGGCAGTGCTAATGAGGTCATCCGTCAACGAGCGAGCGGCATGCTCGCTGATGTCGCCCCCCAGTATGATCATTGCGTCGCGGGCTTCGGGTTCGGCGGGGTCGCCATCGTGCCCCACCACCCCCGCCGACGCGACGCGCCAGTGTGCGCCCGGTGTGTCAGCCAGTGCCAACCGCAGCAGGTTAGCTGTCATCGGACCGCGCCCGGTGTCGGCTCCGCTCACAACCAGTATCAGTGGTTCGTCCGTTGCCAATGCTCCACCCCCTTGTAGCTTCTGGATAGCTGCTGGTGCCCCGGTGTGCGCTGATACATAACAGCTACGCGCGTGGGCGTACCACCAGCCAATCTTGTTCACGGCTTGCCTTGATGCTGCCCTGTGCCGCCCGTATGCTCTCAGGCAAGAGCACATGCCGCCGATAGGGTCCGACCCGTACAATTAACTCGTCGCCGCTCACGGTCAGGTGGAGATCAGCCCGCCGCACCCCCGGTAGCCGGATAGCCACCGAGGGCGCATCGGGCGTGCCATAGACAACGGGTGGTACCGCTGCGGGCAGAGCAAGTGGGTCAGCACCCGCATACAGGTGTTCTGCGAGTGCTGCCACTGCGGGCAACGCCGCGGGAAGCGGTGCCGTTGGCAGGTGCAGCACTGGCAACGGGTGCCACGTTTGGTGCATGGCGGTCAGGGCTGCCTGCTGCTGCTCCCGGATGGCAGCGAGGCTGGTGGTGCCAACATCGTCGGGCAGCAACGGACCGCACACGAGCGCGTCGAGCGCAAGCCCGTGCAGGTGCATGGCGGGCACACTGATGCGGGCGGTGTGCATGGCGGCATCGCTGGCGGGCATCACGTAGCGCACCGTGGTGTGGCGTGGGTTGGTCAGTTCGTCGCGCCCTTGCTCAAACTGGACGCGGGCTTCTTGCACACCGTCTATCCATTCTGGCGGCAAAAACGTGGTGGGGATGACTGACCGTGCCACCGAGCCGCTATTCTTGCCCGGTCCGCGGTCAAGCCCGAACAGCAGGCGTGTGCCCCAGCGTACACTGTCGGGCAGTGCCAGCACGCGCAGCAGCACATCGTGTGCTCCGGCATCGAGCACCAACACCTGATAGCCCAGCGATTTCACCCGCGACAGCCGTTCGAGTGCCAGCAAAAAGTCAATACCGAGCACGAGCGGCAGTTCATCGGCACTGACCTGCTGAAGATTGCTGGGTATCTGCGCCCGTGTGCGTGTCCGCATGTCATCAACGAATGTGCTCAGTTCGGTTGCCGGGTCAATCACCCATAGGTCAAGCTGTTCGCTGATGCGCTGGATACCTGTTTCGGTGGTCATGCCAAGGACGTGACCGACCTGATGTACAGGACCGATGCTCGCAAGTAGGGTGCGTCGCCCGGTGGCTGCCGCGCCTACAGCAGTGGCGGCGGCTACCACCGCGCTGTCTGATCCGCCTTGACTTGTACATACAATTGTTCGCATAGGGTCGCTGTTTTCTCCTCACTGTCCACCAAACGTAGCAACTGGCAAACGCACGAACCGGCAAACGCACCAACTGGCAAACGCACGAACCGACAAACGCACCAACTGGCGCACGGTGACTTCACTAGAATAGTGTAGCACGGAATACCCGCCCACTGACAGCAGTGCTATAATATAGATGGTACAATGCAGTGCTACAGCACGTTTCTCGCTTGCGCCAATGGGCGGATACCGCCTGCGCCAGCAACGTATGTCGTAGTGTATGACCCAGCAGAATGGGCAGAACGGATGGAAGGAGACACGCCAGCATGAAGGAACCCGTACAGCAGCAGTCGCTTGAAACGTTTCTGGCTGACCTTGCGTCGCACAGCCCTGCGCCCGGTGGCGGCAGTGCAACCGCAGTCAACGGTGCAATGGCGGCAGCACTGCTCAGTATGGTGGCGGCAGTCATGCAGAAGCGCGACAATGAGCCAGCAATTATGAGCGAACTTGCGGCGGTGCAACAGCAGAGCGAAACCATTCGCGCCGAGCTGCAAGCCCTGATCGAGGCAGACATTGCTGCCTTTCACAAGTTGGCAGCCGCCTACAAACTCCCACGAGTGACCGATGCCGATGCCGCGACGCGCCGCGCCGCTATCCAGCACCTCACCCGCGATGCAACCGAAGTGCCCTTGCAGATAGCCCACGCCACCGCGCGTCTGCTGCCGATCTGCGCTGTATTGGCGCGACGTGCCACCCGGCTCTTGGTGAGCGACGTGGGGGTGGCAGCCGCCATGATCCGCGCCACCGTCGAGGGGGCGTTGCTCAGTGTTGAAGTCAATCTTGCCTCGCTTGAAGACCAGCAGTTTGTCCGTGCCACCCGTGCGCGTGCCGCCGACCTGAGTGTGGGGCTGGCGGAAGAAACCGGGGGCATTATCGAAATAGTGCAGCAGCGCATAGCCCGCTAGCCGCGCAGGAGCAACCGCAGTATGTCCGCTCTGATCCTCGATGGGCGTAGCCTTGCCCGTGAACTGCGTGCCGAATTAACGGCAGAAGTCAACGAGTTTTGCGTGCAGCATACGATCATCCCGACCTTGGCGGTGGTACAGGTCAGTGGCGACGATGCGGGGGCGAGCTATATCGGCAGCATCCAGCGGCTGAGCAGCAAACTAGGAATGCGTTGCCTCGTGTTTACGGTCAGCCCAACCGCCACCCAGCGCGAACTCAACCAGACGATCCACGAGTTGCGCGACGACCCCGCCATCCACGGCATCTTGATTGAAATGCCGCTCCCGCCGCACTTCTCGGTGCGCGACGTGGTGCTCAACCTCGACCCGCACAAGGACGTAGACGGCATCCACCCGCTGAACGTCGGGCTGCACGCGCAGGGGCAACTGGCAATGCTGCCCAATACCCCGGCAGGCGGCATGGAACTGTTGCGCCGCTACGACATCCCGCTTTCGCGCACCCGTGCGGCGGTGGTGGGCTACAGCAATGTCGTCGGGCGACCGATGGCAGAGATGCTGTTGGCTGCCGAGGCAACCGTCACGATTTGCCACCGCTTTACCCCCGACCTTGGCGCGGTGCTGCGCGGGTGTGAGATTGTCGCGGTGGCGGTGGGCAAGCCCGGTCTGGTGACGGGCGACATGCTGCGCCCAGATAGCGTCGTCGTGGATTTTGGTATCAATGTGCAGCCCGACGGCAGCATTGTGGGTGATGTAGACTTCGCCTCAGCCAGTACTGTTGCCCGCGCGATCACCCCCGTGCCCGGTGGCACCGGACCTGTTACCAACATTATGCTGATGCGAAATGTGCTCACGGCGGTGCGGCGACAACTGGGCTTGCAAGACTAGGGTATGCCATGAAGGTGCTCGTAGTCGGTGATGACGGCTATGCCCACGCCCTCGTCTGGAAGTTTGTCAACAGCACGCAGCAGGTCGAGTTGGTGTGCGCCCCCGGCAATGGTGGCACTTCGCAGTTGGTGCCACGCCTGCGGATGAGCGATGAGCAGCGCGACAGCCTCATGCTGTGGGCGTTCGAGCAGAGCATTGACCTGATTATCCCGACCACCACCCGTGCGCTGGTCGGCGGCATTGTAGATGAGGCGGTACGCCTCCAGCGGGGCATCATCGGTCCCCCCCGCGTTAGTGCCCGCTTGCTGCGGAGCCGTTGCGCTACCCGTGAATTGCTGGCGCGGCACCACCTGCCCACCGTGCCGGGACAAACCTTTACCCGTGCCGACCACGCCGAACGCTACCTTGCTGCACATCCGCTTCCCGTCATGCTCTGCCCCGACAACCCCGACATTCCCGCCAGTGTCTACGAAGATCGTTATGCCGCCCTCACCGCGCTCCGTCAGATACTGGGGGCGCAAGCCCTCAGCAGTGACGCGGATGGGGTCGTGATTGAGCAGTACATTGCGGGCACGCCGTTCGCCTTCTCGGTGCTGACCGACGGACAGACCGTCCTGCCGCTCTTGCCCGTGCAGACCGTCGCGCTGGACGAGACCAACGAACGCGGCGAACGGGTCGCCGATGTCGGCGCGTTTACCAGTGCCAGCAAGTACAGTCGCCGCTTGCAGCACTACCTCACCACGCACATTATGCGCCCATTGCTGGCGGCACTCCAGCGTGAAGACTTTCCCTACTGGGGCTTTCTTGGCATAGACGGCATTATTACTAGCCGGGGTCCGCTGGTGACCGGGTTGCGCTGCAACCTGTCCCCCTTAGAGGCACAGGTCGTCTTGCCGCGCCTGCACACCGACTTGCTCACGCTGCTGCACGCCACCATTGCCCGTCGCCTTGAGCACCTGCCGCCGCTCGCGTGGGCAGATACGGCAACCGTGGGGATTGTGCTGTACACCAAAGGCTACCCGCATCACTTCCCCATTGGTAGCTCGATTACGGGGCTGACTGACCTTGACCGCGATATTTTGGTGTTTCACCACGAGACAGGCAACCCGCTTGCGCTCGATACCCACCCACAACCAGAGCGGAGCCTCAATACCCGCGCCCGTGAACTGTTGCTGGGCGCAGCCAGTAGTAGCACCGAACTGGTGACGACGGGCGGGCACGTCCTGACGCTCGTTGCCAGTGGCGCGACCTTGCAGGGGTCACGCGGGCGTGCCATCATCAATGCCGAGCGGGTACGTTTTGCGGGGTGTACCTTCCGCGATGACATCGCGGCGCGGGACTTGCGTTAGCCTTTATCGTCGGCGACCAGCTCCATTGCCTCAATTTTATCAATGGCGAAGACGCGATCATCGTGGCGCATAAAGCAGTAGGCACGCAAAAACAGCCCGTGCCGTTCGCGGGTCACTTCGAGCGGGCGGATCAGCCGTTCGTGTGCGTCGGGGGTGCTGCGCGAACGGTAGATGATTCGCATGGTGCGCTGGTGGTGCAGGGCTTCGGCGATCAGGGGGGGCGGCTCCGGCTCTGCGTCGCCGGGGCGTAGCCCACGCTGCAACCGTAACACATCGTCGAGCGTGTGCAGGTCTTGCTGCTCTAGCCGCCCTTGCAGGTAGCGGAACAGCCCGATCATGGTCTGCACGTCTGCCATGGCACGGTGGTGCGGTAGGTCAAGGTGCAGGTCGCGGGCGAGTGCGCCGAGGCTGTAGGTCGAGCGTTGCAGCAACCGCCGCGCTAGCCGCAGGGTATCAAGCACGGGCACAGCGGGCATGGTCTTGCCGACGGTTGCCAGCTCAGCGCGCAGGAACGCCGTATCGAAACCGGCATTGTGGGCAACCAATACGCCCCCCTGCAAGAGCGCGAGTACCTCCGGCACGACCGCGCCGAAGGTGGGGGCATCGTGCAGCATGTCGGGCGTGATATGATGCACCGCGACCGAGGTGGCGGCAAGGCTCCGCTGGGGGTTGAGCAGGCTCTCGAATCGCCCCTCTTCGTCGGAGCCGCGCAACCGCACCATTGCCAGTTCGCAGACGCGGTGCCCACCATACCAC
The DNA here is from genome assembly GCA_964575355.1 of uncultured Chloroflexaceae bacterium. Classification (GTDB taxonomy): domain Bacteria; phylum Chloroflexota; class Chloroflexia; order Chloroflexales; family Chloroflexaceae; genus CAZNQP01. The sequence goes on from CAZNQP010000017.1 coordinate 53,597, forward strand.
GATAGCCCGGTAGTCTCCACGTCCACGAATACCAGCGGTACGTCGGTCAAGGGCAGGGTCAGGGCGGGCGATGCAAGAGATGGCACGCGCCCCGCCTACTGTGCGCCCGCCAGTGCCAACGGCGACTGCACGGGGGCGGTTGCGCCGCCCGTCAGCGGTATCTGGTTGATCTCGGCATCGCTCAGTGGCAATGCCTGTATTGCAGTCCAGCCCCGCACGCCACGCGGTGTTTCGATCAGGAACCACCCGTCGGCGGTGCGCTCAAAAACTGTTACCTGCTCATTTAACACAATCTCGCCGACGCGCTCGGCATTCGCGT
>CAZNQP010000018.1:0-53058 GCA_964575355.1 uncultured Chloroflexaceae bacterium
GAACTTGCGACCCTGAGCGGTCACACGGGCGGTATGTGGGCGGTGGTGTTCAGCCCCGACGGGCAGACAATGGCTTCTGCTGCCGCCGATGGTACGGTGAAGTTGTGGGAGGTGGCGACACTGAGCGAGCAGGCAACCGTGAGCGGTCACTCCGATGCGGTACGCTCGGTGGCATTTAGCCCGGATGGTACGACGCTGGCGACTGGCTCGGCTGATACGACCATCAAGCTGTGGGACGTGGCAACGCTCAGTGAGGTGGCGACGCTGGCGGGGCATACCGATGAGGTGGCGATGGTGGTGTATAGCCCGGATGGTACGACGCTGGCGAGCGGCTCGAAGGATGGTACGCTCCGCCTGTGGGATGCTGCCGACGGTGCGCCCCTGACGACTGTGCCCGCACACGACAACTGGATCGAGAGTGTCGCGTATAGCCCGGATGGGGCGACGCTAGCAACGGGGTCACTCGACCTGACGGTGAAAGTGTGGGATGCCACCAGCACTGACTTGCAGCAGACGCTCACCGGGCATACAAGTTGGGTCTTGCCCGTGGTCTACAGCCCGGACGGGGCAACTATCGCCAGCGGCTCGGAAGATGCCACGGTGCGGACGTGGCAAGCCGCCGACGGTGCGCCGCTGGCAGTCTACGACAACCACACGCTTGAGGTGCGCTCGATTGCCTACAGCCCCGATGGCACACTGCTTGCCACAGGTGCCGAGGACGAGACGGTACAGGTGCGCGACCTGACGAGCGGCGAACTGGTGCTAGTGCTTGAGCCGCAGTCGTCGGGGGCGTGGGTCACATTCTCGCCCGATGGCACGTTGCTGGTTGCAGGGCTGGGCAACGGCTTGATCAAGGTCTGGTCAGTGGCGGGCTTGGGGGCGTGATGTGTGGTGCAACGGTAGCATAGGGGCAATGCGGGGCTGAGGTGCAGCCCATTGGCATTGACGACATTGACGACGTTGACCGCGTAACGCCGGATGGTGTGCGTGGTATGTGCTATAAAAGCGGGGTCAAATCCTCATTTGGATTCTAGCGGTGGGCGGTCAAATCTGACTGTGCATTGTCTTGAGGTACTCGTGTTCCCTCGTTAGCCCTGTGGTATAATCGCAGTAACTTACTGGTCTTGTACCGTCGGATGACCCGGCGAGGAAGGAAGGTGTGCCATACGCCGCCTGTCGCTATTGTTGCTGCCTGCGCTCGTGCTTGCCCTCGCGTTTGGGGGGGTGCCAGTCGCCGCCGATGTTGTCACGGTGCAACCTGCGCCGTTGCCGCCACTGGCACGCGATGATACGAGTGAAACCGCGTTTATTCGCACCCTCCAGCAAGTGACGCGCTATACATTTCGTAGCCCTATCAGCCCCGATGACCAAAGTGTGTTTGTCGAACTTGCGGTGCCTGATGACGCAATGGGGAGCCGCCCGGTGCTGGCGTTTCTCAATATTCAGGATGGGACGCTGACCCCGGTTGAGAATGCGGTGAACCGGCTGTTCCCGCTCTCGAATGTTGGCTGGCGCGATGCCAACACGGCTGTCTTGGTTGCACTTGAGCAGGGCGCACCGGTGGTGGCTCTGCTGGCGCGGGATACGGGCAAGCTGAAGACGGAGCCGCTTGCCGCCCTGCCCGGTGCGCCGATCAGCCTTGCCCCGAATGGGTCGCGGGTGCTGGTGGCGAGCAACCCCGACGGCTTGCTGCCGGTGCCCGACTTCGACCCGTTTGACATAACGGTGCCGCTGGTGCCGGGTAGCCCTGCCGCACCAGCGTTGCCCGCCACCGATGCCACCACCGGGGCGCAACGCTGGCAGGCAACCCCTGCCGCAACCACCAGCCTCCAAGTGGCGAGCAACGATATTGATCTTGCCGTGTACGATCTTGTGAGTGGGCGCACGGTGCCCCTGACGACCTTGCCGGCGGGCAGTGGGTTGCGCGGTGCCCCGGTGTGGTCGCCCGACGGGAGCCGCCTTGCGTGGGTGCGTGATAGCGTTAGCCCGCAGTTCCGGGGCGACTCGTCGCTGATAGATGTGGTGACACAGGATGCACTGGGGCAGGTGCCGCCCGCCAGCAACCCACTGTTGCAGGGCAACGTGCTCGATACATTCACCTTCGTGGACGGCGAGCCGTACCCTGTAACTTACGCCGCCGCCGCTGACCCCACGGGGCATACCTTTGGTGGGGTGGCGTGGTCGCCCGATGGGGGCACGCTGATGGCGCGGATGCTGCGCCCGGCAGTGCTGGCGGGGCGCACGTTCCCCATCTACAGCTACCCGGCGAGTAGCTACCTGCGCTTCTATGCTGCCGCTGACGGCGCGGTGGTCGGGACGTTCGATGTGCCCGAAGTGAGCGCACCCAACACCACGACTGCCCAGTTTGCATCCCCGGACGAGGTGATTATCAATAGCGTATTCGGCATGAGTCGCCGTATCTTCCTCTACAACTGGGTATCGGGCGAGTTCCGCGACCTGTCGCCGCAGTCGGGCGACTATACGCAGGTACTCGTTACCCGTGCAACGCGGCAGGTGGTGTTCGCCTATTCGTCGTTGCAGACACCGCCCGAACTCTACCGCCTCAACTTCGACGGTAGCGAGTTATTCGGCTTGACCTTTGAGAACACCGCCGCCGCCCGCGCGAGCCGGGTGCAGGTCAACCCGCTCACCTTTACGCTGGGCAGTGGTGCCGTGCGGCGGGGCTACCTTGTGCAGCCTGCCACGCAGCCGTTCCCGCCGCAAGATGTGCCGCTTGTCGTCTGGCAGGAGGGCGGACCGGGCATCCCGATGATTGATACATGGAGCACCCGCGTTGAGAGTCCGGCGACGTTGCTGCCCAACTTGGGCATCAGTGTGCTGGTGTTGCCCCTGCCGGGGCGCGAGGGGTGGGGGGCTGCATTTTACACCCAGCTTGCCGACGGCGACAACTTCGGGAGCCTTGACATCAACGAGGCGGCAGAGGTGGTGGCACAGCTCAACGAGCGCGGTATCGCAGCACCGCAGCAGGTCGGGATTAGTGGTTGCTCGTATGGCGGCTACTTTGCCAGCCAGAGTGCCGTGCGCCACCCCCAGAGCTATGCCGCCGCGAACCCGCAGTGTTCGTTGCTCGACATGATTACGGAATGGCAGACCGGCTTCACGCCGTTGATGGCATACCTGACCGGTGCTTCGCCCACGACTGCCCCGGAAACATACCTGCGCGTGTCGCCGGGGTTCCATGCTGCCGATGTGCAGACCCCCACCCTGTTCTTTCACGGCACCCGCGACTTTCTGCCGCTAGGGGTCGTGGAAACGTTCTATGGTGAGATTGCCCAGCAGGGTACGCCCGTGCGTCTCGTGCGCTTCGTAGATGAGGGGCACGGCTTACAGTCGCCCGCTAGTCAGGCACGCGCCGCCCAAGAGCAACTGGCATGGTTCCGCGAGCACCTCGCGCAAGAGCGTGTGCCGCTTACGCCAGATGCCCCACCCGCAGCGACCCCTAGTGCAGTTGTTACTGCTGGGGTGGCTGATACCGATGCCGCCCGTGAACGCGCCACGCCGACCACACCGCCGTCCGACCTGACGCGCCTTACGCCCACGGTGGTTGACGATGAGCTTGAGCAGATTACGCCCCGTCCGCGCGGCGAGCAGACCGTGCCACAACAGCCTACCGCTACGCCCTCGCCCCTGCCAACGGCGGCGGTAGCCAGCGCACCCACGCCCACCGCGCGTGCGCCCATCCCAGCGGATATTGTTGCGTCGGCGGTGCCTGCTGCACCTGCGCGTGCGCCCAGCCCCTCCCCCGAACCAACGGGTGCCTTCAAGCCGGAGATTATCCGGCTGACGGGCGGCGCACGGATGGATAACCCGCCGACGGCAACCGCCGCGCTGCCGACGGCAACGCCCACGCCGACGACAACGGCAACGCCCACGCCGACGACAACGGCAACGCCCACGCCGACGACAACGGCAACGCCCACGGCAATGCCGACGGCAACGCCCACGCTGACAGCAACGCCCGGCGATGCCCCGGTCATTGTACGCGGTGGTGACGAGTAGCAACCAGTGGTGGGGTGACTAGGGTGACGGCTCGACGCGCTCGCTGTACATCTGCCGCAGATCGTTTAGGAGCATTTCGAGCGCAATGGTAATGCGGCGTTGTTCGCTCTGCGAGTACCCGTTGTTGCTCTGCCAGTGGGCAAGGATAGCGCGGATCGTTTGCAGGTCGCGGTTGACATCGGCGAGCACGGGCGGTGTTGTGCTCACGGCGGGGGCTTTATGTAGCGGGCGGGGCTGAGGCTGGGCTGCCAGACCGACCTGCTGCCGGAGTTGCTCTTCGCTCGTGTTGAGGTGCTGCGCGAGGCTGGTGGTGGTGTGCTTGCCCTGTGCTAGGAGTGTGCGGAGCGCGAAGGTGGCTTCGCGCGGGTCGAGGATGCTGAGTTTGAGGTTTTCGAGCAACCCCATTTCGAGGAGTTCCTCGTCGCTGTAGTCGGCAATGCCACAGGTGACGCGCTGGAGATGGGCGGCGTGCGCGGCTGCCAGCCAGCGTTGCCCACACATCAACTGGAACATCTCTGCCGCCGATGGGTCGGGGCGCACATAGAAGGCAATGCTCACGTCGCGTGCCTTGAGTGCAGCCGCCAGATGCTCGATGGTCGTGTAGGGGGCGCGTGCCTGAAAGGGATTGGGGCGGATGTTGGTAATGGGCAGGGTCTCGACGCTCATCGGGTGATCGGGCAGCAACGCCTCAATGGCTCGCAGGTGGGCGAGTGCCTGTTGCACGTCATTGAACGGTGTCGGTTGGGTACTTCCCATGGCAATACGCCCCATAGATGACCGATGAACTACGCTCTGTAGAGAAGCCGTATTATGTATTATACCACGCACGTTTTTGCTGCCCCGGCGCGGTGTGCCCAATACGCACGGGTGGGTCGTCGCTGCTGTACAAACAATCCAATTGGGTGCAAAATTGCTTGTTTACTCTGCATAGAAGACATGCTATAATTTTTCACATGGTTTGCAGGTATGCGTTGAGTGGCATGCTTGATCGGTCTGCTGATCGGTCTGCTGATCGGTTTGCCATGCTTGGTAATGCGAATGCACGCACCTGCAACCACACAGCAACCTAGGCAGTACCTCATAGCTTGGTGGTAGCCGTTGCGGTACCTCGCATTGCCCCGGTTGGCAAACCTGCCGCGTCACCGTGTGTCACGGGCGACGTTTGCCGGGTGTGGACGTGCCGATCACAGGATTCGCTTAACGGTAGCCGTGTCGCTACCCCGATGTCGTCTTGCAGGAGAGCGTGGAATGACAGTGGTGAGCAGTCGGACGTGGCAAGATGCCCTTGCCCGTTGCCAGAAGCCGGTACGTAGCTCGATCATCCGTGAGTTGCTACAGTTGACGCAGAAGCAGGGGTTGATCTCGTTCGCGGGTGGTCTGCCTGCCCCGGAATGTTTCCCGGCGCAAGCCCTTCAAGAGGCATCCGCGCGTATTATGGCGCGTGACCCACTTGCCGCCTTGCAGTACGGACCGACCGAGGGCTACACGCCGCTCCGCGAGTTTGTGCGTGAACGCTCGGCACAGGTCGGTATTCATACCAACCTGAACGAGGTCATGATCACCGCTGGGTCGCAGCAAGCCCTTGACTTGATTGGGCGGCTGATGATCGAGCCGGGGGATCAGGTGGTGGTCGAAGACCCGACCTATCTGGGTGCGTTGCAGGCGTGGCAAACGCTTGCGCCCTCGTATGTCACGGTGCCACTCGATGAGCGCGGCATGCGCGTGGATGTGCTGGCGAACATGCTCACCGATGGGGTGCGCCCGCGCTTCCTCTACCTGATGCCGACTTTCCAGAACCCAACCGGTATCACGCTTGCGCCCGAACGCCGCTACGCACTGGTGAACTTGGCGGCGCATTACGGTTTGCCCATCGTCGAGGACGATGCCTACGGTGAACTGTACTACGGCGACGAACGCCCCGCGCCGCTCGCTGCCATTGACGTGGAGGTGAACGGCGAACTGAGTACGGTGGTGCATATCAGTAGCTTCTCGAAAATCCTCGCGCCGGGGTTGCGCCTCGGCTGGATTATGGCTCCCGCCATGCTCCTCGACAAACTGGCACAGGTGAAGCAGGGGCTTGACTTGCACACCTCGGCATTGGGGCAGGCAACGGTGTACGAAGCAGGGCGTAGCGGGTTGCTTGAGGAGCACGTCCCACGGGTGCGTGACCTGTACCGCGTGCGGCGCGACGCAATGCTGGCGGCACTCGCACGGAACATGCCGTCGGGCGTGACGTGGAACATGCCCGACGGCGGCATGTTCGTGTGGCTGCAATTCCCCGCACACGTAGACGCAACCACGCTCTTCCATGCGGCAATCGCCAACGATGTCGCCTTTGTGCCGGGGTCGGCACTGTATGCTATGGGTGGGGGACACAATGCGGCACGGCTCAACTTCTCGTTGCCGTCGCCCGCCGAAATTGACGAGGGGGTTGCCCGTCTGGGGCGCACCTTACAGCCGTTGCTCTGATACGCAGATACGTTCCACGAGTATCAACCATATCGCAGGCGGGCAGAGCAGCAGTTCTGTCCGCCTGTGGGTTTTTGGTGGAGGGTGCCTCGTGCATGCAGGATGCTCCCTACAGCTATAAAAGCCACAGAGGGTGCTCCCTAGCGAGAAAACGAGAAAGTGAGTGCGGGAATGATGGAACCGAACAGCATACAGGTACGCGGGGCGTGCCCCCACGATTGCCCCGATACATGCGCGACGATCACTACGGTGCAGGATGGGCGGGCGGTGGCGTTCACGGCAGACCCGCAGCACCCCTATACGCAGGGCTGGCTGTGCGCCAAGGTGCGCCCCTACCTAGAGCGGGTGTACCACCCGGAGCGGCTCGCATACCCCATGCGGCGCGTGGGCGCGAAGGGGAGCGGCACATGGGAGCGGATCAGTTGGGATGCTGCCATTGCCGAAATCACCATGCGCTGGCAACAGCTTATTGCTACCCACGGCGCGGCGGCGATCCTGCCCTACTCGTACAGTGGCACGCTGGGGGTCGCCCAGAACGCCGCCTGCCAGTATAGGCTGTGGACGCGCATGGGCGCGAGCGGGCTAGAGCGGAGTGTCTGCGGGGCGGCGGCTGAACGCGCCGTGAGTGCCACACTGGGGGCGCGGTGGTCTATGCAGCCCGAAGACGTGCGCCACAGCAAGCTGGTTATTCTCTGGGGTCACAACCCAGTCAGCACCAGCCCGCACTTTATGCCGCTCGTGCGCGAAGCCCAGCAAGCCGGGTGTCATGTCGTGGTGATTGACCCGCGTCGCACCAAGACCGCCCGCAGTGCCGACCAGCACATTGCGATCAAGCCTGCCACCGATGCGGCACTTGCGCTTGGGATGATGTATGTGCTGGTGGATGAGGGGCTACACGCCGAGGCGTGGCTGGTGGCGCATACCGTCGGCTGGGCGGCACTGCGCGAGCGCATCGCGGAATACCCGCCCGCACGGGTCGCGGACATCACGGGCGTGCCCGCTGATACCATCCGGGAACTGGCGCGGGCATATGGCAGCACCACGCCCGCCCTGATCAAGATTGCCGATGGGCTGCAACGGCATGGCAACGGCGGTCAGACGATCCGGGCGATTGCGTGCCTGCCCGCACTGGTGGGGCAGTATGGCGTGCGCGGCGGCGGGTTGGCGTATAGCACGAGCGGCTATGTGCTGTGGGACGGCAAAGCCCTTGCCCACATAGACGAATGCCCCCCCGTGCCGCGCATGGTCAACATGAACCGTTTGGGGGCGGCGTTGCTGGGCGAGGTGCAGGAGCCGCCGATTATGTCGCTGTTTGTGTTCAACGCCAACCCCGTCACTAGCTCGCCGAACGCGGGGCAGATAGTGGCGGGCTTGCAGCGCGATGACTTGTTTACGGTTGTCCACGACCTGTTTATGACGGATACGGCACAGTATGCTGACCTTGTGCTGCCCGCCACTAGTCAGCTGGAGCACGCCGACATTCACAAGGCATACGGGCACCTGTACATTGCCTACAACGCCCCCGCCGTGCCGCCGCTCGGTGAGAGCAAGAGCAACTGGGACGTGATGCGCCTGCTGGCGGCGGGTATGGGCTACCACGAGGAGTGGTTGCAGCACGACGTAGACGACCTGCTGCGCGAGGTGCTTGATGGCACCCGCGAGCGTGGCAACGCGATGACGCGCCGCGCACTGGCAGGTATCACGCTTGAACGGCTGAAGGCGGAGGGGAACATACGCTACAGCCTCCCCGACGACTTTGTGCCGTTCGCTGATGGGGTGTTCCCGACAGGCAGTGGTAAGGTAGAACTGTACTGTGGTGTGCTGGCGAAAGAGGGACTTGACCCGCTGCCCGCGTACACGCCACCTGCCGAGTTTGCGTCAGCAGGCGGCGAGACTGACCAACTGGTGTTGCTGACGGGTGCGCCGCACCATTTCGTGAGCGGGAGCCTTGGCAATCAGGCGAGCCTGCGCCACAAAGAGGGTGCGCCGTGCATCGAGTTGCACCCGACCGATGCCGCCGCACGCGGCATCACGCATGGGCAAGCCGTGAAAGTAGCGAATGGGCGCGGGTGGTGCGTGCTACAGGCATTTGTCACCGATGGCGTGCGGCAGGGCGTGGCAGTGGCACCCAAGGGGCACTGGGCGCAGCATGCCGCCGCCGGGCGGAATGTCAATTGGCTAACTTCTGACGCGCTGGCTGACTTGGCAGGACAGAGCACGTTTCACAGTAATCTGGTGCGGGTCGAACCGTACCGGGCATAAACCAACCACAGCAGGAAGGGTGGCATGCAAAAAGAACATTGGGCGTTGCTGGGGGTCGTGTTCCTCGGTGCCATCTGGGGGTTGTCGTTCCCCTTGATTAAGCTGGCACTAGAGGGGTTCACCCCGATCACGATGATCGCGTTGCGGTTGGGGGTGGCGGCGATCTTGATGAACGCAATTCTGTACAGCCGTGGGATGCGCCTGCCCACCACCCGCCGCGCATGGCGTGACTTGCTGGTGGTGGGTGTGATCGGCATGGCGATCCCGTGGACGCTGATTGCGTGGGGCGAGCAGTATATCAGTAGCGGCTTAACAGCAATCTTGATTGGCATGACACCGATCTTTACCACGCTCCTGACACTCGTCTGGTCGCGTGAGGAGCAACTCGGCTGGGCGCGTTCGATGGGCGTAGTCATGGGCTTCGTGGGGGTGGCAACAGCCGTGAATATCTTCAACCTTGACCTCGTGGTCGGCAACAGCCTTGCGTTGCTGGCGGTGCTTGGCTCCGCGATGTGCTATGCCGTGGCTGCCATCTTCAGTCGGCAGGCATTTCGTGGGGTACCGCCGATGGTCTCGGCATCGGGTACCCTGATCGTGGGGTCGGGTGTGCTACTGCCACTGGTGCTGCTGGTAGATGGTGGGCTACCGCGTGCTCTGCCGCCCCTCACAGCGGTGCTGGGGCTACTGGGGTTGACCCTGTTCGGCACCGTGATCGCCTACCTGATTTTCTATACTGCACTGGACATTCTGGGCGCACCGCGCACGATCATGACAACCTATCTGGTGCCTATCTTCGCGCTGGTGTTTGCGTGGCTCTTGCTCGGTGAGCCAATTGGGGTACACACGGTGGTGGGGCTGGGGTTGGTGCTCGGCGGTATATTTGTTGCGAATAGTGCGGCGGGGGGGAAGCCAACTGCTGCTGTGCTCACGCCGCCCGTGACGGCGGGCACCAGTACCGAAGCCCCGGCGAAGAGCCAGTGAACAGATAGCCCCCTGCTGCCAGCAACGGCGGCAAGGGGCTGTCGTAGGGCATGCTCCGGAGAGCCGGGCAGGTTACTTCTGCTCGGTGGTGTCCATTGCGCCCTGCATCGTCTGCTGCATGCCACCGGTCATCGCACGCATCATTTCGATCTGGGTTTCCATCATCTTCTGCGATGCGTCCTGCCAAGTCTGCATCATCTTCATCATCTCTTCGGGGTTCATGTTCTTCATCATCGTCGAGGGGTCCGACGACTTAACAGCTTCGAACCATGTCGAGACCAGCTTCATCTGAGCTTCCGTCCAGTTGCGGGTCATGTCAGCACCACGGTTTGCCATGTCGGCGAGTTGTGGCGTGACACCCGGCATGGACTTGTAGCTGTCGGCGAAGAACTTTGCCATAGCTGCTTGATTTTCAATTGCCGACTTGACGGTTTCGTGCCACGTGTCCACCGAGCGATTCCACATGTCACCCGTGTTTTCGCCCATGCTGCTCATGCCCATCATGCCGAACATGCTTTCCATCATTTTCTGCTGCATGCCCGTCCAGTTTTTGACCATTTCTTCCGTCTGCTTAGTCCATTCAGCGGTCATTACGATACGCTCCTTACGCTTGTTCTAAAGAAACCACCAAGCCATCGCCAGATTGACTGGCTTCACTGAGAGTGCTAGGGGCGATGTGCAACTAGTTCTGTCGCGTGTGCGTGCTAGCCACGAGCGGCGGTGTACAATTCAGCGACACGGTTCCAGTTGACAACATTCCACCAAGCTGCGACATAGTCGGGTCGCCGATTCTGATAGTTCAGATAGTAGGCATGTTCCCAAACATCAATGCCGAGGATGGGCGTTTTGCCGTGCGAAAGCGGGCTGTCTTGGTTGGGCAGAGCCATGATGGTGAGCGTGCCCGTGCTGTCGGTGACGAGCCACGCCCAGCCACTGCCAAACTGCCCGGCGGCGGCGGCGGCGAACTGTTCCTTGAACGCAGCGAAACTACCGAACGTGCCGTCAATGGCGGTTGCGAGGTCGCCAGTCGGTGCGCCCCCGGCGTTGGGTGCCATCACTTCCCAGAACAGGTTGTGGTTGGCGTAGCCGCCGCCCTGATTGCGGATTGCTGTCCGAATACTTTCTGGCACCGCGTCGAGGTCGCCCAGAATCTCTTCAATCGTCTTGTTCGCCAACTCAGGGTGCGACTCCAACGCAGCGTTCAGTTTCGTTAGGTATGCGTTGTGATGCTTGGTGTGGTGGATCGTCATTGTTTGCGCGTCAATATGCGGTTCAAGAGCATCATAGGCATACGGTAGCGTCGGCAATTCAAAAGCCATTTGTCATCCTCCTTTGTTACTATAAAACAGATAGTTACACGCGAATACCGGGCGAGTTACATGTTATTGTTTGGGCGCAATGCTTTCATAAAGGATTATACCATGGGCATGGGTGCCCCCCTTGTCGGCATCGCTGGTGCCCTGTGTCGTGCGGTTGCGGGCGGGGCACGCCAAGCGGGTAGCAGGAGCACGGGGAGGGTTTGCCGCTAGCGGGTCAGGCAAGTATAATACAAGCGTAATGAAATCTGGAACGCCTGCCCAACCTGCGACGGCTGAACCGTTGCCATCGAATGCTGGTGACCCCGCTATCACCGCCCCCGCTCTCGCCCGCGCAGTGGTGCAGCCGTGGTGGCGTACCCGCCGGGTCTTCTGGGTGCTGCTGCTTGTTGTTGTGGTGCTGGGTGGCTATTTCCGTACCATGCGCCTCGCCGATTGGGACGGCGGGCAACTGTTGCACCCCGACGAACGCTTCTTCACGGAAGTGTCGAGCACGGTACGGCTCCCCGCTCGTTTTTCCGACTATCTTGATGCCAGTCGTGCGCCCAGCAACCCGCGCAATGTGGGCAAAACCTTTTTTGTGTATGGCACCTTTCCTATGTTGCTCACGCGGCTGGTTGCGGTCAGCCTGACCCCGCCTGACCTGCTGCCCGCCGAGGTGGAGAATACCACCGGCTTGCCCGACGCGGACGGCGACGGTATGATCGCCAACGTAGAGCACAGCCTGCCACGGGTGCCGGTGCTGCCCCAGTTGCTCAACCCGGACGGCAAAAACCTGACGGTGTATGGTGAGATACAGGTGGTGGGTCGCTGGCTGGTGGCACTGTTCGATCTCGCGTCGCTGGTGGTCATTGCGCTGATCGGGCGGGCACTGTTTGGTTGGCGCGAGGGTCTGCTGGCGGCGTTGCTGGCTGCCGTGACCGTCACGGCTATTCAGCAGTCGCATTTCTATGTTGACCCGATCTTCTCGACGTTCTTTGCCCTGCTCACGCTGTATGGCGGGGTGCAGGTGGCACGCGGCGGTGGGGTCGGCTGGTATCTGTTGCTCGGCTTTGGCGTGGGCATGGCAACTGCCAACCGTATCACGCTGGCGGCATTGGGCGTGGTGGCGGTGGTGGCGGCAATTTTGGGCGGCATCACCCGTTGGCGGCGGCAATACCCCGATGGCACGCCGCCGCCCGGTACGCCGTCGTTGTGGGCGCAGTGGTGGCTACACGCCTTTCCGTTGTTGGTGCTGGCGGGTGTGCTTGCGCTACTGGTGTTCCGCGTAGCGCACCCGTATGCCTTTGTTGGCTCGCAGCCTGACTCGCCGCCCCTGTCTGCCAATGGCGACGTGTTCGCCGTCAGTGATAGCCCGTTGCAGGGCGCGGGCTTCTTCGACGTGCGCCCGTCGCCGCGCTTCCTCGACAATATGCGCTCGGTGCAACGGCTCGTGACAGGCGTAGATGACTTCCCGCCGTCGCAGCAGTGGGTCAATCGCACGGCATACCTCTTCCCGTGGCAGAACATTGTGCTGTGGGGCATGGGTCCCGCGCTCGGTATCACCGCGTGGGCAGCGTGGGCAACCGCGGGGGTGCTGCTCGTCCGTCGTGCTGGGCAGATGGTGCGGGCGCAGCGGGCGGCGCAGACCCTCGCGCCGTTTGTGCTGTGGTTCTGGGTCGCGTTTTACTTTGCGTGGCAGGGTGGGCAGTTTGCCTCGACGATGCGCTACATGCTGCCGATCTATGGCGCACTGACGGTACTGGCGGCGTGGTTGCTGGTTGCGGCGTGGGAGCGCGGCGCACCCGCACCCACACTCGCACCTGCCCCCGCTCCCGCTCCCGCCCGCTTGACGATGCAGCGGTGGCAACGGGCGGGGCGGTGGTTGCTGCGGGCACTCCCGGTGGTGGTGGTGCTGCTGACGGTGCTGTGGGCGTGGTCGTTCACGCGCATCTACACCCGCGATCATTCGCGGGTGGCGGCGGCACACTGGGCAGCTGAGAACATCCCACCCGGCGCGACAATTGCCTCGGAGGTGTGGGACGACCCGTTGCCGCTGCAAGTGACGGGTAACTACCTCTTCGGTACGGTCTATCAGGGCATTGACATTGCACCCTATAGCGAGAATGACCCGCGCTCGTTCTTTGGCGAAGGCGGCGAGTTGGGCATTCTTGATAAGCTGGACGAAGCCGACTACATTACCATCACCAGCAACCGGGTGTACGACTCGACGCAACGGCTACCGATGCGCTACCCCGCCACCATGCGCTATTACCACCACCTGTTTAGCGGTGCATTGGGCTTCGAGTTAGTCGCCGAGTTTACGTCATACCCGTCGCTGTTGGGGGTGCCGATCCCCGACTATACCGCCGAAGAAGCCTTTAGTGTGTACGACCACCCACGGGTACACATCTTGGCGAAAACGCCTGCCTATTCGCGGGAGCGTGCCGAGGAACTGATCACCGAGCCGACGAACTGGGGCGAGGTCTTCAAGTCGCCCGTGGCGGTGGCAGACCGCGCCCCCACCGCCTTGCGCCTGACGACCAGCGCATGGGAGAGCTACCAGCAAGCCGCCACCAACGCGCCGCCCTCGGCGTGGCAGCGCATTGTCAGTAGCGACTGGCTAGCACCGTTTGTGTGGTTTTTCGTGCTCGAAGCCATTGGCTTGGCGGCGTTTGCGCTGTTCTTCCATCTAGTGCCGTGGCTCCCGGATCGCGGCTTCAGTCTGGCACGCATCATCGGGTTGCTGCTAGTGGCATACACTGCGTGGCTGGCGGGCAGTCTGCACTGGCTCCCCTTCACGCCGCTGACGGTGTGGCTGTGTGCCGCGCCGCTCCTGCTGCTGGGTGGCGGGGTGGCGTGGCTGTCGCGCCACGAGTTGCTGGCGTTTGCCCGCACGCGGCGGCAGTCGTTGCTGTGGGCGCAGGGCATCTACCTTGGCGCGTTCGTGGCATTGCTGGTGGTGCGTTGGCTCAACCCCGACCTGTGGCACCCGGCACGCGGCGGCGAAAAGCCGATGGACTTTGCCTACCTCAACGCGGTACTGAACAGCCCCGCCTTCCCGCCGTATGACCCGTGGTTCGCTGGGGGCTATATCAACTACTACTACTTCGGCTTTGTGCTGGTGGGTGCGCTCGTCCACCTGACGGGCATAACGGCGGCGGTGGGCTACAACCTCGCGGTGGTCAGCCTGTTTGCCCTGACTGCGCTGGGGGCGTGGGGCATTGTGTACAACCTGCTGGCACCGCGCTACCGGGGCACGTCCCGCGAACGTCCAGCCATGCGTCGCATTGAGCAGCGGGCACTGTTGGCGGCGGGGTTGGCTCCCCTGTTTACCGTGCTGCTGGGCAGTCTCGTACAGGCGGTGTGGTTCGTCAATGGCTATGCCGCCAACAACGCGGGTCGCCCAGAGTGGGCGTTCTGGGATGCTACGCGCATCATCGAGGGCACGGTCAACGAGTTTCCGTTCTTTACGTTCTTGTTTGCCGACCTGCATGCCCACATGATGGTCATGCCGCTGTCGCTCGCGGTGGTGGGCGTGCTGGTGGCACTGGTGCGCGTGCCCCGCCTGCCCGCGCCGTGGGCACCCTATCTGTTGCTGCTGCCGTTGCTAGGGTTGCTGCTGGGTGCGTTGCGTGCCACCAACACATGGGACTACCCCACGTTCGGTGGGCTGATCGTGGCGACGCTGGCACTGTTGGCGTGGTGGGCAGCACGCCGGGCGTGGCAGCAGTTGCCCGCCCCCGCCCCCGCCCGCCAACGCGAGGCGGTGCTGCTGGTGGCACGGCAGGTTGGGGTTTGGCTGGTGCAGGTGGCGGTGGTGCTGCTGCTGGGCAACGTCCTGTTCCATCCGTTTGTCAGCCACTTTGCCACCGAGTCCAGTGGCGTTGACCTGTGGATTGAGGGACAGGCGAGCGGCACGCTGATGCAGGTCGCCAACGCAGCGCGTTCGCCGCTGTGGAGTGTGGTGCAGATTTATGGCTTCTGGTTGCTGGTGTTGGTTGGCGGCGGGGCGTTGCTGTGGCTACGGGTGCCGGGGGTGCGTGGTTGGCAGGCAACTGGTGGCGCGGTAGTGGCAGGTATCGCGCTGGCATGCGGGGTGATCGCGCTGTTGGCAAGCACGCAGCCTACCATGAGTGCGCCACTGCTGCTGCTGCCGCTCCTCATCGCGGCGGTGGGGTTGTTGTATGTGGCGCGGCGGCTGGCACCCCGGCGACTGCTGCCCGTGCTGTGGGGCAGCACTGCGCTTGCGCTGCTGGTGGGGGTGGAGTATCTGGTGGTGCGCGGTGACATTGGGCGCATGAATACCGTATTCAAGTTTGGGTTGCATAGCTGGCTGCTGTTCGCGCTGGCGGCGGCGGTTACATTGCCGTGGGCGTGGCGCGTGTGTGCCGCCCTGCCACCCCCAAGCCGTGTGCTGTCGTGGGTATGGCGAGCAACAGCGGCGGTGCTGCTGCTGGCGGGGCTGGTCTACCCGTTGACTGCGACCCCGGCACGGATTGCCGACCGCTTCATGCCTGACCTGCCGCGCACGCTGGATGGTACTGCCTATATGCCGTTGGTTGAGACGAGCGAGAACGGGCAGGTGTTTCGCCTCGCCGATGACGCGGCGGCGATAGCGTGGCTACGCGAACATGTAGACGGCAGACCGGTTGTGCTTGAGGCGCACCTGCCGGCGTATCGCTGGGGCGGGCGGGTGGCAATTCATACCGGCTTGCCCACGCTGCTCGGCTGGGAGTGGCACCAGATACAGCAGCGCACCGCCGCTCAGAGCAATGAAGTGATCGCCAACCGACAGGATACCATCCGCACGATCTATGACACCACCGACCCGCTTGCGGCGCGTGACCTGCTGCACCAGTATGGCATTGCGTATGTGTATGTGGGTGCACTGGAACGCGCTGTGTTCACGCCGGACGGCATCACCAAGTTTGACCTGATGGAGGCAGGCGGCTACCTTGCGCCCGTCTACCAGAGCGGCGACGGGCTAACCACGATCTACCGCGTGACAGACCACGGCGTGACAGATCACGGCGTGACAGAGGCTGGTGCGTCCTCTATTGCTACGGCGGACACCCCCGTTGTGGCACCGACGCACGCGACTATTCCCGCGTTGGTGCTGGACGTGCCCGTGCAAGAGCTACCGATTGTGGCTGACTATGCGTGGAATAGCGCGGCGACTGCCAACCATGTCCTTGCCGTGTTGCTGTGGCTACTGGTGTGGTATGGCATTGCGTTGCTGGGTGTGCCGCTCGCGGTGTTGCTGTTTGGCGGCTGGCACGACGGTGGCTGGGGCTGGGCGCGGTTGTGGGGCTGGCTGTTGCTGGGCTATGCGGTGTGGTTGCCCACCAGCCTGCGCCTATGGCACTACGACGGCTATGGTGTGCTGGCAGGCGCGGTGGTGGTGGTGCTGCTCAACGTGGGCTTGCTGGCGTGGCTGGGCTGGCAGCAGCACGGCACCGCGAGTGTGGTGCAGGGGGCACGCTGGCTTGTGGCGCACCTGCGGGCGCGGTGGCGGGCGGTTGCGCTGGTCGAGGGGCTGTTCACTGGCGCGGTGCTGCTGTTTGTGGGTATCCGTGCGCTCAACCCCGACCTGTGGCATCCGGTCTGGGGCGGCGAAAAGCCGATGGAACTGGGCTTCATCAACGCGATTCTCCGCAGTGCCGTTATGCCGCCTTACGACCCGTTCTTCAGCGATGGTTACATCAACTACTACTACTATGGCTTGTACCTCGTGACGTTGCCCATGCGCCTCACCGGGATCGCGCCCGCCGTTGCCTACAACCTCGCGGTGCCGACGCTGTTTGCGCTACTGGTGAGCGGGGCATACCTGCTGGTGCGCCAGATGAGCGGGCGCGTGCTGCTCGGTATTGTTGGTGCTGTGGCGGTCGGGGTGCTTGGCAACTTCGCGGCGGTTGTGCCCGCAGGTTGGTCGCAGGGGGGTGCGCCCGTACTGGCACAGGTGCAGCAGGGCAACCTTGCCGACATGGGTGCCGCGCTGGGTGATTGGTACATCGGACCGAGCCGCGTGATCGAGTTTACCATCAACGAGTTTCCCTTCTGGTCGTTCCTCTATGGCGACCTGCACCCGCATGTTATTGCGCTGCCACTGGCACTGCTGGCGGCGGCACTTGCCTTGCAGGTGGCGATGAGTGGCGCACGCGGTGGGCAACCGTTGCGGCTGTGGGCGGTTGCTGGGGCGTTGCTGCTGGGCACGCTGGCAACGACCAATTCGTGGGACTTCCCGACGTATGGCTTGCTGCTGGGGCTGACGTTGCTGGTCGTGGCGTGGCACCGTAGCCCGGACAGTGTGCCATGGTTGACGTTGGTGCAGTATGGGGCACTGGCGGCGGCGATGGGCGCGGGGGGCTTGCTGCTGTTCAGCCCCTTCTTCGACATGTTCTACCCGATGGTGCGCGGGGTGGGGCTGGTGGAAACACCGACCCGCCCACACGACTTTGTGCTGCTGTACGGGCTATTTCTTGCGGTGCTGCTCCCCGTGATCTTCGGCTTGCTGGCGCGGTTCGTGGTGGCGTGGCGCGGCGTGGTACGCGGGCGCGTGCCCGCCTTGATGGTGGGCGCGGTGCTGCCGGGCTTGCTGCTGCTGCTGACGCTGGCGGTGCCTGCCGTTGCGCTGCAACTGTGGCTCGCGGTGCTGATCAGTGCGTGTGTGGTGCTGGTGCTGTGGCGCGGCACGGCGGTGGCGGTGTGGTTCCCGTTGCTGCTGGCACTGGTGGGGTGGCTGGTTGCGCTGGGCGTGGACACGGTGTATATCCGTGACCATCTTGCGGGCACCGACTGGTATCGCATGAATACGGTCTTTAAGTTTGGGTTGCACATCTGGTTGCTGCTGGCACTGGCGGCGGCGGCGACGTTGCCCGTCTTCTGGCAGGTGTGGGCAACCGTTGGGCGGCGGCTCGGCGGCGGCGGCGCACGCTGGCTCCCGGCGGCGGCAACTACCGCGCTGGCGGGGTTGGCACTGGTGGCAGCCCTGTTCCCGTTGGTCGGCACCGCCAGCCGTGTTGCTAACCGCTTCGCGCCATTGCCGCCCACGCTCGACGGGTTGGCATTTTTGCAGGTGGGGCAGTTCAGCTATGACTGCAACGCCTTTGGTGGTTGTGAGCCGGGGGCGGGTACCCAGCAGATTGACCTTGCCTCGGATGCGGCGGCGATTGCGTGGCTGAATGAGACGCTGACACGTGACGCGCACGTCAACGGCACGGGCACCCCGGTGATTGTGCAGGCTCCCACGTCGTTTTATCGGGCATATGGTATCCGTATTGCGGCGAACACGGGCTTCCCGACGGTGATTAGTGGGCTGCATGTCAATGAGCAACGCGATGGCGTGGCGGCAGCCCGGCGCGAGCAGGACATTGACCAACTGTACCGTGCAACTGACACCGAGCCGACGCTACGCCTGCTGGCGGCGTATAACATTGATTATGTGTATGTCGGGGCGATAGAGCGGGCGGTGTACCCGGCGGCGGGCTTGCAGAAGTTTGCTGCCATGGATGGGCGGTATCTCGATATGGTGTATGACGAACCCGGCGCAACGATCTACCGTGTGGGGGTCATTCCGCCCGACTTCAGCCAGCCACAGCCCGCGTCGTTTGTGCCAGAGCCGGGTACTGCCGATGCCGCCGCCGAGCCGGCTGTTGTGCCCGGCACAGACGATGAAACCCTGCTAGAATTGGAGGAGCAAGTTGCCCAGTTCCCCGATGATGCCGGGTTAGCGTTCGGGCTTGCCGAACGCTACCGGGTGCTGGGACGCTATGACGATGCCGCGAATGTATTGGCAACCGCAGCCGCATCCAACCCCGACAATATTGGCTTGCACCACCTGTGGGGTGATATTCTCAATGAGGCAGGGCGATCCAAAGATGCTGAGCAGGTGTTACGTGGCATCGCGGAGCGTGCGCCCAACGCGGGCAATTGGAACAAACTTGCCGTGAGCCTGTACGAAGCGGGGCAACTAGAAAAAGCGAGTGCTGCCCTGAAAGAGGCTCTGCGGAGCGATGATACGGTGCCAGAGCCGTATTTTTGGATGGGGCGGATCGCGTTGCAGCAGGGTGACACGAGTGGTGCACGCTACTATTTTGAACAGTATCTTGTGCTTGATCCTGAGGGGTTTTTGGCAGGCGAAACACGGATGTTAATGGCAGAATTGGAGTGACATGTATGCAGCAGACGGATGAGGGGGTACAGCGGAGTACCGACAGTGGGGCGGCACTAACCGCGCTGGAAATCCGGGGCTTCCGGCTCTTTCCGCACCTGCGGATTGACCGGCTGGAGCAGACCAACCTGATCGCGGGGAACAACGATGTGGGCAAGTCGTGTCTGCTCGAAGCGTTGTGGCTGTATGTGCGGCGGGGCGAACCAACGGTGGTGTGGCAACTGCTTGCGCAGCGTGCGGAGTTGCTGCCAACCAATAGCCTCGGTGAGACGGTGGTTGAACGAACGGCGGGCATTAAGTATCTGTTTCACGGACGACCGGACATTGAGCACGGCGCGGTTGCCGAATGTTGTATTGGGGTGCCGGATGACGAGAGCCGCAGTATGCGTCTGGGGGTCGGCTGGTTTGTCACCGACAGTGACAACGAGCGGGGGCGGGTGGCGCGGTCGGTGCCTGCCGCCGATGCCGCCGATATGCCGCAGGCAACGTTGCGGCTGTGGTCGCAGATGGGCGATGGTGCGGTTGCGTCGCACCTGTTTAGCTCAGACCTCTTCCGGGGGCGTGGTGACAGTCCGCCGGTCACAACCAAACCGTGTGTGCCGCTCCTCGTCGAAGTCCCTGAACTGTCTGCCATGGGCAAGCAGTGGGATGCCATTCAGGGTACTGCCGACGAGGAGGCTGTCCTCGAAGCCCTGCGGATCATCCACCCCGATGTGGTGCAGCTTGTCATTCCGCAAGACCACGACGGGCGCATCAAGCCGGGCGGGCAGACGGTGTGGCGTATCCCGCTGGTGCAACAGCGTGGTACGCCGGAGCCGCTCCCGATTGGGAGCCTTGGCAACGGTCCGCAGCGCGTGCTGGCGATTACGCTGGCTCTGCTGAATGCCCGCAATGGGGTGCTGCTGTTGGACGAGATGGAGCGGAGCCTGCATCATTCGGTGTTGGTGCGGGTGTGGCAGCTTATTTTCCGGCTTGCCCGGAGCAACAATGTGCAGGTGTTTGCCACTACCCACAGCCGCGACTGTGTGACGGCGTTCCGCGAGGCGGTGCAGCAGGAAGAGTGCTGCCGCGATGCTGCGCTGGTGGTGTTGCAGCGTGCGGAGGACGATGCTGTGACGGCGCAGGTGGTGGCTGGTGACGAGTTGGTGGCGAATGATGAGATGGAGGAAGTGCTATGAGTGATGAAGTACGAGATGTTACGACAGCGAGCCAAGAATATCTACATCTTGCATCACTTAATGTCCAGAACTTTCGTTGTTTCAAGCATCTTCAAGTGGCAAAGCTAGGGCGTGTCAACCTGATTGTTGGCAAGAACAGCGTTGGCAAAACCTCATTGCTTGAGGCACTGCGTATTTATGCCCAGCGCGACACCTCAGCACTCTTGGCCATTCTCTCCCAGCGCGATGAGTTTGCACTATCCATGTTGCGTTCTGATGAGTCGACGGACATGTTCGTAGATGATGCCCTAGAGGCGCATATTCAAGCGTTCCTCTCGCTCTTCTTTGTTCCCGGTCAAGAGAACATGGACAGAGAGAGAGAATATGAGTTTCAAGTGTCCTCGCAAAA
The DNA here is from genome assembly GCA_964575355.1 of uncultured Chloroflexaceae bacterium. GTDB lineage: Bacteria > Chloroflexota > Chloroflexia > Chloroflexales > Chloroflexaceae > CAZNQP01. The sequence goes on from CAZNQP010000018.1 coordinate 20,767, forward strand.
AGGACACATTGTTGTCCGCCTTGCTCTAGGTAATGATGAAGGTGAACAAGAGCGTGGGTGGGTATTATCACTCAATGGTGAGACTGTGGAAATGCGAAGGTTCTTAACTCGTAGTGATAGGCTTTCTACAGCGAGCGAGGAGAGGATACATAGCTTTTTGCTGCCCGTGGATGGTCTATCAGATGCTGAGATAGACAGACAATATCAGCGTGCGGTTGCTAGTAACCTGACTGATCAATTGCTTCAAGCCTTGCATCTGCTAAATAATAAGATCGTTTCGGTGGCTGTTGTGCGAGACTCGTGGGAGCGAGAGAGACAGTATTCTTCCACTCGCGTCCGAATTGATTTGAGATGGCGTAAGCCCATCATTCCGATTGTCACATTACGGGGGGGGAAAGCCGAGCCGGTGCCGCTCCGTAGCCTTGGCGATGGCATGGGGCGTATGTTTGGGCTTGCTCTTGCCGCAGTGACTGCACGAGGTGGGTTGCTGCTCGTTGATGAGATTGATACGGGTCTGCACTATACAGTTCAGCCGGAGATGTGGCGGTTTGTCTTTGCGATTGCCCGCAAGTTTAACCTCCAAGTATTTGCTACAACTCATAGTTGGGACTGCGTCCGTTCGTTCCAGCAAGTTGCCTGTGCTGACGAAGAGAGTGAGGGTATGCTGATTAGCCTGCGGCGACGCGAGGACGACCCGGAGGGTATCGCTGCGGTGCTGTATGATGAAGAAGACCTTGCTTCTGTTGCTGAACTGGACTTGGAGGTACGCTAGCATGGTTCCTAATCGCAGCTATATCTGTGTAGAAGGACGAGATGATGCCTATGTGGTACGGGAATTGCTCAAGCAGCAGGGAATAGATTGTCATATAGAAGAGCGTGGCAAAGCGACAGGAACAGTTATTAAACCTTTTGAGGGAAAACAACATCTCTTGCAGAGCATCAAAATTGTTGTTGAGTCATCAGAAGTCAAAAGTGTTGGTATAGTCATAGATGCTGATGATAATGTTGCAGCGACATACCGAAGCGTTCTTGATCGGCTTAGCAAACTTGGTGCCATCGAAAATCAACATGATAAGGTGTGGGATTTGGTACTTGAAACAGGTAAACGCCTAAAGATTGGTGTGTGGATTATGCCTGATAATAACAGTGACGGGGCTGTTGAGGATTTCTTGAGGGTAATATCAAATGACCAAGGTGGTCTATGGCAGCAGGTCGAACATTGTTTTGCTGCTGTACAGGATAAGCAGTTGTTTACGCCAGCGAAAAAGCAAAAGGCGAAAATATGTACGTGGCTTGCGTGGCAAGAAGAGCCGGGGCTACCGTATGGTCAAGCGATACAAAGGAACTACTTCGATACGAATGCATCGGTGGCAAAAGACTTTATCCAGTGGGTTCGTTCGTTAGTCTCGTGATATGCTAACTGACGTATTCATCTGGTGGGCGTGGCTGCAAGTCTTCGGGCTACTGGCACTGCCCACAACGCTGTGGCTGTTCCGCGGGCTTCCCGATGGTGGCTATGCGTTCAGCAAGAGCTTCGGCTTGCTGCTGGTGGGCTACGTCGCGTGGCTCCTTGCGATGCTGGGGCTGGTGTCGTTTGGCAATAGCCTGCTGTTGGTGCTGCTGCTCGCGCTCGGTGCGGGCGGCGCGGTCATGCTGGTGCGGGGGCATGGCGTGCCGCTCGTAGCTGTGCCCGCCACCGTGCGCGGCGTGCTGCGGCAGCACTGGCGTGGCGTGCTCGCCTACGAACTGCTGTTTGTGGGGGCGATGCTTGCGCTGGCGTGGGTGCGCGGGCACAGCCTCGGCTTTGTCGGACCGCACCCGTGGGGCACCGAACGCCCGATGGACTTTGCGTTCTTCAACGCGATCCGCTACAGCCCCGTGTTCCCCCCGCATGACCCGTGGCTCGCGGGCTATAGCATCAACTACTACTACTTCGGCTATCTGTTGCAGGCGATGGTTGCGTCGTTGTCGGGGTTACAACCTGCCGTCGCCTATAACCTCGCCCTGATTGGCACCTTCGCGCTGACCGCGCTGGGTGTCGCGGGCATTGTAAGCAACCTCGTGACGCTGTTCGTGCAGCAGCATGCCGACGGGCAACCTGTGCCGGTGTGGTCGTGGGGACGCGGCGCGGCGGCGGCACTGGGGGTAGTGTTGGTGCTGCTGGTGGGCAATCAGGCGGGTGCGTTGCAGGTGATCGTCGGCGACAATCGGGTGGTCGCGCTCGATGGGCAGCAACTGGTTGCCGCTGTGTCGCAGGCGGTCACAAGCGATACGGACGAGATTACCCTGCCCTACCCCGCGCACACCACCGACTTTGACACGTTCGAGACATTGCAGCGCACCGACCGCTGGCAAGACTTCGACTGGTGGTGGGCATCGCGGGCTGTGTGGGATGCCGCCCCCGCGCCGGATGCTGCGCTGGGGGTGCCCCGTCACATCTACAACATTACCGAGTTTCCCTTCTTTAGTTTTTGGCTCGGTGACATGCACCCGCACGTCATGGCACTGCCGTTTAACGTGCTGGCACTGGCACTGGTGCTAGTGACGCTCACGCGCCCGACGTTGCCCGACTTTCGGCAACGGGGGCAGGGTTGGCTTTTGCTGTTCCTCACTGGGCTGATCCTTGGGAGCCTCTACACCACCAACAGTTGGGACTTGCCGACTTATGTGCTGCTCTATGGCGGCGCGTTGCTGCTGGTGGCGGTGCGGGCAGGCGGCGGGTGGGTGGCGGTGGCGTGGCGGCGGCTCGCACTGGCGGGCGGGCTGGCGTTTGCCGCCCTGATCGGGCTGTTTCTGCCGTTCCACCTTACCTTTCGCTCGCTGGTAGGCTTCGCCGAGCCACTGGTGGACTTCCCGGTGATCGGGCGGCTCACCACGATGCTGGCACCGTTTGTTGCCGACAAGACCGACCTGCACGAGTTGCTGATCATGTTTGGGCTGTTTGTGTTGCCGCTGGGGTTGTTTGTGTACCTGCAACCCGACGGTAGCACGTCGCGGTTGGTGCGTGTGCTGGTTGGTCCGGCGGCGGCAGTGGTGGTGCTGCTCGTGGGCGTGCTGGCGGGTTTCCCGTTGCTGGCGGTAGCGGTGGTGGGTTGCGCGGCAACCTACCGGGCGGTCCAGCACGCGGCACAGCCTGCTACCGTGGGGTTGCTGCTGATGATTGCGATGGGGTGTGCCATTCTGTTTGGTACTGAGCTGATCTACCTACGCGACGTATTCAGCAACCGTATGAATACCGTGTTTAAGTTTTACTATCAGGTGTGGCTCCTGTGGGGCACGGGTGCCGCCGTTGCCGTGTGGTGGGTGCTCGATGCCCTGCCGCGCCTCGGTGGGGTGCGGCGTGGCGTTGCCGTGGCGACGCTGGGGGTGACGCTGCTGCTGCTGCTCGGCGGGTTGGTCTACCCGTATATCAATGTCCGCGATGTTGCCCAGCGTGGCACATGGGAGGGGTTGGCTGGGCGTACCCCGCGCGAAAACGTCGCGGCTGAAGCGCAGGCGTTGCGCTGGTTGCGCGACGAAACGCCCCCCGGTAGCGTGGTGCTGGAGATGGTGGGACCGAACGGCGGCTCGTATAATGGCGAGGGCTACAGCGGCGTGTCGGCGGCAACTGGGCGACCCACCGTGCTGGGGTGGGTGGGGCACCAGTCGCAGTGGCGCGGCGGCGACGAGCAAGCCCGCGCCGAACTTGCGCCGCGCCAGAGCGACGTGGAGCGGCTGTATGCCACCACCGACCTGAGCGAAGCGCGTGCCCTGATCGAGCGGTACAATGTGCGCTATGTGTATGTGGGTGGGCTAGAACAACAGGCATTCGACCCGACCAGCCTTGCCAAGTTTGCCGTATTGGGTACGCCGGTCTTCCAGCAGGACGGGGTGACGATCTATGAAATAAACCCTGCAAGCCCAGATAGTTGAGGTTGTGGGGGGGGTTCTTCACTATCATTCCTATCATTCCCATACCCGTTTGAATGTGCTATACTATAGCTGTTGTATCCCGGTTATGAGACAATGTTGTCTGATAGTGACTTTACGAAGGAGTAACGTCATGATTGTAAAAGAGTTAGTTCAAAATGGAAATGTGCGTGTGACGTTCTCGATGCCGGCGGGCATCTGGGCTGACACGGTTTATTTGGTGGGTGACTTCAATGGCTGGAACCCCACTGCCACACCGATGCAGCAGTACGACAAGATGTGGTGCGCCACCGTTGAGCTTGCCGCCGGACACTCGTACCAGTACCGCTACCTCGTGAATGGTACCGACTGGTACAACGACTGGCGGGCAGACGCATACGAACCGAACGAACTCGGCGGCGACAATTCTGTTGTTGTCCTGTTGCCCGAAACAGAACTAGTTACGCTTCCCTACGATACAGCCGTGTTTGACAGTCCGGAAGACCACCACGCGCTCACCCTCGCGCAGGTCTGGGGGTATCGCCCGCGCCAGCTCGTACCACTCACGCCAGTGGTCTACTAGCTACGCACCGATACGCTCCCCTGTACCGGGGCACGCACGGGGCTTCCTGCTGTTGCACTAGTTGCACTAGAGGATAACCATGCGCGAGAGTGTCCCGGTACTCGACTTTGGTTCGCAGACTGCCCAACTGATTGTGCGCCGGGTGCGCGAACTGGGGGTCTATAGCGAATTGCTCCCCCACGATGTTGACCCCGCGAAGGTCGCCGCCCTCAACCCACGGGGCATTATTCTGTCCGGCGGTCCTGCCAGCGTCTATGCGGCGGGTGCGCCGACGTTCCCGGCATGGTTGCGCGACTATCACCTGCCCGTGCTTGGCATCTGTTATGGGATGCAAATCCAGTGTTACGCGCTTGGTGGGCGTGTGGTGGCGGCACTGCCCGAATATGGTCCGGCGACGGTGCATGTGCTGGACGACCGCGACCTGTTGCGCGGCACCCCCACCACCCAACCCGTCTGGATGAGCCACGGCGACAGTATCGAAGCACTGCCGCCCGGCTTCGTGCCGCTTGCCCACAATGACAGTACGCCCTTTGCGGCGGCGGGCAACCGTGAACGCGGCTGGTATGGCGTGCAGTTTCACCCCGAAGTCGTTCATACACAGCATGGGCGCGACTTGCTGCACAATTTTGTGTATGCGATCTGTGGTTGCACGGGCGACTGGCAGCCCGCGAGCTTTGTGGCGCAAGCGGTGGCGCAGGTGCAGGCGCAGGTGGGCGGCGAGCGGGTGCTGTGTGCCCTCTCCGGCGGCGTGGACTCGGCGGTTGCTGCTCTCATCATCCATCAGGCGGTGGGCGACCAACTGCTGTGTATGTTCATTGATAATGGCTTGCTGCGGCAGGACGAAGCCGCGCAGGTGGTGCAGACGTTCCACGAGCACCTGCACATCCCGCTGGTCGCGGTGAATGCGAGTGAGGCGTTTCTGGCTGACCTCGCGGGGGTGACTGACCCGGAGACCAAACGAAAGCGTATTGGCAATCGGTTTATTCGGGTGTTTGAGCAGGAAGCGGCGCAACTGGGCACGATCCCGTTTCTGGCGCAGGGCACGCTCTACCCCGACGTAATCGAGAGCCGTGCCCCCGACCGTCAGCAGGGCGTGACGATTAAGTCGCACCACAATGTGGGTGGCTTGCCCGACGACATGCAGATGCAACTGGTTGAGCCACTGCGCTACCTGTTTAAAGACGAAGTGCGGCAGGCGGGGCTGCAACTGGGGCTACCCGAAGACTGGGTGTGGCGGCATCCCTTCCCCGGTCCGGGGCTGGCAGTCCGCATACCGGGTGCAGTGACGTATGAGCGGCTGGAACGGCTACGGCAGGCGGATGCGATCTTCATGGCAGAACTGCGGGCGGCGGGGCTGTATCGCAGCACACAGCAGGCATTCGCGGTGCTGCTGCCCGTCCAGAGTGTCGGGGTGATGGGTGACGGGCGCGTGTATGGCGATACTGTTGCGCTCCGGGCTATCACCACCGAGGACTACATGACGGCGGACTGGGCGCGGTTGCCCTACGACGTGCTGGCACGCAGCAGTAGCCGGATCGTGAACGAGGTGCGCGGCGTGACGCGCGTGGTGTACGACATTTCGTCTAAGCCCCCGGCGACTATCGAGTGGGAGTAAGCGGCGCAGGGCGGGCGGTGGCGCGTGCGCGTCCCGGTTTGGGCTGATGCGCTGATGCAACGATGACGGTACCGCCGATAACTGCTACTGCCCCCGCGAAGCTCATTTTGTGTGGTGAGCACGCCGTGGTGTATGGCTGTCCGGCGATTGCGTTGCCGCTTGCCGACCTACGTGCCACTGCAACGGTTACGCCGCAGGTGGCGGGGCATGGGTGCCGCATCATTGCGCCCGACATTGGCGCGGCGTGGCTGTTGACGGCGCGCCCCAACGATGCCCTGACGATAGTCGTGCAGGTGACGTTGCACGCGGCAGGCGTGCCCGCGTCGCCGCCGCCCGACATTGCCATTACCGTCACGTCGGAGATACCACAGGCGGCGGGTATGGGCAGTGGCGCGGCAGTCGCAACTGCCGTCGTGCGGGCGGTGGCGGCGTGGTGTGGTTGGCACCCCGATGCCGCCAGCATCGCCGCGCTAGTGTATCAGAGCGAGCAGCAGTTGCACGGCACGCCGAGCGGTATAGATAACACGGTGGTTGCCTATGAGCAGCCGATCTGGTTTGAGCGGCGCGACAGCACACCACTGGTGGAGCCGTTGACGCTAGCGGTGCCGTTGCGGTTTCTCGTTGGTGATACGGGGGGGCGTAGCGCGACCTATCGCCCGGTGGGGGCAGTGCGGTCGGGGTGGCAGCGCGACCCGGCAACCTACGCGGCACGCTTCGCGGCGGTGGCAGACATTGTGCGGGCTGCGCGCGCCGCGTTGCTCGTGGGCGATGTGGTGCGGCTGGGTGGGCTGTTGAACGACAACCAGCGTGTGCTGCACGCCCTCGGTGTGTCGTCGCCGGAACTCGACCGGCTGACGCTGGCGGCAGTGCAGGCGGGCGCACACGGCGCGAAACTGTCGGGCGGGGGCTGGGGCGGCGTGATGCTGGCACTGGTCTCGGATGACGCGCAGGCAATGCAGGTGGCGGCGGCACTGCGGGCGGCGGGCGCACCGCATGTGTGGGACACAACCACTGGCACAGCCGCCACAGGCGCGATATAAGCGGTATACTATGAGCTGTTTGGAGGGAAGAAACGACGGCGAGGAGTGGAGAAGTAGGCATGGCAAAAGTGCTTGTTGCCATGAGTGGCGGCGTGGATAGCTCGCTGGTGGCAGTGTTGTTGCACGAGCAGGGGTACGATGTTACCGGGGTCACGCTGCACCTCTGGGATGCAGAAGAAGATGAGTTTAAAGAGAGCCAGTGCTGTTCGCAAGACATGGTGTCTGGGGCGCGGCGCGTGTGCGCCCAGTACAACCTGCCCTATTATGTGTTTAACTATCAGCAGGAGTTTCGCCGCCACGTCATCGAATATTTCATCAAGGGCTATGTGGATGGAATGACCCCCAACCCCTGCCTTGTGTGCAACCGCGACATCAAGTTCCGCGTGCTGCTTGACCGTGCGGCAAAGCTGGGCTTTGATTATGTGGCGAGCGGGCACTATGCGCGGCTCTACCGCGACGACAATGGCGTGGTGTCGCTGTGGCGCGGGGTGGATACGGCGAAAGACCAGTCGTATGCGCTGTATATGTTGCCGCAAGCCGACTTGCAGCGCATTTTGTTTCCGTTGGGCGACTATACGAAGCCGCAGGTGCGGGCGATGGCACACGCGCGTGGGTTGGTGACAGCCGACCGCCCAGAGAGTCAAGATATTTGTTTTGTGCCAGAGAACGATTACCGCGCGTTTCTCAAGCACGAAGCCCCGGATGCCTTTGCGCCCGGTCCGATCCTTGACCTTGACGGGCGCGTGCTGGGCGAACATCGTGGCTTGCCGCACTATACGGTGGGGCAACGGCGTGGGTTGGGCATCAGCACCCCGGCACCTGTGTATGTCACGGAACTGGACACGGCACGTAATGCGGTGGTGGTTGCGCCCGCCGAGTTTGCGGGGCAAGCCGCGTGTGTGGTAGATAGTGTGGTGTTCCAGAGTGGGCACATCCCCGCCGAGAGCTTCGCGTGTGATGTGCAACTGCGTATTCATGGTACGCCTGCTCCGGCAATCATCACGATGCTGGACGCGACCCACGCGCGGGTGCAGCTGCAAGCGGAGCAGCGCACCATCACGCCGGGGCAGGCGGCTGTCTTCTATGCCGGCGACCGTGTGATCGGGGGGGGCTTGATCATGCGCCCCGACCGCGCCGCCGCCCTGAACTGAGGGGGTATGGAACTGGCACTTACCCCAGCAATTGCCCTGCTGCTGCTGTTGGCAACAACCAGTGCCGCGCTTGCCCATGTGCTGTGGGGGCGACGCTGGATACAAATACCGGTCTTCTGGATGGCAGCCGCAATGGGCTGTTTGCTGGCATATGGCTTTGGGGTGCAGGTGCCGCTCCCGCTCGACCTGCCGCGCCCCGCTGGGGTGCATGTCTTCGAGGTGGTGATGGCAGCGTGGGTGCTGCTGGTCGTTGCCTCGCGTATACGGGTATGATATAATCGGCGCAACCTTGAGAGTACCGCAACCTGTGCCATGGGGCAACGCATCGGGTAATCTATGCCCGAAAAGTAGAGGAGCAGATACTTTGACAGATCAACCGCAGCGGCAACAGCAGCTAGCCACGCCTGATGCGGCGGCTGGCAATCTGGCAGAAAGTGGTAGTACGCAGCCGGTGTCCCCCTCGTTGCAGCCGATGACCCGCGACGATGCACAACGTCTCTCGTCCATTAGCAAGCAATTGCAGATGGTTGGGTTGTATGTCGGCATATTCTTTGCCGTGCTGCTGCTGGTCTTGATCGGGATGGGGGTTTACTCGATCTTCAACCCCGGTTTTCGGGAAGGCTGGCGCGACATCTCGATTGCCGTCGGGAGTGTCTTCCTGATGGTCGTGTCATCGCTTGGTGTGGTGCTGCTGATCACTATTCTGTTCATCATAAAGCAGATCAGTGACCAGTTGCAACTCAAGGTCATTCCGCGTGTCGAGCAGGTGTCAGGTCGCCTTGATGGTATTTCGGGGCGCGTCGAGGAGATTGTCGGCACGACACAGGGAGTCATCGGGAATGTGCGCGAGTCGTCGGATGCCCTGACGAGTACCACGAACTTCGCAGCCGAGAAGGTTGTGACCCCGATCATCCGGGTGGGCGGCTTGATGGCGGGTGTGCAGGCGTTTGCCCGCACGTTGGCACAGCGTGATACCCCGCCACCGTCGGCAGGTTCGGCAGGCGGCACCCCCGTTGCGCCGCACGAACCACCGTCGGCGTAGACCCCCCGAAAGGCGTGCGACAGCGTTGTTTGCCTAGAGTGGGTGGGGGCGAATCTATGTTGATGGATTTTGTGCTACAATAGGGCACAGGTTATTCTGGCAGGTCGGAGATGCACACCGCAATGAAGGCAGGGTAGCACATGGCACTTGTAGGCAACATCCGCGATTTCAGCCTGTCTGATTTTCTTTACCTCGTTGATCGGGGGTACAAGACAGGTTGCCTCTACCTCAACAACGCCAATGATAGTGCTATTCTGTACTTTGAGAAGGGCAAGCTCATTGCTGCGGTGCGCAAGCAGTATCAGGGGCAGCCGCTCGAACAGTTGCTGGTGACGCTGGGCAAAATCACGCCGCAGCAACGGAGCCAGATCGAAGCGATGCGGAACGCCCACCAGAACGGCACGAGCACGGCGCAACTCATCGAAGAAGCTGACATTCTTTCGTTGCAAGAGGTGCAGCGTGCCCTGCAAACACACATCGAAGAAAACATTGTCTACGGGTTGTTTGGCTGGTCAGAAGGCGAGTTTCTGTTTGAGCACGGGCAAAAGCCCGATGCCCAAGTGCCAGTGATGCCCAGCCCGGTGTCCGTTGAGAACCTGATTATGGAGGGCGTGCGCCGCATTGATGAGTGGGGGCGGATCAAAGACCGTATCCCAAGTACGAACATGGTGGTGCGCTTTATCGAGCAACCGGGCGACAAAGCCAAAGGGGTCAAACTCGCCCCCGAAGAATGGCGGGTGTTTGCCCGCATCAACGGCAAGGATACCCTCGCGCAGATTGCAGCGTATACGGGTCTGAGCGAGTTCGATGTGTGTCGGGTGGTCTATGGCTTTGTCACTGCCGGGCTGGTCGAAGTGATTAGACCGCAACGTCCGTCATTGCCAACCGACCAGCGGCTCAAGAAGAGCCTCATATCGCGGATTATCAATCGTGTTCGGAGTATGTAAGATTGTGCGCTCCTGTCAGGGCACAGCACCTTAGCGGAGGGCCGGCGTGCAGACGGTAAAAATGGTGATCAGTGGAGCGGTGAACTCTGGGAAGACGGAGTTCATCAAAACCATCAGCGAGATCGAGGTGGTCTCGACCGAACGGCGTGCGACTGATGACACGAAAGCGATCAAGAAGGAAACGACGGTCGCTATGGACTTCGGGCGCATCGCCATCGGCAATGACCTGGTGTTGCACCTGTTTGGTACGCCGGGGCAAAAGCGGTTCGACTTCATGTGGGAGATTCTCTCTGAGGGGATGCTGGGCTTAATTATCTTGGTAGACAGCACCCGCCCGGAGACCTTCCGCGAAACTAACCGTATTATTGACTTCTTTGTGTCTTATCGTGATACACCGTATGTCATTGCGGCGAACAAGCAAGACCGCCCGAATGCGTGGTCGCCGGACGAGCTACGGCTCGCGTTGCGGCAACCCCCCGATGTAAAGGTGATGCCGTGTGTTGCCACCGACCGCGAGAGCGTAAAGGGCGTGTTGCTCGAACTGCTGTATATCATTATGGATCGCAGTACCGAGTAGCGGCGCGGATGGTGGATCGTGCTTGCCGTGCTGGGTAATTTCTCAGCGTGCTAGCTAGCTTGGTTGTTCTACCAGTTTGGTTGTTCTAATAAATAGTGGTAGCCCTCGCCGTGTGGCGGGGGCTACGTGCATGCTGGGGCTTGCTGGCGGGTATTGGGGCAGGCTCCTCGGCGGACGCTCCACGGTTCGTATGCGGTTGGCTTGCTGCATTCCGCTACGTGACGCGGGGCAACGGGAATACACTTGCCCCGTTGCCCCGCGTGGTGCCGATGTGACTGGTTGCGCGGGCTTATTCTGCGTCGCGCACTGGTGCCCAGCGGGCATTGTCGAACCAGACGGCGCGGTCAGCGTCGCCAGCTAGGTCGGTCAGGTGGACGAAGCCGCTACTGCCTTCGGCGAAGGGGTAGCGACCAAGCAGTACCCAGCCCTTCTGCGTCTGCTGGTCAATCACGACTTCTTCGGCACCGCCCGCATACTGCACCAGATAGCGTGCCTGCTCGGTGGCGGCAACATCGCTGGGGCAGTCGGGGACGTGGACGTACACGTCATACAGCCCTTCCCGCGGGACGAACGGTTGCCAGAAGGCACGGGTGTCTACGCTGGCTTCGTCGGTGGTGCTGGTTGTCCAATAGCTGTGCGCCAGTTCGCCACAGCCCACCGGACCGTTGTTCCATTCGCCTTCGTCGAGGTTGCGGATGAACGCCGGTCCGAGTTCGTTCACTTCGTAGCTGTCGGCGTTGGGGTCGAGTGACGGCGGTTGCGGACCGAGCGGGTCGCGCCCCTGCCACAAGAAGGTCACTTCGATTTCGGTGGGGCGGTCGGGTAGCTGCAAGATTTCCCACCAGATACGGTCAGAGAGGTCAATTGCGGCGGGGTTGGTGACGCGCAACCCGATACCGGAGAAGCCCCCGTTGTGGCGGTCGAAGTGGGCGGCGGTGGACTGGGGGCGACCAAGGGGCAGATCGGGGAAGATGTCGCGGCTTTCGTCCCAGTAGTTGTCGCGGGTGTTCCACGGTCCCACGTCCCACGTTGGGGCGACAATCGAGCGACCTTCATAGCTCAGGCGCACCTCGTAGTCGTTGCCGCCGCGACTGGACAGCACCTTCCACGACGGGAGGGCGACAAAAATGTCTTGCGGTCGGATGACATGCCCGTTTGCTGTGGTGTAGCCAACTAGCCCTTCGCGGCTTGCCCACAGCTTGTAGGTGGGGGCTTCGCGCCCGTAGGGGGGGGTGTCGGCTGCCGACAGCGGTGCTGCTTGTGGCTGCACCTGCACGGCTTGCAGCGTGGGGGTGGCACCGTTGCTGGCAAACATACGCACGCGATACTGCACGGCGCGGACGGTTTCGGGCAGTGTGGCGGTGGCACCCGGTAGCAGGTCGGTGCTCCACGGTGTCCAGCGGTCGCCGTCGGGGGTGCCGCGCACGTCAAGCAGTACCACGCTGTGGGTATCGCTGCCCGCCGTGTAGTCTACGGTCAATGTGTTGGTGGGGTGCGGGAGGGTGTAGGTGGGCGACTCGTAGAAGGCGTACTGCTGGAAGCCCACGGCAGTAGGGGCAGGCAGGGCAGTCGCGGGGTCGAGTTGCAGGCTCTGCTGGTCGTTGAGCAGTAATCCGCTGGTTGCTGTGTCGCTGGTCAAGGCGAACGTGTTATTCGTAATGGTTTCAAAGGCGGGTGATTGGGCGGCTACGGGGGGTAGCGCGTGTGCTGTACCGGTTACGCCGATTGCGATGAGTGCGAGCACGAAGACGGCACGCATCCCTGAACGCAAGAAAATTGCATTTCGCAATACAGTGTCCTCCTGTATCTACAAACTTGGTAGTATGCCCATGGTGCTCCGCGGCACCCTGTGCATTGTGTCCATGTACACAATGCTGCGTAGTATAGCACAGAAATGATGGAAACGTGATAAATATCTGATAGCTGATGGTAATGGGTTGTGCATGTTTGGGAATGAAACGGTGTATATCGCTTGGCAATCGGGTGTCAGCGGGGGGCATAGGGGGGCGTGTCAGCTAGTCAGCAGCACCATGTCGTCGCGGTGGACGACTTCGGGACCGTAGTCATAGCCGAGCGTTGCGCTGATCTGGCTGGACTGCTGCCCCCGGATTAAGTGGAGATCGCTGGTACTGTACTGCGTCATGCCGCGGGCAATCTCGCGCCCATCGGGGGCATAGATGCGGATCGTCTGTCCCCGGTCGAAGTCGCCGCTGACGGCGGTAATGCCTGCCGAGAGCAGGCTACGCCCCCGTGTGACGAGGGCATCGCACGCTCCGGCATCCACCGTAATGCGGCTGTGGAGCACGGTTTCGGCGAGGAGCCACCGCTTGCGTGACTCAAGGTGCGACACGCTGGTCGTGAAGGTGGTGCCAAGTGGTTCGCCGCCCATAACGCGCAGAATGACTTCGGACTGGAGTCCGTTGGTGATGACCACTGTAGTACCAGAGCGGGTCGCTAGGTCGGCAGCCCGGATTTTGGTGTGCATGCCGCCCGTGCCCCGGTGGGTGCCGCTCCCGCCCGCCATCTCCCATATCTGGTCGTCTATCGTCTCCACGCGCGTGATGAGGGTGGCGGTGGGGTCGCGGCGTGGGTCGCCTGTGTACAGCCCGGCGATGTCGGTCAGGATAATCAGCATATCGGCATCTACCAGATTGGCAACATAGGCTGAGAGGGTGTCATTGTCACCGACGCGGATTTCGGCGGTGGCGACGGCATCGTTTTCGTTGATGATGGGGACGATCTGGTGGTGCAGGCAGGTGAGGAGCGTGTTGCGGGCGTTGAGGTAGCGACGGCGGTCGCGCAGGTCGCCGCGCGTGAGCAATGCCTGTGCAACTACAATCCCGTACATATCGAAGATTTGCTCGTAGAGGTGCATCAGGCGGCTTTGCCCGACTGCGGCGAGCATCTGCTTGAAGGACACTGCGGCATCGCGGCGATGGCGGTCGCGCGGCGGGAAGTTCATGCGTTCCCAGCCCGATGCCACCGCACCAGACGAGACAATCAGGACATCGGTAGCGTCGTGCTGCAACTCGGCTGCCTGCCGTGCGAGGTCAACGAGGAAGGGGCGGTTGAGGTTGTCGGTGCCTGCCGTCAGGACACTGGTGCCAACTTTGATGACGACGCGGCGCGGCGTGCGTTTCATATCTTGTGCAATGGCAGTCAGATGATCGTCTGGATGAGCAACGTCACGGCGGTGAGCATGCCAATCAGCGACACAACCAGCGAGAGAATCCGCAGCACGCCGGCCGTCTGCAGGGCGCTGACCGGGATGTTTTCTGCCATGCCGCCCAACAGGTAATGCAGCGAGAAGAGGAGCACCAGCAGCAGCAATATCGTTGAGGCAATGTTGCCCGCGAAAAACAGCAGATAGATGGCAAAGCCCGTGCCGACGATGCCAATAATCATTCTGACACGCGAACTCAGGCTTCTATCGGGGGGGCGAAAGAAATCAAAGCGTTGCAGTAGTTCGTTCATTAGTCTGCTCCTTGTCGTTCCGGAGGTGCTGGCAGGCTATGTTAAAATAAACATACGGGGGGTACTTGAGCACCGCGCTGCTCTGTCTCCATTATCTATCTATACTATGTATCTGTCTCTACCGTCTCTATCGTCGGCTACCACCGACGCACTGGTCGTATGGCAAAAGAATCAACACTTCAGGCTCGCCAACATGCTGCCCAACTGGCACGGCAAGCCCACGAAACAACGCGGCGACAGCAACGGTTACACGCGCTTGCCAGTCTTGCGTGCCTGCACGATGTCCCAACGGTTGAGCTTGAGCGGTTGGTGGACTTGTGCCAGCTTCGGGCATTTCTGTCCCACGAGACAATTATACACGATGGCATGTTTGGGCAGTTTGTCTATTTTATCCTGCATGGTACGGTTGAGTGGCATCTTCGGAACAAAGCGGGGCAGGCGGTGCCGTTCGGCAAGCTCGGCGTAGGCGACTGCTTCGGCGAGACTGCCCTGTTTGCGATGCCGGTGCAGACGGCGCATGCCGTCACCTTGACCGCATGTAGTGTGCTTCAGGTGCCTGCTCAGCAGTTGCAGGGTTTGCTCGCCGGGTTGCCGGGGCTGTCGCACCGCTTGCTGACGATTGCCCAGCAGCGGCTCGCGCAGTGTACGTTGGCACGGGTGCCCATCTTTCGTGACCTCGCTATGCAAGAGCAGCACCTGCTGTTGGCGGCTCTCGAAGCCCACCGTGTTGAGCAAGATACTGTGCTCTGCGCCCAGCATGCAGTTGGGTGTGGGCTGTACCTCATTGTCAAGGGGCAGATTGCCGTGCGCTACGACCACGAAACGCTGCTCACCCTGCGCGATGGCGATTATGCTGGTGAGCCTGCGTTGTTGCTCAACGAGCCGCGCCCGACTGCGCTGGTGGCGACGGGCAAGAGCGAGGTGTTGCTGCTCCCCGCCGGGCGGTTCGCCGACCTGTGTGCTGAGTACCCCACGCTCGCGGCGGCACTTGCCCCCGCACTGGAGCAACGGCGGCGGCAATTGGTGGAGGGGCAGCCGCATGCCCACCGCTGGGTGGATGTCGCGCAGCAACGGGGGGTCTTTCGCGGTACCCACATCTTTGTGCGTGACGCAACACGGTGTGACCCAGACTGTGGGCGGTGCGAGGCGGCATGCCGCGACCGTCACGGGCACCAGCGGTTGGCGGTCAATGGTTCGGAGGTGGCGGGGGTGCATCTGGTAGATGCATGCCGTCAGTGCCAGTGGCAAGCGGAGTGTGTCGCGGCTTGCCCGGAGGATGCGCTGCACTGGAACGGCGCGGGGGCATTGGTGGTGACGGATGCGTGTACCGGGTGTGGCGATTGTGTGCCCGCCTGCCCGTATCAGGCGGTAACCCTTGTGCTAGCAGCACCCGACCACGCCCATCCGGGGCGTTTCGCATGGCTCGAACCGTTGCGGAAGCGGCTTGCTACGCCGCACCTGATCCCGCTTGAAGCCCGCCCGCCGGTGCAGCGTGCCGACAAGTGCGACTTGTGCCACGGCTACGACGACATGGCGTGCGTGCGTGCGTGCCCCACTGGGGCACTGCAACTGGTGCCTATCGAAGACATTATGGTGGTCTAGCGCGTTGCGGTGTCGGCGGGCGTGCGGGTAGCGAAAAAGCCGACTATCTGTGTGATGATCCACGCAAACAGATAGTAGACGAGCACGCCGAACAGCAGCCCGAAATCAAAGCTACTTTGCCCCGACACGATTGGCGGACCGAACAGCCCGATGAAGGGGAAGGCGAATGGCCACGTAAGACCTTGTAAGAACTCGACGAAGATGTTGTCGGGTTGGGCACCGAGCGCATCGAGCGTAAAGCGTAGCAGCAGCAACACGGCGATGGTGTGGGTTGCCAGCCAGATAAACTGGCGGATGCGGTGCGTAACGATGCGGCGGTCGCTCTGATGCTCTTCGATCAGGTCTTCGGCGATTTCGCCACGCACATCGTCGGGTGCGCTTTCCAGCAAACGCCGTAGCATCACTTCTTCGTTGTCGTCATCTCGAAAGCCGGGTGTCCGTCGTTCCACGGTACATCTCTCCCATTGTTGTCGCTTTGTGCCACGACGTTGCTTCTTCTGCTCCGCCCTTCTCTGTGTCATATTACCATACTCTGACAGAAGTCGGGAGATTGCCCTGTGCCCTGCTGGTAGGTTGCCTGTTGGTAGCAGATGCCGGACTTCGTTCAAGCCCGGCTCTATCGTTCGTTCAAGCCCGGCTTTATCGTTCGGCGGGCGCGTTGCTGGGCGGCGGGCGTGTGTGCCTGCCGGACGGAGTGCAGGAGGCGTGTCAGGCTGTTGTCAGCCAACTGTCAAGCGGCTGTGGTCGTGTGCCTTGCGAAACCGCCGTAGTATGGTAGTATATGGGCAAGAAGCAAACAATACGCCGCGCCACCAACGGGTGGCTTGCAACAGAGGCATCAGACCGCCTTCACATGAAATTAAATCTGCGCCCACGGTTGGCACACTTGCACTACCTATTCTGGTCGCGTATTGCGGGCGGCGCACTTGTTGCGCTTGTGCTCGTTGCCCTGACCTCTATCCTCGCGTCTAGCGCACCCGGTAGCATTTCGCTTGCCGACGATCAGCGTGCGCTCGCCGCTTTTACAGAAGCCGCCGCAACCGCGACGGTAGACACGGGTGCGCCGCGCAGTGCAGTGTTCTGGCTTGATAACCAGCCTGTGCAACTGTTCGAGCGTGCGACGATTACGCTGCATGGTAGCGATACCTTGCTCAGTCAGCGGCGTGCCGAAGTGACCCCGCAGGCAGTCGGTCATCTCAGCCTGTACCCCGGCGAGTTGTTCACGACGACGGCATCGCCCCATCGTGCCTCCCTCACGCCAATTGACCAGTCGGTGCCGGTTGCCGCCCAGCCGTTGCAGCCGCTGGATATGCTCCTCCGGATACCGGGCTACAATGGCATGGTCGAGCTGCGCGTGTACGATGCCGCGATGCGCCTCACTACCAACCAGACGGTCACGCTGGAGGATGGGCGGCAGCGGGTGCAGTTGGTGCCGCGTGGCTCGAGTGGGCGGCAGTGGGTGCTGGTGCTGGTGGACGGCGCGATTGCCGCCGCCTATCAGCAGTTGCTCACGGTTGACCCGCAGACTACTGTGCAGACGGGGAACGCAGACATTGACCGGCTTTACCCCACTACCCAGAGCTTTCTCGAAGCAGTGCTGGTGAGCTACGAACTGGACGGTACGACGGTGCGGGGCTACCGCTCGCCTGACAACCCGCTCATCTGGTTGCGCGACCATGTGTCTCAGGGGCGCGGCTTCCGCTACTTCGAGCGCGACATGACCAGCACACTGGATGCGTTCCGGGCGGCGCAACGCCCCGACGGGAGCTTCCCCGATGTGCTTGATTATCCGGCGCGGGATGTCGAAGCGCACCGCCTTGACCCTGAGTCGGACGTGGAGTTCCTCTTCATTCAGGGCGTGTATGAGGCGTGGCAGGCGACCGGCGACGACGCGTGGCTCCGGAGCAACATGGATGCGATGCGGCGCGGGTTGGCGTACATCACGAGTGACCCACTGCGCTGGGATGCAGAACGCGGGTTGGTCAAACGTCCCTACACAATTGATACGTGGGACTTTCAGTATGGACCGAGTACCACCGACCCCGACACGGGCTTGCCCTCGCCGCGGCACTGGTTCGATGAGCAGACGCGCTGGGGTATCTTTCACGGCGACAACACCGGGCTAGCCTATGCGATGCGCCTGCTGGCTACCATGGAGCGGTATGTTGGCAACGAGGATGCCGCCGCCACATTGGATAGCGAGCGGCGGCAACTGATGCAACGCCTGATGGACGTGTCGTGGAACGGGACGTTCTTCACGCACTTCGTGCCGCTAGAGGGGACGCTTGATGTGCCGGGTGTAGACACGAGCCAGCAACTGAGCCTGTCGAATACCTACGCCCTCAACCGCGAGTTGCTCGACGTATACGAGGCACAGCCAATCATCCAGAGCTACTATCAGCGGCGCGACTTCGACCGCGCCTTTGCTGAGTGGTACAGCATTGACCCGCCCTTCCCGGCAGGGAGTTTTGGCATGGGGGGGCGACCCGGCGATGACCCCGGCGAGTATGTGAACGGTGGCATTATGCCGCTCGTGGGGGGCGAATTGGCGCGGGGCGCGTTTCGCTATGGCTCGCCAGAATATGGCTTCGATATTCTGCACCGCTATGCCGACATTCTGCGCCTGAGCGGGACATCGTACCTGTGGTACTACCCCACGGGTGCCCCCGGTATCTCCGGACCCGACACGGTGTCTACCGATGGCTGGGGATCGAGCGCGATGCTGGGCGCATTGATGGAGGGCGCGGCAGGCGTGGAAGACCGGAGCAAACTGTACCAGACGATCCACTTATCGCCACGCTGGGCAGCCGACCCCGACATTGAGCAGGCGTATGTGGTCACGCGCTACGCGGCATCCGATGCCTATGTTGCGTATGTGTGGGAGCGGGGCGAGCAGTCGCTGCATCTTGATGTAACAGGGACGTGGCGCGATGCACGGGTGCGCCTGTTGCTGCCACGCGAGGGCGTGGGTAGAAGCTCGACGATTACCGTGCTGGTGGACGGCGAAACAGTGCCGCACACGATTAACCGCATCCTCGGTTGGCGTTCCGTCGAAGTGTTGGCAGAGGATGGTGATTTTCAGCTTGACGTAATGTGGGAGTGACCCACTTTCTTTCCCCCGGTAGCCCGCTCGCCTCGGTCTCCTTAGCAAACTTCTCTGCAACCTTAATACGGGAAATAGTCCGGCGGCAAGAGGTGCGCGTCGCGTAAGGTGGCGTGTAGCTCGTTGGCGGTGCAGGTCACTGCACCGACGGTTGCTTGTACGTAGCGTCCGTTGTGCTGCCAGCGGATGGTATCGCCGGGCTGAATGTCGTACATTTCTGGGCGCATGTAGGTGCCGTCGCACGCAATGCGGACGAGCGTGCGCTCACGTTCGTCTACGGGTAACGCCGAGTAGCGTCGCCCGTACATGCGACGGTCAACGTCTATGGTTAATAGTCGGTCATCGGGGGCAGGGGGTTGGGCTAGTGCGTGGCTACTCATGCTCATGCGGCTATGTCCTGTTGGTGCGCGGTGCAACGGCACGCGGCACTGGCTCTATCTGCACGGCGAAACGCGGTGCGTGCTGTACAGTATACACGAGGAAAGAGCATAGGCGAATGTGATACAATGAAGGTAGGAGCGTGTACACACCGCTACAATGTCGTACGGCTACGTAGTGTCTGCGGGCAAGCGTGGTCGCGTGTATGCGCCGGGCACAATATTATAAGGATGTGACCTTGACCAGTAAACGAATTGGTTTGCTTATTGGGAACGAATGGTCATTCCCGGCAGCTTTCGCCCACGAAGTGGAGCGGCGGCGGCAGGGGGTGCGGGTAGAGATGGTGCAGATGACCGGCACCCGGCTTGCCGAGCATAGCCCGTACCATGTCATCATAGACCGCATCAGCCAAGACGTTCCTTACTACCGGACATTCCTCAAGAATAGCGTGCTCGCAGGCACTACCGTTATCAACAACCCCTTCTGGAACAGCACCAACGACCGATTCTTCAATGCCAGCCTTGTAACACGCATGGGCTTCGCGCACCCGCGGGTGGTGGCGTTGCCGGCTGCCTATCAAGAACAACTCGAAGAAGAAGCCCTCCGTAACCTGAAAATGCCCATCCCTTGGAGTGACTATATAGATTTTCTGGGCGGTTTCCCGGTGGTGATGCGCCCGGTACGCGATACGGGGGTGGGGACGCTGGTGTACATCATCAATTCGCTCGATGAACTGTATCGTGCCTATGAACAGACGCGCGAAGAGCCGATGATGCTGCGTGAGCATATTAGCTGGGATAAATACATCCGGTGCATTTGCATCGGCAGTAACCATATTATGCCGCTTCCGTATACCCCCGGCTTTGCCCACGGGTCGCGCTACCAACGCCACCCCGGTTATCTGACCGCCGCCGAGCATGATTTGCTGGCACAAACTGCCCAACGCATCAACTATGCGCTGGGCTACGACATTAACGCGATTGATTTTGCGTTCCGCGACGGCGAGTTGATCGCGGTGGACGTGACAAACCCGGTGCCCGACTTCGATGTGAATACGCTCACCCCGTACCTGTTCGACAATGTGGTGCAGGCAATGGCAGACTTTGTGGTGACGCTGACCAACAACCCCGCCCGCCAGCACGCCGACATGCGCTGGGGGAGCGAACTAGGGGCGATTATCGAGGGGGAAAGTGGCGGCGAAAGCCCCAAACGCCAGCGGCTACCCGCGCCCGCCCTCCAGAGCAAGCATTTGCCCAGCCGCATCGGGCGGACACGCCGCCACCCGCGCAAGGTCTACTAAGGCTACTGCGCCTGCTGGGCGGGGGCGGCGCGGGCTTCGTCTACCACGCCGGGGGGCACAACGCTCTCAATGGGTTCGCCCGTCTCCGGGTCAATGCGCCGGAGGGTGGCGAGATCGAGCACCCGCTCGGTGAAGAGAATGCCGTCGAGGTGGTCTATTTCGTGCTGGATCGCCCAACCGAGAAAGCCGTCTGCCTTGCGGAGGCGGCGTTGCTTGCCGTTCGGCTCCTGATATTCCACCGTGACCCATGTGTAGCGTGGCACTTCGCCATACCATAGTGGCAGGCTCAGGCACCCCTCGTTGCGCGTGACTTCCTCGTTGCTGGTCTTGACGATGCGCGGGTTGAGCAGCACCACGCGGTAGGCAGGCTCGACTTCGACGAGCGTACCATCCTCTTGTTCCTCCTCAAGCGGTGGTGTTTCGATGACGGCGAGCCGGATGGGTAGCCCGATCTGCGGGGCAGCCAACCCTACGCCATGCGCGTCGTGCATGGTCTCGAACATGTCGTTGATGAGGTGCTTCAACTGCGGGTCGGGCAGTTTGAGCGGGCGGCAGCGGGTCTTCAGGATTTTTTTGTCTTCTGTGTCGTCAATGCGTAAGATACGACGAATAGCCATAGCGTCACTTCCCGTTAGAAAAACTACCCATTGGGGTAGTTTTGCACGTTTCAATGGCATGTATGCTCTATTCTATAGTATACCACAGTGCCCGCTACGGTGCCGGGGCAATGCCCACAAGCACGACTAGCGGCACATCGCCCGTGTTGTGTACGCCGTGCGGCACGCCTGCTGCCGCCCACACGACGTTGCCCGTCGTTAGGTCGTGGGTTTCGTCGCCCACCGTGAAGCTCCCGCTCCCTTCAAGCACCATGTAAAACTTGTCTTGGTCGCTGTGGGTATGCACCGCGTGTTCCTGTCCCGGCTCCAGACAGTTCAAGCCGAGCATGAGGTGGTCACTCCGAAACATGGTGGTCTTGTAGAACTTGGGCGCGTTGCTGCCTACGTGCTCGCGGTAATGGGTGATGTTCGTCACGCCGGGTCTCCTCTCGCTTCGTTGTGCGTCCTGCGGGCGTGCCGTGCGCTCACAGGCGTAGTACGGTTTGTCTATTCACTTTCACGGGTGCGGCGCGTGCGTGGTGTTGCGTAGTTGTCGGGGCGCAACAACCGGATACTGATCGCCAGCAGCAACAGGGCAACAAATAATGCTATGCCTGTATATACGATCCACGGCGACGGTACGAGCATGTCGTTGCCTCTGAAGTTAGGGTCAATTGTCAGGAACAGCGGGTTGTCACCGTTGTAGATACTGTTCTGGGTCATGCCGAGGGCAATGAAGGGGTGGAGGCACAGCACGAAGCCGCCGAACAAGTTTGCCAGTGTGCTCCCGAAAAGGGCTTCGACCGCATCCATGAAGGGCAGGATGGAACCGAAGATGAGCAGCAGGAACGGTAGCCCGACCAGCCAAACGAGCATGGTGCCCTGTGCCAGTGCCGACGATGCGAGCGAGCCACGCATCAGGGTAGACCAGAACAAGCCGATGGCACTGCACAGCAACGCCGATACTACCAGCCCAACAATCGCAATGACCATCTCGATGCCGCTCACGCCGCCAAACAGAAAGGACAGGCTGGCAATGGGCAGCACCGCCGCGATGAGCAGCAGCAGGAACGAGAGCGATGCGAGCATCTTGCCCGTGACAATCTCGCGGGCACTGAGCAGGGTTGTGACGAGCAGGTCGAGGCTCTGCCGCTCCCGTTCGCCCGTGATCGCGCCCGACGTGAGTGATGGGCTGATGAAGCAGACCAGCATCAGTGCGACGGTCATTACGGTGAGGAAGATTGCCCGCCCGATGGTGGGACCGGAGTCGAAGTTGGTCGCGCCGAACGAAATGTTGCTTGCAACCGACATATAGATCAGGATCGTTGCCAGCCCGATCAAGCCAAGGAACAATGTCAGGAGCAGCATAGCGCGGTTGCCGCGCATGCGTACACGCAGTTCTTTGACGAGGACGGGGTTAATTGAATGGTTCATATGCAATCTCGTATCGTCGGTATGGTCACGCCGTTGGTGCTGTGGTGACGGGCGAGTGCAAGAATGCCGCCACCGCCGCGTTAACGAGGTCGGGTTGCTCTTGCTGTACCCAGTGCGAGCAGTTGGCAATGTAGTGCAGGGTGAGGTCGGGCACATACTGCTCGGTGCCGTGCGTGAGTTCGGTGCCCAGCGCGACATCGTTTGTGCCCCAGACGAGCAACGTCGGTACCCGCACAGTCAGGTCGCGGTCGCTCAGCAACGTGCGGGCTTGCGGCAGGGCACGGTACCAGTTGATCGCGGCGGTCAGGCTCCCCGGCACGCGCATCGCGGCTTTGTAGGCGGCAATGTCGGCATCGCTGAAGGCTGCTTTGCGGACTGCCATGCCGCGAAATGCCTGCTCGACGAAGGCATAATCGTTGGCAGTCAGCAGCAGTTCGGGGATGCCGGGAAGTTGGAACAGCCCCATGTACCAGCTGCGCAGGGCTTGCTGGGGGTTGCGCTGCACTGCCGTCTGGAATACGGTCGGGTGGGGGATGTTCATAACGACGAGCCGTTCAACCAGTTGCGGGTACTGGCTGGCAAGCAACCACGCCAATGCACCGCCCCAGTCGTGGGCTAGCACGACGGCGGGCTGGTTGGTCAGGCTGGTGAGGAGTTGGCGCACGTCTTCAAGCAGGGTCAGCACGTCGTAGCCAGTGGCGGGCTTGGCGGTCTCGTTGTAGCCGCGCAGGTCGGGGGCAACGACGGTGTAGCGGTCTTGGAAGGCGGCGATCTGGTGCCGCCAGCTATACCAGAACTCTGGGAAGCCGTGTAGACACAGCATGAGCGGACCCTCGCCCGCTTGGACATAGTGCATACGGATGCCGTTTACCTCGGTGTAGTGATGTGCGACGGCGGGCGGAGTTGTCACGTTTGTACCCCCTGCAAGTGTTTGGAACGCTTCACACGCTACAGATAGTGTACCACAGTCTGCCCGTTGCTGGCAGTGCTACGGCGTGAGCGCAACGGGCACAACCCGCGCCACGGTGGGCAGTGCCATTGCCACTGAGACGGTGCGATCGCCGTCGGGTTGCGGGGGTACGTTGGTCACAATCTCTAGCGTGGTTTCGCCGGGGGGCACCTGCACCCACACAAGGCGCGGGGTGGGGTCGGTGGGGGCGAGCGTGGCGAGGTACTGGGTGCCGTGCCATACCTCGATGGTGCCGGGGGCGGCGGCGGTGAGCAGTTGCAGCCGTACCGCGACGACGGCTGCCGTTTTGCTGTGCAGCACCACGCGCCCCCGTTGCCCCCGTAGCCAGCGAAAGGGTACATCTTCTTCAGGCGAATACTCGCGTGTGCCCCATTCGGTGGGCGGGAGCCACGCGAGTGCCGGCGGTGCGGTGGCGGGTCGCCCGTAGATCGTCACGTCGCCCTGCTGCCATAGTTGCGGCAGGTGCTCGGCGAGGACGCGCCGCCCCCGGTTGCCCCAGATCGCCTGCTCAGTACGCCCATACAGCACATATGCCGGGGTGTAGCGGGCAAAGATAGCGTAGAGGTCGTTTACCTGCTCTTCGTGGGCAAAGCGGGTGGTCAAGCCGTAGGCATCATCGAGGGCACGCTGTACGTCGGGTTTGACTTCGGCACTGTGCCACATCGGGACGTGGTCGGCGGCGATCCGCCCGATGGGGGCAGGGCGACCACTGAGCGATGCAAACGGCGCGGCACTGATAAGCGGGTCTTCGGGTCCGCCGGGGTGGGGGGCTTCAACAATGCCATCGCTGTTGGGTTGCTGCCACAGCCAGCGCAGGGCGGCATCATAGGCGGGGTAGGTGGCGGCAAGTTGGGCGGTGCCCTGCCAGCCCCACCACTGGTCGCCATGCAAGCGCACCCACTGCCGCCCGCGCAGCACGGGGTATAGCCCGCCCAGCAGCACCGCCACCACCAGTACCGCCGTGACGGTGCCGCGTCGCTGGGCGGGGTGTTGGTACACTGCGAGCAGCAGCATGGGGAGCGCGAGGGCAAGGAGTATCCAGCTCTGATAGTACAGCTTGAAGAGGGTGTTGGCGCGGTCGTCGCGGATGTCCACAATGACGAGATAGTCGGGGACGATGAGCAGGAGCGTTGCCACGGCAACGAGCCAGCCGCCAGCGGTTGCCGCCCGTTGCGGGCTGTGCCAGCCGACCCACACTGCCGCCACGAGCAACGGCAGCAGCAGCACACTGGTGGGGCGGAGCAGGGCTAGCCCTGCTCCGACGATTGCCGCGCCAGCCAGCCACCGCCAGCCTGTGCGCGGCAGCAGGGTAGCCAGCGCAACGGCGACGGGCACCAGCAGCACGCCAAGCGTGCCGAGGAGGGGCAGCATGTCGGTGCCGATGGGGCTGAGGGCAAACTGGGCAAGCGGTGCGGGCAAGCGCAACAGCCGTTCATCGGGGGTGGGCAGTGTGCGGATGGGCGCAAAGTTGAGGAGAAAGGGCACTGCTGCCAGCATGCTGCCGCCCACCACCAGTGCCGCACTGCCCGCCGCTGTGCGCCACGTCGTGTTGCTGCGTTGGGCGGCAACGATGATGGCAATGAGTGCGAGCAGCACCATGGTGGGGTATTGCCATGCGTTCGTCATGAAGCCTGCCGCACACAGCACGGCAGCCAGTAGGTGCCACGCCGCAAGGCTGACCCGCCCGCGTAGCGCGGTGCGTTGCAGCACCAGCGCAACCAGCAGCACCAGCAGCACGACCCCGACGACGTGCGCGTGGATTTCGCCCCAGATGAACGCGAGCGCGGGCACTTCGAACAGGTTGCCTGTGACGGGGGCAAGCGCGTCGGGTAGCGGCGGCGGTATCTGTGACTGGTAGAAGGTGGCTCCCCATTCGCGGTGCCAGTTGGCAAGCGCGTGCAGCACAGTGTGCGCGTCGCCCGTGGCAAGCAGTAGCACCACCACGAGCGGCACCGCCGCATGTCCTGCCAGCCCGGTTGCCGTGGTGGTCGGTGTGTGCGTGCTGAGCACAACCGTGGTGGCTGCCTGCGCACTGAGGCTGGCGACGAGCGGCGATGCCCACACGATGGTATCGAGTGGGTGGATGGGGAGCAGCACGAGCGGTACGGACAGGAGCCAGTGCCCGAAGTAGTAATAGTTGAGACCAAAGCCCGCAAACCACATATTGCGCGGCGGTGTGGTGGGTTCGAGCAGCACACTATTGATGATGCCGAGGTTCATGAACTTTTCGAGCGTGGTGATGTCGCCAGTGAAGCCGCGCAGCAGCACGAAGGCGGCAAACACCACCAGCCCTACGCCCTCGACGAGCAGTAGCCCGCGCCAGTGCTGGCGTAGCCACGCGCCCATGCTGTCCCACTGTCGCCACCACGCCACGCCCCCCGCCAGCAGTGCCGCCGCGCCTGCTAGCCAGTAGGCGGCGTGCCCCAGCCCACCAACCGCGAGGAGCCACGCGCTATACGCGACCAGCAGCAACGCCAGCCCACGCCCCGCACCTGCGCCGCCATCGTGGGCGGCTGCAAACAGCCCGCGCCAGTAGGGGAGCAGTGCCCACCCGAAGAGGGCGATGAGGGCGTAGGCTGCACCCACGGTCTGTATGCCGGTAGCTACCATAATGACCCCAATTATAGCACGCGCGTTATGGTGCGCCCGATGCCGTATGGTATAATGAGGGGTAGTTTGTGATCAAAACTATCAGCACCGTAAGGAGGCGGCAATGGCAAACAGTTTTGGTGCTCGCGCTACGCTCAGCGTGGGCGATAAGACCTATGAAATCTACCGGTTGGCTGCGCTGACCGAGGCGGGTATGCCCATTGCGCGGCTCCCGTTCGCTACGCGCATTCTGCTGGAAAACCTGCTCCGGAACGAAGACGGCGAGACAGTGACCGCCGATGACATCCGCTTTCTAGCGAACTGGAACCCGACGGCGACCCCAGAGCGCGAGATTGCCTTCCGCCCAGCGCGGGTGCTGTTGCAAGACTTTACGGGGGTGCCCGCCGTCGTAGACCTTGCCGCGATGCGCGATGCCATGGCAGCGATGGGCGGCGAACCGAACAAGATCAACCCGTTGCAGCCCGCCGAACTGGTGATTGACCACTCGGTACAGGTGGATGCTTTTGGCTCGGATGCCGCGATGATGATCAACGCCAACCTTGAGTTCGAGCGCAACCGTGAACGCTATGCGTTCTTGCGCTGGGGGCAGAATGCCTTTAGTAACTTCAAGGTGGTGCCGCCCGATACGGGCATCGTCCATCAGGTCAACCTTGAGTACCTTGCGCGTGTGATCTTCAGCGACGACGAGATGCCCGACAAGGCAGGCTTTGCCAACCCGCTTGCGTACCCCGATACGCTGGTCGGCACCGACTCGCACACCACGATGATTAACGGGCTGGGTGTGCTTGGCTGGGGTGTGGGTGGTATCGAAGCCGAAGCCGCGATGTTGGGGCAACCCGTCTCGATGCTTATTCCGCAGGTGGTCGGCTTCCGCCTGACTGGGACGCTGCCGGAAGGCTCGACGGCAACCGACCTTGTGTTGACTGTGACTGAGATGTTGCGGAAGAAGGGTGTCGTAGGGAAGTTCGTCGAGTTCTACGGTCCGGGGTTGGCAAACCTGCCGCTCGCCGACCGTGCCACGATTGCCAACATGGCACCCGAATATGGCGCGACCTGTGGCATCTTCCCGGTAGACAAAGAGACGTTGCGCTACCTGCGTTTCAGTGGGCGTTCGGCAGAACAGGTGGCACTGGTCGAAGCATACCTGCGCGAGCAAGGGCTGTTCCACGATGCCACGTCGCCCGAAGCAGAATACTCGGATACGCTCGCGCTTGACCTTGGGAGCGTCGAGCCAAGCCTCGCCGGTCCGCGCCGCCCGCAAGACCGCGTTGGTCTGAGCGATGTCAAGCGGTCGTTCATTATGGCGGTGCCCACGATCCTTGACCCGAACGCCGCCGTGCCTGAAGTGGCGGGTGATGACCTGCCCGACTTCCGCCAGACCTCAGCCACCGAAGTGGTCATTGACGGCGAAGCGCACACGCTGCACCACGGCTCGGTGGTGGTGGCGGCGATCACCAGTTGCACCAACACCTCGAACCCGTCGGTGATGGTGGCGGCGGGCTTGCTGGCGAAGAATGCGCTCGAGCGCGGGTTGATGACGCGCCCATGGGTCAAGACTTCACTGGCACCCGGCTCGAAGGTTGTCACGGAATACCTCGAACATTCGGGGCTGAACGAATATCTCGACCAGCTTCGCTTCAACACGGTGGGCTATGGCTGCACCACCTGCATCGGCAACTCAGGACCGCTGCCGGATGAAATCGCGGCGGGCATTCAGCAGGGCAAGTTGGTTGCAGCGTCGGTGTTGTCGGGCAACCGCAACTTCGAGGGGCGTATCCATAGTGACGTGCGGGCGAACTACCTGATGTCGCCGCCGCTGGTGGTGGCTTATGCACTGGCGGGGCGCATTGACGTTGACCTGTTGACTGAGCCGCTGGGGATGGGTAGCGACGGTGCGCCGGTCTTCTTGCGCGACATCTGGCCCACACAGGGCGAAGTGGCGCGGGTGATGGAAGAGTCGGTGCGCTCGGAGATGTTCCAGAAGACCTACGCAGCGGTCTATGATGGCGACGGTAACTGGCAGCAGTTGGCTGTGCCAGCCGGCGACCAGTACGACTGGGATGGCGACTCGACCTACGTGAAGCACCCGCCCTACTTTGTGGGGATAGATGCTACTGCACCCGCAAGTGTCGCGGATATTGCGGGCGCACGGGTGGTTGCGATGCTGGGCGATAGTGTGACGACTGACCATATCTCACCGGCTGGGAATATCAAGGCGAGTTCGCCCGCCGGGGAGTACCTGATGGCACGCGGCATCCAGCCTAAGGACTTCAACTCGTATGGGTCGCGGCGCGGCAACCACGAGGTCATGATGCGCGGCACCTTCGCCAACGTGCGGCTCCGCAACCGGCTTGCCCCCGGCACCGAAGGGGGTTTCACGACCTACCTGCCGACGGGCGAAGTCACCAGCATTTTCGATGCGGCGATGCGCTATGCGGAAACGAACACGCCGCTCGTGGTGCTGGCAGGCAAAGAGTATGGCTCTGGTTCGAGCCGTGACTGGGCGGCGAAGGGTCCGGCGTTGCTGGGCATCCGTGCCGTGATCGCCGAAAGCTATGAGCGTATCCACCGCTCGAATCTGGTGGGGATGGGCGTGCTGCCGTTGCAGTTTGCGGCGGGCGA
The DNA here is from genome assembly GCA_964575355.1 of uncultured Chloroflexaceae bacterium. Lineage (GTDB taxonomy): Bacteria > Chloroflexota > Chloroflexia > Chloroflexales > Chloroflexaceae > CAZNQP01. The sequence continues at coordinate 49,699 of CAZNQP010000018.1, forward strand.
CAGTGCGGCATCGCTCGGTCTGACGGGGCACGAAACGTTCGCTATCACTGGGCTGAAGGATGGCGTGGCGAGCGGCTTTGCCAACGGGCGCACCGTTACGGTGACGGCGACCCGCGACGATGGGAGCGATGTCACCTTCACGGCGCAGGTACGCATTGACACGCCGCAGGAGGTGCAATACTACCGCAACGGTGGCATCTTGCAGTACGTGCTGCGCCAGTTGCTCAACAGCTAGGCGCATACAGTGGCTGGCGCGGTTGTGCCACCCCGGTAACGGTACTAGCGAACGGTACGAACGAATGCATGGCACTCCACGTCGTGGGGTGCCCTGTTGGGTCTGTATAGGTTTCGGCAGGTGCCGTTGGGTTAGTGCACGTCAGTCGTCGTCGTCGTCGTCGTCGTCGTCATCGTCATCGTCATCGTCATCGTCGTCGTCGCCTATGTCGTCGTCGTCATATGCTTCTTCCACGTCTTCGGTACCCTCATCGTCTGGGGGGTGGGTCATGGCGAGTGGCTGAGACAGTGTTTCGGGGCGGGCGGCAAGGGTAGCGGGCAGGGTATCGTCTGAACCAAAGAAAGCAACCATGTAAGACTCCTCTCTATGAACAGGCTACGAACTTACGCCCGCAGTGTAGCACGGTGTTGTTAAGGAGATGTTAAGGGGGGTTGGGTATGGTACTAGCTATACCATTCGTCCTGCCATTCGCGCAGCAAGGTGCGGTTGTTGGCGTGGTTGTTACGGTTGGCTTCGAGGAACTGCCGTAGCTCTGGTTGCTGGACGATAGTATGTGCCCGTTGCGCGTCATGCAGGAGCGCATCGAGGTGGGCAACGAGGCGCGACAGGACGAGTTCCTCGCCGGGGCGTTCCTGTGACTGCTCGATGAGGACAACTTGGTTGGCGGGCGGCAACCCAGTAGTTGGGGGAATATCGGGGTACCACTCGTCGCGCCAGCGTTGCAGGACAATCGTTTCTGCATCGTAGGTGCCGAGCATATCGGTAGCCTGCTGGCGTAATTCGGGGCGCACAGAGACTGCCAGTACTTGCTGGGTGAGAACCTGTCCATAGTGATGGTGGGCGATCAGCAGATCGATCACTTCGGCTGTTTGGCGTGCGGTGGTTTCTTCCGGGGTAGCGATAGTATCGCTTGCCGTGTTGGTACACGCGCTCGCCAACACAACCATAACCAGTGTAACGCACAGTGCAGCCAGCCGGAGATGCACATTCATCAGTTGTCATTCCTGTCTGTTTTGTAAGGGGGGGTAGACTTCGACTATCGTGCTACTTGTAGACTTTGACTATTGTGCTATTTACAGCATACCAGAAAACCCCTAGCTTTTCACATGCCGATCACATGCCGAAAGTCCTCAGTATGTCACTGCGGCGGCAATGCGGGCGGGTGCCGGGTAGGGTGCGGGTACGAATGGCTCCCCGGTCAGCCGTTCGTAGGCGGTGATGTAACGGGCGGCTAGGGTTGCCGCCACGTCGGTCGGCAGGGCGGGCGGCTCGCCGTCGCCACGATAGCCCTGTGCTACATACCACTGGCGTAACCATTCCTTGTCGAGATGTTCGGGGTGCTGTGGGTTGGCGGCATAGCTGTCTGCCAGCCAGTAGCGGCTGGAGTCGGGGGTATGGATTTCGTCAATCAGCATTGGCTCCCCGTCGTGTAGCCCGAACTCATACTTGGTGTCTACCAACAGCAAGCCCGCCTGCCGTGCTACCTGCTGCCCACGGGCAAACAGGGCGAGCGCGGCGGTGGCTATCGTCTGCCAGTGCTGCGGCGACACCAGCCCGTGTGCCAGCAGTTCGGGCACGGTCAGCCGTTCGTCGTGGGCACCGGGCGCGGCTTTGGTGGTGGGCGTAATAATGGGCGTGGGCAACTGGTCGTTGCGCTGCAAGCCGTCGGGTAGGGCGATGCCGTAGGGGGTGCGCGCGCCCTGCGCGTAGAGTGTCCAGAGGCTGGTGCTGGTCACGCCCGTGATGTAGCCGCGCACAATGACTTCGACGGGGAGCGGCGCGGTTGCCTGCACGCGCAGCACGTTAGGGTCGGGCATGTCTCGCAGGTGGTTGGCAATGATGTCGGCGGTCTGGCGAAACCACCATGCCGCCAGTTGCGTGAGCACCTGCCCCCGGTAGGGGATCAGCCCCAGCACGCGGTCGAATGCCGACACGCGGTCGGTGGCTACCAGCAGCAGCGTGTCGCCGTCGCGGTATACGTCGCGTACCTTGCCCGTGGTGCGCGGCAACGGTAGGTCGGTGGTTGCCAGTGCGTGGGGGAGTGCCGCCAGCAGGTCGGTGTGGGTTAGCTCTGACAATAGCGTATTCCTTCGCTGAAGAGCACCAGCCCGCCGCTGAAGGGCACCAACTCGCTCACGCCACGCGCCGCGCGTGTCCAGTGTGGGTGCTGCCAGCTATAGATATGGTTTTCGGGGTGCGGCATCAGCCCCATGACGTTGCCCGTCGGGTTGCACAGGGCGGCGATGGCGTGCTGTGAGCCGTTGGGGTTGGCGGGGTAGCGGTCGTCGCTGTAGCGGAGGGGCACCTGCTGCTGTGTGGCAAGGTGCTGAAGTGTTGCGTCGTCGGCGGTGACGAGCCGCCCTTCGCCGTGCGCTACCGGGCAGGTAATCGGGGCAGTCAGGTGGCGCGTAAAGATGCACGGGCTAGTGGGGTCGGGTATGAGTGTGACCCAGCGACATTCAAACTGCCCGCGCTCGTTGGATGTGAGGGTGGCACGGCGTGCCGCTGCCGGGTCGCTGGGCGTGCCGGGCAGTAGCCCCGCCTTGACGAGTGCCTGAAAGCCGTTGCAGATGCCGAGCACTGGGCGACCATCTGCGACAAACTGCGCGAGGTCGGTGCCCAGACGGGTCTGGATGTCGAGTGCCCACAGTACGCCCGCGCCAAGGTCGTCGCCGTAGGAGAAGCCACCGGGCAACACCAGCATCGCATAGTCGGCAAGCAGCACATCCCCGCTTGCCAGCCGATTGATATGCACAATCTCTGGCGCACCGCCCGCCAGTTCGCAGGCAATCGCCGCCTCGTGGTCACGGTTGGTACCGTTGGCGTGGAGCACCAGCACACGCGGGCGGGCACGCCGCACAGCGGGTACAGCCAGTGACGTGGCGGCGGTGTCTGCCGTAACGGGCGCGGTGGCGGTAGCTGGCGCGGTGGCGGTAGCTGGCGCGGGGTTGCCGGTGTGGGCGCGGTACAGGGCGGCGACGGGCAGGCTGCATAGCACACTGCCGGTCTGCCCGACGATCTGCAAGGTGCCGTCGTCGCTGACCGTGCCGAGGGGGGCGCACGGGTGCCCAGCGAGTGCCTGCGCGAAGGCGGCGGCGTGGTGCGGCGGCACCTCCACGACGAAT
>CAZNQP010000019.1:0-3505 GCA_964575355.1 uncultured Chloroflexaceae bacterium
GCCGTCCCGCTCGTCGCCGTCCCGCTCGTCGCCGTCCCGTTCGTCGCCGTCCTGATCAGCACGCGCACGACCATCCTGTGTCAGTGTGGCATACACAACCTGTGCTGAGACGGCATTCACAAATACATCGCTACGGTCGGCGTACTGCACGGCATACACCGGGGGTGAGCGGTCTGCCAACAGCTCGACCGACGCGATGGTACTGTCGGCGTAGTAGCGGGTTGCCGCCGTCACAGCAGCGTCACGGCTGATGAACACACCCGATGTGGCAGGCGCGCGCACCACAGACGGGTTGGCAGGCGATGTACCTGTCGGTGTGGCAAGCGGCGCGGTGGTGGCAACCGGCTGAAGCAGGCTCAAGACCGTGCCGCTGACAACGATAAGTACGCAGGCAAACGCAACCGCAAACACCAACACCAATACCGACTTCATTCAAACCTCCCTTGCATCTCCATCCGGATTACCCAAGTACCTGCTGCCAGCATAGCTATTGTTCACAAGAAATAGCTTGATAGGCAGGGGCACACGCTCTAAGCAATTTCCAATGCTGGCACTACCCCACGCATGCCAGCGCATGCGCGACCCAACCGCTTGGGGGCGGCTGCCGCACGGCACAATCCGCCCCCAGATCAATGACATATAACACAAAGAATTGCCATGTCTATTGACAAAACAAATATCTTTGCATATACTTACACTAACTATTGGTATACCCAATAAGCAGAGTGGAGAATATCCATACGGTGGAAACTGCATTGTACAACTGGCTCCTGCTCGCCCTTGCGCTTGTATTGCTCTGGCTAGCGTTCTGGCTCGTATACGCTGCCCAGCACGCCCAGCAGCAATTTCGGCAGAAGTGCCGCACCCAGCAACGCACACGGGAACGACCGCGCCAGCGTATAACGCCACCGCCATCGTCGCACACGGATACGTGTGCGGTGGTGCCCCTCGATCCGTTTGTCTTGGGAACAAGAGATGACTAACAAGAAAGGTCAACGCATGGAACGCACACATCGCTGGTACTGGGGTGGTATCTTGAGCCTTATGCTCATTCTCGTGCTCGCTGCCTGTGGTGGGCAGCCCGCCGCCGAAGCCCCTGCCGAGGAAGCCCCCGCCGAGGAAGCCCCCGCCGAGGAAGCCCCCGCCGAAGAAGCCCCCGCCGAAGAAGCCGACGGGTCATCATTCGCGCCAGTTGGCGATCCAGTGGTGAACCTCTACTCGGCACGCCACTATGGTGCCGTTGAAGAGGTGATGGAACGCTTCACCGAAGAAACGGGCATCGAGGTGCTCATCTCGCAAGGCTCCACCCAGTCGCTGGTCGAGCGCGTGCTGGCAGAGGGCGCACAAACCCCCGCCGATGCCATCATCACGATTGACGGCGGCAGCATGCAACTGCTCGCCGACGAAGGCGTGCTTGCCACTGTCGACTCGCCGATCATCGCCGAGTCGATCCCGGAAAACCTGCGCGACCCAGAAGGGCAGTGGGCGGGGCTGTCGCAGCGCGTCCGCACGCTCGTGTACAACCCGGCGAACGTGAGCGACGACGAAGTGCCCGCGACCTACGCCGACCTTGCCGACCCAGCGTGGGAAGGGCGGCTGTGCCTACGCCCCGCGAGCCACATCTACACCATCGCGCTGGTCTCTAACATCGTCGCCAACGAGGGCGAAGACGGTGCCCGCGAGATTGTCGCAGGCTGGGTTGCCAACAACCCAACGTACATTGACAGCGACACCCGTACACTCGAAACGATAGCGGCGGGCGGCTGCGATGCTGGCATCGTCAACCACTACTACCTTGGCAACATCCTTGCCGAAGACCCCGACTTCCCAGTACAACTGGTGTGGGCAAACCAAGCTACCACCGGTGTCCATCGCAACATCATTGCCATGGGGGTGCTTGAATCAGCCCGCAACAAAGAAAACGCGATCACGCTGATGGAGTGGCTAGCCACCGAAGGACAAGGCGCAACCCCTGACACGTTGCCGGGCAGCAACTCGGAGTTCCCGGCAAACCCAGATGCGGCGGTCAACGAGGTTATCGCGGGCTTCGGTCCGTGGGAAGCCGACCCGCTCCCCATCGCAGAATACGGGCGCAATCAGGCAGCAGCGTTGCAACTGCTGGAAGAGACGGGCTACGGCTTCGATGAGGGCGTAGCAGGGAACTAAGCGGGTGTAGCAGGGGACTAACAACCCACTGCACATCAACACACTACGGGCAGTCGCAATGGCGCGGCTGCCCGTGTGCGTTGCGGTGTGCTCTCGTTGTGCGTTGGTTGTGGCGCGGCGGGGAAGGGGAAAGGACGCTAGGCGGGCACAGTGCCAGTGGTCGCTGGGTTGACCCCCGCCATGAGCAAGCCAATCTGCGCGGTGTCGGCGGCACTGCGCGGGAGCACGTCCATCACGCGCCCCTCAAACATCACGGCAATGCGGTCAGACAGTTTCAACACCTCGTCGAGGTCTTCAGAGATGAGCAGCACCCCCGCCCCCTGTGCCCGTAGGTTAATCAGTAATTCGTGGATATACTCGGTAGCCCCGATGTCTACGCCACGGGTGGGCTGCGCGGCGATCAGCAGGCGTGGCTCGCGGTTGAGTTCGCGTGCCATAATCACCTTCTGGATGTTGCCGCCCGACAGGTTCTTGATAACCGTCTGGTGCCCCGGTGTCTTGATGCGGAAGGTGGCAATCAGGTGGCGGCTAATATCCGTGATGCGCTGCAAGACCAGAAAGATGCCACTGGCATAGGGTTGGCGGGAATGGTCGCGCAGGATCAGGTTTTCCGCGACGTTGAAGCTGAGAATCACCCCATCGCGCATGCGCTCTTCAGGAATATACGCTACCCCGTCGTGCATACGCTGGAGGAGCGAATGCTGGCTAATGTCGCGTTGCTCCATCTCGATCTGCCCGCTATCGAGCGAGCGCACGCCTGCCAACACCTCAGCAAGTTCCTTTTGCCCGTTGCCCGACACACCCGCAACCCCTACGATCTCACCGGGGTACACCTCAAGCGAGACGCGATCAACGGCTAACCCGCCCCGGTCGCCGTGGGTGCTGACCTCGTGCATCGCCAGCAACGGTGGTGCGTCGTAGGCAGGGGTATGGTCAGACTGGGGAATGTTGGTGCCCGCCGCAATCTGGGCAGGGTCAAGCATCGGACCACTGAGCAGAAATAGCATCACCTGAAGTGCGATCACGTTCATCATCACGGTAGTGAGGATTTCGTTTGCCCCCAGCCGCGCCTTGAGGATACCCGGCACAAACGCCCAAGCCCCACCCGCCAACGCGCCCGCCGCCGCCGTAGCGGGCAGCAGCAACCACGCCGGCAATGCCGCAAAGTTGAGCGCGAACGCCGTCGAAGCCATCGCCCCGGCAATGATCTGCCCTTCACCACCAATGTTGATCATACGCGCACGGAAGGCAATCACGATGCCGAGCGCGACCAGCAACAGCGGCGTGGCTTTCGTCAGCGTCTGGGTGATGCCTGACACATCCCCGAAGGCACCGACAA
>CAZNQP010000019.1:3605-28461 GCA_964575355.1 uncultured Chloroflexaceae bacterium
GTGGAAAATCTTTTGGTATCTAACTGTCAATAGTAGCGTTTTCATGGACGATATGTCTACAACGAATTACACAAACTTGGGGCAAGGATTTCTGGTGCCTGTATCTGAAAGCACCCAACCGCTTGCTCCCTGCACCCGACTGCAAACGGGTTGCGTGGGGGTTAGGCGTATGCTATACTCCCCATGATACGGGGATGTGGCGGAATGGCAGACGCGCATGTCTTAGGAACATGTGCCGCAAGGCGTGTGGGTTCAAGTCCCACCATCCCCACCACAGTCATTCACCTGACTGTTTCCCCCGGTAACGCGCATTGTGCAAGGCTGACGCACGCGGCGACGCGCGGTTGACACCGACTCGCGCCAGTGCTACACTCATAGGTATTTGCCCCGCGCTGTGCGGTGCAGAGCACACGCGAGTACCCTAGGACGCGAACTAAAAGGATAGCACATTCATGAGTGACGACATATTTTCGCTAGCGGAAAACCACATAGACGACGAAACGCCATCGGCTGGTGAGCGTATTTACCCGCTGGTTGTCCTGAGCGAAATGGTTATTATGCCCCATATGACCATTCCCCTGCACGTTGGGCACGGCAAGTCCTACCAAGCACTCGCAGATGCTTGGGAGCGTGACGAGTTCGAGATCGTGCTAATTTTTGTCCCCGAAGATGAAATTGATGCCTACAAGAGTGGACAACAGCAAGACCTACCCACCACGGGGGTTGCTGCCCGCTTGATGGAGTTCATCAAGATGCCCGACAACACCGCCCGCATTGTGCTTGAGGGCGAGAGCCGGGCGATTGTGCATGGTGCGGTCCAGAGCGACCCCTTCTATCGGGTACTGGCTACGCCCTTCGGCGACGAGCCAGTGGACAGCATGGAAGTCGAAGCCCTGATGGAAACCGTCAAGCAGCAGGTAGACGAGTTTGTCGAGTACATGGGCGAGGTGCCTCAAGAGGCAATCGCGTTTGTCCGTGGCATCGAGCAACCGGGCAAGCTCGCCGACATCATTACGTGGGGTCCCGCCTTCGAGTTCGACGACCGTGTTGAACTCCTCAACACCTACTCGCCTGTCGAGCGGCTGCACAAAGCGCACCTGATTATGGCACGCAAGTTGGAACTGCTGAAGCTCCGCCACAAAATCCAGCAGGATACGAAAGACATTCTTGACCAGAGCCAGCGCGAGTATTTCTTGCGCGAGCAGATGCGCGTCATCCGGCGCGAACTGGGCGACGACGAGGACGGCGACGACCCGATTGACGACCTGCGCCACAAGTTCAGCGAACTGGAAGCCCCCGATTATGTCAAGCAGCAGGGCTTGCAGGAGATCAAGCGGCTGGCGCAGCAGGGTATGAACAGCCCCGAAGCCGGGGTCATCCGTACCTATCTTGACTGGCTGCTCAGCCTGCCGTGGGCATCCGAGAGCTACCCCAACATTAGCCTTGCGACGGCACGCGCCGTGTTAGAAGAAGACCACTACGGACTAGAGAAGGTCAAAGAGCGCATTCTGGAATATCTTGCCGTCCGCAAGTTGGCGGGCAACGACATGCGTTCCCCCATCCTGTGCTTCGTCGGACCACCCGGCGTGGGCAAAACCAGCCTTGGGCGTTCGATAGCGCGTGCGCTGGGGCGCAAGTTCGTGCGAACCAGCCTTGGCGGGGTACGCGACGAAGCCGAAATCCGGGGGCACCGCCGCACCTATATTGGTGCGATGCCGGGGCGCATCCTCCAGTCCCTCAAGATGGCAAAGTCCAACGGTCCGGTCTACGTGCTCGACGAAGTAGACAAACTCGGTATGGACTTCCGGGGCGACCCCACATCTGCCCTCCTCGAAGTCCTCGACCCAGAACAGAACAGCGAGTTTAGCGACCACTACCTCGAAATACCCTTCGACCTCAGCAAGGTCATTTTCATTGCGACTGCCAACCAGATGGAGCCGATCCCGGCACCCCTGCGCGACCGTATGGAGATCATCGAGATTGGTGGCTACACCGAAGACGAAAAGCTCGAAATTACACGCGGCTTCCTGCTACCCAAGCAACGCAAGTTCCACGGGCTGCAAGAGGGGCAACTCACCGTCACCGATGCCGCCGTGCTCAAGGTCATTCACGAATACACCCGCGAGTCGGGGGTGCGTAATCTCGAACGCGAGATGGCGACGCTCTGCCGCAAGACTGCCCGCAAAATTGCCGAAGCCCACGACGAGCACCCAGCCACCGATACCGCCGCAGTCACCGCACAAGTGGCACTGCGTAACAACGGCGACACCCCGCCCCCCGATGCGCCTGCCCCGCACAACAATGTTACGTATGCTTTCACGGTTGATGCCGATGACATTCCGCGCTACCTTGGTCCTGAGAAACACACCTACGGCATGGTCGCCGACGATGACGAGGTGGGGGTCGCCACGGGCGTAGCGTGGACTCCTACCGGGGGCGATGTCCTGAGCATCGAAGTGCTGCCCGTGCGCGGCAAGGGGACACTGCAACTCACCGGGCACCTCGGCGAGGTGATGAAAGAAAGTGCACAAGCTGCCATGTCGTATGTGCGCTCGCGTGCCGACCAGCTTGGCGTAGACCCCGGATACTTCGATGAACACGTCTTCCACATTCACATCCCCGAAGGTGCCGTGCCAAAGGATGGACCATCGGCAGGCATCACCCTCACCACCGCGCTGGTCAGTGCGCTGACCAACACCCCCGTGCGCCACGATGTAGCCATGACGGGCGAGGTGACGCTCCGGGGCAAGGTGCTCGGCATCGGCGGCTTGAAGGAAAAGACCCTTGCTGCCCACCGCGCCGGCATCAAGACGTTTATCCTGCCCAGCAAAAACGCGAAAGACATTGGGGAACTGCCCGAAAAGGTACGCCGCGACTTGCAACTGGTGCCAGTGTCATCTATGGACGAAGTGCTCAAGATTGCCCTGCTGCAACAGACCGACACACCGCCGCGTCCGGGTAACATCGCCTAAGCCGCGCCGTCTAGCACCCCGTTCGCGTGTACTCCTGCCGCCCTTACCACCCTGCCAAGCCGCAGGGTGGTTTACGTGTGAGCGTTTTTTAGAGTTGTACCGCCCGCAAGAAGCGTGCGCTCTCTTCAGGCAACGACGGGTTAATGTAAATCCCCGTCCCCATCTCGAAGCCCGCCAAAAAGCTGAGCCGCAGAATAATGGTGATGTACCAGTGGAACAGCGGGTTGTGCTCGTCGCTCACCGGTGCCGTCCGGATGACCATGTTAAAGTCGGGGTCATTCAACCCCACATACACCCGACGCAACACCGAACAGAGCACCGTGGCGAGGTCGCGTAGCTCGACAGGGGTCGCGTGCAAGAAACTTGCCCGTGGCCGACGTGGCACCACCCACATGTGAAACGGCGAGAGGGCGGCATACAGCACAAACGCCGCGAAGTGCTCCGTCACCATCACCAACCGCTCGCCGCTCTGCAACTCATCGTGCAGCATGCGCTGGATCGGGTGCTCGCCGTGCTCGTGCATGTGCTCACGGGCAAGGTTCAGCCGATTACGTGTTATGTCGGGCACAACCGGCAACCCGATCACCTGACAGTGCGGATGTGCCAAGGAAGCCCCGGCACGCCGCCCGTGGTTCTTGAAGATGATCGTCTGTTTGATGCGCGGGTCGCTAGAGATGACCCGCCCGCGCCGTTGCAGCGTCTCAAGCAGAGCGGTCACTTCGGGCGGCTGCATCAAACCAAGCGTCGTGTTGTGCAGCGGGTGATCAATGACCACTTCGTGGTGCCCCACCGCCGGGATCGAACGCTGCACCCCGTCACGCTGTTCTTGCACCACGCCATCGAAGGCAAGCGCAGGGTACTTGTTCCGGACTGCCCGCGTCTCCCACGGGTTGTGCGCCGGGTGCCGCTCAACCTCCAGATCAAGCTCTTCGTTGCCGGGGCAGAAGGGACAGGTCGGATCGTGGGCGGGGCGTTCTTGGGTCAACTGGCGGTCGCTTGCCTCGGCAAAGTGACTCGGACGACGTGACCGTTCGCTAGCAATGATGACCCATTGCCGCGTCGCATAGTTTTGACGTAATTCAGGCACCGTGTCCCCCCCGGCTTCACCACACCCGACACACACAAGCACACACAATGCTGCGGCACATCACAAGAACGACGCAGTCTTGGTGTGGCAGGAATTGCTTTGTATTGTAGCATATCCCCCCGCATCCGCGACGTAACCGCTGCTGTGGTCGGGGGCAATGCTTGCACCTGCCCGCGCATCGGGCGCAGCACCAACGGTCGTGTTGGGGGCAGCCCTTGTGCGCCCGTGTGCCAACCTCTGGTATAATCCATTCAAGCATAGCTAAACATAGCAACATAACCACAAGGCGGGGCAATCAATGGGTGAAACCACAGCAACCGAACGTCCCATCGTACTCGAAGCTCGGAGTATCACAAAACGTTTTCCCGGCGTTGTTGCCAATGATCAGGTATCGCTCCAACTGTACAAGGGCGAAACGCTTGCCCTGCTCGGCGAAAACGGGGCGGGCAAGTCTACGCTGATGAACATCCTCTATGGCATGTACCAGCAAGACGAGGGCGACATCTTGGTGAATGGCAAGCTCACCCGCGTCACATCGCCCCACGAAGCAATTGAGCTTGGCATCGGCATGGTACACCAGCACTTTCAGCTCGTACCGGTCATGACGGTGGCAGAAAACATTATGCTGGGGCAGGAAGTCACCAACGGTGCCCTGCTCGACACCGCCCGCGCCAGCACCCACATCCGCACCATCTCGCAGCAGTATGGTCTCGCGGTTGACCCCGAAGCGTTGGTCGCCGACTTGCCCGTGGGTGCCCAGCAACGGGTGGAGATTATCAAGGCACTCTATCGCAACGCCGACATCCTGATCCTCGACGAACCCACCGCCGTGCTCACGCCGCAAGAAGCCGATGACCTGTTTCAAGTGATGCGTGCTCTCGCCGATGAGGGCAAATCTATCATTTTCATTACACACAAGCTCCGCGAAGTGCTGGAGTATGCCGACCGCATTGTCGTGCTACGGAGCGGCAAGGTGGTGGGCGAAACCACCCCCGCCCGTGCCAACGAGGAGTCGCTGGCTACCATGATGGTGGGGCGCGATGTGGTACTTCAGGTCGAAAAGTCACCGCCCAACCCCGGCAAGGTTGTGCTCAATGTACACCAACTCACCGTCATCAGTGACCGCGACCAACCCGCCGTCACCGACCTGAGCTTGCAGGTACGCGCGGGCGAGGTGATCGGTATCGCCGGGGTGCAGGGCAACGGACAGACCGAACTGGTACAGGCAATTACCGGGCTACGAAGCATCGCCAGTGGCACCATCACCATCAGTGGGCAACCGCTCAAAGACGCGAACCCCCGCGCGGTAGCCGAGATGGGCACCGCACACGTCCCGGAAGACCGCCTGCGTGAAGGGGTGGTCAAGCACTACCCGCTCACCGACAACGCCGTGCTCGAAATCTACTACCTATCACCATTTGCCCAGACGATCATAACAGCGGTGCGGGGGCTGTTTGCCAAGGTCAACGCCCAACCCATCGGCGACGCGCTTGAACGTGGCATCCTGCGTGTGGTGCGTTCAGGGGCGGCGGTGCTGGAGCATACCCGTGCCCTGATCGCGCAGTACGATGTTCGCACGCCCGGACCACATGTGCATGCCAGCAAGCTATCGGGCGGCAACCAGCAGAAGCTGATTATCGCCCGCGAGTTCACGCGCCCGATCAAGTTGCTCATTGCGGCACAGCCCACCCGTGGCGTTGATGTCGGCTCAATTGAGTTTATCCACCAGCAGATCATCCGGAAGCGCGACGAAGGGTGCGCCGTGCTGCTCGTGTCGGCAGAACTCGACGAGATACTCGCCCTCTCTGACCGTATCGCCGTGATGTACCACGGGCGCATTGTCCAGACGGTCAATGCCCGCGACGTAACCCGCGAACAACTTGGTATCTGGATGGCGGGCGGCAGCGGCACACCCACGCCACCGCCCGCCGTACCGCAGCCAGTCCCCAATGCTGCCCTATAACGCCTGTAGCAGTCACACAACCACGGAGGAGCACACACCATGAGCACGGCACCAACCCCGCCGACAAACGGACAACGACGGACGGCGGAGGACTACTGGCGCATTGTCTACCCGATTGCCGTGCCAGCCTTGGCAGTCGTCACGGCACTGGTGGTGGGCGCACTACTGATCGCCCTGACGGGCAACGACTGGGTGGCGGCATACATCGGGCTGTGGGAAGGCTCGTTCGGCACATGGAACGGGCTAGAGAACACGCTGGTCAACTCTACGCCCTACATTATCGCTGGGCTTGCCGTCGCGCTGGCGTTTCAGGCGGGGCTGTTCAATATCGGCGCAGAGGGGCAACTCTACGCCGGGGCGACCCTCGCAGTCGTCGCTGGCACCACCTTCACGGGGCTACCGTTCTTCATCCATATTCCTCTTGCGCTACTGGCAGGGGCAGTAGGCGGATGGATATGGGGCTTCATTCCCGGCTTCCTCAAGGCACGCACCGGTGCCCACGAAGTCATCAATACCATCATGATGAACTTCATCGCCATTCGGCTTGCCGAATGGCTGATCAAGAGCCGCGAGCCGATCATTCTCGGCGACCCGACCGACGCAAGCGGCAACCGCACCGAGTTTGTCGAGCAAGCCGCCCGCCTGCCCGTGCTCGTCGGCACCGACCTGCACGCAGGCATCATCATGGCACTCGTTCTGGTTGCACTCGTCTACTGGCTCCTCTACCATACCACCATCGGCTTCGAGCTACGCACAGTGGGCATCAACCAAGCAGCCGCTCGCTATGCGGGCATCAACGTGCCGTGGACGATCATGCTGGCAATGGGCTTGAGCGGCGCACTGGCAGGGCTGGCAGGTGCGGGCGAGGTGTTGGGACCGGAGGGTGCCCTGAAAGCCGATTTCTTTTCTGGGCTAGGCTTCGATGCGATTGCGGTTGCGCTACTGGCACGCAGCAACCCCATCGGGGTGATCGCGTCGGGCTTGCTGTGGGGCGGCTTGCTATCGGGCGCAAGCCTCATGCAAATCCGTGCCGACCTGCCGATTGACGTAATCAAGGTCATTCAAGCGTTAATTATTATGTTTGTCGCGGCTGACCAGATTATCCGCTGGCTCTACCGCCTGCCCAACACGGGCGAAGGTGGACCGCGCTTCTCGTGGAAATAGCTCCTAGCTACTGCTCATAGCTACTTGTAGAAAGCGAAAGACCGCCACCATGTCACGCCACCACACACACCTGCTCTACCTCGTCCTCATCCTTCTTGCCGCCACCGCACACCCCGCCTTGCCCCTTGCGGCACAAGACGACCCACCCGCCCCCGATGAACGGGAACAAGCCGTAGACCCCGCAGAAGGCACCGCCGGCAACCCCTTCCGCTTCTATGCAACGGGCTTTGACCCCGGCGCAACAATTGCGTTCTGGGGCACCGCCCCCGATGGCAGCATCGTGCCGGGGGAAACCGACCGCGCCCGCGCCAACGCCGACGGACGCGCCGACTGGGCGTGGCTCGCGCCGGTTGGTGCCCCCATCGGCGACTGGAAGATGGTTGCCTACGCCCTTGATCGCAACGGCGACTTCATCGAAGAAACGCTCCGCACTATCCCATTCCGCATCGGAGCGGCTTCGCCCGACGAAGGCTTGCCCCCCACCGCCACCGACCGCGCCGTTGAGCCAAGCCGTGCCAATGCCGGGTCACGCTTCGCCTTCTTCGCCGAAGGCTATGAGCCACGCGAGATCGTCGCGTTCTGGTTCAACGCCCCCGATGGTACACTCATCGCCGATGAGCGCGGCTTCCGTGTGCGGGCTACCGAAAACGGGCGGGCTGACTGGACGTGGCTTTCGCCACAAAACGCGCAACCGGGACGCTGGCAGGCAGTCGCGGTGGGCGAACGTAGCGGCGTGCAACGCACCATCCCCTTCGACATTCTGCCACCAGTGGGCGGTGGCGGTGGCGACGAAACACCCAACCCCAACCCGCCCGACCGGGGAGCATCCCCCGCAGTCGGCACCCCCGATGAAACCATGGCGTTCTTCGCTGAGGGCTTCCGCCCGCGTGAACTGGTACTCTTCTGGGCGAACAGCCCCGACGGTAAGGTCGTGGGACGCAACGGCAACCGCGTGCAAGCCAACAACGATGGGCGCGTAGATTTCTTCTGGCGCGTACCCAAAGACGCAACACCCGGCACGTGGCAGATGGTCGCCTATGGCAACCGCAGTGAAACCACCCGCATCATCCTGTTTGAAGTCGGGGCACGTCCTGCACCCTAGCACGCCACCCTTTTATACCGTGCATTATCTTTTGTAAACGAAATGTGAGCAGCATAACTGGCATTCTGGCGAAACCCGTGTATAATACGAAGGATTTCTTGAATCGTCAGTGCGGGTGCTCCCACGAGTTAGCAACGTACCGCTCTACTGGTGTCCGATAGAACGATAGAACGTACATGAGTAGCTCCAAGTCGCGCAGGGTGTCACACAAGTCACCATACAGTGTTACCCCCCCCCGGTCAGTAGCCGCCCCCCCCGGTGCGTTGCTTATACAGGGTGGTATCTGGGTAATGCTGTTCTTGCTTGGCGTGTATCTGCTCGTGATGGGTGGCAAGACATTCATCAGCGACGGTGATATTATGCTGCTCACCGCCCGCCGCATCGTGGACTTGGGGGTTATGTCGCTCCCACCCGAAGCCGCGAGCTTCCCGCAGGTGGTGCGCGGTGCCGATGAGCAACTCTACTCGCCCTACGGCTTGGGGCAACCGTTGCTCGCAGCGTTCCTGTATGCCATCGGTACCTATGTCATTGGCTGGGGCATGCAGCCCGCCCTAGACCCCTACAACATTGGGTTGCTCCTCGCGCTCCTGCTACCCGCCCTCGCAACGGTGGTCACGGCGGGGGCACTCTATGCATGGGCGACCGCGCTCTATCGGTCGGTCAGCACGGGCATCATTGTGGCACTGCTGTACGGGCTATGCACGCTCGCCTTCCCCTACACCCGTTTCTTCTTCAGCGAACCGCTGTTTACCTGCTGCCTCGTCCTTGCTGCCGTCGCACTCTACTTTGGCAAGCCGATCCTCGCAGGCGGTGCGCTCGGCTATGCGCTCGCAACCCGACTGGGCGGCATTGTCCTGCTGCCGGCATTTGTCGTCTACGCGCTACTGCTGCAAGGGGCAGTCCGCGAACGCTTCCGCCACCTGTCGCTCATGCTGGCGGGGATGCTGCCGGGTATCGCACTGATCGTCTTCAACAACCTTGCCCGTTTCCGCCTGCTCGGTGAACGCGGCTATGTTGGGCAGGGCTTCAATGGCAGCATGCTCGACGGGCTAGCCGGGTTACTCTTCAGCCCCGGCAAATCGGTCTTTCTCTACGTCCCGATCCTCCTGCTGTTGCCGCTCGCTGTGCTGCCGTTCTTCCACCGCTTTCCTGCCGAAAGCATGCTCGCGCTCATCCTGACAGTCGCGACGCTACTGCAAAGTAGCCTGTGGTGGATATGGTGGGGCGGCTGGGGCTGGGGTCCGCGCTTCCTCGTGCCGCTCATGCCCTTTCTCGTGCTGCCGCTTGGCGTGCTTCTCCAGAGCCACCTGTGGCGGCGGGTGCTGCTCTTCGGGTTAGCACCACTCGGGCTGTTCGTGAACCTACTGGGCATTCTCGTAGACTTCAACCCCTACCTGAGCCAGATCACCCGCGGCGACCTTGCCCGCGAGGCGATCTACCTGTGGCAACCCGCCGCATCGCCCATCGTCGCACACCTGCAACGCCTCGACCTGTACAACATTCCGATTATCACATTCCAGTTAACGACATCCGACTATCAACTGCCAGAGCCAGTAGCTGGCGTGATTATCCTGACTATTGTTGCCTGTATTAGTGCTGCCCTCCTCGGCTTGCGCTTCACGCTCTGGCAAGCGCACCAACTTGAAACGCTCCTGCACCGACGAGCAATCGGGCGCAGTGTGTAATTGCAAAGGCAATGAGGAAAACCAATGACGAGTGAAAGCTGGAAAAGATACCGTTTGCGGCACAGCCGTGTTGCGCTTGTCCTGTTAGTGGTAATGCTGCTGCTGTCTGCGTTCCC
This sequence comes from uncultured Chloroflexaceae bacterium, assembly GCA_964575355.1. GTDB lineage: Bacteria > Chloroflexota > Chloroflexia > Chloroflexales > Chloroflexaceae > CAZNQP01. The sequence continues at coordinate 13,695 of CAZNQP010000019.1, forward strand.
CACGCTGCCCATCGCGGCACAGTCGGACGAAGACGAAACCGGGGGCGATGCCGCCACCACAGCACCCACCGAACCTGCTACCGCGATCCCGTGGCGCGAAAAAACATCGCCCTTCGGCATCGTCGCCACGCTCGGCAACCGTGTGCGCGAGGACGAAATGGACGAGGTCATCGCGCTGATGAACGAAGCCGGTGTCCAGTGGCAGCGCGAAGAAATCTTCTGGGATCGCATTCAGAAAGAACCCAACGGTCCGTTCGACTGGGATGGTGACGGGAGCGGCTTCTACAACTACGATCGCGCCATTGCGATGCAGCACGAAGCGGGCATCAATATTCTTGGTCTCCTCGACTACAACCCCTACTGGTTCAAGGGCAAAAACCCGCACCCCGACGAATGGATTGATGACTGGGGCAACTATGTGTATGCCACTGTTGCCCGCTATGGGCGCGACCGGGGGCAGATCAAGTACTGGGAACTATGGAACGAGCCAAACCTTGCCAAGTCCGGCTATGATAGCGGTCTCTACGAAGTAAAAGACTTCGTGCGCCTGTTACAGGTGGGGCACGCCGCCGCCAAAGCCGCCGACCCCGAAGCCAAAATCGTCATGGGCGGGATGGCATCTATCTGGGGCGAACCCCCCAACCAGTACAACTACGACTACTTCACCTATCTGGATATAGTTGGGCAACTTGGCGGATGGAACTATGTTGACATTATTGCCGTCCACCCCTATCGCCCCGACGCACCTGAAGGCGAACTGCTGGGGCGGCAACAGGGCGTGCAAGACTTCCGTACCGAAATGAACGACCTCGACGAACTGATGCTACGCTATGGCACCAAACCCATCTGGATAACCGAGATGGGGTGGGCAAGTAATACACTCTGGCCCGGCGTAAACGAAGACACGCAGGCATTCTTCCTCATTCGCATGTATGTTATGGCGATCACCCATCCAAGTATTGAGCGCGTCTTCTGGTACGACCTGCGGAACGACACAATACCCGAAGCGCCCTACGAGCAACCTATCTATAGTGCGGAAGATAAAGAACTGAACTACGGCTTGGTGCGTCGCTTCTACCCGCTCGACACACGGCGCAGCGACCTGCGAAAGCCCGCGTTCCTCGCCTACCGCACCATGACCCAGACCCTCGCCGGTACGTGGCTGCTTGAAACTGTGTCTGAGGATGACCGTACCGAATGGCCCGGCGTGTATTGGTATCGCTTCGGCAACAACGAGCGGCGCGTAGACGTGATGTGGCGCACCAGCGATGTCACACCCGAACTGACCGTCAACTGTGACTGTGAGGAGGCACTGGTACGTCGCTGGAACGGCGAAGCCCGCTATCTGCTGATTAGCGAAGACAACACCCTGCGCCTGAAACTCGAAGACCTTGGCGCACCTATCTTCATCGAGTATGACCCGCCCGTTGCCGCAGGCGGCGACTACTTCGCGGAAACCGGGCAGAGCCTGCGCGGAGCCTTCCGCAACTACTGGTATGCCAACGGCGGTGTCGAACGCTTCGGCTTCCCACTCACCGAAGAACTCACCATTACACAATCCGGCACCGGGCTACCCCTCACCGTGCAATATTTTGAGCGGGCACGCTTTGAGCATTTCCCCGGTAGCCCCAATGAGATTATGCTCTCGCGGCTGGGCGAGGTGATGCTGCAACGGCGGGGTGTGCTGTGGCAAGACCGCCCCCGCCGCGCAGATGCACCCGAAGAGTGCCGCTTCTTCCCCGAAACTGGGCACGCAGTCTGCCCACCCTTGCTGGCAACATGGGAGCAATACCGGGGGCTAGAAGGGCTAGGCTTTCCGCTCACCGAAATGTACGAAGAGCTTGACCCAGCAACCAACGCTACCTACCTCGTGCAATACTTCGAGCGGGCACGCCTCGAATACGTCCCCGGTGAAGACAAAACACGCAGCAACGGCGAGCGCGAAGCCGCCCCGCCGCCCGGCTACGTGCGCTTCGGCAACCTCGGTAGCGAATATCTGGTGCAGCTTGGCGGCATGCCCTAGGCAGTAGGTGCATACGCTCACTGTCCTACCATTTGACGTTGCCGATTGCGACGGCTATACTACTCGCAAAGAATAACAACTACCCGCACCCCACCTGCTGCAACTTGTGCAGAGCGGGGTGCGTCCCATGAGACATATGCGAACAACCCTGAAAAATCGGCTAGAGCGGCTCGGACGCGAACGTTGGCTACGCCGTGCGCTGCGCATCACGCTGCGTTCGGTCTGGCTCGCCCTCTCGATTATCTGTATCGGTGTCGGGGTGCATCTCATCTTCGGGTGGGAACTCAACCCCCTTCTCTGGATGGGCATTGCTGCTACCAGCTTCGTCCCCGGTCTGCTGCTGCTTGCCCTGCAACGCCCCATGTCTGCCCACCAAGTCGCGCAACGGCTCGACCGCCGCTTCAACCTGCACCAGCAACTCACTACTGCTCTCGAACTCAGCCGCCAAGGTGATGCCAATGCTGAAGGCGTAGGCTTACACCTGCTCGACCGCGCCGGGCGCACCACCACACAGGTCAACACCTACGTGCGCCGCCACACCCGCCGTCCGTGGGGCGAAGTGCTCGCGGTTATGGCAACGGCGATTGTCTGTGTCGGGTTGCTTATTCTGCTCGGCATCCAGACCTTCACACCATCGCTCGCGGCAGAACCCTTGCCACCGCTCACAGCCCCAGCCGACCCACAAGCCCAGCCCCCCCCCGAACAGGCACCCAACGGGCAGCAACCCGGAACCGGCGACCCCCAACCGGGCGCGGGTGACGCACAACAGCCCGCTGGCAACGAACCTGCCGACCCGGCGCAGAACCTTGACCCAGCAATTGCCGAAGCCCTTGCCGATGCCTTGCGCGACCAAAGCGCGACCCGCTCGGCAGCCGAGGCTCTCGATAATGGCGACCCCGCCGCGAGTGCCCGCGAACTCCGCGAACTCGCCGACCAAGCGGATCAGCTTTCGCCGCAGACGCGCGATCAACTCGCCCAAGAGTTGCGCGATGCTGCTAGCGAAATACAGCCGCGTGATCCCCAACTTGCTGAGCAGGTGGAACAGAGTGCCGACCAGTTGCAGCAGGGTGACGAAGGTGCCGCCGCCGGACTAGAGAACCTCGCTAGTGCGATTGAGCAGGCAGCCCAAAGCGGCAACCAGCAGCAAGCGCAGGAAGGTGAGCAACCCGATGACCCGCAGCAGAACAACGGTGGCGGCGGCGGCGATGTCGGCAACGCGCCCACCCCCGGCGAACAGCGCGCACAGGAACACGAGCGGCTCGGCATAGACGGTGTGCCGCTCGAACTGGAAAGTAACGAAGACGACACGGGCGGCACCCCCGGCGACAACGAAGACCCTGACACCGCAGCAACGGCGGGCGGCGCGGGCTTCGAGGCGAGCAGTGACGAAACCGCTCCTAGTGAGACGGTGCAGGTAGCAGATGACCCGCTCCGTATCCCGGCAGACTTGCGCGATGTGGTTCAAGAATATTTTTCGCCCTAAAGAGGGCAAGACCGGCAACCGCCCCCGGCGGCAGCAGAGCGGCGACGAGCCGCTCTTCGATGAACGATTTTTGCGGCGGCTCGACCGCCTGAGCCTGCAAGCCCAGCGGAGCCTACAGGGCAAGCCGCTCAGTGGTAGCCACCTCAGCCGCCAATATCTGCCCTCTAGTGTCTTCAGCGACCACCGCCCCTACACCAGCGGCGACGACCTGCGCTATGTAGACTGGAACGTCTATGCCCGGCAGGACGACATGCTGGTCAAGATGGGCGAAGCCGAACAGAACATTGATGTGCATATGCTGCTTGATGCCTCGCGCAGCATGGCGTGGGGGCAACCGCCCAAACTGCGCTCGATGCAACGGCTTGCGGGCGCACTCGGCTACCTCTCGCTGACCCACGGCGACCGTGTGCGTATCCTGCCCTTCGGTGAAACGCCTATCGCGCCGTTCGGTCCGGCACAGGGCAAGGGTCGCCTAATCGAGATGCTGCGCTACATCGAGCAGATACCCGTGCAGCAACACACAAGCCTCGGTCCGATGCTGCGCGGGTATGTCAAGCAATACCCACGCGGCGGCATCCTTGTGCTCTGCTCCGACCTGCTCGTGCCCGAAGGGCTTGCCGACGGCTTAACCCTGCTCAAGTCACCCCGCTGGCAGGTCGTCGTGATGCACCTGCTTGACCCACGCGAGCTACAGCCCGACATACAGGGGCAACTCGAACTCGAAGACACCGAAACTGGGCAACGGCTGACGGTCAATCTTGATGAGACCATCCTCCAAAACTATCGCCACAAGGTGCATGCATGGCAAGAAGGGCTGGCACGCATCTGCGGGAGCTATGGTGCCACCTACGCCCCGGTTCTCACAACGTGGCACCTCGAACGCAAGGTCGTGCCCTACCTGCAAGCCCGTCGTTTTCTCGTGTAGTGCGGAGTGCCCTGCCGCACCCCCCCACGCAAACGCCGAGTTGACAGAAGCAACACAGCCTGCTATACTCTGCACCAGTTTTCAAGCAGAGCTAACGGAATGTTCATGCGACGCACGCACGTCACGAAACAGAAGCCGACACCGAGGAAAGCCATCCACACTGGCTAGACGTGCTGCTGCCATAGACGGAGCAGACCTGTCTCACCACAGTGTGGAGTGCCACGGTGAGGCGGGTCTTTCTGTGTGCCTGCACAACAAAGAACAAATACATGGAACATGGGCTACCCCAACAGTTTGCATTAGTCGAGACCACCCTGCGCGAAGGTGAGCAGTTTGCCTATGCTCGCTTCACCAGCGAACAACGCCTGCGGCTCGCGCACGCCTTAGACGAGTTCGGTGTCGAGTACATCGAACTCACCACCCCCGCCGCGTCGCCCCAGAGTGCCCGCGACCTTGAGCGTATCGCCGGGTTGGGGCTACGGGCAAAAGTCGTCGCGCACACGCGCTGCAACCTGCACGATGTACGCCTCGCCGTCGAGCACGGCGCACAGGGCATCAACATGCTCTTTGCAACCTCTGAGCAACTCCGGCAGGTCAGCCACGGGCGCAGCATTGACGACCTCATCACCGAAGCACAAGCTGTCGTCGCCTACCTGCAACAGCACAACGTCGAAATCCGTTTCTCGTGCGAAGACTCGTTTCGCACCCCCGTGCCTGATCTGCTCAAGGTGTATCGTGCCATGGATAGCACTGGCATCGCCCGCGTTGGCATCGCCGATACCGTCGGCATCGCCACGCCCGAACAAGTCGCCGACGTGACCCGCGCCGTCCGCGCCGTCGTCCACGGCGACATCGAGTTTCATGGGCACAACGACACCGGTTGCGCCATCGCCAATGCGTACACCGCGCTGCGCCACGGTGCTACCCACATTGACGTGACCGTGCTGGGCATCGGCGAGCGAAACGGCATCGCGCCGCTTGGTGGCTTTATTGCGCGGCTCATCACACTTGACCCCCGCCTCGTTGAACGCTACAATCTCAGCATGCTAACCGAGCTTGACCACATGGTCGCCAGCATGGTGGGGGTACCGATACCATTCAATAACTATATCACGGGCGAAACCGCGTTCACCCACAAGGCAGGCTTGCACACCAAAGCCGTCATTGCCGACCCCACCAGCTACGAAATCCTCAACCCAGCGTTGTTCGGGCAGAAGCGCACGGTGGCGGTGGCACACCGCCTGACGGGGTGGCATTCGGTGGCGGAGCGGGCACGCGAACTGGGCATTTCCCTCAGCCGCGATACCGCCAAAGCTGCCGCCGCCCGCATCAAGGCAGCATCGGACGAACGCACCCTGACCATGAACGATGTTGACGACATTCTCTATGAATATGCCGAATAGGAGATGCTATGGCACGTACACTCGCCGAACAAATCTTGAGCCACGCCGCCGGGAAGCCCGTCCAAGCGGGCGATGTCGTGACCGTCGCGGTAGACGTGGCGATGATGCACGACAGCCTCTCCCCCAGCATCATCCGTGTGCTGCACGACGAACTGGGTGCTGAACGGGTGTGGGACGTGGATAAGGTCATGGTCGTGATTGACCACGTCGCCCCCGCCGCAACCGTGCAGACGGCTGCCGCCCAAACGAAAGTCCGCCAGTGGGTACGCGACCAGCACATTACGCACCTCTTCGACGTGGGGCGTGGCATCTCGCATCAGGTACTCGTCGAAGAAGGCATCGCGCAGCCGGGCATGGTGATCGTCGGGAGCGATAGCCACAGCACCGCCTACGGGTGCGTGGGCGCGTTCGGCACGGGCATGGGCACCACCGATGTCGCGCTGGTGCTGGCAACCGGGCGCACGTGGATGCGCGTACCCGAAACGATTGTCATCAAAGCGCGTGGGCAGTTCCAGCCCGGCGTGAGTGCCAAAGACCTCGCCTTGAAAGCCACCCGTATTGTCCGCGCCGAGGGCGCAACCTACGCCTCGGTGGAGTGGCACGGCGTGGACTTCCTCAGTATTGGCGACCGCATGACACTGGCGACGCTCTCGATTGAAATGGGCGGCAAAGCAGGGCTAATCCCACCGACGGGCGTAGCCGCCGCCCACCTCAGCGTGCCCGACTGGTTGCGTGTTGAGGAAGGCGCAAGCTACAGCCGCGTAGTCGAAATTGACCTCGATACCTTAGAGCCACAGGTCAGCGTGCCGCACTTCGTAGACAACGTGACCGACGTAAGTGAACTGGAAGGCACCGCCGTGGATGTCGTGTACCTTGGCACCTGCACCAACGGACGCTACGAGGACATGGCTGCCGCCGCCCGCATTCTCAAGGGGCGCAAGCTGGCAAAAGGTATGCGGATGATGGTGGTGCCCGCGAGCAGCGAAGCCCTGCGTGCAGCAACCGACGACGGCACGCTCAGCATCCTGCTTGCCGCCGGCGCGACGCTCGGCACGCCGGGCTGTGGCGCGTGCATCGGGCGGCACATGGGCGTGCTCGCCCCCGACGAGGTGTGTGTGTTCACGGGCAACCGCAACTTCCGTGGACGCATGGGTAGCCCACAGGCAAATATCTACCTCACGTCGCCTGAAGTTGCCGCCGCCACTGCCCTGACGGGCTACATCACGCATCCCAAGCAGGTCATTGCATAGCACCGAACGACTACGCAGGGCATCCGGACACCTACGTAGAGCATCCGGACGACTAGAGAGAGGACAAGGAGTAGCCCGCTATGGCACGAGTATGGATGTTTGGGAGCGATGTCAACACCGACCAGATTGTACCCGGTCGTTACGCGCCCTACATGCTCAAGAACGAAGCCGATCTCGTGAAGTACCCGTTCGTCGAAGCCCGCCCCGACTTCGCGCCCAACGTGCAACCCGGTGACATCATTGTCGCGGGCAGCAACTTTGGCTGCGGTAGCTCGCGGGAATACGCCCCGCAAGCCCTCAAGATGGTACAAGTTGGTGCGATCATTGCGCCGTTGTTCGCCCGCATCTTTTTCCGCAACGCGCTCAACTTGGGCATCCCGTGCTTCACCACCGACCTGACCCGCACGCTCACCGATGGGCAAGAGGTAACGTTCGATATTGAGCAGGGCGTGATCACCACCGCCGACGGCACACGCATCGAGTTGCCGCCCCCCGCCGCGTTCATGCGCGAGGTCTGGCAGGCAGGCGGCATCGTGCCCTACTACCGGACACACGGCAAGTTCCCCGGCGAGGCAGGAGACTAACCCACTATGCGGCTGTGCGTCATACCCGGCGACGGGATCGGTGTGGAAGTGACTAACGCGGCGATTGCCGTGTTGCAGCATATCGCCCCCGACATCGTCATAGACCACCACGCGGCTGGCTGGCAGACCTTTCAAGAGCAGGGCACCGCGCTCCCCGACACCACGCTTGCCGCAGCCCGCAACGCCGATGCCGTGCTGTTCGGGGCGGTGGGGTCGCCCGTGCAGCGCGTGGCGGGCTATCGTAGCCCAATTGTTGCGCTACGCCGCGAACTTGACCTGTACGCCAATATCCGCCCAGTGCGTGCGCTACCCGGTGCCACCACCCCCACCGATCTGGCGGTGGTGCGCGAAAACACCGAGGGGCTGTATGTCGGGCGCGAACGGCTGGAGGATAACGGCAACACCGCCATTGCCGAGCGAGTCATCACGCGGCACGGCAGCGAACGCATTGTACGGCACGCCTTCGAGCTTGCCCGCGAACGCGCCCGCCAGCGCATACTGACGGGGAGCGGGAACGACTCCCCCGCCCGCGTGACCATCGTCCACAAGGCAAACGTCCTGCGCGTCAGCGACGGCTTGTTTCGCACGGTCGCCCTTGACATTGCCGCAACCTACCCCGACGTTGCCCACGACGAACTGCTGGTGGACGTTGCAGCGATGCACCTTGCCCGCGACCCGGCACGCTTCGATGTACTGGTAACAACCAACATGTTCGGTGATATTCTCTCCGACATTGCCGTCATTCATGGTGGTGGGCTGGGGCTAGCCAGCAGTGCCAACCTCGGTACACGCGGCGCACTCTTCGAGCCAGTCCACGGGGCTGCCCCCGACATTGCCGGGCAGGGCATTGCCAACCCGCTCGCCGCGTTCGGCTGTCTCGTGCTCATGCTCGAATGGGCAGCCTTGCGCGGGCTGCAACCGACCGAGCAAGCACCGCGCCTGCAACACGCCCTGACGCATGTGCTTCAGCACGGACCACACACCCCCGACCTAGGGGGCGCGGCAACGACTAGCGACGTAACGGCAGCCATCGTCGTCGCCCTTGACCAAACCTACCCGGCACACCAATAGCACGAGACAAACACGCGAAAGGAAAGCACAATGCACGTCGAATGTCCCGAATGTGGCACAACCTTTGACATCCCCGCCGACACATTGATCGGTGAGATTATCGTGTGCCCCGATTGTGGCGCAGAACTCGAAGTGGTAAACCTTGACCCGCCGACGCTGGCACTGGCACCTGAGGTGGAAGAAGACTGGGGCGAATAGATGCAGATTGGCTTTCTCTGTTCGCGGGTGCGGGCTGAAGAGAAACTGCTGCTGGAAGAGATGGAGCGGCGGGGGCTGTCGTACACGCGCGTGGACGACCGCGAGCAAATCTTCGACCTCGACCGGCGCGACTACCCCTTCGACGTGGTACTCGAACGCTCAATTCAGCATAGCCGCGCCCTGTGTATGCTCAAAATCTTTGGCGATGCGGGCATCCCCACCGTCAACAAGCACGACGTTGGCGTGACATGCGGCGACAAGTTCCTGACCAACCAAGAACTGGTGAAGGCAGGGGTGCCCGTGCCACGGGCGTTACTGGCGTTCACCCCCGAAAGCGCACTCACGGCAATTGAGCAACTGGGCTACCCGGTGGTGCTCAAGCCCGTCATCGGCTCGTGGGGGCGCATGGTCAGCAAGGTCAACGACCGCGAAGCCGCCGAAGCGATCATCGAGCACCGCGACGTGCTGGGGAGCTTTCACCATTCCATCTTCTACATACAGGAATATATAGACAAGCCGGGGCGCGACATCCGTTCATTCGTCATCGGTGATGAGTGCATCGCGGCTATCTACCGCACTAGCCCGCACTGGATCACCAACACCGCCCGTGGCGGCAACGCCACCAACTGCCCGATCACGCCCGAACTAGCCGACCTCAGCCTGCGTGCCGCCCACGCCGTCGGTGGCGGCGTACTGGCGGTAGACCTGCTCGAAACGCAGGACGGGCAACTGCTCGTCAACGAAGTCAACTACACCATGGAGTTTCGCAACAGCATTGCCACCACTGGCGTAGACATTCCCGCCCGTATCATTGACTATGTGGTACAGCAGGGGCGCGGGCAATGAAGGTAAGCATCGTCGGGGCATCGGGCTACGTCGGTGGCGAACTGCTGCGCCTGTTGCTGGCACACCCACACGTCACGGTGCAGCAGGCAACCAGTGCCCGCTTGATGGGCAGATACGTCTATCAGGTACACCCCAACCTACGCCCCGCCAAGCCCGCCACCAGTGCCGCCGCCACCCTCCAGTTTGTGCATCCCGATACGCTTGAGCCGTGCGACCTGCTCTACCTTGCGTTGCCCCACGGCGAAGCGGCACGGGCAATCGAACGCTACACGAGCCTTGCCCCACGCATCATTGACTGTAGTGCCGACTTCCGCCTGAACGACACCGCCACCTATGCCCGCTGGTATGGCGACGAACACCCCGCCCCGGCGTGGCTCACACGCTTTGTGTACGGTCTGCCCGAAGTCAACCGTGCGGCATTGCAGGCGACAAACTACGCGAGCGGCGTGGGCTGCAACGCCACCGCGACTACGCTTGCGCTCTTGCCGCTGGTGCAGGCAGGCATGATCGCCAGCGACACGCCCATCACCGTTGAGGTCAAGGTCGGCTCGTCCGAAGGTGGTGCACAGGCAAATGACAGTAGCCACCACCCAGAACGGGCAGGCGTAGTGCGTTCGTTCGCCCCAGTGGGGCACCGCCACACCGCCGAAGTCGCAATGGTCACGGGCTTGTCCAGCGTGCATATGTCGGTCACGTCGGTGGAACTGGTGCGCGGTGCGCTGGCAACCGCACACGTTTTTGTGCGCGATGGTCTCAGCGAAAAAGACCTGTGGAAAGCCTACCGGGGCTTTGTCAGCGATCAGCCCTTTGTGCGGCTGGTCAAGGAACGCAGTGGCATCTATCGCTACCCAGAACCTAAGATACTGGCGGGCAGCAACTATGCCGACATTGGCTTCGCCTTCGATGCCGAACACGGGCGCGTCGTGAGTATCTGCGCCCTCGACAACCTGATGAAAGGTGCGGCAGGCAGTGCCGTGCAGTGTATGAACCTGATGGCGGGCTACGACGAAACCGCCGGGCTTACGTTTCCCGGCTTACATCCTGTCTAGTACCCCTGTCTAGCAGCACCTGTCTAGCAAGCACAGCCCCTGTCTCACAGCATCGGTCTAGCAGAAGTAGAGAGATACCGTTATGTTAGTCGTGAAAGTCGGCGGGAGCGCAGGCATTGACTATGACGCGCTGTGCGAAGACCTCGCCGCACAGTGGCATGCAAACCCCCGTATTGTCTTGGTACACGGCGGGTCGGACGAAACGAACCACGTCGCAGAAGCCCTTGGGCACCCGCCGCGTTTCGTTACGTCAACCAGTGGCTACACGAGCCGCTATACCGACCGCCGCACGCTCGAAATCTTTGAGATGGTATACTGTGGCTCTGCCAACAAGGGCATTGTTGAGCGGCTGCAACGGCGCGGCGTGAACGCCCTCGGCTTGAGTGGGCTGGATGGGCGGCTCCTGACGGGCAAGCGCAAGGAAGCGATCCGGGTTATTGAGAACGGGCGGCAACGTATCCTCCGCGACGACTGGACGGGCAGTGTAGCCCACGTCAATGCTGCGCTACTGCACATGCTGCTCGACAATGGCTATCTACCCGTCGTTGCCCCGCTCATCGCCAGCGAGCAGGGCGATGCCCTCAACACCGACGGCGACCGTGCCGCCGCCGCCATTGCCGTTGCCCTGCAAGCCGACACGCTCCTGCTGCTCTCGAACGTGCCGGGCTTGCTGCGCGAGTTCCCCGACGAAAGCACCCTCATCACACAGATCGCCCGCACACAGGTCGAAGCATATCTGACGTATGCCGAGGGGCGCATGAAAAAGAAGGTACTGGGGGCTGCCGAAGCCGTTGCTCAGGGCGTGCAGCGTGTCATTCTGGGCGATGCACGTGTGCCCGCCAGCATCACCCGTGCGCTGGCAGGGCACGGCACCGTAGTGAGCTAGCGGGTGCGCTAGCGGTACTGTTGGGGCGGCGGCGGGGGCGCATACTGCGGTTGCGGCATGTACGGTTGCGGTGTAGCGGCAACGCGCGGTGGCTCTAGCTCAATCTCGATCCCGCCGACCCACCCGGCAATGATGTTGTAGACCAGTGCCGCGAGCGCGTAGGTGATGCCACCCACCACCCCCCCGACGAGTATCTGCACAATGTAGCCCACAATCAGACCCACTGCCGAGAGCGTCGCAAAGCCCAAGCCCGCCCCCAATTCTTCAGTCGCCCCAGCAAAGACTGCCCCCAGAGCCACGGTCACAATCAGGTAGAGTATAAGGACTAACCCGCCGAGAATGGCGATCAACAGTGCCGACACCATAGCCCCGACCTTGAACGCCGACCCGATCCCGACCCGCCGTATTTGGCGCATGCCACCCTCCTTACGTCGTGTGCGAATGTGTCACAGCTGCAGAGACGTTGGTACGCTGCAAGCGGTTCCTTGTATGAGCAATATGCGCGACACGAGCGAGCGGAGCACCCCCTGCCGCGCGTCGCAATGTGTGGTTTCCCCTGCGCCTACAGCTCAGGCGGCGCGGGGTAGCCCATACGTATCCAACCCTGCTTGATAGCATACATCACCGCGCGGGTACGGTCATCCACCTGAAGTTTCTTCAAGATGGAGGTAATATGGTTCTTGACCGTCTGGCTACTGATATTCAGGTCACTGGCAATCTCTTTGTTCGACATGCCACGCGCGATGCAATCGAGGATTTCGATTTCGCGGCTCGTCAGCGGCGCGAACAGTTCGTTAAGGTGCTCTTCGTCGCTGGCGGCTTGCTCGCGGAACTGGCTCAGAATGCGCGTCGCAATGTGCGGCTTCGCCATCACCCGCTCATTGATCTGATACTGCCCGCGTGCCACCTGCCGGATCGTCGTCACCAGTTCCTCGCCGCCAATGTCTTTCGAGGAGTATGCCGCCGCGCCCACCTTGATCGCTTGGAAAAGTTGCTCATCATCTTCGTAGACACTGAGCACCACAATCGCCATTGCCGGGTGGTGCCGCTTGATGACGCGCGTTACCTCCAACCCATTCAGCCCCGGCAGGCTGATGTCAATCAGCACCACAGCCGGCTGAAGGCGGTCAGACAGTTTGATCGCCTCTTGTCCGTTTTCCGCCTCACCCACAATCACAATATCGTCAGTGGACTCAAGACTCCAGCGCACACCCCGACGGAATAAGGGGTGGTCATCAACGATCAATACCGCTATTTGTTCCTTGTCCATCCCGCATATCCTCTCAGCGTTGTGTCAGGGCTGGCGCACCCGGACGACGGGCGGGCACAACCGCAGGTACCGTCACCGCAACTTCGGTGCCCCGCCCCCGATGCGATGTTACCGTCAGACGTGCGCCGATCATGTCGGCACGTTCGCGCATACTGGTGAGTCCCCAACTTTCGCGCCCGGCACGACGGGCAACTTCCTTCACATCAAACCCGCCGCCTTCGTCACGCACCGTCAAATGGACTGCCCCCTCACGGGTCGTCAGCTGCACCGTGACCGGGGCACCACGTGCGTGCTTGTGGGCGTTCTGCAAGGCTTCTTGCACAATCCGATACAGCACAATCTCAGTCTCGGCGGGCAACCGTGGTACGGCATCATCAAGCCGGAGCGTGACCGCCGTGCCGTGTAGGTTGCTGTACCGCGCCACATAATCACGTATCGCCGCGATCAACCCCTGCTCTGCAATGATACCGGGGCGCAGGTCGGCAATAAACTGGCGTACCTCGTGCAAGCCGTCGCGGGTCGAGCCACACATCTGCTCAAGCAAACCCGATAGGTGTGCCGTGCGATCTTGCTGCAACAGGTGCTTGCTCTGCTCTGCCAGCATGAGGGCATTGGCGAGTACCTGCGCTGGTCCATCATGGACTTCGCGGGCAAGGCGGATACGTTCTTCCTCGCGCCCCAGAATGACCTGTGACCGTAATGCCATCACCCACGGGTCATTCGCCGATGCCGTGCCATCCGTCACGGGTTGGTCGGTGAGGGTCGTGCTACTCATCTCGATCTGGCGCACCAATTGATCCAACTGCTTGACCATATGACGCGCCGCCTGCACCTGCTGTTCCAAGTGCAAACACACAGCACGCTGCGCCTGCACCTGCTGGGCAAGCTCACGCGCATTCGGCAGGTGCTGGCTGACCGCAATCTGTTCGCGGGCAAGCACCTCATCTAAGGCGCGGGTCGCGTCACGCAACTGGCGGGCAGTACTCATCTCGGTGTGCTGCGCCTGTTCGGTCAGGGCACGCAGTTGCACGAGCATGCCGGTCACGATAGTATACGCGTGTTCTAGTACCATCCGAGGAGTCCGTTCAGGATACACTCTCGTGTCAGAATCACCAGCAACTGGCGTTCTTGATAAAATGAGAATTAAGCAGTTGGTATGCTTAAAGTATAGCATACTACAGACGTACTATACAATAGAACTCATTGCGGGTGGCTTTTTTGCACAGCCCGATGCGGTGATAGTTGTGCTTCGTGCTACAATAGGGAATTGAAACTGCAACCAACCGATAGGCAGAAGAAAGGGGCTATCAGTGCAACATCGCTGGACTCTCTTGTTGGTGATCGGGTGGCTCCTCCTCTGGAGCACGCCGGTGTTTGCCCAAAGTGGTCAACTGGTAGTCGTGGACGAGGCAGCTGTACTCGACCGCAACGACGAGGTAGCCATTGCCGATGCCGCCGCGCCATTGCTCGACGAGGGGGTGGATGTTGCCGTCTATTTCGTAGACGATGGCTCCGATGAGAACGACCCCATACAACGGCTGGAAGAAGCGGGCTTCGCCAGCAATGGCGCAGTGAACGGCAGTACCATCGCCATCTATGTCGCGGTCGCGTTCGAGCGAGAAGTCAGCGAGATTCTCCTCGGTCCTGACATACCGTCCAGTGTCGTAAGCCAACTCGATAGCATCCGCAACGATGTTCTTAATGCAGGTCTCGCACGTGGCGACTTTGGCAGCGCAGTGGCAGACACGCTTGATGCCATCTTCGTGGCAGGCACCGACG
>CAZNQP010000019.1:28561-52160 GCA_964575355.1 uncultured Chloroflexaceae bacterium
CGGCGGCTTTAACCCGCTTCCGTGGTTGCTTGGGGGGGTAGGCGTTGCCGGAGCCGGGGCAGGCGGGTTCTTCCTGCTCAACCGCCGCTCACAGGCGCAACGGCTCACCAATGCCCGCCAGCAGTACGAGCAAGCCCGCACCGCCGCTGGGTCAGCTATCGTAGATGTTGGCACCGCCCTCCAAGCCGCCCGCGATCAGGCACAGTTCGATGCCGTCGCGTACAGCCCCGAAGACGCAGCACGCCTTGCCGAGGCCCAGCAGCAGATCACGCAGCAATTCACGGCGATACAACAGCAGTACGACACCATCGAGCACGACCTTGCCATGAAAGAACAGGTCACACCCAGCGAATACATCGCCGCCCAGCAACAACTCGTGCCCATCCAAGAGCACAGCAGCACCATCAGTGCCGCCCTGCAACAACTCGCCGCCGAGCGTACCCGCCTTGACGAAGAAGCGCGGCAGGGGCGCACCATCTTGCAACAGGCGCAACAGATGCGCGATGACCTGATGGCACAACGCCAGCAAGCCGGCACGCCCCCCGCACCCGCTGCCATTGCCGCCCTGATAGCCCCCGCCGTAGCAGCAGCAGAGCAAGCCGATCAGGTCAACCATTTGCGCGAAGTACGCCACCACGCTGACATAGCACTGGACTTGATGCAGCGCACTGCCGCGCTCCTCGCCGAGCACGCCGAGCTAGCCCCGCGCCTCGCCGAAGCCCAAGCCGACATCGCCCGCCTGAGCAACGAGGGCTACCGCACCGAAACCGCCAGCAACGCCGCCACCCGCGCCAGCCGTGCCCTGCAAGCGGCAACCGACATCATCGAGCGCGGCGGCAGCGACCCCGTAGCAACCATCGAACGTGCCGAGCAGAACATCGGCATTGGCGAGCAAGCCACTGCCGATGCGCTGACACACGGGCGCGGTATGGCAGACCTGCGGGCTGAGAACGAGCAGCACCTTGCCAGCCTGCACCAACGCCACAGCGAGATCGAGCACGAGATAGCACAGGGGCACAAGACCTTCGACGTAGTAGACGAGTTTGCCGAAAGCTCGTGGCACGACATCGCGGGCAACGGCAGTGAAGCCGAGGAATCAGCAGCCGAAGCCGCCCGCCTGCTTGCAGCCGCCACCACCGCCAACACTATGGACGCACAAGACTTCGTGACTGCCAAAGTCTACCTTGACGACGCAGCAGACGAACTCGACCGCGCCCACGAACTGATAGCGATGATCGAGCAACGGCTCAAAGACCTTCAGCACGCCCGCGCCACCGCCCGCGCCGAATTGGAAGCCGCCACCCAAGACATCCAAGCAGGCTGGCAGTATGTCAAGCAGCACGACAGCGACGTGGGCACCGCCCCCGAAGAGCAGCTACGCGCAGCCGAACAACTCGTGCAGACTGCCACCACCGCAAGCCAGCAAGCCAAACCCGACTGGCTACAGGTCGTCCGCACGGCACAGCAAGCCAACGAACTCGCCGATCAAGCCCTTGCTGGCGCACGCTCTGAGGTTGAGCAGATGAACAAGTTCCGTGCGCGGATCGAGCGACAGCAACAACTGACGGTGGCTGCCCTCACCAAAACCACCAACTTTGCGTCTGCCCACATCCTCGACATCCAGCAAAGCAACCAGAACGCCCTCCAGTCTGTGGGCAACGAGATAGCAGAACTACAGCCGCAACCCCTCACCGACCTTGGCACTGCCGAACTTCAGGAGCGGCTCCAAACATGGAAAGCCCTTGAGCAACGCATCGAGCAACTGTTCAGTGCCATGGAAGGCGACTTCCAGCGTGGCGAAGCCCAGCGCGAGCGCGAACGTGCCGAAGCAGAACGCCGCCGCCAAGAACGGCTAGAGCGCGAACGCGAACGCCAGATGCGCCAGATGAGCAGTGCCATGATGACCGGGGCGATGATCAGTAGTACGCGCCGCTCGTCGTCTTCGGCACGCTCCAGCAGTAGCACGCGCCCCTCGTCGTCTTCGGCACGCTCCAGCAGTAGCGCGAGCCGCTCACGCGGGTCGTGGGGATCATCGAGTTCATCTGGCACCCGACGACGCGGCGGGTGGTAGCGCAAGAAAACGCCGCGTCCTTTCATAGTGGGAGAGTATCATGGCTTTAACTGATCGTATGATTATTGGTGCAATCGCCAACAACCCGGCAAACTACAACGGTGACGGCGAGTACCGCTATTCGCTCAAACACCAGACTATCTACTTTAGCAGTGCCAACGCCCCCGACCCAAACGACAACGACGGACAATGGGTTGCCCTGCCTGCCCTCGACCCCGATGGCTCGAAGCGCAAAGAGAAAGCCTTCCGCCAGTTTATCAAGCGGCGCTGGACACCCTCGCGGCAACAACAGCTGGAAGAGTTTGCCCGCCGCCACGGGTGGGACCTCGCCATGGAACTGAAGTATGGCGGGGGTGCCCTCGAAGATGACGAAGCCGATGAGTGGCAGTTTGTCATCAACCGCGAACTCGAGCGGCTAGTCCGCAAGTTCCGCGAACAGATTAAGGAACTGCAACTGACCTGAGCTGCAACAAGCCCCCCACTACCATCGTCGTAACGGCACACGATAACAACACAAGAAACGACGCGCAAACAATCGGTACGTGACGAGCACAAACAGGTGCCAACCTACGCGCACATAATGCAAGAGGGGGATAAACAATGACACAACCAGCAGTGGTACAGGTCGAACAGCGGCAGGGCATCGGGTGGTTGCTGCTACGCCTGCTCTACTTTTTCGTGATCGGCTTGTGGCTCAGTGGTATCTGGGTCACAGTCGCATGGGTGCTATCTATCACTATCATCGGGTTACCGCTTGGGCTGTGGATGCTCAACCGGGTACCACAGATTACCACGCTGCAACCGTCCAACCGTGACCTCGTGGTCTCTGCCGACGGGCACACCCACTGGCATAGCCCGCAGCAAGTCAACTTTTTTCTTCGCGCCATCTACTTCCTGCTGGTCGGCTGGTGGTTCAGTGCGCTGTGGCTCTCGGTTGCGTGGGCACTGTCGGCGGTCATCATCGGCATTCCGGTTGCCTTCTGGATGTTCAACCGCGTGCCTGCCGTGATGACCCTGCAACGCAGCTAGGCGGGCACCACCCACCGCACAACGGAAACGGAGCACCCACACGGGCACCCCTGCACTGGCGGGGGTGCCCGTTGCCGTGACACTCATTCATGGTTGGCTAGCACTCATGGTTGGCTAGCACTGGTTGACGCGGGACAGTGCGCGGGGCAGTGCGCGGGGCAAGGGTCAGGCTTGCATATAGTGGTGCAGCAATGACAACATACGGTTCAGCGTGAGCGGCTTGGGCAAGACGGCGGTCGCGCCTGCTGCCCGGAGCGTCGCCTCCGAGCCGGGCATCACCACAGTTGAGGTGACGAGCACCGGTTGCTGTGCCATATGGGGTAAGCCCCGGATATAAGTCAGCAGATGCGGCATCGCCACCCCCGGCAGGTGGGCATCGAGCACACAGATGGTCGCCGACGTATGGGCATCGTGGAAGAGCCGCACGACTTCATCAGTGGAGCTAGCAACAAGTACCGTGCAACCCGCCTCGCGCAACCGCTGTAACAACGGCTCAAAAAAGGTGGGGGCATCATCTGCCAGCAATACCGTCGTGCCGACTGCCATATCTGGGATGACCGTCACGTGTGCTGCGCTATCATTGGGTGCGAGCGGCAGCACCACCGTAAAACGGCTCCCATTGCCAATCGTACTCTCTACGTGAATACTGCCGTGGTGCAACTCGACGAGCCGCAGCACCAGCGTCAAGCCCAGCCCTGTCCCTTCCGTTTCGCGGTCTACGCCACCGCTCCCCCGCACGAACGGTCGGAACAACAACGGCAGGTCACCCTCTGCGATGCCGATGCCGTTATCCCACACCGCCAACCGAATAGACTGGTTCAGGTCATCCACGGTCACATCGAGACCAGCAGAGCCGCCGGGAGGCGTAAACTTCACCGCATTGTCCAACAAGTTCACAAGGATTTGCTTCAGGCGGCGTTCGTCGGCAAAAAAGCGCACATTGCCGATGGGCAAGTTGGCAAACAGCCGCACCTGTCGCTTGAGCGCAGTCTGCTGCACCATGCGGAGGCTGGCATGACACACCTCACCGACCATCAGGGGCGCGGGAGCAAGCGTCGTCTTGCCCGCCTCGATCCGCGCAATATCGAGAATATCATTAATGACTGCTAACAGATGGTGCCCGCTCTCGCGGATAATCCGGACATAGCGTTGCTGGTGTTCGTTCAGTTCGCCAAACGACTCCTCGTGGAGCGCGTCTGCCATCCCAAGGATTGCATTCAAGGGGCTACGTAGCTCGTGGCTGACATTCGCCAAAAACTCATCTTTGATACGACTGGTACGCGCCAGTTCGGCGTTGGCAAGGCTCAGTTCGGCGGTACGTTCTGCCACCCGGTCGGCAAGTTGTGCCTGCTCAGCACGCACCGCCGCAAACAGACGCGCGTTCGTGATCGCCTGCGCCGCCTGATTGACCAACCCATGCATCGCAAGCAGGTCGTCCGACGTAAATACCCGCAGTTGATGGAGCGAAGCCGTCTCGATGAAGCCAATGATCTGCTGCTCGCGGACCAACGTTGCCATCAGCAGGGTACGCACCCCCAGCGCACACAGTTGTTCTGCGTGGTAGGGGGTCGGCTGCCGTTGCACGTCGGCGACAATGTGCAAGTGCCCCCGGTTGGTCATACTCTGCTCGTAGTAGTTGAGCGGCACCGGCTCTAGCGTCGCCAACCATTCGGGCGATACGCCATACCCATAATGCACCCGCATTTCATTGGTCGCGTCATCGTAGAGCCACACCAGCACATAGTCTGTTTGCATCTCTTCAGCGACATATTCGGCAACCAACGACACCACACGGTTTATATCAAGTTGGGCATTCAGTTCGCGGGCAAACCGCACCAACCCATTCGCCCGCGCATTGCTGCGGTAGGTGACATCTTCGGCTTGCCAGCGCGTGATGAACAGATGCAAGCGAGCGGCAATATCAATGAGTACATCCACCAGATCGTTATCCGTGGGGGGGGGCTGCGAACTGAACAACGTCAGCACCCCGCGAAAATCGCCCCCGCGCCCCAGTGGAATGCCTATGGCACCCTGTAACCCAATCTGCTGGGCGGTGGACGACCGCACGAACAGCGGATCAGCCGTGACATCGGTAATGAATGCGGGGCTGATGCTTGCCCACACCCGCCCCGGCAACCCTTCGCCATAGCCAAGCGTCACCTCAGGGGTCTGCGCCATAAACTCGCTATTGACCAGTTCGGGGTGACACCAAGAGCAATGCAACACAAGCCGCTGCTGCGTGTGGTCAAGCAACCAGATTTCGCACGCTTTCCAGTTCAGTTCTTCGCCCACAATGCGGAGCGTCGTGGCGAGCGTTTCTTGGTAATCATAGGTGTCAAGCAGTTCTTGCGAGACCTTCAGTTGCAACTGCTGATACGCAACATCACGGCGGGTACGGGTTACATCAATGATTACACCACTGATCGCCACGATATTCCCCGCATCATCGTACAGGGCGTTCCCCTGCTCCCACACCCATTTCAACGTGCCCATCGCGTTCATCATGCGATAGCTTATGCGAAACGCCGATTTAGTGTGGATGGCATTGCGGACATTCAGGCGCACCATCTCACGGTCATCGGGGTGGATCAGATCACCGAAGGCTACCCGCCGATTCTGGAGCATGTCCTCTGGCAGGTAGCCCGTCAGGTCAAACACTGCCCGGTTGACATACTCAAACGTCCAGAGTTCATCGTACAGGCATTGATAGATGACGACGGGCAGATATTCGAGCAACCGCTCAATCGAGCCAACGGACGGGTACAACTCACCTGCATCGAGCGGTGGCAATGGTTCGGTGACACTCGATTGGTGGGGATGAGGCGTAATACAGTACCCTATCGTATCATTCCCCCAGAGCATCGCGTGGAGCGGGAACATATGCACGACATACCGTTCATGCTCGCTACGGTCAAGCATCAGCGACGACATCGCTGGGCGACCCGTCGCCTGAGCGTGCTGGCTCAGGTTGTGTAACATGGACACAACTTCGATACCACGCTCGGCAAAGGCAATGAACAGACTGTTGGCATAGATCAGCGTACCCTTGCTGTCGAGTACGACCGCAGCAAAGGGCAGTTTGTCTAAGCGCGCCCTATCATAGAACAGGGTATTTTGTAGCGCAGGTTGCAACATTGGTGTTGCCTTGCTTAGTTTGATGAAAGCGTGAGCGTTGCAAATGAGTACAACGACGAATAACACCCGGTGGTATGGCGAATCGCCCCCACCTATCGTACCACGGTACCCCGCGCAATAGCAAGTACCCCACCGTTGCGTTTCTGCAAAGCGGGGTATGCGAAACACCGAAGGTGGCGACGGATGGCAACACCCGTCAATCCGCTTCTCGCAATCCGCCCCTCTTAATCAGCCCTTATCCATCAGCCCCTCGCAATCGTCCAACGTGGCAGACGTGACGGTGCGCCGATGGGCGGGTGCAGCGGGCGGCTACACCGCGAGTATGGCACTTTCGACGGTGAACTGGGGCGTGACCGTATAGCCCCACGCGCGCATTTCACTGACCACTTGCTCGGCAAGTAGCGGCACCAGATGCGCGACACTCTCGGACAACTCCATGCTGACATCGAGACCGGCAGGTTGTACCCCGATCAGCGTGATCTTATCGGGGGCAATGCCGCGCAGCGTGGCAATGCACAGCAGATCGGACAGCCCGATCTGATGGGGCGAGAGCCGCTGCCCCAGAAAAACGGGCACATCGCCGTTTTCGAGCCGTACCACGCTGGCAGGCGGCAACGCCGCCTCCACCGCATCAATGACCAGCACATGGGTTACTTCAAGGTAGGGCACCAGTTCATAGCCTTTGGTGCCGCCGTCTATCACGGTCACACGGTCATCGAACTGGTAGTGCTCTTCGAGGTATTCGACGACCCGTACGCCCACACCTTCATCTTGCAACAAGATATTGCCAATGCCGAGGACAAGTGCGCTTGTCATGGCGTTTCCCTTCTGCGTTATGCCTCGCCTGCGACCGTGCATTGACCGTGCAATGGATACGGCACGCTCTGGGTGTGGTGGCGCGGCGAGGCTCCCTGCATCGCCACCACACCCGCCTACGCTCCCGCTCGCAACCGCACCCAACTCATGCCTGATGCGTATCCGGCTCTGGCTTGCCGTCCGCCGCTGCCGCGTCGGTGGGGGGGCAGCGGTGGGGTGCTTGCTGCTAGCTGCATCGTGCGCCTCAGCCAGAGCCTCGGCGGGCTTATTGTTCGTGTCCAGCCCGGCATCTACTGGGTAGTGCTCCGGGGTGAATGTCTGTACCGGGGCAACCGGCTGTCACAACACTTCCTATGCCTCGTTCTATGCCTCGTTGTTGGGCAAACCCCTGTGCTCCCTTCGGAGGTTGCGTCATACCAGCAGATGCAGCGGCGGCGGCTTGAGGTGGCGCATCGCCCACGGCATTCAGAACGAACTGGTATCGGTTTCATTGTATGGGCATGTATTTTGCTATTCAAATACTCTTTTCTTTCCTTTCTGGAAGCATTCCTCCACTAATACTTTAATACACAAACTACCTATCTGGAGGGGGACACGACCACCACCAACCAACGACTTACATCTCTCGATAATCGTTATGACTCCACCACTTGCACGGCAGACCGCCAGACATTGTGTATACCTATGTCCAGACTGTGCCTACTGCCTACTGTGGGTACTAGCACGGCAAGTGGCATG
This sequence comes from uncultured Chloroflexaceae bacterium, assembly GCA_964575355.1. Lineage (GTDB taxonomy): Bacteria > Chloroflexota > Chloroflexia > Chloroflexales > Chloroflexaceae > CAZNQP01. The sequence goes on from CAZNQP010000019.1 coordinate 36,351, forward strand.
CGGGGAACGCACGCCCAGCAACGAGCAGCGAGGAGCGACACCGATGTGTCTGGGAGTACCGGGGAGCGTGCTTGCAATTGAGGATAACCCCTTCGGTATGCCGATAGGCAAGGTCAGTGGCGAGATCGCCCAACACGGCATTGCCATTATGTCCGTACGTGAAGGGTTGGCGTTTGAGACAACACTGGAGAGCGACAGTGCTGCCCTGCATACGCTGGTGGCGGCAATCCTCGCGGCGGGCGGCGGCGGGGTGCATGTGCTGCGTGACCCCACGCGCGGCGGCGTTGCCAGTGCGCTCAACGAAATTGCGGGCGCGGCGCGGGTGGGGGTGCGCCTGAGCGAAACAGCGATCCTGCTGGCAGAGGAGGTACGCGGCGCGTGCGAAGTCCTCGGCTTTGACCCGCTCTATGTAGCGAACGAGGGCAAACTGCTCGCGATTGTTGCCCGTGAGCATGCCGACGCAGTGCGAGCGGCGATGCAGGCGCACCCCCACGGGCAGCACGCAGCAGTCATCGGCGACGTGACCGCCGAGCACCCCAGCAAGGTCGTCATTCGCTCGCGTATTGGCGGCACGCGCGTGGTAGATATGCTTACCGGCGAACAACTGCCACGTATCTGCTAGCCCCGGCTAGCCCCCACTATACTAGGTCAAGCGGCGCGAAACGGGCACGGGCTTGCGCCTGTGCCTGTTGCTCTACCGCCGTCCGTTGCTGCAAGACCGCTACCACGCCATGCTGCTCGCGCAGCACCGCCGCAAACGCCCGCCGCACCGCCGCTAGCGATGGTACCTGTGGCTGCACATCCGCAAGGCTTGCCACCCGCGCCGCCAGCCGCCGCGTGAACCGGTCACGTTCATCGGGCGTGAACGCCAGCAACGCCGCAAGGTCGGCGGGGGCGAATGTGCGATACACGCCACACTGGATCACCGCGCCGCGCCGCCGCCGCACCTGCGACAAGCCCACTACCTTGCGCCCATTCACCAGCACCTCATAGGGCGACTGCCCGCCATAGCACGCCTTTTGCGTCAGGGCATCGAGGGTTTCGCGGTCGTGGCGGGCTTCGTCCACCTGCACCAGTGTTGCCACCAGCCCGAACTGTGCCAGCGTCGCCTGCCACGCCGCCCCGACCCAGCGATACGAAGCGGTCACATCGCCACGATAGAGCGCGTGCTCAACGGGCAACGCAACATCGAGCATCAGCATGTCGGGCAGTGCCAGCACCGCCGTGCCGCCGCTCGCCCGCTTGTGTACGCGCACATTGCGCTGGCGGCAGGCTACCGCGTCCACGTCGCTGAGTGGTTGCCCCGCCCCTAAGATCAGGGCTACCGGGGTCATGGTATACCAACGGAGCGTCGGGCACACCGGGTAGCCGTGGCTATCCGCCAGCATCGTCTGTGACGCAGCAAGCTGCCAGTCGGCGGTATTGCTTGTTGTTGCCAGTTCACGCCACGTTGCGGGGGCAACGGTCATTCGCTTGGGTACTCCATTTCTACTGGCAGCGGCGGCGGCGGCTCTGCCGGGTCGCCCTCCTGCTCCAAGTCCTGCGTCACATAGTCGTTGAACGCGGTGCGGTCTACGCGGCAGACGAAATCCACCTGCTCACCACTTGCCCGCTCGGTTGCCACACCCTGTATCACGATCAGGTCGCGCTGGTTTACAGGGTTGCGGAGTTGCGCCTCGGCATCGCCAAACACGGGATCGGCATAGCCATCCTCTGCCAGTGCCAAGCGGCAACTCGGCTTCGATGACTCGATCTGCACGAGCGGGTCGTCGTAGGTGAAGGATGGCGCACTCGCACCACATGCTGACAGCAGCACCAGCACCGCCAGTACACCTATTGTACGCACTATTAGCCACTCTTTCTCGTATGCTCATCTATCGCGTATCGCGCTCGTATCGCACTAGTGGGTCAGGGGGCGCAACGAGGGCTTGATCGCCAGAAAGACCCCTTCGTACCACAAGTGCAGCCCCGCCCACGCCACGCCCCCCAGTACCACTGCCGCCAGCAACCAGCCCGCCGGGTGCCGCCGCACCGCTCGTTCGAGCAGCAGGGCAACACCCGCGCATACCAGCGGCACCACAAAATAGGCGTAGCGCACCTGCAAGCCTGACAGCAGGTCAACGACGAAGAACAACCCACTACTGCCCAGCCACGCCAGCACCAGCCCACGCACGGCACCCCGTGCTGTCCACACCACGGCAACCAGTGCGGCGATCACCAGCAGGCTACTGAGCACGGTCACACCGAGTTGCGGCAGCACGGTTGCCGGGTCGTTGCCCACCAGAAACTGATCGCACGGGGCAACAGCAAGCGGGCGGAACGACGCACACAAACTCCCCAGCGTGTACTTCACGCGGAAGAAATCCTCTGCCGTGAACGCGAGGCGGTCATTGTTTGCCACGCCGCGCAGCTGCAACGCCACCACATCGGCGTACAGCAAGCCAAATGCTAGGAGCGCACTCAGCGCAACCAACCCCGTCCACGGCAGCACCGCACGCGGTTGCCACTGCTGCCGCCCTGCCAACACACCCAGCGCGACATAGCCCGCCACGCCGAAGCCTGCCAGCAGCAGCACCCCGTTATGCACCAGTGCCAACACCAGAAACAGCACCAGCACGCCCGCCCACAGCGGCACCCCCACGCTCCCCCGGTTGGCGCGGTGGGCAATGAAGACCGCCAGCCCCAACCACAGAGCTTGCCCAACCACCTGCGGACCAAAGCCCCACCACAGCGCGGTAAACTGGATCGGCAGCAGTGCCAGCAGCAGCAGCGCGAGCCGTGCCGCCCACACCCCGCCGCCCAGTTGCCGCACCAGAATACCCAATGCCAACACTGACCAGCCATCAAGGAAGGCGAATACCGCATGGTTGGCGGGCACGGTGTCGTGGGTGAATAGTGTGAAGGGCGCGGCGAGGAGATAAAAGGCGGGCGGCACAATTGCCTGCCGCGTGCCAAACTCAGCCGGCTTGTCAAACAGCAGCAGTGCACCATGCCGGAACAGCCCCAGCCGTTCTTCGTGGATGTACCAGTCGTGCGAGTCGAAGACGGGGTAGAGTACCGCCAGCATTCGCACCGCCACCGCACCGAGCGTCAGCAGCACCAGCCCGCGCAATTCGGTACGCGCCCCCGCCGGGTCGTCGTCCCACTGTGGCAACAGCCGCGCCAGCCGGGGGCAGACCAGCCACACCACCAGCAGCGTCGCCACACTTGCCAATGCCAGCCGTAGCTGCCACATCGCGCCCACCAGTGGGTCAAACACGGTCATCCCGACCAGCACTGCGAGGGCACCCGCCACCCCACCGAGCACCCACCGCCACGCCAACCCTAGGTGCATCCCCACCACGGCAACCACCGCTAACGTCGTCCATTGGGCGGCGACTGCTGCCCACGTCGGCAAGAGCACCCCAGACGGCAACCAGCCTACCGTGACAGCATCGAGCCGAATACCCACGTCGCGGCGGTCAGGCGGGATACGCGAAGTGGAGCCGCTCATGTCGAGTTGCAAGGCACCGTCGTGCAGGGCGGTGGGCGGCAGCAACAATGTGTAGGCTCGTGCGTCGGCGGCAACCGGCAGCAACAGCCACGGCTGCCCGTCGAGTGCAAGCTGTACACCCCGTGGCGCAACCGCAGGATCGGGCACCCCCCCCACCACCAGCGTGAGGGTGCCCTGTTGGGCACGGACAAGTTGCGGAAAATGCACCCTGCTCTGGTTGCCCGACCAGCGGTAGCGCACGCCGTTCACGTCCTCCTCCTGATCGAAGAAGCCGTGCAGGTAGTGACGGTCAGCGCGAAAGCCCACGTTGAGCGTATGCAGGCGCGGCGCAAACGCCAGCGCGATACTATTGACGAGCAGCACCGCCGCCAGCAGTACGAGAGCCGCCAGTACCCAGCTCCGCCAGCCCCGCGTCAATTGTTTTGCTATACAAACTATCAAGAGCTAAATACTATATATGTAATCCCGTTCAGATGACTTCCAGCACGGAAACTGTGCAAACACTGGATACACATCAGACCGGGTATTTGCGCCTCTGGAACAGCACATGACCGCAGGAGCAACCAACGTGCAACCCTTGCTACGCGCCGCTAGTACTGTGTAAAACCGGTGCATATGCCGAAAAACCTGTTACTGATACGTAACTCAGCATTCTATGCTGAAAGTACGACATTTGCGTCGTACCTCTGTGCTCGCACGGAAGCCGCCACCCACCCCGGCGGCTTTCGTGTTTTTTGTAGCCGCTTCATTATACCAGCCCTATACCAGTTAGGCGCAATCCCAGCTAGGCGCAATGCAGTGCTGCGGGGTGCTGCCACCCACAACAAAACCGGGCAGGCATCGCCCACCCGGTCAGTATCGGTATGTGTGTGTGACGTGTTGGTTACACTGCTATGGCTACCTAAACGGACTGCTTGAACGGTAGGAGCAGCCGTAGCCCGTTCAGCACCACGAGAATAGTACTGCCCTCGTGCCCGACCACACCGAGCGGCAACGCCAACCCAACCGTCAGCGTGAGCACCACCAACACGACCATCACCGCCAGCGCAAAGCTAATGTTTTGCCACACAATACGGCGTGCGCGGCGGCTCAGGTTGAAGGCGTAGGACAAGACGTGCAGGTCTTCGCCCATCAATACCACGTCGGCAGTCTCTAGGGCGACATCGGTGCCTGCCCCGCCCATTGCCACCCCAACATCGGCGGCAGCCAGTGCGGGCGCGTCGTTCACGCCATCGCCCACCATCACAATTTGCCCGTGCCGTTCGCGCAGTTCGTGGACGAGCCGGAGCTTGTCTTCTGGCAGCAGTTCGGCATGCACCTCATCAATGCCCAGCCGTGCCGCCAGTGCCTGCGCGACGCGCTGGTTATCGCCGGTCAGCATCACGATACGCTCAACCCCGTTGCGCCGCAGGGCAGCAATCTGGTCGGCGGCATCGGCACGTTCTTCGTCTGCAACGGCGATCAACCCAAGCCACTGCCCTTCACGCCACACTACCAGCACCGTGCCCCGTCCGGCGGCGTTCAGGCGATCATACTCATCCTGCAATGCGGCGGGCATCTCCAGCCCGTTGGTTGCCATCAGGCGGGGGCTACCCACCAGCGTTGTCATGCCGTCGGTCAGTGCCTGCACGCCCATCCCAGTCACAGCCGTAAAGCTGTCGGGTTCGCCAATCGTCACGCCCTGTGCTGCGCTGTAGCTGAGAATAGCGTAGGCAATCGGGTGCTCGCTTGGTTGCTCTGCCTGCGCCACGGTTGCCAGCAGTGTTGCCTCATCGGTGCCCCGGTACCCAACTACATCGGTCACAGTCGGGCGACCCGTCGTCAGCGTGCCGGTCTTGTCGAATGCGACAACCCGCGTAGTTGCCAGTGCCTCGACATAGGTACCGCCCTTGAACAGCACGCCGTTGCGTGCGCCGCTGGCGATTGCACTGAGCAACGCCGCTGGGATGCTGATCACCAGCGCACACGGCGAGGCAACCGTGAGTAGCACCATACCACGGTAAAAGTTGTCGGCGAAGGTGACATCGAAGAACACCGGTACCAGCAGAATAAATGCCGTCACGGTGGCGAGTACGCCAATCGCATACCACTGTTCGGCACGCTCCAAGAAGCTCTGCGTGCTGGCGCGGCTATCCTGCGCGTCGCTCACCATCGCCACAATGCGCGACAGCGTGCTCTCGCTGGCAGGCTTCGTCACACGCACTTCCAGCGCACCCGTCTGGTTGAGCGTGCCCGCCAACACGGCAGCACCGACCGCCTTGTGGACGGGCAACGACTCGCCGGTCAGCGACGACTCGTCAAAGTTGCCACTCCCTGCCGTCACGGTGCCGTCGAGGGCAACCCGGTCGCCGGGGCGCAGCAGCACCACGTCACCCACCTGCACCGCGTCTACGGGCACCTCCACGATGCTGCCTTCCTGCCGCACCGTGACGGTATCTGGGCGCAGTTGCAACAGTTTGGCAATTGCCTGCCGCGTGCGTCCCATCGCATAGTTTTGCAGCATGTTGCTGAGGGCAAACAGGAACAGGAGCATCGCGCCCTCTTCCCAGTGCCCCACATATGCCGCGCCCAGTGCCGCCACCACCATCAGCAGGTCAACTTCGATGCGCCATTCCTTCGCCGCCGCAAAGATGGTACGCACGGCATAGAAGCCGCCAACGAAATAGGTCGCTACCGCAATACCCGTGATCACGCCCGGTGCTACACCAAGCTGCCCCGCCACGATGCCCGCGAGCAAGCCCACCAGCGTCAGGGCAACAAACAGCGGTTCAAGTATTTCATCTGTCAGGCGCAGGTGCCAGCCTGTGCCTGTTGTCGTATTACGTGCGGTTGTCAGGACGTTCATGCGCTACGTTTCTCCTTGTGTCTTATTCGTTAGGTCTTGCTCGTTGGGTCTGGCTCGTTCGTGCTTCCCGTCAGCCTATCGGTGCAACGTCTGGCGGTCTTCCGGGTCAAGCGCGGCAAGCGCGTCGTCGCCGAGCCGCGCAAAGATGCGCTGGGCGAACAGTTCCATCCAGATGAATTGCCGTGCAATGAGTACCATGTTGGCGTTCGTCGTCACAGTAGCGGCGGTGGTGGTATGCCCACTGGCAATCAGAAACTCCTGCTCATCCGCGACAACGATCAGTGTCTCTTCCATGCGGTGCAGTTCGGTTTCGCGTGGTGGGTGGCGCACCACCTGCCCCACACGAAAATCAGCATTGCCAGTCAGCATCACGCCCAGTGTCACGCCCCGTTCGTGTGCGCCCACCAGCAGGTCACTCAATTCGTCCACATCGGCATCCGTCAAGACCAGCATCAACTCGTTTTCGGCACGGCTGATCAACTCTGCCGCGTAAGCGAGAGCCTCCTTGCGCCCGCGAAAGTTCCACAGTTTGCCCGACTCATCCTGCTGGTTGTACAGCGGCAACAGTGCCACCCGCAGTTCTGCCACCCGCTGCCGCACGTCCTCTTCGTAGCGCGTCAACAGGGTGTCAGGGGGAATCGGGCGATAGAGCGAGGCTTTTTCTTCCTGTGTTTTCAACACCGCCCCGCGTGCCTCGAGCCGCCCCAATGCTTCGTACACCATCGAGCGCGGAATGCCCGCCGCCTTGCCAAGCTGATACCCCGTCGCTGGGTAGTCTCGGAGCAACGCAATGTAGACCTTCGACTCGTATTCGGTCATGCCAAGTGCTAACAGTTGTTCTATCAAATACACCATTCTACCTATGCTTTCGTACCAATTGTCGCGTAGCGCGTGCCATATCTTTTTAGTCGTTTGTACTCAAACTACTAAAAGTATACATCGGCATTTTCCACTTGTCAAGCCCGCATATCCCGCTCTGGTGCGGCGCGACAACAGCGACTCCGCTGCCGTTGGGGGGCACGCACAGGCGTAACGGGCTGTGGTATACTAGTGCAGTTACTGGCAATCGCCAGACAGAGAACTATGGTATCTACGACCCACCCGACAACCGATACCGCCCGCACCGCGCCTGAGCGTGCCACGCATCACCCGTCACGGGTGGCGGCGTTTGCGGCATGGCTCCGCCGCGACGGGTGGGTCGTCATCAGCCTGATGCTGCTGGGGCTTGCCCTGCGGGTCTGGTTTCTCACCGTCAACGAGCTACAGCCCTACTTCTCGCCTGCCGACGACGGCGACTACTACCAACGTGCGCTCCGTTTCGCCACCACCGGGCAGTACCTTGACGATTTCTGGCTGATCCGCCCCCCGCTGCATGTCTGGCTGTTCGCGGGCATGATCCGCCTGAGTATCATGCTTGGTGACGTGCCGGGGGTCTTACTCATCCGCATCGCCCAGACCAGCATGGTGCTCCTCACCATCCCGGCAGGCTACGACCTTGCACGGCGGCTGTTCGGCAACCGCGCCGGGTTGCTGTTCGCGGCTATACTGGCGGTGTGGTACCCGCTCGTCGAATTGCCCGCGCACATGTTCAGCGAGCCGTCGTTCTTCGTCTTCCTGATTTTTCACCTGTGGCTGTTGCTCGTGTGGCGCGACACGCGCCGCTGGTGGTGGCTGGTGGCAGCTGCCGTCATGCTGGGGCTGTCGTCGCTGGCACGCTCACCCACGCTCTACAGTGGTGCCTTCGTCCTGCTCTACCTGCTGCTCGAAATGACCGCCAGCGACCGCGTCCCCCCAGACCAACGGCTGGTCATCTTCCGCCCCGCGACATGGCGGGCGGCGTTCCGCCCGGCGGTGCTGCTCACGCTGGTAGGCTTCACACTGGCATGCGCGACGGTAGTGCTGCCGTGGACGTACCGCAACTATGCCACCTATGGGCGACCGATCCTGATTGACACGATTGGTCCCGTTAACCTGTGGCTGCACATCGAGAAGTACCCCGAACGTGGCGTAGACATCCTCAAGACGATGCCACAGGGCGAACGACAAGACTTTGCCGTAAGCGACACAGCGCGTATCTTCCAGCGCGACCCGGCGGCATTTGCGCCGTTGCTGCTCCGCAACGCGCCGATGCACTTCCAGCATGTGTGGAAAGCCCAGTTTGTCGAGGACTATTTCATCAAGCGCAGTTTTTACGGCAGACCACTCCGCGCGATAGCACCGCTCGGTCTGTTCGGTGATGTACTGTGGCTTGTGTTCACCGTCGGCGGCGCGGTTGCACTGTGCCTGCCGCGTGGTACCCGTGAAGGGCACTTCCGGGTGTTGGCGTTTCTGTGGGTCAGCTACACCATCTTTGCCATGATGATCATGCACATCGAGCCGCGCTACCTGCTGCCCGTGTGGTTGTTCTTTGCACTCTATGCCACCCGCTTGTTTGCCGACCCCGCCGCCGCGTGGCGGCAGTGGCGGCAGCATCGCTGGCTCGGCGTGCTTGCGCTCGGTGTGGGCATAACAGTACTAGCGTTGATCCTGTCCTACCGCAACTACCCCCAGATTATCAGCGAGGGGCTACGCCGCGAACAGCACAACGCCGCCGGGATGCACGCCCTCGCCGTTGGCGACGCAACCACGGCAGTCCGCGAGCTTACCGCAGCATCGGCGATCCACCCGACGTTCACTGAAACCCGTGCCAATCTCGCACTGGCACACCTGAGCAACAACGACGATGCCGCCGCGTGGGAGGCAATGGGCGACACCGACGCACAACGCATGAACCTTGTGCGTGGGCTACTCGAACTGCGTGCCGACGACCCCGCCACCGCCAGCGCGTTCTACACCGATGCTGAAACCCGCTCCGGCGAAGACGTGCAGCAATTTGCCCTCGACTGGTTGCCCGTCGCGCCCACCCACACCGTCGAACTCGGCACAGGTCTTGACCTTGGCTATATCGCGGGCTTCTCACCGGGCGAGCAACAGGGCGACGCAACCTATCGCTGGTTGCAGGGGAACGGGGCGGTCCGTCTCCCGCTCAACGTGCCACTTGCCGCCGACAGCGTGGTGTGGCTACGGCTCGCCACCGGGCGACCTACCCCTGTCCCACTCACCGTGACCTACCCCGACGGTACCCAGCTTACAGTGCCCGTGCGCCCCGACGGTTGGCGGAGCTATCGGCTACCCGTGCCGCCTGCGTTGCACGGCAGCGACGAACTCCGCTTCACCCTCGATGCACCCGTTTTCATTCCGGCACACGTCTACCCCGAAAGCATAGACGCACGCGACCTCAGCCTGATGGTCGGCGCGGTAGGAGTAAACTAATGCGCCGCTATCTCCCGTGGCTCTTGCGCCTGCTTGGTCCCGCGCTCCTGCTGATCTTTCTGGCAACCAGCGACCTCGAAGCCCTCGCCGCCGCCCTGCTCGGTGCCGACCCGTTGCCTATCCTGCTCTCGATGGCACTGCTGCCACCCTTCATGCTGATCAAAACGTGGCGGTGGAAGCTCATCTTGCACGAGATGGGGCTACGCCTGCCCTTCCTCGACGGGTTGGGGCTGTACACCGTCGGTATCTATTACGGCTCAGTCACGCCGGGGCAGGCGGGCGACTTCCTCAAGGCATGGTATCTCCAAAAAGACGGGCAGCCACTCGCGCCATCGCTCCTCAGTGTGCTGCTCGACCGCCTGTGTGACCTGCTCGTGATGGCAGGCTTTGCCACGCTCGGCATCTTCGCGCTTGGCACGCTCCTGCCCGACAGCAATCTGCAAGCCGCCCTCGTCGTGCTGATGGGCGTTGGGCTTACGGTGCTCACCGTGTTTCTGGTGGCGCGTCGCCCGCGCGACTGGCTCATGCTCACACTGTTGCCCACCGTGCTGCCCGAAAGCCTGAACGCCAAACTCCGCCACTGGAGCGAACAGTTCGCCACCCTCACGCTCACGCCGCGCCTCGTCACGCTGGTGGCGATAGCGTCGCTTCTGTCGGCGGCATTCACCTTCTGGCGGCTGTGGCTTCTCTTCGAGGCAGTGGGGGTGCATCTGCCGCTCTACATCGTGGTTGGCTCATCCGCCTTGATCGCCGTGCTGCAAATCCTGCCCATCTCGATTGGCGGCATCGGGGTGCGCGATGCAGTGCTAATCGCGGTTGTTGCACCGTTCGGCTACAGCGTCGAGCAAGCTATCGCCGTGTCTACCCTTTTCCTTTTGATTACAATTGAGCATATTGTGGTAGGCTTTATCGTTTCTTTCTGGTATCCTTTAGATCAAATAGTGCAGCAGGAGACCCCCCCCGCCAGCGCGGGCAAACAAGCCTGACCCGCCCGCACATCGGTCGTCTTGCCACAGACACAAGCCAAGCAGAAGCCAGAAGGAGCGCAGCATGACAACCCCCGCCCCCGCCCTCGTGGTACTCGTTGCCACCGGAAGCCGGGAAGAAGCCCGCACCATTGCCCATGCCGCCGTCGAACGCCAACTCGCCGGGTGCGCCCAGATCATGCCCATCGAGTCGGTGTATATGTGGGAAGGTGCCGTCCAGCAGGATGCCGAGTACCTGCTGCTGCTAAAAACCCGCGAACCCGCCTACCCCGCCCTCGAACAGGCTATCCGCGAACTGCACAGCTATGATGTGCCCGAAATCCTCGCGTTGCCCGTTGTGGGGGGGTTGCCTGCCTACCTGTCGTGGCTGGCAGGGGTAGTGGGCGACACCGCCGGAGCCTGAGCGATGGTAGCCCCTTTCCCCGCGCAACTGGTCAACGAGCTACGCGCCGCCCGTGCGGTGGCAGTCCTCACGGGCGCGGGCGTGTCCGCCGAGAGCGGCGTGCCCACCTTCCGCGACGCGCAGAGTGGGCTGTGGGCACAGTACAACCCCCACGACCTTGCCACCCCCGAAGCCTTCGCCCGCAACCCGCGCCTCGTGTGGGAGTGGTATAGCTGGCGGCGCGAACTCGTCGCCGGGGTGCAGCCCAACCCCGCCCACTATGCCCTCGTCACGCTGGAGCAGCACATCCCCACCTTCACCCTGATTACGCAAAACGTGGACGGGCTACACCACCGCGCCGGGAGCCAGCACATCCTTGAGTTGCACGGCAACCTCGCCCGCACCGTGCGTGCCAGCGACCGCCAGCCCATCACAACGTGGGACGACACGGGCGCGGTGCCGCCGCGTTGCCCTGACACGGGCAGCCTGCTGCGCCCCGACGTGGTGTGGTTTGGCGAAATGCTGCCCACCGACACCCTCGAAGCGGCGTTTGCGGCGGCGGCAACCTGCGAGGTCTTTTTCTCAGTCGGCACCTCTGGCGTGGTACAGCCTGCCGCCACGTTGCCCGCACTTGCCGCCCGCAATGGTGCCACCGTCGTCGTGGTCAACCCAGACGTAACGCCCCACACCGCCACCAGCGACTATGCCCTGCGCGGCGCAGCCGGCGACATTCTGCCCGCTCTCGTCGCCGCCGTGTGGGAAGCCTAACCGCATGGGAGCGTACCCCCGCCAGTTGCCGCCGCTCACCCCGGCATTGTTTGACGGACTGACCGCCCCTGAACGGCACATCCTGACCACCATCGCCGCCATCGGTGCCGACCATAACACGCCCGTGTGGATCGTTGGGGGGGTCGTGCGCGACCTCCTGCTCGACGTGCCACGGAGCTTCGACATTGACATTGCGGTTGAAGGTCTGCCCATGCCGTGCGCCGAAACCCTCGTCCGTACCCTTGGCGGCACGATCCTTGCCAGCCACACCGCCTTTGGTACGGCAACGCTCACGATCCCATTGCACGACACCACCTATACGATAGACCTCGCCCGCACACGCCGCGAGAGCTACCCAGAGCCTGCCGCGCTACCGCGTGTCACGCCTGCGCCCATCACCGACGACCTGCAACGGCGCGACTTTAGCATCAATGCCATGGCAGCCGCACTGCACCACCACGCTGGCACGCTGGCTATCGGGCACATACTCGACCAGTTCAACGGCTGGCACGACCTGCACCATGGGCTGTTGCGCGTGCTGCACCCGCAGAGCTTCCGCGACGACCCCACGCGCATCCTGCGGGGGCTACGGCAGGCAAGCCGCATGCACCTGACGTGGGCAGCCACCACCCACAGCCTGTTGACGCAGGCAGTGGACTATGGCTACCTCGCACGCACGAGCGTTGACCGCCTGCGGAACGAACTGTGCCTTGCCCTCGCCGAACCCAACCCCGCCGCTGTGTGGCAGCACGCCGCCGCCGTGGGCGTGGCACAGCAACTGCTGCCCGACCTCGGCGACATCGCGGCACCCCTGCGCCAGCATGCCGCGCATCCCGACACGCCGTCGCTCGTGCGGGCGGGCTTGCTGACATACACACTGACACCACCCGCCCGCGAGCGGCTGATCAACTCCTACCGGCTCCCCGGCGAAGCTGCCCGTGTCATCCGTGAAGTGGGCGAACTTCAGCCGCTCGTACCCCAACTCGCCGCCCCCGATCTCGCCGCCAGCACCCTCGACCGCCTGTTGTATGCGTTTCACGCCGCGAGCTTGCAGGTGCTCATGCGGGCGGTACCCAACACGACGGTGCAACAGCGCATCCAAACCTATACCACCACGCTCCGCACAGTAGCACCCCTCCTGAATGGGAACGACCTGCAACACCTTGGCGTTGCCCCCGGTCCCGCTATGGGTGCGATCCTGCGCGGGCTACGAACGGCACGCCTCGACGCAATGGTGCAGAGCCGTGCCGATGAAATCGCGTGGGTACAGGCATATCTCCAGCAACACCCACCCACAACTCCTGCTACTGCGCCAAAACCACACCCAGCACAACGAAACGAAAGGAACACCAATGACTATGACTGATGACCAATTACCAACAATGCTGCGCGAGCTTGTCGAAGCCCCCGGCGTGCCCGGACAAGAACGTGCCGTGCGCGACGTGATGCAACACTACCTCGCACCACTCGGCGAGATCATCACCGACAACCTCGGCGGCATTGCCGCCAAACGCACGGGCGATGCCAACGGTCCCGCCATTGTTGTCGCGGGACACATGGACGAAATCGGCTTTATGGTGACGCGCATCACCGACGAGGGCTACCTGAAGTTCCAGACACTGGGCGGCTGGTGGGAGCAGGTGATGCTCGCCCAGCGTGTCCGGGTCTATACACGCAACGGCAGTGTCATTGGCATCATCGGCTCGAAGCCGCCGCACATTCTCGAACCGGAAGAGCGCAAGAAGATGATTGAGAAAAAGCAGATGTACGTTGACATTGGTGCCGCCTCTGCCGACGAAGCCCGCGCATGGGGAGTACACCCCGGCGACCCTATCGTGCCCGTGGGCGACTATACCCCGATGCACAACCCGCGCATGGTCATGGCAAAGGCATGGGACAACCGCTTCGGCTGTGCTGCTGCTATCGAGGTGCTGCGCCACCTGCAAAACGAACAACACCCCAACATTGTGTATGGTGTGGGTAACGTGCAAGAGGAAGTCGGATTACGCGGAGCCACCACCATGACCAACCGCATTGCCCCCGACATCGGTATTGCCCTCGATACGGGCATCGCGGGCGATACCCCCGGCATAGACCCCGACAGCGCACGCGGCAAGCTCGGCGCAGGTCCTACCATTCTCATGTACGATGCCAGCATGATCCCACACACTGGGCTACGCGACCTCGTGCTTGATACGGCGGAAGAACACGACATCCCGTTGCAAGTAGACGTGATGGCACGCGGCGGCACCGATGCCGGGCGTATGCACCTCTTCGGGGCGGGCGTGCCCGCCATTGTCCTCGGCGTGCCCGTGCGCTACATCCACACCCATTCGGCTATTCTGCACCTTGACGACTTCGCCCAACTCATTGAGTTGCTGGGTGCCGTCATCAAGCGGCTCGACAGCAAAACGGTTGCCACGCTCAAGGCAGGCTGACCCGCCCACCAGCACCATCGGCACAACTGGCACAACCGGCATAACAATGGGGGCACAGCGTATGTGCCCCCACATCACGACACCCCACTCGCCTGCGGTTATTCGGCGGCTACACCATCGGCAGACTGAAAGTCCACGCGCTTGTGCGAACCATCACAGAACGGCTTGTTGGTCGAAGCCCCGCAGCGGCACAACGCAACCACCGTCCCCTCAACCGGGATTTCCTCACCTTGCGGCGTGAACAGCTTGAAGTCACCACTGACCAGCAACGGACCATTTTCCTTCAATGCAACTTTCGTTCCTTCTGGCATAACCGTGTCTCATCCTTTCGTTTCGTTTGGTGTTGGTTCTGGTTCTGTCACTTACACCCATTCCACATCATGCACTATACCAGACTTTGACAATAACTCCCCGGCGGCTTGCCACACCCTGCCGCCTTGCCAGCAACGGCACAGCATTTGCTGCCACGAACGTATTGTTTGTTTGATCGCGGTGTGGTACACTCAACGCCGATAGACCATTTGGGGCTATCGCCATACACACGCAGGAGGAACGGTGCCCGCACGGCACACACCCATGAGTACGCATATTGGTGTCTATGACTCCGGCTTCGGGGGGCTGTCAGTGTTGCAGGCAATCCGTGCTACCTACCCACAGCACAACCTCTGTTACCTTGCCGACACCGCCTACTGTCCCTACGGTCCGCGCACCGCCGCCGAAGTACAGCAGCGAGCCGTGGCATGCACAGGCTGGCTCATCGAGCGTGGCGCACAGCTGGTGGTAGTAGCATGCAACACTGCCTCTGCCGCGGCACTAGAGATACTCCGCGCCACATTTCGCGTACCGATTGTCGGAATGGAACCGGGGGTCAAGCCCGCCATCAATGCAACACGCAACAAACGCATCGGCGTGCTTGCCACCGACGGCACCCTCACCAGCGCACGCTTCCGTACCTTGCTCTCGCGCTACGCCGCCGATACTGAGGTGCAGGCAGTGCCCTGCCCCGGTCTCGTCGATCAGGTCGAGTCGGGCGACCTGACCAGTACCCACGCCCGCGACCGCGTGAGCGCATATATTGCGCCCTTGCAGCAGGCAGGCGTAGACACGCTCGTGCTCGGTTGCACACACTTCAACTTTCTCTCGCCCCTGATCGCCGAAGTCGCGGGCAACAATGTCACCATCATTGACACCGCCCCCGCAGTGGCGCGGCGCGTGGGTGCCCTCATCGAACGCGACGGCATTCCCGTTGGCACGGGCGAACTGTGCGCGGCAACCACAGGCACCCCTACCGAAGTCGCCCCCGTGATGGAGCGCATGCTCCAAGTCCCCCTCCACGTCACCTACGCCGCCTGCTAGCCCCGGCATACCGCCCCAGCTTCCGGCACCATAGCAGGACACTGTACAATCAACAACAAGCCAACAACAACGGCAGCCTTGATGTAGGCTGCCGTTCGGTGTGTATAGTGGCTGGGGGTGTTTGGCGTAATCCGTGATGCTATGGCGCGGGCGCAGGCTCTACCGGGGCGGGCGGCGCAGGCTCTACCGGGGCGGGCGGCGCAGGCTCTACCGGAGCGAGCGGCGCAGGC
>CAZNQP010000020.1:0-19453 GCA_964575355.1 uncultured Chloroflexaceae bacterium
ACGTCGCCCCACGCCGAACCCGCGCCGCCCGACCCCCGACCCGCGCCGCCCGACAGAACCACCCGCAGACCCGTTTGCCGACACGACCCCGCCGCCGCGTCGCCCGCGTGCCGCCAGCCCCGAACGCCCCGACCGTAGCCGTGCCGAACGCTCGCCCAACCACACCGCTACCACCACGTCACTTGCGACGGTGCCGCAAGCCGCACCGCCCACACCGTGGTGGCGTTCGCCGCTGGTTGTGTTTGGTGGCGGTGCTGGGGTCATTCTGACCCTGCTGTTACTGTGGCTCTTGCTACAAGACCCGCTCATAAGCACAGCCGTGAACCTGCCAGTGTTTGCGCCGCCGCCGCAGGTGCGCGTCACGTTGCCCGCGCCGCCCACCGAGCCAATCGTGCGGGGTGGTGAGCGGCTGCCGGTGGTAGACCCGGCTGCCCCTGAGACCCCCGGCTTTCTGCGGGCACAGGTGCTGGAGACAACCACGACGGGCAGTGCCACCGGGCAGGTGACAGAAGAGCGCATGGTGCCCGCGACCAGTGCAGGCGGCACCGTGTCGCTGGTCAACATCGGCGGTCAGGCGATCAGCTTCCCGGCTGGCACGCTGTTCTATGCCACCAACCCGGCGGGCGAGACGATTACGTTCAGCAGCAACGAAGCCTTTACGCTACCGGGACCGACCCAGACGCGCGAAGGCACCCAGATCATTACGTCGCTGGGGCAAGCCACCGCCAGCGTGACGGCGACGACCCCCGGCAGTGTGGGCAACGTGGAAGCCAACACGATCAGTCGGGTGGAGATACCGGGGCAGGTATCGTTCCCCAACAATGGCGGCACGGTGGAAATCGCGCATGGTGCGCTGGGTGGGGGTACCGAGCAACCTGTGCGCGAGGTGAGCGCGAGCAACATACAGGCGGTGGTGCCCGAATCGTTGGGTGTGCTGTATGCGACTGCCCAGCGCGACCTCGAAGCGCAGGCACAGACCGCTAGCCTGCTGTTTGAGCCAGCTACGTTTGCCCCCGATACTGAGGTGCTGGCGGCAGAGGCAGAGCGGGTGCTGAACAATCAGCCTGCGCCAACCACCAACCTGACGATTGCTGCCAACCCCCCCGTGGGGACGCAGGTAGACCCGGCAAACCCGACCTTTGAGGTGATCACCACTGCGACGTTTAGCGCACTGGCAACGCCCCCCGGCGAACGCATTGACGCGCAGATACAGACGGCGATCACCGAAAAGCTGGCAAGTGAGGGCAGTATCCCGCGTGGTATGGTCGTGACGCTGTCTGATACGGGGTGGCACTGGGATGGCACCAGTCTGGTGATTGACGTGACCTTGCAGCCGGACGGCAAGCCGTTTGAACTCGATGCTGCCACCCGCATGGCTATGCTGAACGCGCTGCGCGGCAAAGACCGTGCCGCAGCGGCGGCAGAACTGGATCGGTTTATTCAGCAGGGGGTCATCACGGGTTTTACGCTCCCCGATGATGTAGCCGAGATGCCCAGAAACATCCAGTTGATTGCCGAGCAACCGCCGGGTGCTGTGCCGCGTCCCACCAGCGGCAACCCGTTCGCTCCTGCGCCCACCAACGCACCGACGGTTGCCCCGGTAGGTCAACCTGCCCCCTAACACAGACTGGGAGGGAGTGTGCCACAACAACGGCGTGTACTTGCGCTAGATGTCGGGAGCCGCCGCATTGGGGTGGCGATCAGCGACGAAGGTGGGCAGTTTGCGATGCCGCTCACGACCATAGCCACCCGTTCACGGCAGCATGCTGTGCAGCAGATTGCCGTGCTTGTTGCCGAGCGTGAGGTGGACGAGGTAGTGGTGGGGTTGCCATTGTCGCTGAATGGCGAGCGCGGACCGCAGGCACGACTGACCGAAACCTTTGCCCATCTGCTGGAAACGGCGATCAGCCCGCCGATCACCCTGTTTGATGAACGCCTGACCACCGTGGTGGCTGACCAGATGCTCCGCGACATGGGTGTGCCCGCCGACAAGCGCAAGGCACGGGTAGACGAAATGGCGGCGATGATTATTCTGCAAGACTACCTCGACCACACCCGCCGCAACCTCACCCCACCAAGCTATGACTGACCTATGAATGCCCTATGACTGACCAACACGAGACCCTGTCCAACCACGAGCAGCCCGCCGGGCAATACGTCGCGTTTGTCCGCGAACGCTTTCGCCCGGATGACCTCGCCGAAACACTGGTGGCATTTGCCAACGCAGGCGGCGGCACCGTACTGGTGGGCGCAAGCGGTCAGGCACGCCCCCGCTTCGAGGGCGTGCGTGATGCCGTTGCTACGCGGCAGGCGATCCTTGAAGCGGCATATACCTGCACACCGCCGCTGATCCTGCCCATCCCGACGCTCGTACAGCACGCTGGGGTCATGCTCTTGCGCGTTGCGGTGCCTGCCGGGTTGCCGCATGTGTACAGCCTGCACGGTAAGTATGTGCAGCGGCGCGACCGTGCCAACACCCCGCTCTCGCCCGACGAACTGCGCCGCCTCTTCACCGAGCGCGGGGCAGTAGACTGGGAGCGCGAAGCCCACCCGGATGCTACCCTCGACGACCTCGACATGCAGCATGTGCAGGCATATGTTGAGCGGCTGGCGTTCCCGGACGATATGTACACGGTGTTGGTGCGGCGGGGGTGCCTGCTCCGTACTGCCGATACGGGTACCTACCGCCCCACCCATGCGGGACTGTTGTTGTTTGGGCGCGACGTGCCCCGCTGGTTTCCGCAGGCATACCTGACGCTGGTGCGCTATAGGGGCACCGACATGAGCGATGAGTTCGAACGCACCGACGTGCATACTGCGTTGCCGCAGGCGGTACGCCATGCCGAACGCTGGTTGACCGAGCATATGCGGCAGGGTAGCCGCATGGTGGGGCTAGAGCGAGAGGACTGGACGCAGTTCCCGCCGCCTGCTGTGCGCGAAGCCCTTGTCAATGCGGTTGCCCACCGTGACTACCGCATCCGGGGCGAGGGTATCCGCATCGTGTTATTTGCCGACCGCCTTGAATGTTACTCGCCGGGGCGGTTGCCGGGGCACGTCACACTCGACAATCTCAGCCGCGAACGCTTCAGCCGCAACGAAACGTTGGTGCAGGTGTTGGCAGACTTGGGCTTGATCGAGCAGTTGGGCTATGGTATTGACCGCATGGTGCGGCATATGCAACAGGCGCACCTGCCGCCGCCCACCTTCCGCGAGACAGCCGCCGGGTTTCTTGTGGTGTTGCAGGGGCAGCCCATCGCCGCAACGGTGGCGGATGGCACGGTAGACACCAGCGAATGGGTGCGGCAGGGCTTGAACGAGCGGCAGATCGCCGCGTTGTTGCATGTGCAAGAGCAGCACCGCATCACCAACCGTGACCTGCAAGACCTCGTGCCCGATGTCAGCGCGGAGACCATCCGGCGTGACCTCGCCGATCTGGTTGAGCGTGGGGTGCTGCTCAAGATCGGCGACCGCCGCGCCACCTACTACATTCTCAAGTAGCAGGGCGCGGAGCGTGGATGTCGCCCACTCGCACACCTGTGGTATGCTGTGGTATGATAATCTTGACAACATGCCCGTTGCGCTACCTACGCCAAGACCCTGTGCTTGTTGCCAAACTGTAAACTCACACGCCGCGAAAACCTGCCCATCCCCGTTTGTTGTGGCAGATACACCGGGTGTTCCGGTGTTGGCGAAGAGCCTGCCGGGGTTTTGCTCTGGTACACTGTGCTCTGGTACACAAAGATAGGTGAAGATAATCAAGGAGGCTGAAGCCTTGTCGCGTAAGTCATTTCTTCTGTTGCTTGTGTGTGGCGTGCTGTTCTGTGTGAGTGTGCTACCACCTGCTGTCCCGACGGCACACGCTGAAGCACCCCCGGCATCGCTCCCGCTTGCGTCGCGCACGTCCGAGTTTGGGGTGAACAGCCATATTGCGTCACGGGTTGGCAATTACGATGTGTTGCAATGGCCCGCCGATGTCGTGGCGAGTACCGGCGCAGGCTGGGTGCGTGAAGACTTCCACTGGTTCTGGATCGAGCCATCGAAGGGGCAGTATCAGTGGGAGTATTTCGACCGCATGGTAGACCTGCTACTCGAACGCAACCTCAACATTGTCGGCGTACTTGGCCACCCGCCCGGCTGGGCGACCTTTGACCTCGCCGACGACCCCAGAGGTCCGTCGTTCTATGCGCCCGACCCGCGCCACTTCTCCGACTTTGCGGCGGCAGTCGTCGAACGCTACCGTGGGCGCATCGTCCACTGGGAAATCTGGAACGAGCCAGATAACCCGCAGTTCTGGCTCCCGCAACCTGACCCGGTGGCGTATTCACACCTGCTGAGTACGGTATATGCGCGGATCACGCTGGCGGCACCCGAAGCCAATGTGTTGATCGGCGGTGTGAACCCGTTTGACCCGACCTTCCTTCGCACGGTTGCGGAGATGGGCGCGTGGTGGGCATTTGACATAATGAACATCCACCCATACGTAGACCCGCTCTCGCCCGAAGCTGATGGCGGCATTGGCGAGGCATCCTTCAGGCACTTAAACGAGATCATGGCGTGGGCAGGCGAAAAGCCTGTCTGGGTGACAGAAGTGGGCTGGAGTGCCCGCCCTAGCGACCGTGACCCCACCGGGCGTACCGAACACGATCAGGCAAACTATATGGTACGGGCGGCGGCGATGCTGCGGGCAGCAGGCGTGCATCGGGTCATTTGGTATGCGATCAAGGACGAAGTTCACAATGGCTATGGCATGCTGCGCTTTGCCAGTAACCACGACGACTTCAGCCAGCCGCGCCCCGCGTTCACGGCGTTCTCCAACCTCAACCGCATGCTAGGTGGCGCGTACTTCGAACGTGCCGTGGATCGCACCATCCGCTATGTTGACACGCAGCGCGGGCAACGTGAACGGGTGTATGCCCTGCGCTTTATCCAAGAGCCTGCTAGCGTAGACGTGGTGTGGGCGGTCAACCCGGTACAGATTTACTACCCGACCGCACACTCCGGCATTGAGGTGGTAGACCGCGATGGCAACGCGCAGTGGATCGGGGCGAGTGGTGGCTACGTGCAGATGGAAGTGGGACCAACCCCCGTCTATGTCCGGCAACCGCTTCAGTAGTGCATAGCGTATAATAGCAGAGCAGGTGAGCAGTACAGGTTGCTCCCTGCTCTGTTTGTGGCGGCGTTGAAGAATGAAGCACATGCATGGCTGATCGGTTGGATGTGACGGGACAGACCCCCCACCGTCATCGGTGGCTCGCCCACGTGCTTGCGCTCCTGACCTACACGGTCGTAGCTCTCATCGCCACGTTTCCCCTGATCACGCACCTGACCACCCACCTGCCTGCCGTGGTGCAAGAGCAGGGCAATGACGTATGGCAAAACGCCTGGAACCTGTGGTGGATACAGCAGGCGGTGCTGGTGCAGCCCACCAACCCCTACTGGAGCGATGCCGTGATGTACCCGCAGGGTGCGTCGCTGGCACTGCACACGCTTAACTTGCCGCTGGGGTTGCTGGGCTTGCCGTTGCTGGGTGCGACGGGCATCATTCCCACCTACAACCTGCTCACGATCTTGACGCTGGTGCTGGCTGGCTACACGGCGTTCCTGCTCATCCGGTACCTGACGGGCAGTGCCCCCGCCGCGCTGGTGGGGGGCGCGGTTGTGCTGTGCTCGCCGCTCCGCCTCGCTGAACTGCGTTTTGCCCAACTCCCCACCCTGAGCGACTACGGCGTGCATCTCGCGTTGCTGGCGTTGCTGGTGGCACTGGCAGTACGGACACGCTGGGCATTGGTGCTGGTGGCAGGGGCGGTGCTGCTCACCGGGCTGAGTAGCTGGTATCACCTGTTTCATCTGGGCATTGTGTTTGCGCTCTTACTGGTGTGGCGCGGCGTGGCGGCGTGGCGGCGCGGCGGCGTGCCCGCCCTGCGCCACGAGGCGGTGCCGTGGCTGGCGGTGGCGGGTCTCAGTGCGCTTGTGTTGTTGCCCTTCGTTCTCCCTGTCGTCTACGAGGCAGTGACCGCCCGCGACTTCGCCCGCAAGGGTGATGCACTGGTGGCGATGACGGACGTTGCCCGCCTGTTGCCGCCGGGGGTTCGTGGCATCTGGCAACCTGTGCCGCACGACTGGCAGGCAGAGTACCTGTTCGCGTGGGTGCCGCTTGCGCTGGCGGCGGTAGGGGGGGCGGTGCGCGGGCGGGCGGCGGCACCGTGGTTGCTGGTGGGTGGGGTGTGCCTCCTGCTGTCGCTTGGTCCCTCGTTGCAGGTGGCAGGGCACGATACGGGCATCCCGTTACCATACGCGGCGGTGCGCGAGCTACCCGTGATTGAGGTGCTGCGGGCACCCGTGCGCCTGAATGCCATCACGACGTTGGTGGTAGCACTGCTGGCGGCGTGGGCGGTCGTGTGGGCAAGCGGACGGGCGCGGATTGGTGGCACGGCGCAGTGGGGCGTGGCGTTGCTGCTGGTGGCACTGGTTGCCATTGAGGGGCTGCGCCTGCCGATCACGCTGCGCGATGGGCAACTGTCGCCGTGGTACAGCGCGGTGGCTGAGGAGCCGGGCGAGTGGAGCTTGCTAGAGTTACCGTTTGGGCGGCAAGACCGCGCAATGCAGGCAATGTATGCCCAGACTTTCCACGGCAAGCTGATCCTCGCGGCGCATTTGTCCCGCGAGGTGCCACGCTTCCCCTATGAAGACACGCCGCGTATGCAGGCACTCGATACGGGCGATGTGCTGCCCGATATTCTGCCGATGGACGATGACGAGTGGTGGCAACTGCTACGCAGCATGCGCGTGCGCTACCTGCTCATCCACAAGCCCGACACGCCGCCCGCGCAGCAAGCCGCGCAGCGTGCGGTTGCGCCGCGCCTGCTCGGTGATGTGACGCAGGTCTACGAGGATGATACCCTGCTGGTGTTACGCATTGAGCAAATGGCGGCGTGGCTGGACGATGCGGGGCGTGACCTTGCCGCTACGCCCGACCCGCCGTTGTTCCTCGGCTTCCGCGAGCCGTGGGCGCGGCGAGAGTTTGGCGACGAGGGCTGGAATCGCTGGCTACCGTCCGACCCTGCCGGACTGTGGACGTATAGCAAGCATGGGCAGCAGGCGTTGCTGGCAGTCACGATGTACAGTTACCCACCCGGTGAACGCCCGTTTGAGGTGTACCTGAACGGTGAGCGCGTGGCTCGCTATGCTGCCCCGCAGGGGCTACCGCTTCGGCAGTACCTCAGTGGACCGCTCACGTTGCCCGCCGGACCGTCGCAGATTGAACTGGTTGCGCCAGAGGGCGGGGTTGCGCCCACCGCCGCAGGCAGTGGCGGTGATGTGCGCCCACTGTCGTTTGATATGTACCGCATTCGTCTCATTGAAGTTCCCCGCTAGAGTATGGTATGATCGCTGTTAGATGGCTAATGCACTGGAGACGGTTTGCGCTACTGGTTGGTGTGGCACTGCTGATGCAAGGGTGTGGTGCCCCCGCATCGCTCACGGTCGCGTGTACCACTGCGTACCGTGCTTCGGTGTCAGAGCCGCCGAGCGAGCAGGCAGTGCTGCTGGTTGACCGCGAAAACCGCCAGCAGACGGTGGCATACGATGATCTCGAACTGCTCGCCCGCCTTGATGATGAAGCGACGGTAGACCGTATGGGCTGGACGCTACGGGTGGTAGTGCGGATGGTCGGTGAAGACAACGTGATGCAGGCAACCCTGTATCAGTTGCCGCTCGATGGGTTGCCGATCAACCAGTTTCGCGGGGGGCATGGCTTCACCGGGCTGACGTATGCCTATCACCCGGTTAGCAATGCGGAACTGCAATTCTGGTGCGAGACACGCCCGTGACGTGTTGACCTGCGGTGCGGGTGCCTGCGGTGCGGGTGCCTGCGGTGAGGATGAACAAGACCGACTATGCATAATCGCCAGCAACACCGCCCCTACCTCGCGCTAGCGGCACAGTGGCGTGGGCAACCCGACACACTGGGGCGCACGCCCGCCGATGGTGCGTTGTATGCCTATCACGAGAGCCTGTACGCTGCTGCGTTGCTGGTAGACTGTCTGCCGGGGACGCAGGTGCTCGACTTTGGCATTGGTACTGGGGCGTTCGCCGCGCTGTTTGCCGCGCGTGGTGCCGACATCTGCGGCGTGGACATCTCCGCCGAAATGATTGACGAATGTCTGGCGGTCTACCCCGACTTTCACGTTGTGGTGGGGAGCTTTACGCCCATCCCCTATGACGATGCCCAGTTCGATCTGTTGATCAGTAGCTTTGCCCTCCACGAGATTATGCCCATCTCGCGCGGCGCAGCCTGCCGCGAGTTTGCGCGGGTCACGCGCCCCCATGGGCATATCTGCCTGCTCGATACCTTTTTCGTGTCGTCGGCTGCCCGCCAAGAGGCACGCTACCTGTCGCGTGGTATGTGGGACAACAACCCCGCAGACTGTCTGCTGCACGAAATGGACGACCTGCTGCGCGATGCGGGCTTTGGGCAAATCTGGTGGCAACAGACCGGGCTGTACCACTGGGCGGTTGTCGGGCGGCGCAACGGCTAGCTATGTCGCGTCTGCTACCACCGTGGGCGGGCATCCTCCCCCCGCTTGATGCCACGCCGACTGCCCGCACGGCTGCCCGTGCCTACCCCGCGCTGTGGCTGTGCCTGCTGGTGCTGCTGGTGGCACTCTTGCCGCGTGTGCTCCTCCCCGGCGACTTCCTGACTGCCGACGAAGCCGACCACTGGCAGCAACGGTCGCTTGCCTTTCTGCGGGCGATGCAGGCAGGCGAGTGGGACGAAACCAACCAGACCGGGCACCCCGGTGTCACGACCATGTGGCTGGGGGCGGCGGGCACCTTGCTCTACGAAACCCTCGACGGCGGCGGCGCACCCATTGCGCCCTACTTCGCCGCAATAGACGACGACAACTATGCTCAGGCGGCAGCCCTCGCCCGTGAGCATGACGCACAGTACGCGCTCTATCGGCAACTGGTGCGCTTGCCAGTGGCACTGATCAATGCGGTGTGGGTGCTAGTCATGTTTGTGTTGCTGTGGCGGCTCCTTGTCCCAGCGACGGCAGTGCTGGCGGCACTGTTCCTTGCCACCGATCCCTTCTTGCTAGCACATGGGCGGGTGTTGCACGTTGACAGCCTGCTGACTGTGTGTATGAGTATCAGCCTGCTGGCACTGCTGGCGGCTCTGTTTGGCACGGGCACAACCCCCACGCGGGCGCACGGTGGTTTCGTGCTGTTGTCGGCGGTGGCGGGTGGGCTGGCTCTGCTCACCAAGTCGCCCTCGGTGGTGCTGTTGCCGCTTGTGGGCATGGTGGCATGGGCGGCGTGGTGGCAGCAGCAGCGCGACGCGGGCACGGTGCGGCTGACCACGCTGGTGCGCCCGGTGGTGGTGGTGCTGCTGTGGGGCGTGGTGGCAGTGCTGACGTGGCTGGCACTCTACCCGGCGGCGTGGGTGGACACGGCGGGTACGGTGCAGACCATTGTGGCGGAAGTGCGCGACAACGGCGCGGTGCCGCACGCCAATGGACAGTTTTTCCTTGGGCGGGTAGTCGAAGACCCCGGCGGGCTGTTTTACCCCGTGGCGGTGCTGCTGCGGGCTACGCCGTGGGTGTTGCTGGGCATCGGGTTGCTGGCGTGGCGCGTGCCCGCTGCCGCGCGTCCGGCACGCGGCTGGGTGGTGGGCTTGCTGGTTGTTGCGGTGCTGCTGTTCCTTGCCGTCCTGAGTATCCCCGCCAAGAAGTTCGACCGCTACATCCTGCCTGTGTTCCCGTGGCTGGCGATCCTCGCGGCTATCGGGTTGGGCGGCGTGTGGCAGTATGTGGTGCAGCGCAGCACCATGTGGGCAAACAAAGATGCAGCGTGGGCGGGCAACAATGCCGACCTTGCCGCACGCTGGCGGTGGTGGTGCGGCGTGGCGCGGTTGCGTCCGGTGGCGACGTTGCCCGTGCTGTTGTTCGCACTGCTCGCGGGGACGTTGCTGTGGTACCACCCCTACTACCTCGCCTACTACAACCCGCTCGTGGGCGGCGGCAGTGTGGCATCGCGCACCATGGTGGTAGGCTGGGGCGAGGGGCTAGAGCAGGCGGCGGCGTACATTCGCCAGCAACCTGACGGCTGTGACTTCCCGCTGGCATCGTGGTACGAGCGTGTGATCCTGCCCTATAGCTGTAATGCCGTGATGCACACCGGGCGGGCAGCGACACCCGGCGAAGTCAACTATCTGGTGACATACATCAATCAGGAGCAACGCGCCATTGACGCAACTATGTTGGCAACTGCCGCTGAACGTGATGCCCTTGTCCACGAGGTGGTAATTCACGGTGTGCCCTACGCCCGTGTCTACCAGACGGCGCCGCGTGTGCAGTTCCCGCTTGGTGCCGCGTTTGGCGACACGGTGCGGCTGGTAGGCTACGACTTTGCTAGTGCCAGCGACCGTGCCGACGACCCGCCCTTCGTCACGTTGCACTGGCAGGCGCAGGCAACGCCCCCGCTCGACTACATGCTGTTTTTGCACGTCTTGGATGCTGACGGCGCGGTGGTTGCCCGCTACGATGTGCCGCCCGCCGGACCGGATGTGCCGCCGACGCAGTGGCGTGCGCCGCACTACTATCGCTGGACGCAAGCCCTGCCACTGGATGCCGCGCAGCGTGAGCAGGCGGCGTGGCTGGCATTGGGGGTGTATGACCCTGCCAGTGGTGCCCGCCTGCCGCTTGCCGATGCGCCCGCCACGCCCAACGCACCGCCCTATGGCGACGGTGCGCTCGTGGTGCCGCTCGTGGCGGCTCCCCCCGAATGAAAGTTGCCCTGTACAACCTGACCACTACCACGCGCATCGGTGGTGTGGAGAGCTTTGTGTGGGACCTTGCCCGCGAACTGCGCGACCGTGACCACGACGTAACCATTATTGGTGGGGTGGGCACGCGCCGCGAGGTGCTGCCGGGGGTGCGCGTGCTGCTGTTCCCGTTCGTCAGCCGCCGCGTGTGGCAAGCCCTGCCCCCATTGCGCCGCGCCTACGCTGAGGCAAAACTGCTCGAACGGCTGACCATGGCAGTCCCGGCGTTGCCGCACCTGATCCGTGGTGGCTACGATATTATCCATTTGCAGAAGCCCTACGACATGGCACCCGCGCTCCTAGCGCGGCGGCTTGGTGGTGGGCGCGTCATACTGGGGTGCCATGGCGAGGACTTTTACGCGGGCGACTGGCTCTTGGCACGCCACCTTGATGGGGCGGTGTCGTGCAGTCGCTTCAATGCCGCGACAGTGGGGGCGCGGTACCCGGTCACGCCCGCCGTGATCAACAATGGCATAGACCTGTCGCTGTTTCGCCCCCAGCCGCCCGATCTGGCGTGGCGGCAATATGGCGGGCATCTGCTGCTGTATGTGGGGCGCTTGCAGCCGTGGAAGGGCGTGGAGACGGCAATCCGGGCGTTGCCCATGCTGCCCACGGCAACGCTATTGGTGGCGGGCGACGGCGAAGACCGCCCCCGCCTGACGGCATTGGCGGCGATGCTGGGCGTGGGTGCGCGGGTGCGCTGGCTGGGCATGCTCCCGCGTGAGGAGTTGCCCACGCTCTACAGTTCGGTAGACCTGCTGCTGGCAACGAGCTATGCCAGCGAGACGTTTGGCATCAGCCTGATCGAGGCGCAGGCGTGCGGCTTGCCCGTGGTTGCCAGCAATTTCGGCGGCTTCCCTGAAGTGGTTGCAGTAGGTAAGACTGGGCTACTGGTGCCCCCCCGCGACCCGGATGCACTGGCACAGGCGGTTGCCGCCCTGCTGCACGATGCCCCCCGGCGGCACGCACTGGCGGCGGCGGCTCCGGCGTGGGCGGCGCAGTGGGGGTGGGCGGCAGTCACCGACCGGGTGGAGGCAGCCTACCACGCTGCGCTCGCTCCGCCGCACCACTAACCGATGGGTGAATGGGTGCATAGATGAATGGGTAAATAGATGATGGTGAGATGGATGGTTAGCGGATAGCGGCTACCCAACGACGGCGGTGGTAGGGTCTGCCAGCACCGCCAGCAGGCGCGGCACCAGCACGTCCCAGTCGTAGTACTGCTGCACCATGCTGCGCCCTGCTGCGCCCAGTTGGTGGCGGGTGGCGGGTGCGTGCAGCAGGCGTAGCACTGTCGCCGCAAACGCGGGCGCGTCCGCCGCAAGGAGCGCGTGTTGCCCATCCACCAGCTGGGGGATGCCCTCCACACCGAGCGGCGTGCTGACCACGGCGGCTTGCATTGCCAAGGCTTCGAGCACCTTGAGGCGGATGCCCCCCCCCACCCGTAACGGCACAATGTAGACGGTGGCGGCAGCCATAGCGGGGCGCACGTCGGGCACGTCGCGCTGTACCACAACGTGCCGCCCGTCGTGCAATGCCTGCACCGTTGCGGCGGGGCTACGCCCGACAATCAGGAGGCGCACGTCGGGTTGTTGCTGGCGGATGCGCGGCAAGACGTGTTGCACAAACCATACAATACCGTCCACGTTGGGGCGATAGTCGAGCGTGCCAGTAAACACGAGCGTGGGCGGCGCGGCGGCGGGTGGCATGGCGGTGGGGCGGAAGTAGCCCGTATCCACGCCATTGGGCACAATGCTGATGGGCGTGTCGCTGTGTGGGGCAAGGCGTTGCAGGGCGGCGCGGTCTTCGTGCGAGACAGCCACAATATGGTCAAGCTGGTGTAGGGCGTGGCGTTCGTGGGCGGCGAGCCGTTGCCATTGCAGCAACGAATAGCCCGCCTTTGCCAGTGCCGCCGGGCGACGTTGGCGGGCATCGGTGGCAGCGGCACGCCGTTGCAGCACATACTCGGCATTGAACGTATCAAGGATCAGGGGGGGGCACTGTGCGGGCGGCAGGTGGCGGCGTAGCCACAGCCCGTACTGTGCCAGCTCTAGGCTTTCGATAAGCACCGCATCGAAGCGGGTGTGTTGCACAAGCTGGCGCAGCGCGGCAGTGTAGTGCGCGGCGGCGTTGCGGTGGGCAAGGTCAGGCTGTGTGCTGGTAACGAGCGTCCACAGGCGTTGCGCGGCACGGCGCGGGGGCACACCCTGCACGGGCAGCAGGCGGGCGTAGGCGGCAAGCGGCTGCATCGCGTGCCATGCCGCCATGTCGGGTGTGCTGACCAGATGGGTGACGCTGTGGTGTAGCGCAATGCCACGCAGCAGGTTGTAAATACGCAACGCGCCGCCACTGCGCGGCGGGTAGACGGGATATGGCGACAGGTGTAGCAGGTGCATAGCGGTGCCCTACGGCAGGCTGACGCTCCAGAGGCGGGCGGTGCCGTCGCCGGATGTCGTGACCACATACTGCATGTCGGGGCTGATGTCAGCGTCGGTGAGCGATGTGGCGTGCCCCTGCAACAAGATCAGTGGTGTGCCATCGAGTGCCCACAGCGCGGCGGTGCTGTCCTGCGAGGCAGTAAGTAGATATTGCCCGTCGCTACTGAACGTGACACGATAGACAGCGTTGCGATGCATGGCGAGTTCGCCCTGTTCGCCGCCGTCTGTCCCCCACAGGCGGGCGGTGTCGTCTTGTGCGCCAGTGGCAATGGTTTGACCGTTGGGGCTGTATACTGCTTCGTAGACAATGGCGGTGTGCCCAGTCAGTGTGTGTTCGAGGGTGCCGTCCAGTGTCCAGATACGCGCGGTGCTGTCCTGTGCGCCCGTCACCACGCGCTGTCCGTCGGGGCTGAAGCTGGCACTGTATACGGCTGCGCCGTCGGGGTGTTGCAGCACGACAAGCTCTTGCCCGGTGGTGTCCCACAGGCGGGCGGTGCCGTCGTCCGAATGGGTCAGGATTGTTGTACCATCGGGGCTGTACGTGGCGGCACGCACACGGGTGGTATGCCCCGTGAGTGTGGCAAGCGCTTGCCCGGTGGTGTCCCACAGGCGGGCGGTATTGTCCTCGGCGGCGGTGGCAATGGTCTGCCCATCGGGGCTAAAGCTCGCGTTCATCAGGGCATCGCTATGCCCCGCGAGCACGGCAAGCTCTTGCCCGGTGGTGTCCCACAGGCGGGCGGTGCCATCTTGCGACGCGGTAACGAGCGTCGTACCGTCGGGGCTGAACGCGAGCCGCACGACGGGGCGTTCGTGCCCACGCAACACCGCGACCGCTTCGCCGCTCGTGTCCCACAGGCGGACGGTGCCATCGCTCCCTCCCGTGGCTATCAGGGTTCCGTCGGGGCTGAAGCGTCCGGTCAGGACGGTGTTTCGGTGTCCGCTTAATTCGAGACCGTCGCTCTGGATGAGCGGGCGCGGCGTAGGTGTGGCGGGCGGTTGCGGCGGGGCATCGGCGGCACCGCCACACGCTGCCAGCCCCAGCAGCAGTGCGAGGAGTGGTACCAGCAGGCTAGTGCGACTCACGAGGTTCATAACGATAGTAGCTCCAGATTACAATGCCGAGTGCAAGCACCGCAAGTACTGCACTGACGACGAAGACAACGCCCCAGAACCAGCCGCGACCGAGGTTGGTTACTTCTGCCAGTAGCGACAACGCACTGAAGGGCAGCAGGGCAACCCCGATAGCGACGAGGATGAGCAGTCCGTTCAAGATCGTGACCACCAATGCCTGCACCGGGTCACGTTGCCCCGGTATTGCAGCGTTGGGAAAGAGAAAGACAATGGTTGTCCGCAATGCGAGCAGTGGCACCAGCATCACAGGATACCACAGGATCAGCGCACCAACATCAACCCAATCGGTGCCGATGGAAAGTACGCCCGCGCTGACGACGAGCAGGAGACCGCCGAGCCAGCATATCAGCAGGCGTGGGATGTGTGCCGCCAGCAGCAATTGCCAGCGCGGGACGGGGGTGGCGAGTTCGAGATTCGCGTACAGCAGGTGGTCGAGCGCGTCGCTGAAGAGCTGTGTGCCGAGTGAAGCCGAGAAGATAATCGCCGCGACCAGCCGCCCGGTACTGAATGGATCGGCGGGGTTGTACAAGATCAGTGGTAATGCCCCCAACGCGAGGATTGCCAGTGTATTGCGAAAGGGGGTGCGCTGGACTTCGAGCAGTCGCCGCCAGATGTGCGCGGTGGCTCCGGTGCCGAACGGCGTGCGGCTCTGGGCTTGCCGTGCGCCGTCGCCGTCGAGTGCGAGGTTGCCCGCCCACAGTGCGCCGACAAAGCGCACCGGGTTGCTCCCGACACTCTCGAACAGCCGGTCAAGGGCGTTGGGCTGCCCAAGGGGAGCAAGGGCGGCTTCCATCAGGGTGCTGCCGCCAGCGTGGTGTGTCTGGCGCAACAACAACCAGCCCGTCAGCAGGTGCAGCAGCAGCAACACCCCCGCCGCCAGTGGCGGGTTGACGGTGGCTTCGACGGGCAGCAACAGCAGGTCGGCGGTGAGGGTGACAGGGAAGAGCACCACCCGCCCCACCGGTCCGCCGAGCGTGCTCAGGAGACCGCCGATCAATGCCCATTCGCCCGTTACCAGACGCTCGACCACGCCCACTGCGAGCACGGCACCTACCACGGCAAACAGTATGAGTACCAGCCGGAGTAACCAGCGTTGGGCTACGCTACTACGCGGGTTGTCGGGGCGGTTCACCAGCATTTGCAGCAGGGCGGTGCTCTGGTCTACCGTGCCAAAGAGCAGCATCACGGCGAGCACGCCCCAGATGCCGAGCGGCAACGGGGGGTAGTTGAGCAGGCGCAGCAACGGCACCAGCCCCAGCCCCCAGAAGAAATAGCCCACAAACAGCGTCCGGATGAGGTTGTTGGCGATGCGCCCCAGCATCACCGTTTGCAGCGAGACTGGGGTGGTAAACAGCACGTCACGGTCGGGCGCAGAAAAGCGCAGCAACGGATTTTGGAAGAGGGCGGTACTGCCGATCATCAGCAGGGTGATACTCAACGCACCTCGGAAGGCTTCCAGCTGGGCGCGGGCATTGAGCGTGATGCCCCACGCCTCCAGCAGGTCGAGTATGTCGGCGGGCAGGGGCGGTAGCGTCAGCAGCACCACAATAAAGCTGATGCTGACCATTAGGTAGGTCAGCCCTACCAATACTGCCACGAGCCGTTTGGGGCTGACGAGCGTCTGGCGGAGCGCGTTACGGAACTGGGTTAGTTGTTTGTAGGCGAGCGCAGATAGCATCGGCGGCGTTAGGGCACAGCTTCAATGTTGAGCGTGATGCGTGCCTCGCCCGTATCTACCAGCACAATGTTGCTCATCGGTGAACCGTCGTGGACGGTCAGGGTGGTGGCTGTGGTGGCGAAGGCGATGGTCTGCCCCGAAGCGGCAATGGTGGCGGCATCGGATGCGCCACGGGCGGGCGTACCGTCGGGGGTCGCCGATACAAGGGTCGTCTCGCCGGTCAGGTGGTCGTAGCGGTAGATGTTGCTTGCCGTGGTTGTGCTGGCGGGCTGGATGTCTCGTGCGTTCGCGCGAAACACAACCGTCTGCCCGTCGGCGGACAGCGCGGGGGCGTAGCCGTGTGTGCCGATGGGGGTGAGGGTGGCTTGCTGTACGTCATACAGCATCAGAACTTGCTCGCCGAAGGGCACGGTTGCGAGGTCGCCGGGTGCGTCGGTGTGGTAGACCAGATACCGCCCGTCGTCGGAGATGACCGGCGCGGCGGCACCTGCCAGCCCATAATGCACAAACTCGCCGTTGCTATCGGCAGAGACGAGGCGCGTCTCACCTGTGTGCATGTCGTGCAAGAATACGTCGTTTAGGGTATTGAAGTCGCCGCGCACGAGGCTACTGTCGAACGACACAAACGTGACGTACCGCCCATTGCCCGAAATGCTGGGGCGGGAGGTCTGGCTGGTGCCTTGGTAGCCGCCTTCGCCAGTTGAAGCGAGGAGCGTCTCGCCAGTGCTGCGGTCATAGACGGCAATGTTACTCCACGCCCAGCGCATATGCTCCACGATGTTCCCCGCTTCGGTGACGTAGGCAACATAGCGTCCGTCGGCAGAGATTGCCGGGTCGCTCGATGCGCCATTGGCAGGGCTACCGTCGGGAGCCTGCGAAATACGTTCGAGCGTGCTTGTGTCAAGGTCGTAGAGAAACACGTCGCTCATGGCATTCGTATCACCGGGCACGAGGTTGCTTGCCTGTGACTCGAACACAACGAAGCGTCCACTTGCGTCCATGTCGGGGCGGGTCGAGCGTCCGTTGGGTGCGCTCTGGTCGTAGCCTTGTGTCAGCCAGCGGGTGTCACCTGTTGCGCGGTCGTGCCAGAAGATACCTGAAATGCGCGGCGTGGGCGTGGCGAGCAGGTTGGTGGCATCTGACTCGAAGGCGACATAGCGTCCGTCATCCGACAGCACCGGGCTGTGCAGCGCGTGGTCGGGGGAGCCACCGTTGGTACCGCGCGGCACTGCCAGCGGGACGCTCTGGTGTGTGGCATAGCTGATCGTCAGGCTATCGGTGGGTGCATCAGGGTGGGTGTGGCGATAAGCGAGGGTTGCGGCTGCATGACAATCGAAGGGGGTGTCGTTGGTCAGCGGCTCACCTGCGAGCAACACCGTGCCGTGGGCTGGCGGTACGGTTAGCCAGCAGCGCGGCGCATCAAGCACTGTCGCAATTTCGGCGGTCATGTAGTCGGCGAGACCAACGCTACTACCGGGCGGCAGTGTGACGGTAGCGCGGTTGGTGCGCGGGTCGCTGGTGATGTTGCGGACGGGTTCCAGTTGTCCCACGGTGGCGGTTGGTGCGCCCGTGGCAACAGGTTCTGGGCGGGCTTGCTGGGCGGGCAGGTTCTCGAGGAATGGGTTCCAGATGAAGACGAACAGCGGCAACCCAACAAGGGCGAGCACCCACGGCAACCAGCGTGTCAGCCAGACAAGGGGGATGTGTGGGCGGGGTGTCTCTGGTTTTTGGGTCATACCACGTTACAATCTGGCAGGTTGCCCTGCATTGTTCTGAATCTGGTGGCTGGCGGGACTGCCCGCGAACCATACGTCCTGTGTATCAGTATATGCCCGATTGTTCCGGCGGGCAAATGCCGCGTGTTGTGAAACAGATAACATGTCGCAACCAAGAACAACAGTTGGCACGACCCGTGGTGGGGCGGTGGGGGCTTGGGCATGAAAATGCCATGATAGTGTGGCACCGCGCTACGCAAAACGTGGGTATTGCCTGTGCTCCGGCTTGACTTTGCGATCAAACCGCGTATCATAAGGGCAGAGAATAATGGTGTATCAAGCAATAGTCTGGCAAAAAATGAGCGTGCGCTACCCCGTTTCGGGTTTCAAGCGTATTCCACAATCAGCCGGAGCCAACGCCACGCGGCGTATACACGAGCCACACAGGTGTAATTGAGTCATGCGAGTCGGACGCTCACTGCCCGAATACAGCCCGATACGGCGGCGGCGCGGCGATCAGCCGTCCCCGGTGCTGCAACCGCTTGTGCCCGAAGAAACGCTCGCAGAAGACCCTACTACGCCCGATAGTGCACGGCGGCGCATTGCGCGTCGCCGCTCCGAGCGCAAGCGCAAGCGTGTGCTGCGGCGTGTGCTGCTGGTGGCACTGCTGCTGGTGGCACTGGTGGGGGGCTTGCCTTACCTCCCGTCCCTCATCACCCCCGGCGAAGCTCTGCCGCAGGTGACTATTCAGGGCATGCCTGCGCGTGGCGCGACCGCCGCAAGCCTGACGGGGATACTCGAACAACGCTATGCTGCGTTCCTCGATCAGCCTGTCACCATTACCTATGGTAGCCAGACGTGGACACCCGCGCTTGCCGATCTTGGCGTAGAGCTTGACCTTGCGGCAACCGCGCACGAGGCAATTGCTACGGGGCGGCGTGGGCACCCCTTCACGCGCTGGCAAGAGCTATGGCAGGTGTGGCGCAGTGGTGTGGATGTTGCACCGACGCTGATCGTAGATGAGGCGCGTTTGTATGCCTACCTGTTGGGGCTAGCAGCGCAAGTCGAGCAGTCGCCGCGCATGCCCGGTCTCACGATTGTGGCGGGTGATGTTGCGCCCTACGCGGGTGTCCCCGGCGTGGCAGTGCAGGTGGATACCACGGCGCGTGACCTCATGGGTGCGCTTGTGACACTGGAGCCACAGCCAGTAGCCCTGCAAACGACGACGATCACCCCCCCCGTCCCCGATCACACGACGGTTGCTGCCGCCGATTACGCTCGTACCCTGCTCGCAAGCCCGCTCGAATTGCGCTACAACAACACCGTGTGGGCGTGGTCGCCCGCCGACCTGAGCACCCTGCTCGTCAGCACGCCCACCGCCGACGATACCCTGACGGTAGCCGTTGACCGGGCGCGACTGCAACAGGCGGTTGCCGATATTGCGGCAGGCAACGATGTTGCGCCGCAAGAGCCGCGCCTCCAGTTGACCGATGGTGCGCTGCAAGTGACCCGCGAGGGGGTAGCCGGGTGGCAACTTGATCAGCCTGTCGCGGTTGCTGCGCTCGAAGATGCGCTCTTGCAGGGTGGCGATGCGCCGCGCAGTGTGGTGCTGCCGGTTGCGCCCGTGCAGCCGCTCGTCACCGCCGAGCAACTGCCGACGCTGGGCATC
>CAZNQP010000020.1:19463-44166 GCA_964575355.1 uncultured Chloroflexaceae bacterium
GGGCATCAGCACGTCGCTTGCCACCGCAACCAGTAGCTACGCTGGTGCCGACTACGCTCGCCTGACGAACGCCACCGCCGCCGCGCGGCAACTCGATGGTACGCTGATCGCACCCGACAGCGAGTTTTCGCTGCTAACCGCGCTTGGCACCCCGGCGGTCAGCAACGGCTTTGCGCTGGACGCGGCGGCACCGCCCAACCCCGACGACTGGGGCACGGGCATTGACCACGCCGCCACAGCTACCTTCCGTGCTGCGTTGCTGGCTGGTTTGCCCATTACCGAGCGGCACGGGCACCGCACCATCACGGGCTGGTACGAGACCGCCACCCCCGGTGTCAGTAGCGACCGTGCCGGGTTGGATGCAGCGGTGTTCCCCGGCGAGCGCGACCTCCGCTTTGTGAACGACACCGGCGAATGGTTGCTGCTGCAAGCCACCCCGGATGACCTGAGCGGCACGTTGCAGGTGCGGCTGTTGGGTGCCAACCCCCCCGCACACACCGTACTCCTTGAAGGTCCGGTGGTTACGGCTGAAACCCCACCCCCATCTGATGCGTATTATATTGACGAAGCGACCTTGCCGGCTGGCACCTTCACGCCACTGCGTGAGGCACAGGGCGGGCAAGAACTGACAGTTTATCGTACAATCACAGCAGATGGGGTAGAGGTTGCGCGTGAGCCGTTCGTTACCACGATTGACCCCCAACCCGCAACCGTCTTGCGCGGCACTGCCGGGCAATAGCGCGTCCCCCCCCTGCGTCAGTTCAATGTGAGGAGGCGTGTACACCAATGGTGGCTATACTTGCCAGTTGTCCGGGTTGCGGTGCCCCGCTTGCGCCCGACGGTACCTGCCAGAGTTGTGGTGCCACGGTGCGCGGTGTGTATCAGGGGCTTGACCTTGGCACCCTCGAATTAGCGCGGGCAGTCGAGCAAGGGCTAGACTATTACCTGATATTGGGCGTGCCCGCCACCGCCGATGCTGATACGATCAAGAATGCCGCGTGGGAACGCCGCCGCCACCTGCCGCCCGCCAACGCCCGTATGCACCCCGAACAAGCCCGCCGCGTCGAGTTGTGCGAGCAGGCGAGTACCGTGCTGCGTGACCCACAACGGCGCGCATTGTACGACCGCCTGCGCCGTCAACGTGACCGCTACTACGCGCAGCGTATGCCCACCCACGATACGGCTACCCGTGGCGCACGCGCCCTCCAGAGTGGACAGTTTGATGAAGCCGCCCGCCTGCTCCAGCAGGCACACCGCCACCAGCCCGCCGACGGTGCAACGACGTTGCAGTATGTGCTTGCCCTGCTTTACGGGTCGAGCAACCTCGCCTCGCCCGAAGACTGGCGGGTGGATGCCATGCAGGCAGCCGTTGCCACGACGTTGCAGCACACCCCCAATGACCCGCAACTGGTAGCGTGTGGGCACTTGCTCGCTGCGCTGCACGCCTACGACCAGCAGCAGTTTACCGTCGGTTGGCGGCAACTCGTTGCACTGACTGAGCAGCACCCGGCGTGGCACCTGCCGTGGCTCGTCGGGGCATTCTGGTATCGGCGCGAAGGCAAGCACGCCACTGCGCTTGCCTTTGGCGAACGTGCCCGCCGCTTACTCCCCAACGACCCGCTCATCCGACAGTTACATACCCATTTCCAGAACCTCTGGGCAACGGTGCCCGCGACCCGCACCAGCACGCTCCAGCATGCCGCCCGCGTCTTGCGTGATGGTACCACTGCCCACGACCTGCAAGAAGTGTGGAGGTAGCCCGTGACCACCCCCAACCCCAACCCTAATCTCATACGGATCGAAACACTGCGGTGCCCGTCGTGCAATGCCGCCGTGCAGCGCGAGCAGCAACGATGTACCTTTTGCGGTGCCACCCTACCCGCTGCCAGTGCGCCCCCACCCCTCCCCGATGTGCCGACGATTACCGGGCAAGAGGCGATGGTGGACTATTACGCGCTACTCGGTGTGAGCCGCCCAGTCAAGTTTAATGAGCACGCAAACCGCCTCGATGAAATCGCCCTCAACCCGCTTGCGGTACAGCACGCGGCTGCCATGGCACAGCAGCGCGTCATGATGGGCAACTTCCCCGGCTACGAGCGCACGCAACGCATCGAGCAGATCGAGATTGGCGAATGGCTATTGGTCAACGAGCGTCCGCGCCGCACCTACGACGCACTGCTGGCAGCATTTATGCAGGGCGACTTCACGGTACAGCACATCAAGGAACTCGATAGCCTGCACAGCGAAGCCCGCGCCGCTCTCGGCATGGACGCTGCCGACGACGGCGCACAGCCCACCGAGTTGTTGCAGCACGGCAAGGGCTATCTCTCGATGGACATGCACCGTGAAGCCATCGCAGCCTTGCAGCGTGCCGTCGCTGCGCTCCCTGACTCGGCGGATGCCCATTATTCGTATGGGCTGGCGATTATTGCCAGCGACGCGCCCACCAGCCTGAGCGGGCATCTGTTGCGGCAGGCAGCCAACAGTTTCACCGCTGCTGCTCGCCTAGAGCCGCGCCTGCACGATGCCCCCGCCTATGCCACGCTGTGTCAGGGCTTGCTCGAACGTGAGCTAGGGCACCGCGACCGTGCCGATGAACTGCTGCGTGCGGCGGTGAACCACAAGCCCGATCTTGCTATTGCGTGGCGGGCACTGGCAGGCATGGCTCTGCAACGTGGCGATCACGGGCGCGTTCTTGATTATTGTCGGCGGGCAGTCACGCTAGACCCGCACGATGAACAGGCATACCTGCTCCTCACGGCATCGTGCTGGCGGAGCGGCAACATGCAGTATGCCCACGATGCCGCGCAGCGGGTTGCCCGCATTCGCGGCGGCGGGAGCACCGCCGAACAAGTCTTACTGGAAATCAGCTAGTCCCAAGTTCTGAGGAGGACGAACAATGGCAATGTTAGATGTCGTTGAGTTTCTTGACCCGATTGGTGATATTCTGGCAGCTCGCGTACCCGAAAACGGTTCGGGTGAGTTTCGGCTCGGTTCGCAGTGTATCGTCCGCGATGGGCAGGTCGCGTTGTTCTGCCGCGACGGGCGGGTGTACGACAGCTTCGAGCCGGGGCGGCACACCCTAAGTAGCTATAACCTGCCGTTGTTGACCGACTTGCTGAGCATACCGTTTGGCGGCAAAAGCCCGTTCCGTGCCGACGTGTACTACGTCAACATGACGCAGATTACCGACCTGCGCTGGGGCACGCCGCAGCCCGTGCCTGTGCGCGACCCGCAGTTTGGCGTGGTGCGCCTGCGGGCGTTTGGCACCTACATCATGCAGGTCGCCAATTCGGGGCAGTTCGTAACCACCATCGTTGGCACACGCGGACGCTTCACGCGCAACGACATTGAAGACCAGCTCCGCAGTGTGATTATGACGCGCCTATCCGACGGGCTTGCCCAGTTGATGAGTGAGCGTAACCTGTCAGTGGTAGACCTCGCCGCCGAATACAACGAGATTTCGTCGGAAGTGGGCGAAGCCGTGCAGGACGATTTCGCCGCGCTCGGTCTGCGTCTGCTGCGCTTCTACGTCAACACGATCACGCTGCCCGAAGAAGTCGAGCAGCAGATTGACCGTGCCTCCGGCGTGCAGGCATTCGGCGGCATTGACGGCTACACGCGCTACAAGGCTGCCGAAGCCCTCGGCGATGCTGCCCGCGCTGGTGGCGACAACCTGACTGGTGCCGGGGTTGGGCTGGGGGCTGGTATGCAACTGGGGCACCTGATGGGCGGTGTGCTAGGACAGAACTTGCAGCCACCGCAACAGCAACCCCAGCAACAGCAACCCCAGCAGCAACCACCCCTGCCACCACAACAGCAGATGGCGGGCGGTGCCGCCGCTGGTGGCGCGGGTGGTGCCGTTAGCCGCGCCCAGATTGAACAGGCAATTGACAACCTCGACCTGCGCTTCTCCATGGGCGAGATCAGCGAAGACAACTATAACCGCCTGATGCAAAAGTGGCAGGAACGTCTCGCCCAACTTGACGCGAACGGCTAGCCCGCCGCGCCCCCTGCATTGCCCTCACACCCTGCCCGGTTGCCGAAACGGGCAGGGTGCCGTATGATACGCCACTATATGGAACAATTGCGTGTATCGTTGCCCGCGACCCGTCTGTCGCTTGTGCGTGTGCTCGAACAGTACGCACTGCCCGTGCTGGCACTTGCCACCGCAAGCTATGCCTTGCTGTTTGCTGTCGCCGCGATCTACAAGTACCACGCCTTCTGGATGGGCTTTGACCTGAGTGTACACGAGCAACTGCTGTGGAACACGACCCACGGGCGCATCGCGGCGGTGTCTATGTTTGGCACCACCGACAGCTATTTTGGCATTGACATAATCATCGTTGAGTTGCTGCTTGCGCCGCTCTATGCGTTGCTGCCGCGCACCGAAACCATGCTGGTGCTGCAAACGACCATCGCTGCGACGGGGGCGGTGCCGCTCTATCTGCTGGCAACCGAGCGCACCGGGCAACCGCGCTATGGCTTGCTGATGGCACTGCTGTACTTCGCCACGTTGCCCGTGCAGTACGCCATCCTCTACGAGTTTCAGATACGCACGGCGGGCACCGTCCTGTTTCTGTGGGCGTTCCTCTCCTATGAACGGCGGCGGCTTGGCTGGTTCCTGCTGCTGGGGCTACTCGCCATCTGGACGCGCTCGGACGGCGGCTTGACGCTAGCGGCTATCGGGCTGTACGCCCTGCTCGAACGCCGCCCGTGGCAGTGGGTGGTGCTGCCGCCGCTCCTTGGCATTGGCTGGCTGCTGCTGTGTGTGCGCGTGCTGATCCCCGCGTTCCGCGACCAGAACGACTTCCTCTACTCACTGATTTACGCATGGCTCGGCGACAGCCCCGGCGCGATGCTGGCGACGCTCCTTACGCGCCCCGGTTACGTCTTCGGCAACATCGCCACGCCCGACAAATTGCTGTATCTGCTCGACCTCTTCGCGCCGCTCCTGTTCTTGCCATTGCTGCGCCCGTCGCTCCTGCTGATTGCCGCGCCCACCATCGCGCTCAACCTGCTGTCGCTCGACCGCATTCACTGGAGCATCCGCTATCACTATCAGGCGTTCGCGGTGCCCTTCCTGCTGATCGCCACACTGTATGCCTTCACCGCCGCCCAGCCCGCCCCCACCGCGCCGCGCGAGCCACCGCGCCGCCCGTGGCTGGCACGCTCCGCGCCGCAGGTTGCGCTGGCACTGGTGGTGGCGGCACTGGTGGCGCAGGTGTGGCTACGTTCGCCGCTGATTTCGTTGGCAACCCGCGACCGTGACCCTGCCCGCATTGCGCTGGCGCACGAGATGCTGCAACTGGTGCCACCCGATGCGTCACTCAGCATTACCAGCACACTCGGTCCGCACGCCGCCCGCCGCGAACAGCTTTACTTCTTTCCCGGTAACGTGATCTACCCACCAGCGATTGCCACCAACGGACAGTACTTGCTCGCCGACACCACCGAGATACCTGCCCCCGATCAACCGCGTTTCGCTGCGGTACTGCAAGACCCGGTGTGGCAGGTGCGTGCCCAGCGGGGCGACTTTATCTTGCTCGAACGGGTTGCACCGTGACCGCCCTGCGTGTGCTTGTTGTGGGGTTGGGTGGCGTGACGCGCACCTTCCGGCATTGGCCTGAGCGGGTGTTGGCACGCGCACTAGTCGAGCGGGGGCACCGTGTACGGGCTATCGGCACCCGCGACCGTCGCCGTGCCGCGTTGCGTGTGCCACACGAATGGATTGACGGCATCGAGGTGTGGCGTGTGCCACCGCGTTACGCGCCCAACCGCCGCCTGCGCCGTGCCGTGCGAGCGGGCGAACGCCCCGACATTATCCACCTGATGCACCCGCGCAATGTGCTTGCCGCCCAAGTGACCGCTTGGGCGCAACGTGAGGGCATCCCGACGGTGTATACGTGGCTCGGTCCCTTCCACGATGCCTACCTGACCCCCGACCGTGAACGCCCTTTCGAGCACCCGCCCACCATTGACCGCCTCCTGTTTACGCGCTGTGCGCTGTGGGCAGCGATAGCGCGGAACCCTGCGCCGCGTGCAGTGCGTGACAGCATCCGCAACTATCGTTTGCACGCGCCGCTGTGGAATGCCACCGCGTTGCTGCCCTGCTCGCAGTTCGAGGCAGACATGCTGCGCCGTTTCGGGCTGACGCAGCCCCAGCAGGTGGTACCGCTTTGGCTCGACCGTACCAGTATTGACGCGACTGCCGCCGCCCCGCTGCCGCCCGCCATCGCTGCGCTCCCGCGCCCGTGGTTGCTGTTCGTGGGGCAACTCACGCCGCGCAAGGGCTACGATACGCTGATCGCCGCCCTCCCGCAGGTTGTCGCGCAGGTGCCCACTGCGCGGGTCATCATTGTGTCGGGGCTGAACGAAGCCCAGCGTGCCGCGTTGCTCGCGCAGGCGCAGCAGGCAGGTGTCGCTCAGCACATCCATTTGGCGGGCTACCTGAGCGACCGCGACTTGATCAACCTGTACCGCGCCGCCGCCGCGCTCCTGTTTCCCACGCGCTACGAAGGTTTCGGCTTGCCCCTCCTCGAAGCAATGGCGGCGGACTGCCCGGTGATCAGTACCGATATACCTGTCGTCAACGAAATTGTGCAGCACGGCGAAAACGGCTTGCTGGTGCCCTACAACGACGCTACTGCCCTCGCGCGGGCGGCGGTGTTGCTGTGCCAGCAGCCTGCCCTGCGTGCCCACCTGTGTGCGGGTGGGCGCACGACGTTGCACACGCGCTATAATGAAGCTGTGTTGATGGAACAGGTGATAACAATGTACCGCCACGTCCTTGCCCGCACGGGAGAGCCACCGCTATGACCGCCCGCCTGACGTATATTTGGCAGCACCACC
Organism: uncultured Chloroflexaceae bacterium; assembly: GCA_964575355.1. Lineage (GTDB taxonomy): Bacteria > Chloroflexota > Chloroflexia > Chloroflexales > Chloroflexaceae > CAZNQP01. The sequence goes on from CAZNQP010000020.1 coordinate 26,316, forward strand.
GCCCCGCAACCCTGCTGATAGGTGGTGCCTTGTTGCTCCGTCTGGCGTTCGCGCTTCTGCCGATCAACTGGCTGTTTATGCTGCTGGAAGACGATGCATGGATGGTCACGGCGATTGCCCGCAACTGGGCGTGGGGGCTGGGCATCACCGCCGACGGTGTGAACCCGACCAACGGCTTTCACCCGCTCTACCCGCTTACGCTGGGTGCAGTGCCCTATCTGTTCCCGCTAGAGGGGTTGCATACTGGCTTCCGCATCAACCTGCTGATCTGTGCCATGCTCAACACCGCCGTGCTGGTGCCGTTCTATGCGCTTGCCCGCCACCTGAGCAACCCCATGCTGGCGGTGGCGGGGCTGGCACTCATGGCACTCAACCCCTACCTGATTCAGGTCAGTGTCAACGCGATGGAAACCTCGCTCGCGCTCTTGCTGCTGCTGACGCTGTGGTGGTGGGTGCTGTGCCACCCGCCACAGACGCTACGGGCGGCGGTGCTGCCGGGGCTACTGGCGGGTGCCGCCATGCTTGCCCGCCTCGATAGTGGTTTGGCGGCAGCATTGTTGGGCGTGTGGCTGGTGCTCGGCGCACTGGGGCAACGGCGGCTCCCGTGGGCGGCGGTGGGCTATGGGGCGGCGGCAACGCTGGTGATGCTACCCTATTTCGCCTACAACTATGGGGTGTTTGGCACGCTGTCGCCCAGTAGCGGGCGGGCACTGGCGTATATGCACAGCTACGCCGAGTCGTTTACCTTCACGAGCGGGCTGCAACTGGTGGCTTACCAGCCCATCTTTGACATGACGTGGGCTTCGCCTGTGGTGCTGGCGGTGGGCACTCTGCTGCTGCTTGCCGCCTATGCCACGTTGCCGCCGCGCCCGCGTTGGTTCCTAGCTGCACCCACGCTGTATATCTGTGTGCTCACTTTCTACTATGCCTATGTGCAGCAGCAGGGTCGCCCGCGCTACTATGTCGCGGCGGCGTTCGTGCTGCTGCTGATCGTGCTGGCGTGGCTTGCGCCGCACATGGCACGCGCCGCCGTGCAGCAGCAACGCCGGGTGGTACCGCCGGTGGTCGCGGCGGTGGTTGCGCTGCTGGTTGCCGCGAATAGTGCGCTGTTTGTGGGCAACAGCTACGCCACCGCCACCGCCCCCTATCAGGCACAGCCCGCCATGTTTGAAGCAGCCCGTTGGATTGCGGGCAACCTGCCCCCCGACGCACGCATCGCCGCCCAGAACTCCGGCATCTTCCAGTATTACAGTGAGCGGGTGGTACTTAACGCCGACGGCAAGCTCAACCACGAGATTGTGCCCGTGCTGGTGCAGCGCGAACTTGACCGTTACCTCCGCGAACGTGGCATTGGTTATGTGGTTGACCTGCCCGAAGTGGGCGACTATATCGAGTTTTACAGTAGCAGCATGAGCGACGCGCCGCCGCACGCCGAAATCTCGACGGGCGAGCGGCTCCTGATCCATGTGCGGCGTGTGCTGCACCGGCTGGGCGTGGGCGCACCCGTCGAGCTTGCCACCCGTGAGCCGGAGCGCGTCACGCGCCCCTTCGAGTCGCTGGCAACGCCCATTCACCAGTCGCCGTTGCCCAACGACCCCAGCCGTGCCGTGACCGTCTACCAGTTGCACGAGAGTTTCGGGGGCGACCTGTGAGCAAGGTACTGCCCGTGCCCTACGCCGACGTACCCGCCCGCCGGGGTGTGGCGGCACGCTTGGTAGCAGTTGGCGCGGCGGTGTTGCTGCTGGTAGTAGTGGCATGGTGGTTGGTGCCCGCCCTGCCGGTGCAGCAACCTGCCCGTACCATCGCGCTGACGATAGGCGACGAGCGCAACCTGAACCATCAGGGTGAGGGCGAGCACCTGTACAACGTGGTGGGGTGGGGCGAGCGCGAAACATCCGGCACCCGCACCGCCCGCCGCGCTGGGGCACGCGCCAGCTTTGTGGTGCCGCTTGCCATGCGGACGGGTGCGCCCGTGCAACTCACCGTCGAGACGTGCGGCTGTGGCATCAATGCTGCAACGACGCTGACCGTAAACGATAGCCCGCTTGCCCTGCCAATGGACGACGCATGGCGCGTCAACCGGGTGCTGGTGCCGCAGCGTGCGATGTGGCACGGCGATGACCTGTACCTTGCGTGGCAGAGCACGGGCACGCTCGGTCCGCAGGTCAGCCGCGTGACGGTGCAGGGGACTGCGCCGCTGTTGCTGGTGCCTACCCTGCTGGGGGCGGGCGTGGCGGCGGGCGGCGTTGTGCTGCTGGCGTGGCGGCGGCGTACAGCGCACGGCTGGCTGTTGCCGGTGGGGGTGCTGCTGGCTGCGCTGGCGGGCTACTGGCTCTACCCGTTGCACATGTTGCCGTGGCTGGCACTGCTGCTGCTGGGGGCGGCGGCGGCGGTGGTTATCGCGTTCCTTGAAGCGCGGGCGTGGCGGCAGGTGGCACTGTGGGGCATGGTGGTATGGGTGCTCGCGGTGCCTGCGCTCCTTGGTACGTGGATACTCGATGATGCGTTTATTTCGTTCCGCTACGCCCGCAATCTCGTCGAAGGCTACGGGCTGACCTTCAACCCCGGCGGCGAGCTTGTCGAGGGCTACACCAACTTTCTGTGGGTGCTGCTGGTTGCCGCCGCGCTCGCGCGAGATGCCGAGCCAGTTGTCGCCACACAGGTTGCCACCACGGGCATTGCCGTTGCCACCGTGCTGCTGCTATACGGGGTCAGCCGCGACTGGTGGCGCGGCAGTGCGTGGGCACTGCTGCCGCCGTTGCTGTTGGCACTCAACCCAGCATACCTGCTCTATAGTACCCGTGGCAGTGGCATGGAAACGGCACTGGTGGCACTGCTGACGCTTCTGGCACTGTGGCGATTGGGGCGGGCGTTGCAGCACGCGACACCTGCGGCGGGCACGCTTGCGGGGGTGGTCTGTGCGTTGCTCGTTATGGCACGCCCCGACGGGGCACTGGTGCCGTTGGCGGGCGGTCTGCTGCTGCTGTGGGCGGTGCTGCGGGCTACATCCCCGGCGGTACGGCGTGCCAGCCTGTACGCACTGGCGGGGCTAGTGGGTGGCTTCGTGCTGTTGTACGCGCCCTACTTTGGGTGGCGGTACAGCTACTACGGCTACCTGTTGCCCAACACCTTCTACGCTAAGACGGGCGCGACAGGCGATCAGGTGTGGCGCGGTGTGCGCTACGCGGCGGGGTTCTTCGCTACCCCCACGCAACTGGGCATGCTGCTGCTGGCAGCGGCGAGCCTGCCCACGCTGTGGCAACGCCCGCGTAGCACCACGCAGGGGGTGCCGCTTGCGCTGTTGTGGCTGTTCGTCGCCCTGACGCTGCTGTATGTCGTGGCAGTGGGCGGCGATCACTTCCCACAGGGTCGCTTCTTCATCAGTGGGCTACCCGTGCTAGCGGTGCTGGCGGCGGTGGGCACGCAACGGCTGGCGGCGTGGGCTGACCTCGTGCTGGGCGGGCAGGTTGCTCGCGTCGCAACTGGGTTACTGCTGGCGGCGTGGGGTGTCACGACACTCCTGTACCTGCCCACTACCGACAGCCGCACTGTAGCCAACAACCCGATCTGGCGTGAGAACAAGGTCGCACTGAAAAACATGGAATACGGCTACTGGCTACGCGCCAACACGCCGCCCGATGCTGTCATTGCCACGGGCATTGCTGGGGCACTGCCCTACTACGCCGACCGTTTTGTGATAGATACGCTCGGCTTGAACGATACCCACATTGCCCACCTGCCTGTTGCAACAATGGGTCAGGGCATCGCGGGGGCGGAAAAGACCGACCTTGACTACGTGCTCGACCAGCAACCCGACTACCTGCCACTGGCAACCACTGGCGACTTCTTGCAGTACGACCGCTTCACCCGCGCGTATGTGCCGCTTGACGTACCCGGTCCGCGTGGTGGCACCCTGACGTTCTATGTGCCGCGCAGTGCGGTACCGCCTGCCCAGCCCGAAAGCCGCTAAGCCATGCGCCTGCTCTACGCTATCCCGCGCTACGGCGCACAGTTTGTGGCAAACGAAACCCACGGCGAGTTGATCCGCGAGTTGCAACGGCGCGGCATAGACGTGGACGTGTTGAGCTTCACCACCCGCGACGGAGCGGGCGGTCCGCCCGGCTGGAATGCGGGCTTTGGCAGTGAGCGCGTGTACCGCCACGTACAGGGCGCAACGCCCTACCAGCGCATACTGGCAGTGGGGGCGCGGCGGGTGCTGCACTACGAATATCTGCTCGCAATGCTGGCAGGCTACCAGCAGGTGGCGGGCAACGGCTACGACCTGATCCACGTTGAGGGAACGTTCCCGCTGGGGGCAGTAGCGGCACTTGCGGCGCGGCGCATCCCCACGCCGTATGTCATCACCACCACGGGCGGCGACCTGTTCCGGCTCCCCGGCGAGGGCTATGGCTATGGGCACTATCTGCTGCCGCGCACCCTGATGCGGTTGGCATTGCGGCGGGCGGCGTGGTTGCGCTGCAACTCGCGCCTGATCGGGCGGCTTGCTGCCAGCTATGGCGCAGACCGCGCACGCATGACCCCGCTTGCCGTCAGCATTGCCGATGTGTGCTACCCCCCCGCCGACGTATCACTCCCCGCCTACCGCGTGGCGTGTCGGGCGCGGCTGGCAGCGCGGCATGGCTGGCAGCCAGATGCCCCCGTGCTGGTGTGTGTGGGGCGGCTCATTTCGCTGAAAGCCCCCGAACTGCTGATCGAGGCGTTGCCCGCCCTACGCCAGCAACACCCCACCGTGCAGGCGTGCATCGTCGGACCGAGCCGCCCCGATGCACAGCGCGGCGACTACCTGACATTCTTGCAGCAGCACGCCATGCAGCATGGTGTTGCCGACGCATGCACCTTCACGGGGAGCGTGCCCCTGCCCGACATCAAGGAATATCTGGCGGCGGCTGACCTGCTGGTGGTGCCGTCGCGCATCGAGGGCTTGAACCGTGTGGTGATCGAAGCGGGGGCAGTAGGTACCCCGACGGTCATCAGCGACGGGGCGGGCGCGGCAGAACTGGTCGCGCTCTATAGCAATGGGCTGATTACGCCCGTGGGCGACGTGCCTGCCCTCACCCACGCCATTCGGCGGCTATTGGCGAGCACGGCAGCACTGGCGGCGTGCGGCGACCACGCCCTGCGGCTCGCGCACGACCACTCGGCGGCAGGGGTGGCACGCGGGTTGCAGGCCATCTATCAGCGCGTGCTTACCAGTACAGGTTCAGCATCATTCGCATAATAGCCGACTGTGCGAAGTAGAGGCTGACCCACAGCCCCGCCCGCCACAGCCGTTCGCGGTCAGTGCCCTGCCACGCATAGCCTGCTATCAGCACCGCCAGCATGGGGTAGGTGAAGCCCCACAGCCGCTCGACTTCGCGGATGAACATGCCCGACAGCCACATGCCCGCCACCATGCCCAGCAGTGCTAGCGCGAGTGTGTCGCGCATGTGTGCGCTCCGCCAGTTGCGGACTGCCGCGACCATCACCGGGGTGAGGGCTGCCAGTCCCCACGGGGCGAGGTACCACAGAAACGGCACGATATTCAGCGCGAGGTAGCGCGTGTAGTGGTCAATGCTGGGCAACCAGATCACGTCGGGGGTGTCATCGTTGATGCCGGTGGTATAGGGGCGGGCGTTGTTGGCTTTCGCCTGAATGACCGCCTCGATAATGTTGAAGTCGGAGACGAGATAGACCACCACATGCGCCGCCACCAACACGCCGCTAGCCAGTGCGCCCTGCCGCAGCATGTGCCGCCAGTCGCCGTGCCGCACCAGTGCCAGCAGGCACACCACCACCCCGAAGTAGAATAGTTGCGTGGTGGCATAGGTGAAGAACACGCCCACTGCCAGCAAGCCGCCCGCACAGAGGGCTTCCCACGGCTTGGCATCGCGTTCGAGTGCCAGCAAAAACGCCACTGCCGCCAGCGCGTTCATGGCGTTGAATACGCCATCCATTGAGGTGACGCTGTACGCCATGTGCCCCGGCATAACGGCGTAGATTGCCCCCGCGATCAGGGCGATGCGCCAGCCGCCCACGCGCCAGCCGCACCAGTACGCCGCCAGTACGCTCAGCCCGCTGAGCAAGATCGCAACCCACGACGCGGGCACTGCCCCCGCACCGAGCGTGTGCTCGACCCCCCACAGCAGCAGCACGCTACCGGGCGGGTGGTTGCTGTTGTGCCCCGACAGAATGGGCGAGAGCGCGACGTACTGCGCGAGAAAGCCGAGCGGGTCGCTGCCGATGCGCGGTACATCCACAATATAGTCGGTCGGGTTCTGGCTGAACGTGTAGTAGACCTGTTCCCACCCGCGCACCAGCACCTTGAGCGCGACGGGCAGCACCACCGCGCCGAAGTAGAGCACGAGCAACGCCGAGGCGTGGTAGGGCTTGTGCTCGCGGAGGAGCCGCAACAGCAACCAGCCCCACACCACAAAGAGTGCAACGCCGAAGATGATCAGCGGTGTCCAGCCATACCAGATACCCGCCTTGAGTGGCCACGCCTTACTGTGGCTAAACACAAACTGGGTGACACGCAGCGACACCACCAGAATCGCACTCCACGCGATCATGGCGGCAAGGTCGCGGATGAGGAGCGGCGGCAACCCGCCCAACGCCGCTGGCGGGTTGCGCTGGAGGTGCTGGGCACCCAGTACCAGCAGTGCCAGCATACCGGTCAGGACAATCAAGGGCTGGACGGTCAGATAGTTTTCTAGCCCAGTGTCAACCCAGCCCAGCGCGACCCCCGGACCGAGCAGCCCCGCCAGCCCCGCCACGGGCAGCAGTGCCCACCAGCGGGGCACACCAAGGAGCCGCAATAGCCAGAAGCCAAGCACCGTGAGTACCAGCGTTTGTAGCACAAGCCACCACGCAGGCTGCACGGTGGTTACGTCGAGGGTGCGCGTGTACACAAGCTGATGGAAGGGCACCCCCACCCCACGGCGGTCGCCGGGTGGGCTGTTGGTCTCACTGACCATCGTTAGGCACAGTTCGTCGCCGGGGGCGGCGTGGGCACCCGTGAGCAGTATATCGTAGTGCTGCACGGCAGGCGTAACCGGCACGGTCAACAGGGGGCGGTCATTCGCCAGCAGTTGCACCGACGACACACCGAGCGCGTGCGCCCCTTCACCGAGGAGCGACAGGCGCACCGTACTGCGGCTCGCCTGTCCCATATAGGGCAGGCAAATACTACTGTTCGAGCGCGTCCAGCGAAACGGCATGCCGTCTATCGTTTCGGTGGCGTGGAAGTTGACCAGCATCGGCGAGTCGTCGTCGGTGCTGGCAGGCACGATCACCTGCTTCGGTCCTTGGAAGCCAAGCAGTGTGGCGCAGAGCACGATCAACAGCAGCACACCATGCACGGCGACCTCCCCACGCAGCACGCGGCGGCTGGTCGTCGGGGCGGCGGGCACCGCGACGGCGCGGCGGTTGGTATCGGGTGGCTCCCCGGCAGGTGGCTCCCCGGCGGGTGGCTCCCCGACAGGTGTATCGTGGATGGTTATCTCGTGGACGGTTGTCATTCGCTCTCTGTCTACCTTTGCAATAGCCAACATTATAGCACTGCGGGCAACTTTTTACGGTATAATGCACAGCGCACGTAACCTATCCAACCCGTCCCCTGCTGCTTCGTTCCGGGTCAGTAGCGCACGCCAGCAGCGTTTGGTACGGGAAACCATCGCTAGCCAGTAGGCAAACGACTCAACACGACACCCATCAGCCTGCTGAAGCCTAACACGCACTGAACCTGACACAGAAGGAGTTATGCCCCTCATGCATCAACGACGACACCGACTGCGCCCGCGCCCTGTCCATCCTGTTTATCTTTATCCCGTCCATCCGCGTTCGCTGGTGGCAATGCTCACGTTGCTTGCCGTGCTGCTCACGTTGCTGGTCGTGCCGCCCGTTGCCCAAGCCTGGACTGACCCCGCGCGTGACTTGCCCCCGGCGGGCGATGCGTTTCCGGCATTTCCCGATGTCGCGGTAGACAATGCGGGCTTTGTCCACGTCGTCTGGGTGCGCCTAGGGTCAGACTTTCGCAGTGGCTCGATCAACTACACCCGTGGGCAACTGTCGGTGGATACCACCGGGCAAGCAGTTGTTGCGTGGGAGGGCGTGCAAGACATTAGCCAAGGTGTTGGCGGGCGCAGTGTCAACAACCCACGCATTGCCGTGGGCGATGATGGCACCGTGTACGTGGTCTATGGGGCAGACAACGACCTCTATGTGATCGTGCAGAGCAACCAGCGTGGTGCCGCCGGAAGCTGGTTTGAAGATGCTAGCCTCCGCATGGTTGGCGATGGCAACGGCGCGAACTTTGACATTGCGATTGCGATGGACGACGACAACCGCCCCCACGTCGCGTGGGGGGGCGGCTTCGGCGAATCGCAGGGGGCGCGGGTCTTTTATGCCTACCGGCGCGGCGATGGCAACTGGTCAGATAATCGTCAAATATCCACCTCTGCCTTCCTCATCCGCAACCTGAACATCGCCGCCCGTGGCAACGGCAACAATGCGTCGGTGCAGGTAGTGGCACAGGTGCAACAAGACGAGAAGAACGCCATCCAGACGATTTACCACCTCAACGGCACACCCGAAGGCGGCTTTAATCAGAAACGCCTCCCCGACGTACTAGCGGTGTCGCTCAACCGTAGCCCCGGCGCAATCTTCCCCGATGTCGCCTTTGACCAGACCGACGGCACGGTGTATGCGTCGTTCACGAGTGTTGCCCCCAACAATGCGTTTGCGCTAAACATTGCCCGCAGCACCGACGGTGGCACAAGCTGGGACGTTGCCAGCAAGGCATCGGTTCAGATTAACGACACGCTCTGGCCGCAGCAACAGGCGTTGCAGGTTCGCAACGGCATTGCTGCTACGGTGTCCCAGCATATTCAGGCAGACAAGGCAAGTGCCGCCCAGATATACTATCAGGAAAGTAACCTGAACACGGGCGACCGCTCGGCATTCCGCAACATCAGCAACCCGGCGAGCGAAAACCACAGCACCCCCACGTTTTCGCTCAAGGATGACTTCCGTGCTGCTACCTTCAACCAGAGTGGCTTCGACCGCATCAACTACAACATTGATACAACCGCCCTCCCGGATGCACCGAGTGGCACCATTACGGTCAACAGCAACACCGAGTTCACGGGGACGACGACGGCTAGTGTGAACTTCCTGAACCTGTCGCAACCAACCGACCAGTTATCGTATCGCCTGAGCACCACGGCGGATGGCATCGGTGGGGTACCCTACACCCCGTTGCCCGCCAATGCAACGGTTAGCTTCGAGCTAGACCCCGCCCCGGCGGGCAGCACCGACTGTGTCGAGCGCACAGTCTATGCCCAACTACAGAACAATGCCAGCCAGCTTGAGTCTCCCGTTGTGTCCGATGATATTGTGCTTGACCCCGGTGTGGATGCGGCGGTAGTAGTTGAAAACCCCTTCCTTCCCGGCAACAGCGTCCCGGCTATGGGTGGCACCGACGGCGACCCCGGCTATACCCGTGTGCCAAGTGTGTTTGCGGCGGTGGCACCTAATAGTGGCGAGTGCAGTACGATCACGACCGCCCGCTACCGGAGCGCACAGCCAGCCAATAGCTCATTCTTAGATATTGTGCCCAGCACGGGTGCGCTCGTCTCACTGCTGTCGAGCAACGAGGGTAGCACCGATCTCGTGATCGAGGCGGGCGACAGCAACGGCAACACCACGCAGGTCAGCCGTAGCATCATCTACGACAACACACCGCCCGTCATTAGCGATGCTGCTAGTGGCACGCTGACACCGCTCGACAGCGCGGGCAATCCTGTTACGGGGATCAGCGTAGACCCGACCGACCCTGACCTGCCCGATGAGGACTTGCTCGTCGAGCTACGTGCCGCCAATGTCCAGATCAGCGACAATCTGTATGGCAACGCCGCCGATGAGCCGTTCCCGTTCTGGGGGCTGTGGGTTGCCAACAGCACTACCTCGGTAGACCCGACCGATCAGGACGCGCTGAACGCGCTCAACTGGTCAACTGCTGCCGTGGCACCGAGCAATGTGAGCACTGCACCGGGCGGTCGTTACACCATAGATGTATTTGACTGGAGCCTTGCCGCCGGGATCGAAAGCGAGTTGATCACTGACGACCAGCCCACCCCCGTGTATGTGTGCGCCAAGGCATTGGACGGGGCGGGCAATCCGTCGGTGCAGGCAGTCTGCACGGATACACCCGTTGTCATTGATCCGTCAGTTGGGCTATTGCGGGTTGTGTTGCCATTCACGACGAGCAACTAGCGTATTGGTTCGTGGTGCAGGGGCGGCAGTTTCGGTGGCTACCGGGTTGCCGCCCGTTTCTTGAAACGCTCTCAGGGAGGTATACCCCTTTTGGGGTATGGACTGCTTGACGGCGGGACGTATGATAAAATCTGTATTGCATATCAGGTAATTATCAGGTTGGTGCAGGTGAATCACCATTGTACTGTAGGGGCACTTTCCCTATAGTGAAGGCACATCGTATACATCGTACACTGCGACAACTGCTGATACCTGCTGACACAGGACACGACACACCGATACCCCGTCGGGCATGCGCAGGCGGGAGGTCATGCCGCTGGAATCCGTGTAACCATAAACGACGCGCATACGTCATATGTATAATACGGAGCTAGAAGCACCAAGGTGTGATAGGCTGGTACTGCCAGCATCGCGCACCTTACAATCTCAGGAGGAACCTACCCTATGAAAACCTATTCGCTACTGGCAGCTTTGCTGGTGGTGTTCGTCGTTGGTGGATTTGCGGTGTTTGCGGCGATCACGCCCCAAGACCGTGTGCCCGCCGACGTTGCGCTCGGTAACGATGCCGAACCCACCCCGGAAGTGGTGGTAACGGTGGTGCCGCCGAGCAATAACACCCCCCCCGCATCAGACGAACCCGACGAATTGCCCGTTGAGGGTGCGCTCCCACCCACGCCGCTCCCCGTGCCTGCTGCTCCCCAGCCCGCCGGGCAACCCGCCGGTACCCTGATCGGCAGTTTCGACTTTGAGGATGGGAGCCTCGCCAACTGGCAATTCGACCAGCGGCTCGAAGACCCTGTGACTGCGCCTGACTGGAGCGTTGCTGATGGTCTGCTGGCGGCACCGCTCAACCTCTACACGGTGCAGTCGTTCAACGATCCGATTGCGCTTGCCCCAGTTCAGATGGAACAGGATGGCTCGGTTGCCGTGACGGCACTGACGCGCAGCCGCGATGTCGGCACGCTCGGTGTGTTGGTTGGCTATGCCGACCGCAATAACTATGCGGCGTTGTTGTTTAGCGGTGAATCTGCGAGCAATACGCCCGGTGTGGCTCTGGTGCAGGTAGTAGACGGCGATCCCATTGTGCTCGCGAACGACACCAACGTGCTGCCACAGCCTGATACGTGGTACCAACTCACGGTGACACGGAGCGGGTCTACGCTGCAAGCCAGCATTGATGGCACGCCGGTCGCCAGTGCAAGCCTCACTGCGCCACTCAATGGCGACGGCGTGGGGTTGCGGGGTGATGCCTTCGGTACCAGCCGTTTCGACAATCTAATTGTAACCAGCAACTAGGAGCCAATCCCATGATACGGAGTTTTTTCTCTCTCAGTGCGACGCGCCGGTTTGGGCGCGTTGCAGGGGCACTGCTACTCTTGAGTGCCCTGCTTGTTGGGGGCTTGCTCGCGCCGCTTGAGAGTGCGGCGTGGCGCGAAGGCGCACCGACTCTCTTGCCGGGTCTGCCCGGTGGGTTAGTCCGCGAACCCCACGTAGCGGTTGATGATAACAGCGTTGTCCACGTCGTCTGGATGCAAGAAAACGGCGGCAAGGGCGATGTATACTATACGAAGGGGCAAGCTACTACCGACTTTGACGGGCAACCCGTTGTGAACAGTTGGAGTAGCCCCACCCGCATCAGCGACGAGGGTACCTTCAGCTACGACGCAGACGGGCGTAACGCCCCGCGCGTTGCAGTCGCGCCCGACGGCGCGGTGTACGTAGTCTTTGGGGCAACCAATGGACGGTACATTGTCCTATCTAACTTCTCAAACGGTGCCGACGGTGCGTGGAACCTTGATACGTCGTTTGGCATGTTTGGCGGTGACAACGCCAACAACTTTGACATTGACATTGATATTGACGACGATAACCGCCCCCACGTTGCGTATTCGGGTGGCTTTGCCACCGAGGGGTCGCGCACGCTCTACCGTTATCGGCAGGCAGACGGCAATTGGACAGGTGCGAAGCAGGTTACGCAGTCGTTCTACCTTGGTCGTAACGTCAGCATTGCGGCTGCGGGCACGGGTGCCAACGCCAACGTCCAGATCGTCACCGAAGGTCAGCGGCAAAACAACAACGAAGCCAACGTCTATCTCTCCGGCGGTACCCCCGATGGGAGCTTCACGTCGCGCAATCTGAACGAGGAACTGGGTCTGGCAACCAACGCCCGCCCCGGCTCGCGCTTCCCCGATGTCGTGATTGACAAACGTGACGGCGATGTCTATGTCTCGTTCAGCCGCAACGTGAGCGGCGGCGGCTACACATTGCAGATCGCACGCGGGCGCAACAATGGCACGGCGTGGTCGGGCGATGACGACATTGATATTCGCATTAACTCCAGCCTGTGGCCACTTGAAAACGGGCTAGAGGTTCGCACAGGTGAAGTGACAACGGTGTCGGCGCACCTGAGCGACTCACTGGATGGCACGCAAGCCATGTATGCCCAGACCACCAACTTTGATACCGGCGACCGCGGACCGTGGGTATTGCTCAGTAACGCCAAAAACAACAGCTTTCCGGCATCCGGGGCAGGTGCGTCGGTGATGGCAGCTGTCTTCAATACACAGGGGCTTGACCTCATCTCATACAACCTCACGGCACTTGGTCCCGTGGTAGAGCCGAACCCGGAAGGGACGCTGGTGCTTGATGGTGGTGCGGTGACGGCTGCCGATAGCACCGTGGATGCCACCTTCAACGACCTGTCGCGCCCTGCCAACACGCTTCAGTATCGCTTGAGCGAGAGCCAAGACGGTTTGGGTGGTGCGACCTACACCGACCTGCCTGACAACGCCACCGCCCAGATCGAACTGCAAGCCCCCACAGGTGGCGAGGTGTCGTGTGTCGAGCGCACCGTCTATGGTCAGTTGAAGTCGCGCACGGGCAACGCCGAGTCGGGTGTGCTGCAAGATAGCATCTCGTTCGACCCCGGTGTGGATGCCTTTGTGGTGGCAGAAAACCCGTATGCGAACAACAACTTCAGCTTCGTGCAGTCGGCAGTGCAGAACGACGCAGGCGGTGGCGGTGCCTTCGATGGCGATCCGCGCTATACCCGTGACCCGTTCTTCTTCAGCCGCGTGCTAGCAGATAGCGGTGAGTGTAGCGGCATCAGCAGCGTGCAGGTGCGCGATGCGAACGACCCCGACATCGAGTCGTCGTACCGTCCGGTAGACGCAAACGGGGATATTGTGCCGATATTTGGCTACAGTGGCGAAGGCACCTACTCAATGGAGTTTGTGATAACTGATGGTGCGGGCAACCAGAAGCGTTCGCAGCGCAGCATGATTGTAGATACCCAAGCACCAGTCGTTGCCAATGCCACCGATGTGGGGGTACAAACGCTCGACAAGGACCTCCAGCCTGTCAGCCGGATCGAGCCTGACCAAGACCCGAACTTCTCGCCCGAAGAAGACCTCCTCATCGAACTCGAACTCGACAGCTTGCAGATTTCGGACAACCTGTACGGTACCAATGGCGAGCCGCTCCCGTTCTGGGGGGTATGGGTTGCCAACTCCGCCCAGCCGATCAGCCCTAACGACGATGTGGCACTGGATGCCCTGACGTGGTTCCCGGTTGAGGTGCAGGATGCGTCCGCACAGACCTATCAGACCGAGTTCAGTTTGCTGCTGTTGAACTGGAGCTTGGCGACTGGGCTAAACCCGCTCCTCTTCCAAGACAATACCGACACCACTGTGTACACCTGTGTGCGCGTGCTGGACGGTGCGGGCAACCCGTCGGACGAGACGGTCTGCACCAATGGTGTGGAGGTGGATAACCTCGTCCGGGTGCCGGGTGTCCACCTGCCTATCGTCGTGAAGTAGGTCATTTCGTCGTCATTCCGTCGCCGGGTGGTGTGCAACGGCACACGCACACACACGCACATCCCACGTCTGGGGTGTGCGTGTGTGGTATACTAGCGGTATTATGACGTTTGCTCCCAAGCTGGTGCACAACGTGACAACGTGGTATCAGCAACGCATCCAATTTGATCCGGGTGTGCTGATGCTGGTTGTGCTGTTTCTGCTCCTCCTCCCGCTCAGTACGCCGCGCATCTATGCCACCGATGAGGTGCAGTACTATGCTTACCTGCGTTCGGTCTACTTCGATGGCGACCTCGACTTCACCAACGAATATACCTATTTTGCCGAACAGGGGCTTGCCCACGACGACCCCGCCATCTACAATGCTTTGCTCCTCGAACGCAATGACGACCCACCGCGTAATGCCGTAACAGGCTTGCTGCGGAACGTCGCGCCGATTGGCGCGGCGGTGCTGTGGGCACCCGGCTTTGTCCTTGCCGACGGCATGATCCGCCTGAGCAACGCACTTGGTACCAGCATCCCCGCCGACGGGTTCAGTCAACCCTACATTCAAGCTGTGTGCTTCATGTCGGCGGTGTATACCCTGCTGGGCTTGTTGCTGTGCTATCGGCTCGCACGCCGCTACAGTAGCGTGTTTGCCGCCACACTCGCTACGGTGACGCTGTGGCTGGCATCGCCGTTGCTATTCTACAGCCTGATCGCCATGCCGCTCTCGCATGCTCCGGCGTTTTTTCTCGTGTCGCTGTTCCTCACCGTGTGGCTGTGGGACAGCGAGCGTACCCTGTTGGCGCGGCGGGCTGCCCGCCCGTGGTGGCAGTGGGCACTGCTCGGTGTCATCGGTGGGTTGATGACGATAACCCGTGAGCAACTAGGGCTGTTGCTGATCATGCCTGCCGTTGAGGGGGTGGTAGCGTATGGGGTGCTGCTGCGGGAGCGCGGGCAGTGGCGGCGCATTGCCCAGCTTTTCACCGGGCATGTCGTGTTTCTGGCTGGGCTAGTGCTGATGCTCGTGCCACAGGTCGTGACCTACCAGATACTCAACGGTCGCCCGCTCCCGTCCACTACCGTGTCGGGCAAGGTGGGTGCGGCGAGTGGGCTAAGCCCGCACTTCTTCGACACCCTCTTTCACCCAGCGCATGGCGCGTTTCTTTGGAGTCCGGTGCTGCTAGTTGGGCTGGTGGGCTTGGTGTGGCTGGCACGCCACGACCGCCTGCTGGCGGTGCTGCTGCTGCTTGGCTTCCTTGCCCAGACCTATCTCAACGGTGCGTTCGGTACAACGTGGCATCTATCGGGGGCGTTTGGCTTTCGCCGCCTGATCGAATGTACACCGATTTTTATTCTGGGGTTGGCGGCACTGCTCGAATGGTTGCGCCCGCGGGTGGGGTGGCTGCCGCTCGTGCTGGTTGCAGGCTTTCTGGTATACTGGAATATCGGGTTACTCGTGCAGTGGGCACTGGTACGCCCATCCATGCGTGCTGGGCTGATCTGGGAGGACATGCTGTACTATCAGTTTGTCGAGGTGCCGGGGCAACTGGTTACGCGCCTGCACGACCTGCTGTTCAACCGGTGTCGGCTAGTTCGCAACCAGACGTGTTAAGGGAGACCGCGAGCGGTGTCGAGTGAGCCACAACTTGCCCCCGCCCCCCGGCGGCGTTCGCTGGCGGGTGTGCCGTCGCTCGCCCTCCCGCGCCCCGGCAGGGTGCCGCGTGCCGTGTGGTTGGCGTTGCTGGTGCTCGTGCCGGTGGTGTTGGCGTGGGCGTTCTGGCTACGCGGGGGGGCGGTGCGCCTCGATATTGGCGGACTAACTGACCGCGTGGTGGTCTGGAACTTCCACGAGCCAGAGCAAAACTCGACCGATACCTACCGCTGGAGTACGCACGAAGCCACCATTACGTTGCCTGCCCATGTCTTGCCGGGCATTGTGCAGGTGCGCGGTGCGGTTGCCCCCGATGGCACACTGGTCATGCTTGGCGTGGGGCGGCAGTACACGGTGGCGTTGCCGCCGCGTGAGGGTACGCCGGAGCTTCGCCGCTATCAGGTGCTCTTCCCGCCCGACACCGACCTGACTGGCTCGACAACGCTGGCGATTCTGGCGACCCCGCCCGCCGTGACCGCCGAAACGCGCCCGCTGGGTATGCTGATCGCCGATGTGCAGGCACAGTCGCTTGCCTCCGGCGGGTCAGCAGTCGCCCCCACCAGCGACATGCCGCCGCTCTTGCTGCTGGTGCTGTTTGGCGTGATCCCGCTGGTATTGTATGCTACGTTACGGCTAGCAACCGTACCGGCTGTGGTGGCGTGGCTAGGGGCGTTGGGTGTGGGGTGTGGGCTGGTGGTGCTGTGGGGCAACCACCCTATGTGGATACAGCCCTTCCTAAGCAACACGGTGCTTATTCTGGGGGTGCTGCTGGCAATGGCGTGGTGGCTCTGGCAGGCAGCGCAACGCCACCCGATGGGCAGCCTGCCGTGGCTCTTCGTCGTGCTGGTGGCGTTTGCGGGTGTCATCCCGATATACCTGTACCTGCGCTTTGGCGTAGAGCTATGGCTGCACCCCAATAACCTGCCGATCATCAGCACGCTAGCGGCACTGCTCCTGCCGTTCGTCGGCACGCGCTGGCGCACGCCACTGGTGTGGCTGGTGGTGCTGCCGTTGCTGGCATACGGGCTGACGGTCTGGTACGGTGCGATCAGCAAGGACTACGCAACCGACTTTACCGCGCTGTTCCGGGGGGTACGGAGCTATGTGCAGGGTGGTGCGCTGTACAACATGGACAACATCACCACCAACCACCTCGGCGATACGTACAAGTACCCGCCTTTCTTCATCTTCCTGATGGCACCGATCAGCGGGCTACCGTACGTGCAGGCAATCCTGACGTGGCACCTGTTCAACACGGCGTTGCTCATCGCGGCGGCGGCGATGCTCTGGCGGTGGGGCGGCATGCCGCTCCGTTCGTGGTCAACACTGGGGCTGGTCTACCTTGTGCTGGTCTTCAAGCCCGTCGTTGATACTGTCAGTAGCGGGCAGGCAGACATCTTGATGCTGGTGAGCCTGTCCGCCGCGCTTTTGGCGTTGCAAGCCAACCGCTGGGGCTGGTGGGGCGCGATCCTCGCCTTTCCCGCCGCGATTAAGTTGTACGCGGGCTACCTGCTGTTGCACAGCATTGTGCATCGGCAGTGGCGGGCGTTGGTGGGCTTCGCGGCGGGCTTTGCCGCGCTGACTGCCGCATCGGTGCTACTGCTCGGCACCGACATCCATGTGCAGTTTGTGCGCGACGTGCTGCCCAATATCGGCGGGGGTACGGCGTGGGTCGAGAACCAGACGATCAACGGCTGGCTCAATCGGCTGGTCGCTGAGCGGATTGGGTTGTTGCCTGAAACAAACGGCACCATTCGCTGGCTGACCTATGGTGCCGCCGCCGTCTTTACGCTGCTGACGGCGTGGCGTGTGCAGCGTATGCCCGCCACCACGGGCTTCGGGCTGTGGACGCTGACCCTGCTGATCATTCTACCGATTGCGTGGATGCACTATCAGGCGATTCTGGTGCTGCCCCTCTACCAATTGTTTGTACGGCTGGAACAGCAGCAGGCGACGCTCGACTGGCGCACGCTCCTGTTGCTCAGTGGCGCGTGGTTGCTGCTGTGCTTCGGCAACCAGTGGACATTCTTTGACCGTGTGCTCTACGACGGTAGCTATTGGTCATTGCTACTGTCGTACAAGTTGTATGGCTTGCTGCTCTTGTGGGGCGCACTTGCCTTTGACC
>CAZNQP010000020.1:44266-51683 GCA_964575355.1 uncultured Chloroflexaceae bacterium
CTGTCGTACAAGTTGTATGGCTTGCTGCTCTTGTGGGGCGCACTTGCCTTTGACCGGACAAGTGACCGGACGAGTTATCAAGCGTATTAACCGCAAACACAATCACAGGCGGCGGCTGTGCCCGCGCCTGTCTGGAAAGCGTGAGGAGTTATGCGAAGTGTTGTAGTGCTGGCGTTGCTCGTAGTGTTGGTAGTTGCCTGCGGCGGCACTGACCCCGCAACCACCGACACCACCAACCCTGACCCGGCACCTGCCGCGAGTGGTGACACGACCCCGCGCGACGCTGTTGGCGACATTCCGCCGATTGGTCCGCCGCCCCCCTACGCGCTCGATGTGCCGGATGGCTTTCGCATTGGCGTGTATGCTGAGGAACTAGGCGAGGTGCGCCAGCTTGTCTTCAATGCCGACGGCGTGCCCTATGTCACGATTATGAACCGGGGCGAGCCGGATACGGGCAAGTTGCTGGCACTGCCCGACAGCGACGGCGACGGGCAAGCCGATGAGGTTGTAACCGTGATCGAGCCGCTCGACCGCCCGCACGGGCTACAGTTCCGCGACGGCTGGCTGTACGTCTCCGAGCCGCACCGTATCCAACGCTTTCAGGATACCGACGGCGACCTGTTGCCCGACACGCTCGAAACAGTGGTGGACAACATGCCGAGCGATGGCGACCACTGGGGTCGTCCGTTCGTGTTCGATGGCGAGGGCAACATTCTGGTGGCGATTGGCTCGTCGTGCAACGCGACCTGTTTCGAGGACAGCGAGCAACGCGCCACGGTCTGGCGGTATGCTCCGGACGGCACGAGCGTGGGGGCGGCGGCAGCAGGTTTGCGGAGTATCGTTGACATGGACTTTAACCCGGCGAACGGCGAACTCTGGGCGGTCAACAATGGGCGCGACTTTGCCCCAGAGATGGAACCGATCCCGGATACGGCACACATCATCAATGGACGTAACCACGGCTGGCCGTTCTGTCTTGGCGATGGGCGCATTGATACGGAGGTTGCCGCCCGCGACGACCGCCCCGCCCCCGATGGTCTGACCAACGAAGCCTACTGTGCCGAGCGTGCCGCGCCGGGTGACATGATCCTACCCGCCCATGTCGCGCCGCTAGGCATGACTTTCTATACTGGCGAGCAGTTCCCGCCTGCATACCGTGGTGCAATGATTCAGGCGTGGCACGGTGCCTTCGACTTCCAGAACACCAACGGCTATCGGGTGGTGGTTGTCCCGATGGACGAGCAGCAACGCCCGCAAGAGCCGGAGACGTTCATTAGCTGGCTGATGCCGGATGAAAGCGGCTGGTTTGGGCGACCACTTGACGTAACGGTGGGTCCGGAGGGGAGCCTGTATGTCACAGACGACTTCGGCGGGCGGGTGTTTCGCGTAGACTATATCGGCGAAGCCGCCAGCCAGTAGGCGATGCTCTGCTATATTGCCTACCCCACCAGCATGCAGTTGCAGGCAGCGAATGCCCTGCAAACCTACAGTACCATCCGTGAACTGAAAGCCCGCCGCCCCGACACGCTGGCAATTGTGCCGCAGTGGGGGCGCGGGCATTCGCGTTTCCACGAGGTGGGGGCGGTGCATCTCCCGCGCCCTGCCGTCGGCAAGCTGTCGCGCCTATACCGTAGCACGCTCTGGTACTATCTCGAATATAGCGCGTTTGCTGCCATGTGTGTGCCCATCGTCGCGCGTCACCCGGTCAGGGTGATCTATGTGCGCCAGAGCCTGAGTGCGGCGTGGTGGGCGGCGTTGTTTGCGCCGCGCATGGGGGGCATCCCCGTCGTCTACGAAGTCCATGACATGGAGTCGCGCAACCCGTCGCGGGCGAAAGAGCAATGGGCACAGGGCTTGTTGCACCTGCTCGACCGCACCGCCCTGACACGCACGGCGGCGGTTGCCTCGCTGACTGCCGACTTTCGGACCTACCTTCAGCAGATCGGCTGGCGCGACCCCGCCGAGGTTGCCGTCATCCCCGATGGTTACGACGACACGCTCTTCAGCCCGCGCGACCGTGCCGCTGCGCGTGCCGTGTGTGACCTGCCCCCTGCTGCCCCGATCATCGCCTACGCGGGGTTGACCTTCGCGCATCGCTGGCTTGATGGCTTGCTCGATGCCTTCGCCGCGTTGCACGCCACGATGCCCACCCTGCAGCTGGTGCTGGTGGGTGGCAGACCACACGAAGTGGCAGCCCTTCAGCAACAGGCGCACGCGCTCGGTGTGGCGGACGCGGTGCGGTTGCTGGGGATGCTGCCGCAGCAGCAGGTTGTACACTACCTCAATGCCGCCGATGTGTTGGTCATACCCGATACCGTCACCGATATGACCGCTTCGCCGCTCAAGCTGTTCGAGTACCTCGCGTTGGGGCAACCGCTGGTGCTGCCTGCCCTGCCGGCTCTGCGTGAGATTGTGCCTGCCAATCTGGGGCACTTCTTCGCCCGCCGCGATCCTACCGCCCTGCGTGCTGCGCTTCAGCGTGCGGTGCAGGTTGCCCCAGACCCGACCAACACTGCCGCACGGCGTGCTCTCGCACAGGACTATACCTATGGGCGGCGTGCCGAGCGCATTCTTACCCTTGCTGATGCGGTGGCGGCGCGGGGCGTGCTATAATGCCAGTAAAGTTGCAGTACCATCCCTTGATTGTCTCATCTGATTACATAAGAAGCGTGGGAAGAGATACATGTCACAACTTTCGTTTGATTGGCGGATTGTCGCTGCGCTGGTCATGGTTGCCGTGCTGGTTGCGGGACCATCGTTGCCGTGGTTTGTGTTTGCGTTTGCACTGGCGGCAGGCGGTGTGGCGTTGCTGTATATTGCGTGGCAGAGCTGGCAGCAGAGTGGGAGCGGTGGCTCGTTGGGTACCAGTAAGCGCGTCGTCTACTGGCGCGGTGAGCGTGTCGAACTGGATAGTGGTAACTCGCGCCGGAGCGCGTCGTTTAATTGGCGCGATGTGTTGCCGGTTGTCCTGTACGGCATTTTCGGCGTGGCAATGCTCCTGAGTGCGCTTGCCGTGACGGTGCAGAACGTCTAGGGCGGCACAGAGCGCGGGGCGTGCGGCGCACGTTACCGGGGGAGAACACGACTAATGGCGACACCGGGGCTATTGCGCCGCTCACAACTGATTACCGAACAGCAGTTTGCCCTGCTGGATGAGATACGGGGCATGCTGACCAAACTGCAAACGACGCTTGAACTTCAGAGTGCTGCCGCCTTGCCCGAAGACCGCCGCACCCTGCAAGATACGATTGAGCATCTCGACGAGTTGTTTATGCTCGTCATCATCGGTGAGTTCAATTCTGGCAAGTCCACGTTCATTAACGCGCTCCTCGGTGACAGCATACAGGCTGAGGGCGTGACCCCCACCACTGACCACATTACGTTGCTGCGCTACGGCGACGAGCCGAGTAGCGAGACGGTCGCCCCGTTCGTGCTGTCGCGCACGCACCCCGCCGATGTGCTGCGCCAGATCGTGATGGTGGACACACCCGGCACCAATGCGGTCATCCGGCGACACGAAGAACTGACGCGCAACTTTATTCCACGCGCTGATCTCGTGTTGTTTACCACGTCGGCAGAACGCCCCTTTAGCGAGAGCGAACGCGCCATTCTGGAACTGATCCGCGAGTGGGGCAAGAAGATTGTGTTGCTGATCAACAAAGCCGATATTCTCGAAGGCGACGAAGTGGATCAGGTGCTCGACTTTGTGCGGACGAACGCCTATGAGCTACTGGGTATCACGCCGCAGATTTTCCCGCTGTCGGCACGCAAAGCCCGCAAAGCCCGTCAGAGCGACGACCCCGCCGAGCAGACTGCGCTGTGGGCTGCCAGTCGTTTCGATGAGCTTGAGACGTACATTCTCTACACGCTGGATGAGCACGAGCGGGTGCGGCTGAAGTTACTGTCGCCTGTGGGCGTTGCCGAGCGGCTGACCGCCACCTACCTGACGGCTGTGGAAGCGCGGCTGGACGTGCTGCGTGAGGATACCATCACGATTGAAAACATTGAGGGGCAACTTGATTTGTTCCGCCGGGATCAGCAAGATGGGATTGCGTCGCATCTGCGCGAACTCGATGCCATTCTGGAGCGGTTGCGCCAGCGCGGTGATGCGTTCATTGATGAGACGTTTCGCCTGCGGACGGGTGTTGACCTCGTGCGGACGGGCAAGATCGAGGCGGCTTTCGAGCAGCAGGTGATTGCCGACACGAGTAAAGAACTTGACCAGCAAATACAAAAGATGGTGGACTGGGCAGTTGAAAAAAACCTGACCCTGTGGCAGCACATGACGAGCTACATCAACCGCCGCATTGCCCGTCATAGTGCTCACATTGCGGGTGACGTGAGCACTGACTTTGACTATAACCGCAGCACGTTGCTGGCATCAGTTGAGCAGGGCACCCGCCGGATTATGCAAGACTACAACCGTGACCAGCAATCTACGCGTATCACCGCCGACATCCAGAAGACACTGGCACGCGCTGGGTTGGTGGGGGTGACGGGTATGACAGTGGGGGCGACAGCGGTTGCCCTGACCACGCCGCTCTTGGTAGATGTAACGGGCGTGCTGCTGATGACCGCTGTGGTGGTGGGCGGGCTACTGGTGTTGCCTGCCAAGCGGCGCGAGGCACGCGGGCAGTTGCGGCAGCACATTGACGACCTGCGCGAGCGGCTCGTGACAACCGTCGAGCAACGCTTTCAGAGCGAAACCGACCAGTCGCTCGACCGCATCCGCGATGCGATCAGCCCTTACACCCGCTTCGTGCGTGCCCAGCACGAACAGCTTGTAACGCTTCAGGGCAACCTGTCGGATGTCGAGGTGGAACTTGAACACCTGCGCCGTAGTATTGAAGCGGCAGCAGCACGGAGGACATAACGTGGAGTTTCTGATTATCGTGGTCGTGATCGCCATCGTTGGCGGCTTGGTTGCTGGGTATCTGTCGTCGCGCCACCAATACAAAAAAGAGCAACGTGCCGGGCGTGACCAGTCGCCTGACAACGAATAACTGGTATCCCCACAAATACATACCGTGCCCACATATGCCTGATAAGCAAAGTGAAGGTTTGACCACTTTACTTTTTCCTAACTGTTTGCCACTGCGTATGTACTTGTTCTACGGCATCTGTTTTGATATGCTGTGTTTGTAGGTCACTTGAGCTTCTACATGTACATAGTGAAACAGATGGAGTAGCCACATGGCACGCCGCCCACAAACCTATCAGGTTGGCAAATATCTTGCCATTCGTAACCTTGCCACGTCGTCGGATCAACTGTATCGCCTCTACTTGGCGAAAGGAAAAGAGCAGCGTAGCTTATACTGGCTCGTCGTCGCAGCGGGGCAGGCACCTGAACGTACCTTTGACCTTGGTGCGCCGCTGAAAGAGCAGTACATCTACAAAGGCTACCGTTGCTTGGTCTATCCTATCAATGGCACCCACGCTGCCCATATCCAAGCCGAGTTCCCGACCATTGACTGGGCGTTCATTGGCTGGCGATGGTACGAAGCCGCCGCCAACGTCGGCTACTACCATCGCCAGAAGCAGCTGTATCAGCAGGATGTGGTGGATGCCTTCCGGCTCGAAAACGTCGCGTTTAATGCGGATGGTACCGCGTTTCTGTCACGGCTTACCCGTATGGGGGGCACGTCCTTTGACCCACCAGAAAAAGCCGAAGGCAAGTTGTACCGTGCCTCCGATACCTATTCACTGGGAGTGTCACTCCTCTACATGTTGGGTAGCCCGCAGCCTGAGCAGTTCTTCCAGCGTTCGATGATGGGCGGCTTCACCGATGATCCCCAGCATGCGCTGGCAGCCCGCACCTTGAAGCAGCAACCTGCTCTGGCAACGGTACTGAGCAAGGCAACCCACCCGCAGCCCACCGAACGGTATCAGTCGGGCACCGAGTTTGCCCAAGCACTGGGGAGCGTGCTGCCACTGGAAGCCCGCGATCCTGACCCTACGCGCAAACGCGGCTGGTTGGGCTGGGAGGCTGCCGCCGCTGCGGTGCTGATTGCCCTGATCGCACTGACCCTGTACGCGCGGCAGAACAACCCTGAGGTCTTCGCGTTTCTTGAGTCGGCTTCGCCCAATGGCATCATTGATGCGCTGGATGTCAACCTCAATAATACCGAAGCGTGTGTGCAGGCAGACATCAGCCCCAATGCCGCCAGCGGCGAGGCACGCGATATTGCCCTTGACCTGACCGTGAAGGTAGATGGTGCCATCGTTGTCAATACGACACGGAATGTACCTGTGGAACGCACGCTGGCGGATATGGATGAGTGCCTGATCAATATCCCGCTTGACAAGGATTTCGGCTTCATTGAGGTGGTGGCGACCACCGCAGATGACCGTGCGGTTGACCGGGCATTTTTTGACCGCCGCGCCGATGCGGGGAATGTCAGCGACCAGCCAGAGCAGATCATCGGTTTGCAGATAGCTACTGATGAGTACCCCGACATCAACGTCTATTTTGGGCTGGTAGATGCGAACCGCAAGCCCGCCCGCCTGAGCCAGATTACCGATATGCAGGTGCAGCAGGATGGCGTGACGGTTGAAAACTTTGAGCTTGAGCCAGCTATCTACGGTTCGCCGCCCACCCTGACGCTGCTGGTGGATGAGAGCGGTAGCATGGGCGGTGGTGCGCTGGTGGCGGCACAGGCTGCCGCCCGTGCATTTATCACGCAACTGGACAATCAGGAGACCGTCGCCGTGTATGGCTTTGCCGATCAGGTGCGGCTCCATCAGCCGGTCACGCGCAACTATGATGATGCGATTGATGCCGTCAACCGCCTGACCGCGCCCAACTTGGCACCCACGGCACTGTATGCCGCGATTGTGCAGGTGAGCAACGACCAAGCGGCACGCGGCGGGCGGCAGGCAGTCATTCTGCTGAGTGACGGCGCGAACACGGTGGATGGCGTGACAAATGAGCAAGCCCTTGCAACGGCACGGCAGAGTGGTATCCCGTTCTTTACCATCGGGCTACTCAGTCCTGAGTTTGACGGGGGTGCAGCGGCTGAGGTGGCACAAGAGACGAGTGGGCTATACCTTGAAGCCCCGGCACAGGAAGACCTGCTTGGGCTATACGACCAGCTTAAGGTGCAGATGGACAATCAGTACCACCTGTCATTTCGCTCGCTCACGCCGAACGTGCGGCAGGGGTTTGTGACGCTGCGGGTGGAATTGACCGATGGTCAGGTGATAGAAGCCCAGCGCGAGTACCTCGTGCGCTAGGGGCGCAGGCACGGCTGAACACAGCGGGGATAAAACGGCGTAAAACGTACACAGGGCTGGTTACTCGTGAGAATAACCAGCCCCTTGCACTGTCTACGAAACTGAACAACAGCACACAGTGGATTCGGTGTGAGGCTTTAAGGGAAGCCTCTCTATCCCTAGAAAGGAGGTGATCCAGCCGCAC
>CAZNQP010000021.1:0-33909 GCA_964575355.1 uncultured Chloroflexaceae bacterium
CATTCGGGTCTGCCGGGGCATTCGGGTCTGCCGGGGCATTCGGGTCTGCCGGGGCGTTCGGGTCTGCCGGGGCGTTCGGGTCTGCCGGGGCGTTCGGGTCACTGCCTGTTGCCGGGGCTTCCCCTTCTACCTGTCCAGCATTGTTGTTATCGGCGACCTGCTCACCGCCACCAAAGATACGTGGCCATATGAACCACAAACCCAAGCCCAGCAGGGCGAGCAGTGCCAACGCCAGCAGAATGGGGCGCAGCAAACCACCGCCACTACTGCGTTTGCTATCGCTGTCGCGGCTGGTGCGGCGTTGCTCAAAATCATTGTCGGCACGCGCAGTGCGGCTCGTGCTCCCAGTGCTGCCCTTCATTGCGGCAGTGCCCGTCCCCGCCGCGACTGCACCCGCCGTACCGTCGCTATCTTCGCCAGCTTCAGCAGCGACAACAGCTTGCTTCTCACGTTCAATCTGTGCATCGGAGCGCACCGCACCGGGAGCCTCAGCAAAGGCATCAGAAAGGCTATCCAGTTCGGCGAAGGGGTCATCATCACCGCCGAAGGGGTCATCCATCCCGAGGTCAGCGGCAGCATCGCGGCTGTTCGCTGCCACCACGCCCGCCGCACCCGCCGCAACAGCACCTGCCCCGACAGCGGCAGCACTGGCACCATCCGCCGCCGCACGCTCATCGTTGGCAACAGGGTCGGGTTGCGTCGTCGCTGCTGGCGTGGCAGGCGGCTGCTCACCCATCTGTTGAAGGCTTTCTCGCGCCAACTTGTTATCTGGGTCCAGTTCAAGGATTTTATACAGCGCGTTGCTTCGCTCATCCTTGTTTTCGGCAACCCCGGCAAGCCAAAACCACCCTTGGACGTGATCCGGGTGTTCTTTCGTCAGCAACCGGAACAGGTCTCGCGCTTCTGCGGTGTCACCGTCGCGGGCTGCCTCTATTCCTAGCTGCAAAATGCTTTCCGGCTCGGTCTGCATTTTCGTCCCCCTGATTTAAACTGCAAAGGCGCACTATAATAACAGTGCGAAATATTTGTCCTATTGTACCATACAATCCCGACAGCAACGCACAATGCCGGAAGCGTGTGCCCCGGCATGCATGTACGTCGTTACGGTAGCCCTGACACCCACGCAACACCGCACGGCATGCCGTGCTACGGGTCTTCGCCACGGGCGCACCCACGGTGGCACCGCTAATCGAGGTAGCCACGGAGTTTCTTGCCAAGGTGTGGATGGCGCAGTTTCCGCAGGGCAACGGCTTCGATCTGCCGGATGCGCTCGCGGGTAATGCCAAACTCAACCCCAACTTCTTCCAGTGTACGGTAGCGTCCGTCCTTCAAGCCATAGCGCAACTGGATAATCTTGCGCTCGCGTTCGGGCAACTTGTGCAGCACCTCTTCGATCTGCTCACGCAGCATCGAGGCGGCAGCAGCTTCGGCGGGGGTGGCAACGCGGTCATCTTCGATGAAATCGCCCATGCGTCCTTCGCCATCCTGCCCCACCGGCATTTCGAGCGACAGCGGGTGCATGGAGGCTTCGAGCGTGCGGCGCACTTTGCTGGGGCTGATGCCCATCGAGTCGGCAATTTCTTCTGGCGTGGGTTCACGCTGCATAGACTGCTGGAGGCGGTGCGAGGTGCGCTTGACTTGGCTGATCGCCTCGCCCATATGCACGGGCAGGCGAATGGTGCGGCTCTGGTCGGCGATAGCACGGGTGATAGCCTGCCGTATCCACCACGTCGCGTATGTCGAGAACTTGTGCCCCTTCGTATAGTCGAACTTCTCGACTGCTCGCATCAAGCCGATGTTGCCCTCTTGCACCAAGTCCATCATGGTCAAGCCGTATGAGGTATACTTCTTGGCAATCGAGACCACAAGGCGCAGGTTTGCCTGAATGAGATGCTGCCGGGCTTCGATGGCATCGCAGCACAGGCATTCCAGTTCGCGCCGTTGTTTGGCGCACTGCACCGTGCCACTACTGAGCGTATCGCGGGCGGCATCGCCAGCCTCCATCGCCCGCGCCAGTTCCACCTCTTGCGCGGCAGTCAAGAGCGGCACCTGCCCGATTTCTTGCAGGTACATCCGCACCGGGTCATCAAGGGCAATATCGCTCAGGTCGTGGGCTTCTTCTTCATCTTCTTCAGCATCAGTGGTACGGTCATCAGGGGGGTCAGCATCAGAGCCACGCGCGGCATTCTGTCCATCGGGAGCTTCGAGAACGCGGATACCAGCTTGTTGCAGTGCGGTGTAAAGCTGGTCAATTTCGTGGACGTGTTGCTCGGGCTGTGGGAACGTCTCCAGTATCTCCTTGTAGGTTACGTAGCCTTGGATGCGTCCCACTTCGAGCAACTGCTCTACCAGTGACCCAACGCCAATTTCAATCATTGCCTGACTCCTCTATTCGTGTCTGATGCCCTGATACCGAATAGCACGCGTACACACGGGTGGACCGAGCGCACTCGCACGTAAAAAAATCTGATGGTTCTTCAGGTTGGTCGCCCAACCTACAACCTATCAGATTTCAAGTGCATTGTGTTTGGCTGGCAAAACGCGGCCAGTTGTCTTTTGCATGGTTTACTATAGCCATAGTCATACGGTGTGGTGTAGGCTCGACAAGCGCACACCGTTCTGCGCGGCTCACGGGCTACGTTGTCACCGTAGCCAGCGTAGATATGCCCCGCTGTTGCACATACTACACCATTGCTTCTCGCCGTGCAAGGTTTTCTATCAGATTAAGCGCATTTGCTATGCTATGCGTTTTGTGTCATTCCCCCGTCACTATAACACTTGCCATCTGACAAAGTCAACCCCTTTGACAGGCATTTCGCCTATTTCTGTGCATTTTCGCACAGTCTTTGCGGCACCACCACCAGCCACCAGCCCAGATACGCGAACACTCGTGCGGTTATACAGGCGGCAATGGCTCCGCCGTCTGCCGCAAGTCTTTGATGCGTAACTCTAGCCGTTGCTCACCGTTCCATTCATTGACATCAAGGGTATACGCAAGATCAAGCGTTTTGTGCCGTTGCTGTACCTTTTCGACGGCAGCCTTGAGGTGCCCCAACCCAAACGCAATAGCCGTGAAGACCTGCCCATCGTCTGCCGCGCTACTGTCGCGCAGGCGCAGGCGCAGGTGCTGCTTGTCGCCGCCAACTGCCCGTACCTCGACTACCGTCACCGCCGGCGCGACGAAGAGCGGCAACGGGTTGCCCTGCCCATACGGTTCAAGCAGTTGCAATTGCTCGTACAGCCCAAAAGAAAGCGCACGCAACGGTAACGCCATATCGAGCCAGAGCGATGGCTGCAAGAGGTCGTCGTTCAGGTGCGTGGCGGCATACTCCAACAGGCGTTGCTCCAGTTCGGGCAGGCGGTCGCGCGGCAACGAAAAGCCCGCCGCCAGCGAGTGCCCGCCAAACCGCGTGAAGAGGTCTTGACAACTGGTCAGCGCGGTATGGATGTTGAAGCCCACCACCGACCGCGCCGAGCCACGTGCCATATCGTCTTCATAGCCCACCAGCAGCACGGGGCGGTGCCACCGCTCGACTAGCCGCCCTGCCACCAACCCTACCACGCCAGACGGGTAGTCGCCATCGAGCAACACAATACGGTTTGTGTACTTTTCGCTCGCTTCGCCCTGCTCGGCGGCGGCTTGGTGTACCGCGTGCGTCAGTTGCTGGCGGGCGCGGTTGTGCTGGTTGAGTTGCGCCGCCCACTCCTCAGCGTCGCTGAGTGTTTGCGCCAGCAGGAGCTTGTACGCCAACGTAGCATCATCCAGCCGTCCGGCAGCGTTCAGGCGCGGACCGAGCAGAAAGCCGATGGTCGTCGCCGTCACACTTGCCTGCGGCACCCCCGCCGCCGCTACCAATGCACGAATACCGGGGCGGTGTGTTGTGCATAATGCCGCCAGCCCAGCCTTGACCAGTACGCGGTTTTCGCCGACGAGCGGACCCATGTCCGCCACCGTGCCCAGTGCCACCAAGTCGAGCAGGTCGCTGGCACGCAGGCGGTCACGCGCTAGCCCTTGCCGCCGGAACAACGCTTGCACAAGTTTGAAGGCAATACCCACCCCCACCAGTTGCTCAAACGGATAGTGACAAGCCGGTTGCTTGGGGTTGACAACAGCCAGCGCGGGCGGTAGGTCGGGGGGCGGGCGGTGGTGGTCGGTCACAATCACGTCGAGACCGTGCGCGTTGGCGTGCGCCACTTCGTCTGTGTTCGTGATCCCACAGTCTACCGTGATCAGCAGACGAATACCCCCAGCGATCAACTCATCAATCGCGGCGGTGTTCAGCCCGTAGCCCTCGCGGTGGCGGTGCGGAATGTACGGGCGCACGTTGGCGTTGTCGTGCAACAATGGCAGTGCGTGCATCAGCAGGGCTACCGCCGTCACGCCGTCGGTATCAAAGTCGCCATAGACGGCGATAGGTTCGCCCGCCACCAGTGCATCACGGATGCGGGCAGTTGCCGGGTGCATGCCGTGCAGCAGGTAGGGGTCGTGCAACCCGTCGGGGTAGGCATCGGTGAGGAACGCCGCCACCACCGCCGCGAACGCTTCCGGTGTTATGTCGTCGTCCCACAGTCGCTGGTACAGCAGCGTGGTCACTTCGGGCGGGTAGGGCAGCGCGGCGTGCAGCGTAGCCGGGGCGGGGTCGCGCAGGTGCCACTGCTGGTTGTGAGCAGAACGCGGCTTGTCAGTGGCGGTCGTCACGGGTACTTGTCCTTGCATTCCAACTCCACACTTCACACGCCACCCCCCACCCGCCAACTGCACACACGAACGACGATTGCTGGCAACGGGCAGGGCATCGCTTTAGCATCTTACGCTACCTTACCCTGCATGGTACACCATTCCACTGCAACTTTGGACTAGTTTTCCTCGTCTCTCTATAGTATCATACAAGTGGTTATTGAATATTCAAACGAATGAATGAAGGAGGTACGGTGAAACGCCCACAGAATCTCAGCATGCTGCTGGTGTTTGTTCTTGTACTCGTAGCTGCGTGCGGCGGCGGCAGTAGCGGCGGCGGGGCAGACAGCACCCCGCAACCACCGTCCAACTCGCTGGCGATCACGATAACTTACAGCCCCGAAAAGGACGCATGGCTAACTGAACGCATCGAAGCCTTCAACCAACAGGGGGTTGAAGTCAATGGCACCCCGGTCTTCGTGCAAGGGGCGAGCGTATCAAGTGGCGATGCTCGCTTGCAAATCCGCAACGGGCAACTGGAAACCACCGTCTGGAGTCCGTCGGCTTCAACATGGCTGGAGGTGTTGGAGGAAGAGACCAACAACCCCGACATCGCCGTGTCGAACGAGCCACTTGTGCTGACCCCGGTGGTGATCTCGATGTGGGAGCCAATGGCACAAGCCCTCGGCTACCCCGACGAGTCCATCGGTTGGAACGATATGCTTGAACTGATTAACGAACCCGAAGGCTGGGCTACCTATGGGAACCCCGAATGGGGACGCTTTACGTGGGGACACACCGACCCCGAAATCAGTACCACCGCCCTCTCGACACTGATTGCCGAGTACTATGCCGCAGCGGGCAAACAGCGTGATCTTACCGTGGAAGATATACAAAACCCGGACAGTCAGCAGTTCATTCGTGATCTGGGGCAAGGCATCAAGCATTACGGCTATAACACGCTCGTGTTTAGCGAGAATATGCGCGATTTCGGTATGACCTATATTTCTGCCTTCCCGATGGAAGAGATCACCCTGATTGACTTCAACCGCAACTTGGGCAACACACCGCCGCTGGTAGCTATTTACCCCGAAGAAGGCACCTTCTGGCACGATAACCCCTTCATTGTGATGGCGAGTGCCACCCCCACCGAGCAAGAAGCCGCCGAAGCCTTCTACGATTTTCTGCTCACCGAAGAGAGCCAACAGCAGGCGATGAGCTTCGGCTTCCGCCCCGCCAACGTAGATGTGCCGCTTGCCTCGCCCATCACCGAGCAGTTTGGCGTAGACCCCACGGGTGTCCAGAACATCCTCGAAGTCCCTTCTGCCGAGGTGATTGTCGCTGCCAAAGATACGTGGAGCCAGAACCGCAAACGTGCCGACATCTTGCTGGTGGTAGACACATCAAGCTCGATGGAGGGCGAGAAGTTGCGGCTGGTGAAGGCGGGGCTAGAGGCATTCCTCGTTGACCTGTTGCCCGAAGACCGCGTCGGTTTGGTCACCTTTGACAACGAGGCACGGCTCGTGGTGCCGCCAGAGCCACTGAGCGACAACCGCATCGCGTTGCAAGAGGCTATCCAGAATATGCGCGCCGACGGTCGCACCGCCATGTACGACTCGCTCGACGTAGCATTGCAGACGTTTCAGCAGTTGCCGCCCCCCGAAGAGGATCGCATCGAAGCCATTATCCTCCTGGGCGATGGTCTCGACAACTCCAGTCAGGCGACGCTCCAACAACTGGCAAGCAACTATGAGGAGACCGGCATTAGCATCTTCCCGGTAGCCTACGGCACCGATGCCGACACGGCTGCCCTCGAAGAGATAGCCACCTTCTCACGTACCATTCTCGTACAGGGCGACGAGGGCAACATCGGGGACATCTTCCGCGAACTGAGTAGCTACTTCTAGGCGTACTTCTGGGCGGTCTGCCGCCAAACAACCCCGACGAACGACGGGTGCTGCACCATGCAATGGGCGGCACCCGTTGTGTATTATGTGTCGTGTGATGCGCCCCGGCGTTGTGTCGCGTGGTGCGCCCCGGCGTTGTGTGGTACGCTACAGTATAGCGGGAAGAGAGCAAAAAGTATGCCGGCAATCGCCGCGGAAAGCACCCACCAATGGCACGCACACGCAAAACCAACGCCACCAGCAGCACCCCACGGAAGAAGGGACACCTGCCCACCAAAACCTGCGCGAGCTGTGGGCGACCGTTTGAGTGGCGCAAAAAATGGGCGGCGAATTGGGACGATGTCCGCTACTGTTCAGAGCGGTGCCGCCGTACCCATCGCCGCCCGCAGTCGGGCGCGTCAACCGACTAGCTGCCGCGGGCTAGTCGCGCAGTGTGCGTGCCGATGTGCCTGAGAAACAGTTGTGGGTCTCCTGCTTCAGGCTCTCCTGCGATACCCCGTCAAGGCTCAATGTCCACTTGACTTCCTCGGCGTGGTCTATCAGCCAGACAGCATGCAGGTTGGTGGTGCCCACTTCCAGCATCGTCATCGGCACCGTAACCCCACTTACCGCTTGACGGGCTTCTACGGTGTTTGCCGTCTGATCCATTACGAGGAAACCCACAGCCATCGTTACCACGAGCACAAGCGTTGCCAGTGCTACTGCCAGCCACTTCATCCTGCTCTCCCTCCTCACGTAGCGTCCGGGTTGAGTTTATTGACTAGAACGTATCAGGTATGTCACCCTTCTGACAGTAACCTGATATTTGTCTGATATTACTGTCTATCATACCACAATTTCGCCCCCGCACCACGCGGTTCTTTTGCCAGAATTGACGTAGAGCGAACTAGACAGGTTGCATAAGCCCCACCCGTTCACGCCCCCGACGGCACCCCTGCCGCGCGGCGCAGTTGGGACAGCACGGCGGCAAGGTCGGGCGGCAACGGCACGCGAAACTCGCACCACACCCCGGTGGTAGGGTGAGCAAAGCCCAGTTGGGCTGCGTGCAGAAACTGCCGCCGCACCCCGAACGGCGCACGTTTCGCCCGCCCCCCATACAGCGGGTCGCCCAAAATGGGACGCTGGCGGTGGGCACAATGCACCCGTATCTGGTGCGTGCGTCCGGTCTCCAGCCACACATCCAGCAGAGAATAGCCCGCAAGGTCTTCACAGGTACGGTAGTGCGTGCGGGCAGGCTTCCCATCCGCGACGACCGCCATACGCAGGCGGTCGCTACGGTGTCGCCCAACCGGCGCATCTATCGTGCCATCGGGGGGGCGCATCCGCCCCACCACCACCGCCTGATAGTGCTTGTACATCTGGCGTGCCTGCTGCTGATCGGTCAAGCTGTG
This sequence comes from uncultured Chloroflexaceae bacterium, assembly GCA_964575355.1. Classification (GTDB taxonomy): domain Bacteria; phylum Chloroflexota; class Chloroflexia; order Chloroflexales; family Chloroflexaceae; genus CAZNQP01. Next base: position 7,977 of record CAZNQP010000021.1, read on the forward strand.
CAGGGCGGCATCGGTGCGTGCCACCACCAACAACCCCGACGTATCTTGATCGAGGCGATGCACAATGCCGGGGCGGAGCGCGTTGCCCGCCGTCATATCAGGGTAACGGGCAAGCAACGCATTAACGAGCGTGCCGCTGGGGTGCCCCGGCGCAGGGTGGACAACCATGCCCGCCGCCTTGTTGACCACGACGATAGCATCGTCTGCATACACAATATCGAGCGGGAGGTCTTCGGCGATCAGGTCGGTAGACTGTGGCGGGGGCACATACACCGACAGGTCGTCGCCCGCACGCACCGGTTGGCTGGCACGCACCGCGTTGCCATTCAGCAGCACGCGCCCGTCGGCGAGCAGGGCTTGCACAAACGAGCGCGAAAGGTGCGGCAACATCGCTACCACCGCACGGTCAAGGCGTTGTCCGGCAACATCTGCCGGGAGGGTGAGGGTGTAGGTTTCGCCGTCGGGTGGGGGGTCGTCTCCGGCGGTGTCGCACCAGTCCGGGTCAGTCGGAGACGACACGCTGCACTCCTTCGGTAGGGCTAGCAGGGCTAGCAGGTTCGCCCGTGGCGGGCACATCGCGGCGCAGCAAGTCACTCAACAACGCATCGTCGCGCGGCTCCGGCTCAGCATCCGGCTCGTCGTAGAAGAGCAGGAAGAAGCCCAGCATCACCGCGCCCACCGTGATCGCGCTGTCAGCGACGTTGAAAATTGGCCACCACCCAATCTGGATAAAGTCCACGACATAGCCCAGCCGCACACGGTCTATAATGTTGCCGAACGCGCCGCCGATGATTAGCCCCATACTGACCTGCACGCTCCCCAGATAGTTGGGCAAATACATGGCATACACATACAGTGCCCCCGTCACTATCAGCAGCGCAACGATAGTCAGTATCGGCGACATGCCTTGGAACAGGCTAAAGGCAACCCCGGTGTTGTGCGAATAGACCAGCAGAAACCAATCGTCCACAATCGTAATGCTTTTGAGCATCTGCACCGGACCGAGGTTCTGCACAATCCAGACTTTCGTCACCTGATCAATTAAGATGACCAGTGCGCCAACGACCAGCGGCACCAACCAGCGACGATATTGCACCCAAAACACAACCGCTCTCCTGTCGTATGGTTCTTCCCAAGCGGGCAGCAACTCGTGCAAGCGTGCCCGATTTTGCGTTATTGCCCTATCTCGCGTTATTATAGGATTATAGCGTGATTCGGGGCAGTTTGCACAGTCCCCGGCGGGCGGCGGCGTGGGGGGTTGCACAAAGCGACAACAGGGCGTATACTGTACTTCTGTGTCGTGGGGAGGTGGCGGAGCGGCTGAACGCACTCGTCTCGAAAACGAGAAGGGCGCCAAAAGCGTCCTCGGGGGTTCAAATCCCCCCCTCCCCGCCAACTACCCCCCCAGCCGCCCCTCATCACTTGCTGCGCGTGGCACGCGGTTGCTGCTGCCGCCACGAGACGTACACCAGCAACGACCCGATGCCCGCACCCAGCACCAGCAGTGCCACCAGTTTCATCGCCGGGGTCATTACGTCAAGCAGGGCAATCGCCCCGCACAGCACACTGAAGCCGTAGTAAAACCCCACAATCTGGCTCTGGCTGAAGCCCATGTCGAGCAAGCGCAGGTGCAGGTGGTCGCGCCCCGCCGTTGCCGCCGAGCGTCCGTTCATCAGCCGCGATACAATCAGGTAGAGCATGTCTACGAGTGGCACCGCCAGCACCAGCAACGCCGTTGCCAGCTTCGCGCCGCCGATGATCGCACTGACCGCCAGCACATAGCCCAGCGTCATCGCACCCACGTCGCCCATAAAAATACGCGCCGGGTGAAAGTTGAACGGCAGAAAGCCCGCGCACGCCCCCGCCAGCGCGAGCGGCAACAGCGCGACACTCCACTGCCCCAGTTCCAGCGCGTGCATCGCCAGCACCAACCCCGCGATGAGCGTGATGCCCGCCGCCAGCCCGTCCAGCCCATCCACCCAGTTCAGCATATTCTGAATACCCACAATCCAGAACAGCGTCGCACCAATTGCCAACCACGGGCTAAGACTGTGTAGATGGATTTGCTCGACAAACGGGAAATTGAACGCGGTGAGGATAATACCACGCGCTTCGGTGGGTGCGCCGCTAGCATCGGGGTAGAGCATGTGATCCCACAGGTAGGGACCCACCGCCAACAGTGCCGCACCAAACTGGACCGCGAGGCGCGGCGCGGCAGGCAGGTTGTAGCGGTCATCGAGGAAGCTCACGACCGCCACGATGCTCGCCCCGCCCAACAACAGCCCCAGCCGCAGCAACTCGAAGGGCGAGCGCACGTAACGCGGGTCAGCCAGTGGCAGCAGCAACGTTGCCAGCAACGTCAGCACGAGACCCGCCAGCATCGCCAGCCCGCCCACCGTCGGAACAGGCACCCGGTGGCTACTGCGCTCGTTGGGGTGCGCCAGCCAGCCAAACCGCCAGCACAGGCGCGTCACCGGGGGCACGAGCAACGCCGTAATCAACGCCGCCATGCCAAACACCCCAGCGGGTATCAGCCCATCCCCCGGCTGCATCACGCTCCTTGTGGCGACTGCCTGCTGTAGCCTCAGGCAGTCCCGAATTGCCGGTCGCCAGCATCGCCGAGACCGGGCACAATATAGCCGTTCTGGTTGAGGTGGCTGTCCACCGCCGCAAGGTGAATGGTCACATCTGGGTGGACACTATGCAGCGTTCGCACCCCTTCGGGCGCGGCAATCAAGCCCAGAAACTTGATGCGGCTAGCACTCCAATAATCCTTGACGACATCCACGGCTGCCACCGCCGAGCCACCCGTTGCCAGCATGGGGTCAAGCACAATCGCAAGGTCAATGTCATTCTGAGCAGGCGGGTTGTTATAGTAGATCACCGGCTTGAGCGTCTCTTCGTCGCGGTAGATGCCCATATGCCACACGCGCCCTTTCGGGATGGCATCGAGGATTGCGTCAGCCATGCCCAGCCCCGCCCGCAAAATGGGCATCAAGCCAATTGTCTCGGTCACTTCCTCGCCGAGGCTACTGCCCAACGGCGTTTCCACCGTCAGCGGCGCAACCGCCAGATCATAGGTTGCCTCGAAGAACAGCAACAACGACAACTCGTGAACCAGCTCACGAAACTTCTTTGGCTCGGTAAACTTGCTCCGCAACAACGCCATTTTGTGGCGTACGAGCGGGTGACGGGACACGTGAATCTCTTGTGGCATGCTGCCCTCCGCGTGAACAAGACGGTGCCCGACACCCTCAGCCGGGCTTCTCTTCGGCAAACTTGTAGCCCACCCCACGTACCGTAATGATCTTCTGCGGACGCGACGGCTCCACCTCAATCTTTTCGCGCAGGCGGCGCACGCACACATCCACAAGGTTGGTTTCCCCGATGTGCTCATACCGCCACACTTCGCGGTACAGCGTTTCGCGGTTGAAGACCTGCCCCGCGTTGGCTGCCAGAAAATACAGCAACTCAAACTCCATTGGGGTCAGGTTGACCGGGCTGTTCCGCACGATCACTTCGTGGCGCGGCTCGTTAATCACCACATCACCGACATGGACAATCGGCGGCGCGTGCCGTTGTTGGTAGCTCTCGACCCGCCGCATAATCGCTTCGACCCGTGCCTGCAATTCTGCCGCCCGGAAGGGCTTGGTGATGTAATCGTCTGCGCCCAATTCAAACCCGTGGACAACATCCTCGGTGCCCTCGCGGGCGGTCAGCATAATGATGGGCACATCGCTCCGTTCGCGGATGTGGCTGCACACTTGGAAGCCATCCACGAACGGCATCATCACATCGAGAATAATCGCATCGAAACGCTCACTGTCGAACGTGCGGATTGCCTGCACCCCGTCCGACACCTGCACCGTATCATAGCGCGGATCATCGAGCGTGGTGGTAATCAGGCATGTGATCGCCGAGTCGTCGTCGGCGATCAAGATACGGCGGCGCGGTTGGTCTTCGCCCGCGGCACGCCGCGAGGTAAAGTGACGAAACATACGCATAGCGTGCGACCCTCCTGCTAGCAGTGCGTCGTGCTAAACGTGCTCACTGAGGAACCGTCGCCCTCATCGCCCCACCGCCACCGGCGGGGCTACACCGCCTCGTCAAGCTGGCGGCGATACTCCGAGCGTTCTCGATCCTTGCGCGGCACCAAGACCGGGTGGTTTCCCTTTTCCACCACCTCGGCATTGATAATGCAGCGTTCGATATGCTCCTGCGACGGCACCTCATACATCACGTCAAGCAAGACATTTTCGACAATACTGCGGAGAGCACGCGCCCCGGTGCGAGCCTGAATAGCTTTCTCGACAATCGCATCCAGTCCATCGGAGGTCACTTCAAGCTGCACGCGGTCGAGCAACAGCATCTTCTCGTACTGCTTGATGATAGCGTTGCGTGGTTCGGTCAAGATACGCAGCATCGCGGCTTTGTCGAGCTTGTCGAGTGTGGCGACCACTGGCAACCGCCCGATGAACTCTGGGATAAACCCATAGGTCAGCAGGTCATCCGGCACCACGTGCGCCAGCAACGGCGTGTCATCTTCGGGGGCGGCATCCGGCGGCACAACTGCCCCCGCAAACCCCATGCCCCGCCCAATGTTAATGCGCCGTTCCACCACCGCCTCCAACCCCTCGAACGCCCCGCCACAAATGAACAGCACGTTCGTGGTGTCGAAGGGGATGTACTCTTGCTGCGGGTGCTTGCGTCCCGGCATAGGCGGGACGTGTGCCACCCCGCCCTCCAAGATTTTCAGCAAGGCTTGCTGCACGCCCTCACCCGACACGTCCCGCGTAATCGAGGGGTTATCGGTTTTGCGCGACAGCTTATCAATCTCATCGAGATAGATAATACCCGTCTGGGCACGCTCAATGTCGCCATCTGCTGCCTGAATGAGTCGGAGCAGAATGTTCTCCACGTCCTCACCCACATAGCCCGCTTCGGTCAGTGCCGTGGCATCGGCGATGGCAAAGGGCACATCAATGATGCGGGCGAGGGTCTGGGCGAGGAGGGTCTTGCCACTCCCCGTCGGACCAATCAGCAGAATGTTACTCTTCCCAAGCTCAACCTCGTCTACCTTCAGCCCTGCCCGGATACGCTTGTAGTGGTTGTACACCGCCACAGCGAGTATCACCTTGGCACGCTCTTGCCCCACCACATAGCTGTCGAGTTGCTCGCGGATGCGACGCGGCGGCGGCAGTTTGGTGTTCTGCTGCGGTGTCCGCCGGGGGGTAGGGTTTTGCTGCTCAATCTCTTCGGCGATGATGGCACTGCACAGGGCAACGCACTCATCGCAGATGAAGACTGTACCGGGTCCGGCGATCAAACGCCGCACTTCGTCTTGGCTACGGTTGCAGAATGAACAAGTGTACGTGCCTCGATTACCTGTATTGTTGCGCGAACGGCTCATGCGAACCTCCTCAAAGACGGTGTTGGCAGGGCTGTAGCCTCAGCGCACTCTCCTACACCATTGTAGCAAGTCAGGGCTGAGAAGCGTGTTACCGGGCACTGACGGGGGGCATATAGGGCAGTGACACACCCGGCAACTTCTTCTCTCTCCACGTCGTTCTCTCTACTCCACATCTTCTCTTACTCTCGCCCGCTGCTTTACTGCAACGACACCGTCGCCTCGCTGCTCACCATGTCGTCGTTATTGAGAATGCTGTCAACAATCCCGTATTCCACCGCCTGCACCGGGTTCATAAACAGGTCACGGTCGAAGTCGCGCTTGATACGCTCCATCGTCTGCCCCGTGTCACGCGCCAGCAACTCGCGCGTAATCTGCTGCAAGCGCAACAGTTCGCGTGCCATAATCTCTACGTCGGGGGCATACCCCCGTGCGCCACCCCCCGCCGGGTGCATGTGAATGGTCGAGTGCGGCAGACTATACCGCTTGCCCCGCTCACCACCCGCCAGCAAGATCGTCGCCATGCTGCCTGCCATCCCGACACAGTAGGTTGCAACGGGGGCACGGATTGCCCGCATCGTGTCGTAGATTGCCAGCCCCGCCGTGACCGAACCACCGGGGCTGTTAATGTAGAAGTTAATATCACGCTCAGGGTCGTCGTGTTCGAGGAACAACAACTGTGCCACCAGCAAGTTCGCTATCTGGTCATCAACCGGGGTGCTGAGCAGCACGATGCGCTCTTTCAGCAACCGCGAGAAAATATCAAATGCCCGTTCGCCCCGGTTCGATGACTCAACCACCATCGGCACCAGCGACTGCGGGGTAGTACTCTGCCAAGCCACCTGATACGGTGAAGTCCAGTTCATGGTATACACTCCACTTCTAACAACACGCTCTTTTGCTTTTGCCTGACACACAACAGCCGATTACGACTGCTACCTACAGTATACTGTGTTCGCGCATTTTTTGCCCACCGCCAACCTACTACGCCGATGTATCTTTACTGTCGGTAGCCGGGTCTTCACTTGCAGTGGGTGCATCGCTTACGAGTGCGTCGCCCGCATCAGCCGTGCCCGCGTCGCCCGCATCAGCCGTGCCCGCGTCGCCCGCGTCAACCGTGCCCGCGTCGGCACCCGGTTCGGGGGCTTCTCCCGCCGCAATCGCCAGCAAACGCTCGCGGAGCTTGCGGTCAAGCACCGCGTTCGCCACATTATTGACAAACTGCTCTTGCATCTGCTGCGCGATAATCTGGCGTGTGCTCTCGTCGTAGCCCGCCATAATCATAGCCGCCTCTTCCTGCACCTCTTCGGGCGACAGTTTCAGTTGCTCTGCCTGCACCACCTCGATCATAGCGAGGCGTTCCTTCAAGTCATTCTCAGCCGCCTCGAACATCTCGCCCACTGCCTCTTCGCGGGTCTGCCCACGAAACTGCAACATCTGGTCGAGCGTAATACCGTACTGGGCAAACTGCTGACCCTGTGCTTCCAGCAACTCTTCGGCATTGTTGCGGATGAGGACTTCAGGGATGTCATACTCAGTCTCGGCAACCAACCGGGCAATAAACTCAGTCACAAGGTCGCGCTCTGCCTGCGACTTCGCCCGCTCTTCCAACGTGTTACGGGTATCAGCGCGTAGCTCGTCCAGCGTCCCCTCGAACTCCTCCAGCATCGGCAACTCATCCCAATCGGGCAGCAACCGTGACTGAATACCCAGCACCTTCACCTCGAAGGTCGCCGTTTTGCCGCGCATCTCCTCATTGGGGTGGTCATCCTCGATCACCGTCTCGATAGACTTATGCTCATCCACCTGCATACCGAGCACCCCATCGTACAGCCCCTGCACCAGCCGATCCGGCTCGACCACCAGCGTGTTTTCGGGTGGCTCTTCGCCTTCGGGGATGTCGTCCGTCGGCTCGCCATCAATCAGCGTGACAATCTGCACCCGCAACTGATCACCCTGTTGCACCGGGCGCGGCTCGTCCAGTTCTTGCAACACCACATGCCGCTCGCGGCGTTCTGCCATCGCGTGCGCCACTTGCTCGTCGCCGATGGGCGGCACCACAAACGGGAGACGGAACGCGCGGTAATCGGGCACCGTTACCGTCGGCGCGACGGGCACTGCCACCACAAAACGGAAGCCCGTTTCTGCCGACATTGACTCGATCTGTGCCTGCCCAACCGGTTCAATCCCCGCTTGCTCAAGGGCGGCACGGAACGAGCGGTTAATCAAATCATCGGTGGCTTCATCCAGCAACGTTTCGCGCCCGAAATAGTTCTCGATAATGAAGCGCGGAGCCTTCCCCTTACGAAAGCCCGGAATCGTATGCTTCTCGGCAAGCCGTTTCGCAGCACGGTTTAAACCCTTCTCAACTTGCTCTTCCGACAACTCAATATCAAGTGCCACAATGCTGTTTTCGCGGCGTTCTGTTGAAATCTTCACTCTGTTACTCCGTAGCAGACGGCACCCTCACGCGCACCGCCGTCACCGATTGCTCATTGGCAGACTTACTGGCATCTCGGTAGGGGTTAGACATAGCCCAGCGATAGCAGGCACAGCCGTTCCATGGTATAGCATTAATTCTCGCGCTATTGTAGCACAAGCAGCACATTGCTGCCACCCACCCGCCAGACGCACCCCGTAGCCCCGCCAGCGACGCAACCAGTCTTGGCACTTTTGCACAAATTGCTTGCAGATGCTATAGTACTCATGGCTATCAGCGACGGCTGAAGCAGACGTTGCGTAGGTTGCCGTGGGGTGGCATGGCTACTACGCCACTGTATATTTTACCCGTTCTCCCGATTTAACAGGAGCAAACTGTAGGAACACAATGTTATATGAGCATCGTAGAGCGGATGTAGCGGTTTTCATAGACTTCGAGAATGTCTATGTCAGCGTGCGCGACAAGCTTGATGCAAACCCGAACTTTGAGGCGATAATGGATCGCTGCAACGATCTGGGTCGCGTCGTGATTGCCCGCGCTTACGCCGACTGGTACCGCTACCCGCGCATCACTAGTGCGTTATACGCCAACTCGATTGAACCCATGTACGTCCCCACCTATTATTACGACAAGGATATGGGACGCACAGGACGCGCAATCAAAAACAGTGTGGACATGAACCTCTGCATTGACGTAATGAAAACACTGTACACCAACTCGAATATCAGCAAGTTTGTCCTTGCCACCGGCGACCGCGATTTCATCCCACTCGTGAATAGCGTCCGCCAGCAAGGCAAAGAAGTTATCGTCATTGGGATCGGCGGCGCAGCCTCCACCCACCTTGCCCAGAGTGCCGACGAGTTTATCTTTTACGAGCAACTCATCGGCAGGACACCCGCACCCTCACGCCCCACCAGCAACGGACGACGCGGGCACACCACCCCCGTCACAGTCGAGACCCCCGCCGCCGCAACCCCCCCCACTGCCCCCACCAACCAAGAACCGAGCACCGACATCTACGATGTCTTGATTGACGCGATCCATCTCGTCCGCGAGCGTGGCTATGTCTCGACGCTCGGCTCGATCAAGTTGGTGATGAAGGAACTCATGGGCGGCGAGTTCAAGGAAAGCCGTTACCGCGACATGAACGGTCGCCCCTTCGGCAAGTTCAAGGACTTTGTGGTTGATGCCGAACGACGCGGCAAAGTGCAGATTTTCACCAGCGGTACCGTCAACGAAGTCTTCTTACCCGGCGAAGACCCGCTCAAGCTCTCGCAGTTCGCCGACGCGATCCCCATTAACAAAGATGACAGTAGCGACGAGACCGAAGCCACCGACACCAACGGGCACCGTAGCGACACCACCACCGACAGCGATAGCACCAACGGCACCGCGTCGAGCAGTCGCTCGCGCCGCCGCCGCCGCCCGCGCCGGAGCCGCCGCGACGATGCACAAGAGAAGCCACTTGAGGGCAATGACACGGACACCACCGAGCAACCCGACGACCTTGCCGACGATGTAGACCTCGCTGGTGCCGCCGCCCACGGCGAGTATGGCACGGCACCCGACCGTGACCCCGCCGACGACACGTCCGACCTGCCCGACCGTGACCCCGCCGACGACACGCCCGACTACACACCCATCGTTGCCGATGACACCGACCACCCCCGCACCGCCGCTCCTTCGGCAGAACACGGTGCCACCTCAGCAGTTGAGGACCGCGACGACGTGACCGCTCCCCCTGTCACCGCCGACGCACTGCCCCCAGCCTACGACCCCTACACATTGTCTGCCGAACTCCTCGCCGCGCAAGACTCGTCTGCATACGATGCCGCCGTAGATGCCGCCCAACATCACCCCGACGACAGCGACGGCAGTCGCTCACGCTTTGAAGACCTCGCCGCGCAGGTGCAGACCACCCCGCGCCCGCAGCAACCCTTCCTCGACGTGTTTGGGGTTGCTCCCAGCGACGACGACACCGACCAACGCAACGGCGACAGCGACATCACGTTCGAGGACGACGAGTGGGTAACGTTCACCCATATGATGCAGGGCTTCAGCAAACCAGTATCGTTCTCGCAAATGCTCGAAAAGATGAAGCAACTCCGCAACGAACAGCAGTTCATCCGCACCAACGAGCAACTCCGCACTATGGCGAAGCAAGCTATCAACAGCGGCAAACTCGAACGCAGTGGGCGCGGTTCGCGTGTCTACTATGCACTGAAGCCCGCACCCGACACCGATGCCACAGCGACTGCCGCGCCGAACGAGCCGAACGAGACCGACGTGGTGCCCACCCTAGATACACCCAACCCCACCGACACCGACACTGGCTTCGCCCCACCCGACACCAATGCCACAGCGACTGCCGCGCCGAACGAGCCGAACGAGCCGAACGAGACCGACGTGGTGCCCACCCTAGATACACCCGATCCCACCGACACTGGCTTCACCCCACCCGACACCGATGCCACAGCGACTGCCGCGCCGAACGAGCCGAACGAGCCGAACGAGACCGACGTGGTGCCCACCCTAGATACACCCGACCCCACCGACACCGACACTGGCTTCACCGATGACCACGCCCCCACCGATAGTTAAAATCTGTGGGCTACGCACGGTTGCCCACGCCCTCGCTGCTGCAACAGCGGGGGCTTCCCATATCGGTCTGGTGTTCGCACCCAGCCGCCGCCGCATCACGCCTGCCATCGCCCAGCAACTCGTGGCAGAGCTACGGGCACACCCCGCCGGGCAGCACGTCACCGTGGTCGGGCTATTCGTCAACACCCGTGTTGCCGACATCAACGCAGTGTGTCAGCAATGCGGGCTAGACGAGGTGCAATTGAGCGGCGACGAACTGCCCTCAGATGCCGCCGGGATTTGTCGCCCGGTCATCCGTGCCCTCAGCCTCGCTGACAGCCCGCAGGAACGCGCGTGGCGTATGCTTCTGCCACCTGCCACCCACACGCCCCACACAGTCCCCGTAGGGGGACTAGCGTTGCGCTTTGCGGCGTGCCCGTGGATCGTGGATGCGAGCCACGGCACCGGCACCCCCGCCGACTGGAACGCCGCGCACGTGCTCGCGCAGCAGTACCCGGTGTTGCTCGCGGGCGGGCTGACCCCGGCAAATGTCGCGGCGGCAATCGCGGCGGTGCGCCCCGCTGGGGTAGACGTGAGTAGCGGCGTAGAGCGCGACGGACAGAAGGACAACGACCTGATCACTGCCTTCGTGCAACAGGCACAGCAGGCATTGCACGACACCCCTTGACAAACCTACCCAACTCACTATACTGGTGATGACTTGCGACACAGCAGGACATGCGAGCTATTCACTGGGGTGCGTGCCAGCCCTCGCCATCATGTCTAGGTGATTTAGGTGATGACCCAAGCGGCTGACCAAGCGGCTGACCCAAGCCAGAATAACACGCCCACCCGCTGGTAGCCGTGCAGCAGGAGCACGCACTCGCCCGCCCCCTATATACCACCAACCGACGCAACACCGACCACAGACAGCGACGGAAACCCGACAGAAAGGAGCGTGCCCGTGTCCACCATGCCTACCACGACCACGCCGCCCCAGATCGCCCAGTTTATCGCAACCATGCGGCAGCACCAGCAGACAATTGAAGCCCTAGTACAACCGCTCACAGCTGACCAGTTCCAGTGGCAACCCGCCCCCAGCGAATGGTCAATTGCCGAAATCCTCGACCACCTGACGACCATCCACACTGCCATGCTACCGCGCCTTGCGGCAGCACGGGCACGCGCCGAGCGCAAGGGCTGGCACAGCAACGGACCATTCCGCTACGGCTGGCTGGGCGGGCTGTTCATCCTCAGCAACGAACCCACCGCCCCCGCCGTCACCACGCCGCCCGCCTATGCGCCACCTGCACGCACCGGGCGCGACCCCGCAACGGTACTGCGCGAGTTCACGCAAGCCCAAACCGCCCTAAAGACCTATGCCCAGCAAGTCACAGGGCTAGACATTGGGCGGGCAAAGGCACCCTCCGCCGCGTTTGCTGCCCTGCGGCTATCCGTGTTTGAGTGGCTGGCGGTGTTCGAGGCGCACGAGCGGCTGCACATTGCCCAGATCGAGCAGACCATCACACACCCGGCATTCCCGACGGCATAACCGCGCCGGGTGCCGGGTGCTATCGTTGCCAGCGACGACCCTACACAGAGGACGCGAAGAGGACACTAGAAGACAGGACACTAGAAAGTAACCGGCGGGAACGGCTCAATATCCGGGTTGTTGCCACCCACCTGAAACGTCGCCAGTACCCACACACTCGCGCCACGCTCGATAAAGATGCGTGCCACCGTATCACTGGCTTTGCGCGGCAGCATCGTGCGCCACGACCCCAGCCCACGCACCAGATCGCCCAGCCCCATGCCATCTTCACCCAACGACTCGATGCCCTTCTGCCAGTCGGCGCGCGCCCGCCGCCCGCCCACCAACTTCTTACGTACCACCGGCAGTAGCGCGATCAGTTGGGCGGCACGGTTGGCGGCATTGGTGTTCGTGGCAAGGAAGCGTTCAACTGCCTCGTCGTCCTTGACCTGATGGTCAATGAACTCAATCGCGTGGTACAGTGCCTGATTAGCATCTTGCGAGCAGTTGTTGGCAGGTCCAACCCACGTACTCCCGTTGCCATCCCCGATGCGGTAACGGGCAGCCATTATTTCAAGGTTATGCTCAAGCACATCGAGTGCCGAGGCGGTCGTAGTCTCACCCGTCGGGAAGCCTTCATCGAACGGGTCAAAGTTGATCAGCAGGTCAACCACCGGACGCACACCAAGCCACCCGCGTTGACGGTCGCCCATGTAGTGCGACCACGTATGTACGCCAGCGACCAGCCCATCCATATTGTGCGTGTAGACCTGATAGTACACCAACTCGAACACCAGATCGTCGCTCAATGGGTCACGCACCACCTCGGCACTGCCGTAAGCAAAGTGCCCAAAGTAGATGCCGCCGCGCGTGGCAGGCTCGCGCAACTTGCCGCCCACGCCTGCATACACATGGACGAGCAACGCATTGCTGCCCGCTTCCCACTGTTGCAGCATAGCATTCTTCGGCACACGCTGGTTGAGCAGCACCGAACGGAACTGCCCCTTGTAGTCGGCGGCTTGCTCCCACGTTTCGCGGCGCACAAACCGCCACGCCGCATCAGAACCATGCCGCACCTCTTGCGGCTCAACCCGCAGTAGCGCACGCGGCGCAAGTGCCTGCACCGTAAACACCCCGGCAGCATCCTTCGCCCCATAGATATACCAGCCCGCTTCATTGCCGGGGCTGGTGTGCAAGTCTGTCGTTACCGATGGGGGAATGTCATCGGTATTAGGCACCACCGCAGGCAAACGAACCGTCTCCTCGCCCCCATCGAACTGCTTGGTGGCACGGTTGTAGTGGCGCACGGGAAACAGGTCGCTGTTGGCGGTCGGCGGCGCAACAAACTGCACCAACCCCACATACCGCCCCGTCAGCATAGCCGGCTCGCGCACAATCGTCAGAATGGGGTGCTCGTCGCCATCGGCGGGCGGCAACACCGTCACGTCGTCGCGCAGCATCACCACGATGTCATCGTAGGGGTGCGCCCCCGCCAACGACTCAAGCGGGTCTATGTCGTCCCACCCATCGAGCCGTTCGGGCAGCACCAGCCACTTTTCCAGCCCCTTGCGTGCCACCTCATTGAAGTTCATGGGCTGTACCACCTGCTCCCGGTACGCCTGCACTGCGGGGGTGTCTGCCCAGCGCAGGTACACCACCTGCCCCACCAATGCGCGGTGTGCGTCGGGCGTATGATGCACTTCAAAGAGGCACCCGCGCACCGTAGCACGCTGGTCGTGGGCAGGCAAGATCAGCCGCCCCTGCCACGCCGCCTGTGGCACATAGTGCGCCGGGTCTACCGTCTGGTCGAGCGGGTAGTAGTCGGGCAAATTGAAGGCTGCCTGCCGCCACTTCAGGTAGCTGTTGGGCGGTGCCTGTTCACTCGTGCTGGTCAATGCACACTCCTTTTCGTCTGCGCGTTCCTAGGTTGCGTCATTACGCCGCCGGCACCCCTGCCGACGGCTTGGGCGCAGCAGCATCTACCGTTTCCTCGTTTAGGAGGCGTGGCTTACCCGGCACCTCGGTTTCGTCTGGGTGCTTCACGGCGGGGTCGTTCTCAATCGGCAATGGCACGCCCCGGTCTACGCCCCAGTCCATCAGCACCGCCTGCACTGCATCAAGTGACACCTGCATACAGGTGCGCCCATCGTCCGACAGCGAGTTCTCGCGGTCAAAATAGTGTTGCGTAATGTTATGTGCGTAGGGTCCCAGCGCGGTGAGCGTAATCTTCCCCTCACGCACTGCCTGATTCCAGACCGACTGCTGCATCACGGACCACCGCCCCGCATACAAAATCGCCCCAAGGTTTTGCACCGGGTCTTTGGTACCATACAGGTGCGTCAGGTGCTCCACGCGGCGAATGCCATGATCATCGGACAGGACACCACCGAGCGAGATGACATAGATCGCTGTACGGTTGCCCAGCAACCGCTTCAGATGCGTGACCGCACCCACCGAGATTTGCCCGCCGCCGCTCCAGCCAAACAGCGTGACCGGCGTGCCACTGCCGGGGCGGTAACCCGCTTTCAACAGGGCTTCGGTAATTTCTTGCGCCGTGCCGCTATTGAAGATCGGACCATAGCGCAAGTCTGCCGATACCGCTACCTGAAACATATTGCGAAGGTTAATCAAGAACGCCAGTGCCGCAAACGGATTGGACGGGTGCAGGTTGAGGACGAAGTTCCATATCCGCGCGAAGAGTCGCTGGTTCGTCATGCCAATGTTGCTGACCGAATAGGGAAAGATACCATCTACCACCCGCGTGTCGGGCAGGCGGCGGCGCAACCCTTCGAGGAAGGGGTATTCCTCGTCGGGCACGGTGGAGGGGTCTATCGCGCCAATGCCCGACAAATACACCAGATAGTGCTTGGCGGGTTGCTCCGACACGCCCTTGCTGGCGGCAACCAGCATGGCTTCTTTCTCCTGCTCCTCTTTGTCGCCAAACCAACCCGCGTACCACCCCAACGACTCCAGCGGCGCAACCACCGCTGACAGCAAAATCAACACAATAGTCAACCCAACCAAGAAAATCAGCAGTCCACCCATTGCCTAGCCTCCTGTCTGCGCTGGACGCTGTGCTTGCGAGTCGTCGCGGTAGTAGGCTTCCATCAGTTCGCGCAGGCTATCGTCGGTGCTGACATCTGCCCCCGTCACAAGGTGGAACACCTTGTTGCGTAGCCAGATGACCGGCTTGCCAATCGTATTGGTCATCAGCAGCATCACGAGGAACGCGACCGCAACGACAATCAGGGCTTGCCAGATGGGTGCCGCGAAGATGAAATGCACCGCCAGCAACATGTTGAGAAAACTCATGATCCGGAGGAACTTGTCAATCGCCATGCCCGCGTAGGGCGCGAGCGCAAGGAAACTGAACGCGAGCGGACCATAGCTTGCACCCACCGCCGCGACTGTCAACTCCAGCGAGACACTTCGAAAGAAGAGCAGGCTCCCCACCAGATAGATAATCAACACGGTCACAAAAAAGCTGACCACGAACACAATGCCGTTGGTCAGCAGACTGAGAAAGAAGCGCGTCGGCTTCACCTTGTTGGCGAACAGAATGACGCTCTGCCCGATGAGCTGCGACACACCTGCCACAAATACCACCCCCAGCATAAGCTGGGCGGCAATAGTACGGTAGTCATAGATGCGCTGGAACTTGTCCGGAGTTAGCCACCATGCTTCGCCGATCACCTGAAACACCAGCCACCAGTAGCTCAGAAAACCGCCGATCACGGCGCACCTCCTTCTGCACGATATGCCGCCCCAGAGGGAGGGGCGGGGTCATCTATGCCTGTGCAAATACCCCGTCCTTAGTGTACCACAGCTACCCAGTGACCGAGACAGATGCAGCCGTGGTACCAAGCGTGTCAGCATCGGCACGTTCGAGCGTACTGCCAATACTGAAGTATTTGGCTTCCGGGTGATGCACGACAATCGCCGCCGTACTCTGTTCAGGGATCAGTTGGTAGGCACTGGTCAGCGACACCCCGATGGTGTCGGCGGGCAACACGGCAAAGAGCTTCACATGGTCTTCAAGGTCGGGGCAAGCGGGGTAGCCCCACGAATAGCGTAGCCCCTGCGTTCCTTGCAGCCCCAGCCCGCGCCGGATAACACGGTTGGCATATTCCGCCAGCCCCTCGGCAAGCGACACGCCCAACCCGTGAATGTAGTAGGCTTTGCTATAGTCGCCGTTGGCTTGCAGGCGGTCGCACAGTTCCGTGACGGCATCGCCCACCGTGACAACCTGCAACGCCACTACGTCTATCTGCCCGCTCTCTACACTCGCATAGTAGTCAGACAGACAGAGGTATTCGCCCGTGGGCTGGCGCGGGAAGGTAAAGCGCGTCAGTTCGCGTGGCGCGGCACTGCTGCCGTTGGCGTTGCCGTTGCGGGCTACCACCGAAGCCGGGTCGTAGATAATCAGGTCGTTCCCTTGGCTCTGCGCCGGGAAGTAGCCATACACAATGCGGGTGTCGAGCCAACCCTCACGCTCACCCTCGCGGCGTAGCTCGCGCACGCGCTGCGCGAACTCAGCTTTGAGCTGTGCCCACTTCTCCCCCTTCGCGTTCTTCGCGCCCCACTGCAAGCGGTACAGCGCGTTATAGTCCACACAGTCGAACAGTTCGTCCAGCGGCACCCGCGTGATTACCTGATGCCCCCAGAAGGGCGGTGCCGGGATGGGCACGTCGCGCCGGATGGACGACTTGTGCTGCGTGCTGCCCTGCGTGCGCCCCACGTCCGCCATCACCATGCGCCCAGTCTGGGCTTTCTGGAGCACGCCCGCCGCTTCGTCCTTCACCCGCTGCACAAACCCCGCCCGCTCTGCCGGGTTCATCAGCTTGTCCATCGTCTCTAGCCCCTCAAAGGCATCTTTGCAGTAGAACACACCCGCATCGTAGGGGCGTTCTTCTTCGACAAACAAAATGCGGTGCCCATACTGGCGGTTGATAGCCGCGCCGCCCACCAAGAGCGGTATGTGCAACCCCTGCCGGTCAAGCTCCTGAGCACATAGCGGCATCTGTTTGCTGGTGCTCACCAGCAACGCCGACAACCCGATAGCATCGGCGTTGAACTCGCGGGCTTTCTCCAGAATGGTGTTGATCGGCACCTGCTTGCCAAGGTCATGGACAGTATAGCCATTGTTGGCAAGGATCGTATTCACAAGGTTCTTGCCAATATCGTGTACGTCGCCATAGACCGTCGCCAGCACCACCGTGCCCTTCGTACTGCCCGCTACCTTTTCGAGGTACTGCTCAAGGTGAGCGACTGCTCGCTTCATCACCTCGGCACTCTGCAACACAAACGGCAGGATCAATTCGCCCGCCCCGAAGCGGTCGCCCACGTCTTTCATCGCAGGCAGCAACACATTGTTCAGCATGCTCACCGCCGAGTCGTTACGCGAGGCATCCGGCGCGGCTACCATCCGCTCGCCCAGCGACGCATCAATCAGGGCTTCGATCCCGTCGCGCTTGCGGTGCAATATCTGGTAGTGGATTTTCTCATCCACCGTCATGCCCTCGGTGGGGTCTGCCTGCTGCTCGTTTGCGGCGGTCACTTCCACCGTCTCAAAGTGCCCGATGAAGTTGGCGAGTGCGTCGGGCGTGCGGTTGAAGATCAGGTCTTCGCACACACGCCGCTCGTCGGCGCCAATCTCGGCATAGGGCGTGATGTGCGCCGGGTTGACCATCGCCATATCTAGCCCCGCCGCCACCGCGTGATACAAGAACACGCTGTTGAGCGCGGCACGGGCGTGCGGTGCCACCCCAAACGACAAGTTGCTCACCCCTAGGCTGGTCAGGGCACCGGGCAGGTGCGCTTTGATCAGGCGCACGCCCTCGATTGTCCACCAACCTTCGTCGCGCAACTCCTCTTGCCCCGTCGTGACCGGGAACACGTTCACGTCGAAGATCAGCGCACTGGGCGGCAGGTGATATTCTTGCGTGGCAATCTCGTAGATGCGGCGGCAAATACGGAGCTTCTCATCGGGGTGGTGCGCCATGCCCTCTTCGTCAATTGCCATACAGACCACCGCCGCCCCATAGCGGGTAGCCAGCGGCAAGGTCTCGTCAATCTTCTTGCCGCGCCCCCCCTCAAGGCTGGTGCTGTTGAGAATGGGGCGACCGGGGTAGACAGCGAGCGCGGCTTCGAGCACGTCGGCTTCGGTGCTGTCGAACATCAACGGGGCTTCCACCGACATTGACAGTTTCTTCACCAGCGCGACCATCTGCTCCTTCTCGTCGGCACGCTCGGTCATCGCCACACACACATCCAGCGCATGGGCACCGCCGTCCATCTGTTCGCGGGCAATCTCAACAATACTATCGTAGTCATCGTTCAGCAGTAGCCGCTTGACCTTGCGGCTCCCCAAACTGTTAACCCGTTCGCCCACAATCAACGGGCGCGGCTCCTGCTCCATCAGCGCGGCTTGCATCCCCGACGAAATACGCGGGCGTTCGTCGCGTTCGGGCACCGCAGGCACAACCGGGCGCACCGCCGCCACCAACTGCTCGATGTGGGCGGGCGTGGTGCCGCAACAACCACCCACGACCCGCACCCCCAGCGCGTGGACGAACTCGCTGAGCGACTTCGCCATCGGGGCAGGCTCTAGCGGATAGACCGCATTGCCCTCTACGTTGATCGGCAAGCCCGCGTTGGGGATGCAGCTAATCGGCAGGTTGGTGTGGCTCGTCAGGTAACGAATTGGCTCGCGCATGTGCTCTGGGCCCGTCGAGCAATTCAACCCGACCACATCCACACCAAGGACTTCAATCGTGGCGAGGGCACTGGCAATGTCGGTGCCCAACAGCATCCGCCCGCTCGTGTCCAGCGTGATCTGCGTTTGCAGGGCGACCGGACGACCCGCCGCCGCAATCGCCTGCTGACAACCGATCACCGCCGCCTTCACTTCGAGAATGTCTTGGCTCGTTTCGATCAGCAGCACATCCACGCCGCCGTCAATCAGGGCAGCGGCTTGCTCCGCAAACTGGGCGACCAGTTCATCGAAGGTAATGTTGCTCAGGTCGGGGTCACTCGACGACGGCAACTTGCCCGTCGGACCCAGCGAGCCTGCCACAAAGCGTGGGCGACCATCCTCAGCCGCGAAACGGTCAGCGACGAGCCGTGCCAATGCAGCCGCACGGGAGTTCACTTCGTGTGTGCGATCTGCCAACCCCCACTCTTCCAGCCGCATCCGCGTAGATTGGAAAGTACACGTCTCAACAACATCGCTCCCGGCGGCGAAGAACGAGGCGTGTATCTGCTCGATCACGTCGGGGCGCGTGATGACGAGATAGTCGCGGCAACCTTCGGTGGCTACGCCGCCATAGTCTTCGGCGGTCAACTCAAAGGTATCAATACTGGTGCCCATCGCACCATCAAATACGAGCACCCGTTCATCAAGTGCTTGCAGATAGGGCGGGCGGGGGCGCGTATCACTTGTCATGGCACAATCCTCACGTTCCAGTTATCGCTATGCGCTGCGGCACCGGGCAAGCCCGGCAAACAAAAAGCTCTCACGCGGCAGGCGGAGAGCAACACTGTCTCATCTGCCAGCATACAGTACGCTGTCGGAGTTGGCACCTTGCGCTGGTCGAGCTATCACGTCGCCGTGACCACCAGACGGTTGCCGGGGTTTCATCGAGCCGTTCTCTCCACCCCTCGTGATGAGTTACCCTATTTTTCTCACTGTAGTATACCACAGGGGCAACGGGCGTGCTAGAGGGCGGTTCCCCAGCACGCGCCCGCCGCCGCCCTATACCTCGCGTGTCAGTTCGTAGGTGTCAATCACATCGCCGTCAATCGTGATGAACTCGAAGAAGCATCGGTCAGGCGTGGCTTCAATCCGCATTGCCCCGTGCCGCTGGAAGTAGCGAATGACGCTCCCTTCGACCGGTTCGATGAAGTCGTAGCGCGGACCGCCGCCCAATCCGTTCGTGAAGTAGGGGAAGCCATCCAGCATAATACGCTCATACGAATGCTGGTGCCCATTGAGCGTAGCGTGTGCGCCCCATTCCTTGAACGGCCAGCGCATCCACGAACTTGCCCCCTTCCAGCCCGACGTATAGGGCGGGTGGTGGTAGAACACAAGGTTCCACACATCCGGCGGCGACTCGGCGAGGCGGTCGCGCAACCAAAACGACTGAACCGACTCCGCGTACACGCCGTCTGGCTCGACCCACGCCACGCTATTCATGGCAAAAATACGCACGGCAGGATATTCAACCATGTAGTAGCGTTCGTTCCCCGGCAAGTCGAAGTATTGCAGGTAGGGTGCGCCGAGGTCAATGTCGGTATCGTGGTTGCCCAGCACGGGCCAAAAGCGGTTGACCTCTGCCGTGGCATACTGGCTCCCACTCGCCTTCATATACGCACCATAGTATTTGCCGATGTTCTCGTCAATCGTCGCATAGTCGCCCAGTGGGTAGTTGTTGTCGCCCGTCGTGACAATCGTGTCCGGGTTCCACCCCTTGACCATCTCGGCAACCGCCAACTCGTCGGGACCGTCCCAGCCAAAGTCGCCTATCACGCCCAGCACCGTCTTCGGCGGCACGGGCGTTGCCGTCGCCGTGGGCGGCACGCTAGTCGCGGTGGGCGGGGCAGGTGTTGCCGTGGGCGGGGCGAGCGTTGCCGTGGGTGGGGCAGGCGTTGCCGTGGGCGGCACCACTGCCTGCGCCGTCTGGTCTACGCCACAGCCCGTCAAAATCGCCGTGATAGCGGGCATCGTGATGCCTGCGGCAATGCCCACGCGCAGGAACTCGCGGCGCGACAACCCGCGCTTGCGTCCCTCCCACACATACTGGGTAAACTGCTGTAACCGTTCGAGACGCTCTTCGTTTTGATCAAACGAGTCGTGCTGCATACCACCTCTCAGGTTTCACGTTGCATGGTGCTTCTATCGTGCTAGCCATGGGTTAGCGTTTGTGTATCACACCCTAAGCATACCACAGCTACGCCGCCGCGCAAGGCAGGGCAGGCAGACGGCACCACCACACG
Source organism: uncultured Chloroflexaceae bacterium (assembly GCA_964575355.1). Classification (GTDB taxonomy): domain Bacteria; phylum Chloroflexota; class Chloroflexia; order Chloroflexales; family Chloroflexaceae; genus CAZNQP01. Next base: position 28,929 of record CAZNQP010000021.1, read on the forward strand.
CTGCCAGTACCTGCCACCCCGAAATGGGCTACTTATGCTACTATAGCGGTATGCAATACTTGTCGTGTTAAAGATAAGCCCCTCCCCCAGTGGTGCGGGCGAGAGGAGACACGCCCGATGCAAAGCCCGTCTACCCTACAAACCCTGCTCACGCCGCCCTTCGCGGCACCGGCTGCGCCGTGCATCTTGGCGATGAACGCCGACGGCAGCAGCACCACTTGGACGTACACCGAATGCAACACGGCGATCAGCGAGCTAGCCGCCGGGCTACGCGCCCACGGCGTGCGCCCCGGTCAGCATATCGTGATGCTCGCCCCCAACCGCCCCGAATGGGTCATTGCATGCTTTGCTGTGCTGCGCGTGGGTGGCGTGGTGGTGCCGCTCGATACGCAGATTGGCAACGAACAACTCGCGCACATCCTCAACGACAGCGGCGCAGACCGGATCGTCACGACCACCAGCTATACCAGCCGCCTGCACAAGCTGGGCTTGGACACCCCACCCCAGCCGATCCTGCTCGATGTCCCCGCCGACGATCCCCGCAGCTGGCAGGCACTGCGCCAGAGCGACCCCGCCGCGCTCCCCGCCGTACAACCCGACGATCAAGCCGTGCTGTTCTATACATCGGGCACCACGGGCATGCCCAAGGGCGTACCCCTGACGCACCGCAACCTGACCTACCAGATAGATGCCATTTTCCGCAGTGGGCTACTCACGCCCGCCGACCGCATTCTGCTGCCGTTGCCGATGTATCACGTCTACCCCTTCACCGTGGGGACGCTCATCCCGTTGGCGGCACACCTGCCTATCGTGCTGCCTGCCAGCATCACGGGACCGCAGCTCATCCGCGCCATCCAAGTCGGCAAGCCAACGATTATTGTGGGGGTGCCGCGCCTGTACCGTGCGCTCTACACCGCCATTGAAAGCCAATTTGTGGGCAGGGGTGATGCCGCCGCCGCCTATTTCACACGTAGCCTTGCCACCAGCCGCTGGCTCCGGGAACGCTTCAACATAGCGGTGGGCAAGCAACTGTTTCTGCCCCTGCACCGCCGCTTTGGGGCACAGTTGCGCGTGCTCACGTCGGGCGGGTCTGCCCTCGACCCAGAACTGGCACGCAACCTTGATGCACTAGGCTGGGACCTCATGCATGGCTACGGCTTGACCGAAACCGCGCCCCTACTGGCATTCCAACTGCCGGGCAACCACGCCCCACGCTTCGCCAGCGTCGGACCACCCGTCCCCGGTACGCAACTGAAACTGGGCGTTGCCACCCGCGACGACGGCGACGACCCCGACCACAACACCGCTAGTAGCCACCCCGGTGAGGGCGAAATCCTTGCCCACGGTCCGTCGGTGTTTCGCGGCTACCGCAACCTGCCTGACCAGACCGCCAAAGCCTTTACCGCTGATGGCTGGTTCCGCACCGGCGACCTTGGCTACTTCGACGAAGACGGCTACCTCTATATCAGTGGGCGAGCATCCACCCTGATCGTGACGGAGGGCGGCAAAAATATCCAACCCGAACCCGTCGAGGATGTGTACCAGCAGCACCGCTTCATCGCCGAAATTGGTATCTTGCAGCACGACAACCAACTTGTCGCCCTCATCAAGCCTGATATGGACGCGGTGAACACGGAACGCAACGGCGACGTGCAACGCGCCCTGCACGAAGCCCTCGCCGAGCAATCGGCAAAGGTGCCCACCTACCAGCGCGTGACCGACTTTGCCGTCTCGCCCAACGAGCTACCCAAGACCAACCTTGGCAAGCTCCGCCGCCATATCCTGATCGAACAATATGTGCAGGCACAACGCGGCGAACTAGTCGCTACCACGGACGATGCTGGAGCACAACCACTGGAGGACATGAGCGAAGCCGACCGCGCCCTCCTGTCGAACGATGCCGCCTATACGGTCTGGCAGTGGCTTGCCGAACGCTACCCCGAACACCGCCTGACCCCCGACACCAGCCCCCAGCTTGATCTCGGCGTGGACTCGCTGGCGTGGCTCAACCTGACCCTCGACATTAGCCAGCACACGGGCGTAGAACTGAGTGAAGAAGCCATCAAGCGTATCAACACGGTGCGCGACCTGCTGCACGAGGTTGCCGCCGCCAGCAAGCGCGACGACACTGCCGCCAGTGCCGCCGACCTGCTGGCAGACCCAATGGCTGCCCTGACCCCAGAGCAGCAGCAGTGGCTCGCACCGAAAGGCGGTATGCTGGGTGCGCTTGAGGTGCCCGTCTATATCTCGCTCAAGAAGTATCTGCAAGCCCGCGTCAGCTTGCAGGTCTACGGCGCAGACAACATTCCGACCACGCGGGGCGTGGTGCTTGCCCCCAACCACACCAGCTTCCTCGATGCGCCCGTCGTCGCGGTTGCGCTCAGCTACCCCCAGTTGCGCGACACCTACTGGGCAGGCTCCACCGACGTGATGTTTAGCACGCCACTGGCGCGGTTGGTGAGCCGCCTCGGACAAGTGTTACCCGTGGCGGGTGCCAGTACCGGCACGGGGCTAACGAGCCTCGCGGTAGCGGCGGCAGTGCTGCAACGCGGGCACAACCTCGTGTGGTTCCCAGAGGGGCACATCTCACCCGACGGCGAGCTACTGCCGTTCCGGCAGGGCATCGGCATTCTGCTGCACCAGTTGCAAGTACCCGTCGTGCCAATCTACATTCACGAAGCCTACAAAGCCCTGCCTAGAGGCGAGACCATCCCCCACGCCCACCGCGTCAGCGTGACATTCGGCACACCCATTGCCGCTGCCACCCTTGAGCAGGCAGGCACGGGGAGCACCCCCGCCGAGCGCATCGCCAATGCGCTGCACGCTGCCAGCGTGGAGCTACGCCAGCAGGCGCAAGCACGCCACTCGCCACCGCCCACCGCTTAGCCACCGCCCACCGCTTAGCCACCGAGCGCATCAGCGTCACGTCCCCGTCACAGCGTCACAGCGCAGCCCTCACAGCAACGCCCCACCTGTTTGTGCAGGTGGGGCGTATACGTCCGTCCGGTCGGGCTGTCGTCAGTTCTTGGCGACAATCGGCAAGAAGACCTTCAGGTCTGAGCCGGTACCACCACCACCACGCTCGTTCAACGTCACGGTGAAGGTATCTTCTACGAACAGCCCGCCGTTGTCGGTGGCACGAATGGTAATGTCGGCGGTGCCGATACGCCCCTCTTGATAGTTCAGCACGAGTTGCGTGCCACTGATAGACAACAAGGTGAATAGGTCGCCGTTGGTGTTGCCGCGCACACTATACGACAGCGTGGACGAACTCTGCTGGGCATCGCTGAAGTAGGTCGGCAGGTTCAACACAGCATCCGGGTCGTCGTTGAAGGCGGTAATGTCTGGGATGCCCCCCGCGATCACGATAGGCGGCGTATTGTCGCCCGGTCCGGTCGTCGGTCCGGTCGTCGGTCCGGTCGTCGGCGTGGGGGTCTGCTCGCTGCTCGCCACCGTGATCGTCAGCGTCTGCGGTGCCGATGTATCCTGCCCACCGTTGGCGGTGCCGCCATTGTCGCGCAACGTCACTGCGAACGTCGCGGTGCCACTGCTGCCATTCGCCACCGCGAACGTCAGCGTCCCGGCGGGGTTGATTGCCGGTGGGGTCGTGAACGTAAGGTTGCTCGTAGACTGTGCCACCGTGAAGCTGACCGACTGCCCTGCTTCATCGGTAGCGGTCGCCGGTCCGGGGCGAATGTCGGTTGCCCAGCCGGTCACGGTCTGCAATCCGGCGTTCAAGCCAATGTTGGCGGGACTCCCCGCCGTGAACGCGGGCGGGTCGTTGACGGGCAGCACCGTCACGTTGATGAGGATGGTGTCTGTGAGACCGCCGGGGTCTTGCACGCGGGCGACAAACGAGTCGCTCCCGTTGAAGTCTGGCTGTGGTGTATAGGTAATCGTCGCGGTGGTACCGGGCGGCGACGCATTGACCCCTGCCGTGCCGTTGCTTGCCGCCGTGCTAATTGACCACGTTAAGGTCTCCCCGTTCAGGTCTTGCGCGTTCAGCGTCAGGGCAAACGGAACAGGGCTACCGTCTTCGCTCATGGTCACGGCGGTCTCGCTCCCCTGCGCGATGGTCGGCGGCGCAAGCGTAGGCTGCACCGTGATGCCCGCCGCAACCGTGCCCGCACTGTAGGCAGTCGTGCCGCCGTTGGTGCTCACGTCAACACCAGTGTCGCCGTTCGCGCCTGTGGTTTGGTCCCACGCCCGGAAGGTCAAGCCATCGGGGATGGTACCGTTGAAGTCGGCATTGGGCTGGAAGCGCACGGTTGCCGCCGGGTTGAGCAGCACCGCCGCTATGTTGTCAACGATGGGGAACGGTCGCCAGTCGGTGCCACCGTCGGGGTCATACTGCCACTGCCCGTTGCCGTTGTTCACCGCGATCACGGCAATGCCTTGCAGCGCGTTGGGGTCTACGTCGGTAATGATAGATTGTCCGTCCTGCTCAAGCAGGCTTGCCACCGTCGCACCAACGTTGTCCACCGACGGTACGTTTTCGAGAATGTCGGGCAGGGTCGGGGTCGCGGCGGTATCGAGTACGGGCGCATCGTTTATATCATTCACGACAATCGTGCTGGTACCAATCGCAGTGCTAAACGCCGTCGTGCCACCGTTGGTGGTGGTATCCACGCCTACCTGCCCATTCGTACCACTGGTCTGGTCCCACGCGCGGAAGTTGATAGCCGGGTCTACCGTGCCCACAAAGTCGAGGTTGGGCACAAAACGGATACGTGCCGCCGGGTTGAGCAGCACCGCCCCAGTTGGTGACGGGTTCGTGAAGGCAATCCACGCCTCACCGCCGTTGGGGTCATACTGCCATTCGCCGTTGGCGTTGTTGACGTTGGTCACGGCGATACCCTTCAACGCGCTCAGACCGTCCGGGTCGGTGATCAGCCCAGTGACCAACAGCGTGCTCACAAGCGTGCCCGTATCGGTGGTGCTATCCTCGTTGACCGGGTTGAACGACGGCACAATGGCGGCA
>CAZNQP010000021.1:33919-37181 GCA_964575355.1 uncultured Chloroflexaceae bacterium
CGGTGAAGAAGCCGTCTACGTTGACATCATTCGGGATGGGCGCATCGTTCACCGCATTGACCCGTACCTGCCGGGTGGCGACGTTGCTCGCGGCACCCGGTGGGTTGTTCGTCAACTGGAAGGCAACCGTCCGTAGGTTTGTATTGGGCGCATTCGAGACGTTACGGTAATTGATGGCGCGAATGACCGCCTGTGCGTTGCCCGGTGTGGCAGTCCCGTTGAAGTTGATGACAAGCGGCGTGCTACCATTGGTGCCCCCACTGAAGGTGCCGATCACCGTGGTAGCAATCCGCACGTTGCTGCCGTCGGTGTTGACCTGCCCCACACCAGTGCCCTGATTTTCGATGGCAAGGCGGTCGTTGGTGGTGCCCCCCGACTGGAAGCTGACCGTCAGGCGGTTGGTCTCTAAGTTAGGTTCTTCGGCAACATTCAAGATAGCAGTACTCGCAATGACCACAGGTGGCGCGTTTTCGGTGTACTCGACGATGCCACTGGGCACGCCCACAACAATCGCGTCCAACTCGAACGCGCCAATGTCGCAGGTTGGCGTACCGTCGGCGTTGCCGTCAATCGGGCGTGGGTCGCCACGCTGGTCAAGGTTGTTGATCGTGCCGCTACTCGCACAGGCAGTATTGTCGCCGCGATCCACCGCCGGACTGCCGAAGACAAGGGCGCGGGTTTCAGTCAACCCGCCGTTATTCTGCAACGGACCGAGTAACGGGTCACCCGACACAAAACTGGTTGCATTGACGTTACACGAGCCATCTTCCACAAGGTTATTGCGGTTGGTCGGGAACGACTGCGTGGTAACACAGTCGAAGTTTGCCGTACTATCGGCGAGGATCGTATTGGTCAGGTTCGCGCTCCCGGCATTGTAGAGCGCACCACCACCCTCACCCGTACCAGTCACCGTGTTCGCGGCAACCGTCACGTTCACCATCGTCAACACACCCGACCCATCGTTGCTGACACCCCCACCGCGCCGGCTGGCGGTGTTGTCGCTGATGGTGCTGTTGTAGACAATCGTGTTGCCCTCGTTGTACACGCCACCGCCTTCGCGGTTGAGCGCACTGTTCTGGTCAAGCGTGCTATTGCGGATAACTGCCACACCAAAGTTACTGAGCGCACCGCCGAAGTTACCTGCGTTGAAATCGAGCGCACTGTCGCGGATCGTCAGCACTGCGCCGCTCTGGTTGAACACGCCGCCCCCATCGGCACCGTTTGCCGTGTTGCCGTTGATCCGTACCCGTTCAAGCGTAAGGTTACCCTCGTTCAAGACCCCGCCACCGTCTATACCACTCGCGGTAAACCCATTGCGAATGGTCATATCGGTGATAGTCGCGGTCGAGACCTGATCGGTCACGGCAAAGATACGATAGTTGCCACCGCCGTTGCGCCGCACCGTAAACTGTTGGATGCCCGGTCCGGTGATCACCATGTCGCTGTCAATCGCGGGAAGTTCCGCGCCCAGCTCCGCAATTCCCGTTACCAAGATCGTCACCGGGTCAATGCTCGCGCCTGTCCCCCCCGCACACTCGCCATTAAGGACACCCGACGGCGTGTTGGTGTTGGCAGCCGTAATAGCTTCGCGCAGCGAACACGAGTTGTTGGTTGGCAGGGGCGTGTCGGTCGTGGTTGTCACGACGATGCTCTGGTATGCCCCGGTATCGCACACGGGGCGTGCCTGCGGGCGGGGGTCGCCGCGCTGGTCACGCCGACCTACTGGCGCAGTCGTGCAGACATTAAAATCACCATTCCCGATGGCAGGGCTACCCGGCAGCAACGCGATGGTCTGGGTAGGTCCGCCGTTGTCGGCAAGCGGGGCGAGCCGCGGGTCTTCCGTTGTCAGGGCACCACAGTTGCCCGCCCCAATAATGTTACCGATGTACTGTGCTACAACGCCGGGGTCTACCACGCTACAGTCGTTGGCTACGCCACTCGCTTGGTTGCCCGTGGCAATCACGTTGCGAATACTGATAGAACTAAAGCTGTAGATACCGCCACCCTGATCGCCTGCGTCGTTGTCAACCATCGTCAGGTTGCTCAACACCGGGTTGCTAAAGTTGAGGATTGCCCCACCGTTGCCACTGCCAGCCAATGCCCGGTTGCCCGTGAACGTGCTGTTCGAGATCGGGGTGTCGTTGGCAAAGTTGGTGATAGCACCGCCACCCTGCGACCCTGATGCAGCGTTGTTGATAAAGGTACTGCGAGCCACTGCCACATCCGCGCCAATGGTGGTGTAGATGGCACCGCCACCCTGCGAGCCGCTCGCACTGTTCCCGTCGAAGGTACTGTCCTCAATAGTCACGGTACCAGCAGCAAAGACGGCACCCGCGAGGTTCGACCCGGTGGCACTATTGGTCGTGAAGGTGCTTTCGCGGATAGTTACGACGGCACTGCCGCTGTTGCTGATAGCCCCGCCACCGGTTGCGGTACCGCTCCCCGTCGCGCTGTTGGCACTAAACGTTGTTTCCTCCACCGTCAGGGTGCCGAGGTTGCGAATGGCTCCCCCGCCATTGGCACCGCCCGTGCTATTCCCCGACAGGACGCTCGTCCGTACCGTCAGCGTGCCCTGATTGAAGATTGCGCCCCCATCGGCACTGGTCTCCTGCCCATTCGCCAACGTCAGCCCACTTATCGTCACTGTCACCCCGGCAGGCACCGTGAACAGCCGGAACGGCGTACCACTGCCGCGCCGGATGGTCAGGTTGTCTGCCGCCGGACCGGTGATGTTGATCGTTTCGGTCAGGTCGGGCAGGCGCGTCAGCAGGTTGATCGAACCACCCGTCAGGGTGTTGCTGAAGGTAATCGTGTCCAACCCGGCACTGCCCGTCCCACAATCGGTCGTGGTATTGGCATTCGCCGTAGCAATGGCTTCACGCAGGGTACAAAACCCATCCCCCGTCGTCGAGTTGTCATCAAGCGAGTTCACCACAAGGTTCGCAGCAGCAACCGGTGCTGCGGGCAACAGTGCCGATAAGAGCAGGGCACTGCTGGCGATCAAGACGCAGCGCAGCAGAACCGACCAGAAACGCGCAAAGGGTGTGCTTCGGGTTATCACAGCAGGCTTCCTTTCCTTAAGAACCACATGCGGCGGGGTGTCATTACTGTTCATTGGTTCGAGCAGTATTCGGCATGGAAAGCACGTATAATTAGTGCAATTATGCCACAACACGCCAAAGATGTACAGCAACCCAAGGGTACTAAGTTAGGGTAGTTCACGGGCGTTCCGGTCTCCATGCAGTGCGTTGGCAGTGCGTTG
>CAZNQP010000021.1:37281-46107 GCA_964575355.1 uncultured Chloroflexaceae bacterium
GCAGTGCGTTGGCAGTGCGTTGCGTGGCAGCTACTTCTATGGTATAGTAGCCCACGATCTTTGAGCACATAGTCTGCACAGATGGCACGCAAGTGTCACAAAGCCGTGATATGGGGGGAGACTGCCAGATGAAGATTCACGAGTATCAGGCGCGTGAGTTGCTGAAGCAACACGGAGTACCCGTCACCGGGGGGGGCATGGCAACCAACGCAGCGGATGCCCGCAAGATTGCCGAGCAACTCGGCGGTCCGGTTGTTGTGAAGGCACAGGTATTCGTCGGGGGGCGCGGCAAAGCCGGTGGCATCAAGCTGGTACCGAATGCCGCAGAAGCTGAAAATGCAACCAACGTTATTATCGGGATGCAGATTAAGGGGCTGACGGTTGAGAAGGTACTGGTCGCCGATGCCGTAGATTACGTGAAGGAAATCTACCTTGGTGCCATCCTCGACCGCACCACTAAGCGCATCGTGATGATCGCATCGGCGGAGGGTGGGGTCGAGATTGAGGAAGTCGCCCGCGATAACCCAGAGGCAATTATCAAGTTGCCCGCCCACCCCACAATGGGTCTCCTCGACTATCAGGCACGCGAGCTTGCCTTCCGCATCGGGATTACCGACAGCAAGCAGGTGCGTCAGTTCAGTGCAATTGCGCGTGCCGTCTACCAGACCTTTACCGACACCGATGCCTCGCTAGTCGAGATTAACCCGCTGGTGGTGCGCCCCGACGGGACGCTGCAAGCCCTCGACTCGAAGATTCTGCTGGACGACAGTGCCCTGTTCCGCCACTCCGACCTCGCCGCCCTGCGCGATATTGCCGACGAACCGGAAGAGGAACGCCGCGCCCGTGAATCCGATATTACCTTCATCAAGCTGGACGGCAACATTGGCTGCATGGTCAATGGGGCAGGGCTGGCGATGGCGACCATGGACGTGGTGAAGCTGTACGGCGGCGAACCTGCCAACTTCCTTGACATTGGGGGCGGTGCCGACAAGGACAAGGTGAAGGCAGCCCTCGAAATCATTCTGGCAGACAAGAGCGTCAAGGCAGTGCTCATCAACATCTTTGGCGGCATCACCCGCGTAGACGAAGTCGCCCGTGGGATTGTCGCCGCCCTTGAAGAAGTCAAGACCGACGTGCCGATGGTGGCGCGGCTGGTGGGTACCAACGAGGAAGAGGGGCGGCAAATCCTTGCCAACTCGCCGCTTATCCCTGCCACGACGCTGGCAGAAGGTGCCCAGAAAGCTGTAGATGCCGCCTATAAGCGGTAGGGGGCGGTAGTCCAGACGAAGGGGGGGCGGTAGCGAGGGCGACACTCGCCCTACGCTCCCCCCGCACGCACCCAGTCACGTTGGGCTGAAGCGACCCACCCCACACTGGTGGGCACTCTTCCCCATACTGGCAGGCGTGCGTCGCTACACGGCACCCGCTACACGGCACTTGTGGTGACAGTGGGAAGATTGTGGGTGCCACGGTGCGCCACGCACTGGGGTGCGCCACGCACTGGTGGCGTGGTGACGGTGACACAGTAATGATGACGGCGGAGAGGTAGCCACGACTCGTTGGCTGCACGTATGAGGAGGCACGGACACACTGATGGCGAAGCGGGCTTTGATTACTGGCATTACCGGACAGGACGGCAGCTACCTTGCCGAGATGTTGATTGAAGAGGGCTACACCGTCATTGGCATGGTACGGCGCAGCAGTACCGTCAATTTCGAGCGTATCCAACACATTCAAGACCGCCTGACGCTCGTCACAGGCGACTTGCTCGACGAGGTTTCGATGATTAGTGTCCTGCGTGAGCACCGCCCGCACGAAGTCTACAACCTCGCCGCTCAGTCGTTTGTCCAGACATCGTGGTCACAACCCGTGTTTACGGGCGAAGTGACCGCCCTCGGCGTAACCCGCATCCTCGATGCCATCCGCATTGTAGACCCAGACATTCGCTTCTATCAGGCATCGAGCAGTGAAATGTTCGGCAAGGTACAGGCAGTCCCCCAAACCGAAGACACCCCCCTGTACCCGCGTAGCCCCTACGGGGTGGCAAAGGTCTACGGACACTGGATTACGATCAATTACCGCGAGAGCTACAACATGTATGGTTGCTCGGGTATCCTCTTCAACCACGAAAGCCCCCGCCGTGGGCTAGAGTTCGTCACGCGCAAAATCACCAACACGGTCGCCCGCATCAAACTTGGGCTTGCCGAAGAACTGCGCCTTGGCAACCTCGAAGCTCGCCGCGACTGGGGCTATGCGCCCGACTATGTGCGGGCGATGTGGCTGATGTTGCAGCAAGACACCCCCGACGATTACGTGATTGCCACGGGCGAGACGCACAGTGTCCGCGAGTTCGTCGAGCTTGCCTTCGCCCGCGTTGGGCTAGACTATCGCAATTTTGTGGTGCAAGACGAACGCTTTATGCGCCCTGCCGAAGTTGACCTGCTGGTTGGGTCGCCCGCCAAAGCCCGCGAGCACCTCGGCTGGGAACCCACCGTAACCTTCGCCGAACTCGTCCAGATTATGGTTGACGCTGACCTACGCGCATTGCAACGCACAGAGCACATCTAGCGCAGACCGCGAACGAGCGAGATACCCCCTACACGAGAGCACAGAGCACGCTGGTGGGCGAGCCATCAGCAGAGAGGAGCACAGGCAGTGATACGTCATACCGAGCAGGAGTTGATCGAACAGGGGTGGGCAGCCCTCGTCGAGCGGCTGGGGCTGGCAGAGGCAAACCGTTTTATTATGCTGCTCGACCGGCGCAGTGGCTTTGGGCTACGTCATCTTCGGAGCATCCAGTCGTTGAGCCGCGACAACAGCCACCCTAGCTACTACAACGGCGACTACTACCACGAGACCAACGGAACGTACCACAACGGGCATAACGGGCACAACAGCAACGGTGCCCACCACCTCCACGATAGCCCATACGAAACATTCTGATGGCTGAGGACTGATGGGTGTGCAGCCCAAGCGAGGTACCCAAACGAGGTAGCCTACACCCGTAGCGTATAGGCAACCACCTAGACCACACTAGCCCTACGATGCTTCCGGGCGCGTCGCCAGCCCTTCTAATCATCCGGCGGCGGCGGCGCAACGGGCTGTGCCGCCTGCGGGCGGCGTTCGCCCACCGCCAGTGGGGGCGCGTCGGGCGCAAGGCTGCGTTCGAGGTCATCTAGACGGCGTTCAAGCGTCTGCCGCCACAGGTCATCCTGCACCTGCGTCGAGCGCACACGGTACAGCACCTCTTCTTCCAGCCGCCGCACCGAACCCACCCAGTCGGCGAGCAAGCCAAAGAAGAACGTAAACAGCGCGATAATCAGGAACACGCCACCGATCAGCAACGACTGGTCGTTCGACTCTTCGAGACCAAACAGCCGCCGCCCGAAAAAGACATAGCTCGCACGCAACCAAAACAGTACACTGATGATGAAGAAGAAGCCACCGACGTAGGTAAACACCTTGAGCGGCTCGTAGCGCGTGTACGTGCGGACAATGATCGCGCCCTGCCGCTTGATGAAATGCCAGTTGCCCTTGTGCAGCTTCGAAGGGCGTTCCACCAGATTGGTACGGATCGGCACCGTGACAACCGTCAGCCGACGCTTGCCCGCCTGAATCAGGCTCTCGACGGTATACGAAAAGTCGGTGGTCACGAACGTCCGCAAGGCTGCCTCGCGGGTTAGGGCACGGAAGCCGCTTACGGTGTCGGGTACGTCGGTATCGGAAGCCCAGCGCACCACCGAGCTACCGACGTGTTGCAAGGCTTTTTTGAAGGGTGAGAAGTGCTCGTTCTGCTGCACCTGCCGGTCGCCGATCACCACATCGGCACGCCCCTGCAAAATTGGCTCGATCAGGCGCGGTATCTCGCTACCGGGGTACTGGTGGTCGCCGTCGGTGTTAACAATAATATCGGCACCCAGCCGCAACGCCGTATCTATGCCCGTCTGGTAGGCGGTGGCAAGCCCCTTGTTGCTGGTGTGGCGCACCACATGGTCGGCACCATGCTGCAACGCCACCATCACAGTGTCGTCGGTGCAGCCATCATCAATGATCAACACCGTAACCTGTGCGATGCCGGGGATGGCGCGGGGCAGGTCGTCAATGACCTGCCCAATCGTGTCGCGCTCATTCAGGGCGGGTATCTGGATAACCAGCTTCATGATTGCTTCATGCTACTTGCTTCATGGTTGCTACTTGCTTCATGGCTGTGTGGGGCGGCACCTACGCCACCGTCCTTGCCGCTCCTCCGCTAGTGCAGCTCGTGCGTCGGCTCTAGGGCTTCGGTCGCAACCACGGCTGCCGGTTCGTCCGCTCCGGCAATGAACGCTTCGGTCAAGACACGGGCTTCGTGGTCGGCATACTGGCGCGGCGGCGTTTTCATAAAGTACGCGCTCGGTCCGCCCAGTGCGCCCCCAATGCCGCGATCCAGCCCCAGCCGCGCACAACGAATCGCGTCAATCACCACGCCCGCCGAATTGGGCGAGTCCCACACTTCCAGCTTCAGTTCTAAGTTGAGCGGCACATCGCCAAACGACGTACCCTCCATGCGGATGTAGCACCACTTGCGGTCGCCCAACCACGGCACATAGTCGCTCGGTCCAACGTGGATGTTCTGCGCGGGCAAACTCGTGTCAAGCATGCTATTGACCGCATTGGTCTTGCTTATTTTCTTGCTCTCCAGCCGGTTGCGGTCGAGCATGTTGAGAAAGTCGGTGTTGCCACCGAAGTTGAGTTGATAGGTGCGATCCAGCCGCACGCCACGGTCTTCAAACAGCGTCGTCAGCACACGATGCGTGATAGTCGCGCCGACCTGACTCTTGATGTCGTCGCCGATGATGGGCAAGCCCGCCGCCGCGAAGCGTTCGCGCCATTCGCGCTGGCTCGCAATAAACACCGGCACACAGTTGATGAAGGCACAGCCCGCCGCGAGCGCAGCCTCAGCATACCAGCGCGTCGCTGCTTCACTGCCCACCGGCAGGTACGAAACCAGCACCTCTGCGCCACTCTCGCGCAACACCTGCACCACATCCACCGCCTCGGCTTCGCTTTCTTCCACCACGTCCGTCACATAGCCACTCAGCCCATCGAGCGTCGGACCGCGCCGCACCCTGATGCCGGTGCGGGGCACATTGGCAAAGCGGTAGGTATTGTTGGGCTGGGCGTAAATCGCGTCGGCGAGGTCATGCCCCACTTTGGTGGCGGCAACATCGAACGCGGCAACGAACGTAATATCACTGATGTGATACCCGCCAAGCGTCAGATGCATCAGCCCCGGCACCGCCCCATCGTCGTAGGTATTGCGGTAGTACTCAACCCCTTGTACCAACGAAGACGCACAGTTGCCTACCCCGACAAGGGCTACGCGAATGGTTTGCTTCATAGCACTACGTTCCTTTCAGTTTGTTATGCTGAGGAATCAACGTGTTTGATTTCTCAATATTGTTTTATTATACGTCGGGTTTACCCTCCCGACCGTTGCTATTGTACCACGCCCACGCTGCCCGCCACGTTGCGCCCCGTCGCCAGCTATGATACGATACTACAACGATACTACAAGCACAATTGTTGCATTCAATGCGGCACAAAGCGTTCGGGGAAACCAGCCAGCCGGACAGCCAGCCAGCCAGCCGGACAACATAACAAGGAGAGCCACACCGCCGATGTATCACCCGTTTAGCCAGCAACCAACCGACGATAGCGCGACCCCCAGCCGCACCTATCTGCTGCTGCACCTTGCCGACGAACACTTCGCCCTGCCCATTACGGTTGTGCGCGAGGTGCTGCGCTGGCGTGTGCCCACGCATGTGCCGGGTGCGCCGCCCGTGCTGCCGGGGCTAATTAGCCATCGCGGTGAGATCGTGCCGGTGCTGCTGCTTGCCCGCCTGCTCGACCTGCCCCACCGCACCCCCGACAGCCGCACCCGCTATGTGCTGGTGCAACACACCACAACACGCTGTGCCTTGCAAGTAGATGCCGTCTTTGACCTCGACACCATCACCGACGACGACATCGCGCCAGCCAACAGCGCAAGCGGGCGGCTCCTCGGCATTGTGCGCCGCCCTGCACGCCCCGTGGCGATCCTCGACATTGGCGCACTGCTGGCTGCGCTCCACCCCCAGACCGCCTAACCGCTGGTGAACACCATGCTCACCCTATCGCCCGATACGCTTCTGCACGTAACTACCGCCACCGCGCCGTATCTCGTGGTTGCCCGCCACGTCAGCCGCCTGCTGCGTGCCACCTACGCCACATTGCCCACCCACGACGAACGCGGCAAGCTCATTATTGGCTACATCCTCGATACCGCGTTGGGCGAAGATGCCACCCCTGCCTACGCCCCCCATCACGCCCTGCTCCTCCCGCTCCGGCGGCGCAGTGTTGCACTGTTCGTCCAGACGATAGACAGCACCCCGCTCACGATAGCCGACATCCAGTCGGTGCCGCCGCTCGTGCAGTCGCTTGTGCGCCACGCCCACCTGCGTGGCGTGTGCAGCCTCGACAACGCCGCCGTGCTCGTGCTCGATGTGCGGACAATTGCCCACGATATTCTGATGCAACGATTGCCCACCAACCCACCCGCCGCTGGGCAAAAACCACGTGTGTGACCGTTCATAGTATGTAGGAGCGTCGGGGGTGGTAGGGTACCACCCCGTGCTCACGAACGAAGGAGCAGGTATGGAGCAGACCTTCAGCCCATCGTCCTTTGCCGAACCCGACCTAACGCCCGAAACGCCGGTCGTCGTTACCCGTGATAATGGGCGACTGGTGTTGCTGCTTGCCACCGCCACTGCCATCGCCGCGGTTGCGTTTAGTGTGCTAGTCGGCGTACTCACGGCAGTGGGCGTTATGGTAATCGAACGTATGTATTCGCTCCTATCCGTCAATGTATTGTTGCTGGCAACGTGTGGCATCACCTACGCCCTATTGCGCCGCAAGCAACAGATGCTGGCAATTCGGGCGTATGTCGTCGGGCTGGTCATCAGCTTCACCATCTCGGCGTTCATCTATGGTGCCACCACCGGACCCGCCGTGCTCGGCTTCATGGTACCCATCGCGGTCGCGGGCTTGCTGGGCGGGCGCAACGACGTAATGTGGGTATCGGGGGTCACGCTGGTTAGCTACCTTAGCGTGCTGACCCTCCAAGAAACAGGCGCAGTGCCGCCCCTGCTGCCCGTAAGTGACCCGCTCCTCTCGTTCATGGTGTTTGTGGGCACGGGCGCGGTGCTTGCCTACGTCTCGTGGGCAACCAGCCGCGAACTCAACACCGCCCTGCGCGACGTACAACAGCAGGCAACCGACTTGATGGAACGCACCGAGCAATTGATGGAGAAGAGCATCCAGCAGGTCGAATTGGGGAGCGAACTATCTGCCGCCGCCACCCAACTCCAAGCGACTTCGCAGCAGCAGGCAAGCGGTGCCACCGAGCAAGCCAGTGCCGTGTCGCAGGTCAGCACCACCGTGGAAGAGCTAGGTGCGACCGCCCGCCAGATCGCCCACACCACCGAGCAGGTCGCCCAAGCCGCCCAACAGACGCTCGAAAAGCTCAGTCAGGGGCAACTAGCGGTAGACGAGAGCATCCAAGGCATGGAGCGCATCCGCGAACGCATGCAGGATATTTCGCGTCGTGTGCTGGAATTGGGCGAACGCTCGCAGCAGATTGGCGACATCATTGACCTGATTGACGATATTTCGGACGAAACCCACCTACTCGCACTCAACGCTGCCATCGAAGCCGCCGGGGCAGGCGAACACGGGCGACGCTTCAGTGTGGTCGCCGCCGAAGTCAAGAACCTTGCCAACCGCACCCTAACCGCTGCCCGCGAGGTCAAAGCCGTGATTGCCGAAATCCGGCAGGCGACACAGACCGCCGTGCTCGCCGCCGAAGAGGGCGGCAAGGAAGTGGCAACGGGTGCCGAACTCTCGCACCGTGCCGGCAACGTCATGAACAGTATCGTGCTCATGGCGGAGCGCACCGCCCAGAGTGCGTCGGAGATTGGCATGGCAACTGCCCAGCAGCAGAGTGCCAGCGAGCAGGTTGTCGAAGCCATGCGCGAGATTGCCGATGTGGCGCGGCAAGCCGCCGCCGGGTCACGCCAAATGGCAGACTCTGCCATTATGCTGTCGGCGATTGCCGACCGTTTGCACGGCATTACCCAGAGCGAATGAGCCAACCCACGAGCCAACCGAGGAGCAGGGCGAATGAGCCAGCCCTGCAACGGAGCCAGTAAACTAGTATGGACTTGAGCCAGTTCTACAACCAGTTCCGCGACGAAACGGGCGACAATCTGCGGACGATTCAGGCGGGTGTCCTTCGCATCGAAGGTGCTGCCACCCGCGACGACCCCGCCACCCGCGACGACCTCGACCGCGTGTTTCGTGCCGCGCATACCATCAAGGGCGGGGCACGGATGCTCGGCATCGAGGGAGTCGCCGAACTTGCCCACGCCCTCGAAGATGTGCTTGGTGCCATCCGGAGCGGCACCCGCCCGCTCGATAGTGCCACCGCCAACCTGCTGCTGACCAGTTGCGATACCCTGCAACGCCTCGCCGACGAGCCGCAGGCGGTGCCCCCCCCCCACGATGCCACGATTGCGCCACTGGTGGCGCAGTTGCGTGCCGCCGCCGCTACCTCTGCCGCCGCCCCTGTCCCCAGCAACGCGCCGCCCAGCAATGCGCCGCCCGCCCCTGCCCCCGCCCCTGCCCCCGCCGCCTCTGCCGATACCCCTGCCCCCAACAACGATGCCCCCGCCCGGAGCGGTCTGCGGCAGGTTGTGCGCGTGCGAACTGCCCGCCTTGACCGGCTGCTCAACCTGACGGGGGAACTGG
>CAZNQP010000021.1:46117-50917 GCA_964575355.1 uncultured Chloroflexaceae bacterium
TGCAGCCCTTCGAGCACCACCAAGCGACCCTGACCAAGCTGAACGAACACCTGACCGCCCAACTCCGCCTGCTCACGACCATCCAGCAGCAGCACGAACATGACCTCACGCCCGACCTTCAGCAGCACGTCACCACCCTGCACGACCACGCCACCAGCCTGCAACGCCACGTCCGCCAGTTGAGCGATGAGATGGAACGGAGCGTGACCAGCCAACAACTGCTGCTCGATGACCTTGAGCAAGAGGTCATTGGCGCACGCCTCACGCCCATCGGGA
Source organism: uncultured Chloroflexaceae bacterium (assembly GCA_964575355.1). Classification (GTDB taxonomy): domain Bacteria; phylum Chloroflexota; class Chloroflexia; order Chloroflexales; family Chloroflexaceae; genus CAZNQP01. The sequence goes on from CAZNQP010000021.1 coordinate 46,394, forward strand.
GCCTGCTGCAAACGCTGCCACGTGCCGTGCGCGACCTCGCCCAGCAGACGGGCAAGCAGGTGACACTGCACCTCGCGGGCGAAGAGACCGAGATAGACCGCCGCCTGCTCGAAGGGCTACGCGACCCGCTCCTACACCTCGTCCGCAACGCAGTAGACCATGGCATCGAGCCACCCGACGCACGCACGGCACAGGGCAAGCCCGCCACCGGCAACGTGACGGTGCAGGCAACCGCAACCGGCGGCATGGTACGCATCACCGTAGAAGATGACGGGTGCGGGCTTGACCCGGAGAAACTCCGCCGCAGTGCCATCGAACGCGGCATGCTCGACAGCGAACGGGCTGCCCGCCTGACGCGGCGCGAACTGCTTGACCTGATCTTCGTGCCCGGCATGACCACCGCCCGCAACGTCTCGCCCGTGTCGGGGCGCGGGGTCGGCATGGATATTGTCCGCAGCAACGTGAGTGAACTAGGCGGGCAGGTCACGCTCGAAAGCACCATGGGGCAGGGTACCCGGCTTGTTCTGCTGCTGCCGCTCACGCTCGTGACGACGCGCGTGCTGCTAGTACAGGTGGGCACGCAACCGTTCGCACTCCCTGCGTCGGGCTGTCGCGGTGCCATCCATATCTACCCCGATGCCGTCCACACCATTGAGGGGCGTGCCGTCGCCACTGTGCAGGAGCAAACCGTACCGCTCGTCGAATTGGCAACCCTGCTCGGTCTGGCGGCACCGGGCACACCGACCGAACGCGAACGCACCCCCGCCGTGCTGGTAGCAGCCGGACAGGGCACACTCGCCCTGCTGGTAGACCGCGTGCTCGACGAACGCGAAGCGGTTATTCGCCCACTGGGGGCACTGTTCGCGCAGCACCCGCGCTATAGCGGTGTGGTGCAACTGGGGGGGCACCAGCTAGCGTTACTCCTTGACCCGCTCCTGTTGGCACGCGAGGCACACGGCGTAACACTCTCGCCGCGCCCCACCGTTCCCGCCGCCGCGCCGCGCTCGCGCATTCTGGTTGCCGACGACTCATTCACGACCCGCGAACTGATGGGGAGCATCCTCCGCACGGCAGGCTACGCGGTCACGCTGGCGACCGATGGGCACGATGCCCTCGAACGGCTGCACGCCGCCGCCCACGACCTTGTGGTGAGCGACGTAGAAATGCCGCGCCTCGACGGGTTCGGGTTGACCAGTGCCGTGCGTCAGCACAGCGAATTACGGCATATTCCCGTTATTATTGTGAGTAGCCTTGCCTCGGACGAGCAGCAACGACGCGGACTGACCGCCGGAGCACAGGCATACATCGTCAAAAGCCAGTTTAACCAAGACACACTCCTAACGACTATTCATCGCTTGCTGCAAAGCGGCATACAGGGGGGCTAGATGACCATTAAAATCCTCGTCGTAGACGACAGTCAACTCGTGACCGACATGGTGAAGATGCGCCTACAGATGCACGGCTACGAGGTATTGCTTGCCCACAACGGCGAGCAAGCCTTGCGGATGATTGACAGCGAAGAACCCGCGCTGCTCGTCCTCGATGTGCAAATGCCCGGCATGGACGGCTACGAGGTCTGTCGCCGCCTACGTGAGCGACCCGAACTCGATGACCTCCGTATTATTATGTTAACTTCAAGCGAAGACCGCGAAACAGCGTTTGATGCAGGAGTAGACGACTTTCTCAACAAAGACATAGACCTCCTCAGCCTGCCAAACCGGGTACGGCTGGTGTTAGAGATGGACTAGGCGATGACCGCCGCCACGACACCGGGCGCACAGGTTCGCGTACTCATCGTGGATGACTCGCCCTTGATGCGGCAAATCCTTCGGCATCTGATAGAACAGGACCGCGAAATGCAGGTAGTTGGCGAAGCAAGCAATGGCAAAGAAGCTCTTGATCAAGTCGCCCTGCTGCGCCCGAATGTTATCACCATGGATGTGCGGATGCCCGTCATGGATGGGCTAGCAGCCACCGAAAACATCATGGCATACTACCCCACCCCCATCCTCGTCGTCACGGCATCGCTCGCACGCCACGACGTAGACATGACCTTCCGCATGCTCGGCGCGGGTGCGCTCGACGTAATCGAGAAGCCCGCCCTGACCGACGGCAAGGTCAGTACGATGGCATTTGTGCGCCGCGTCAAGGCAATTGCCCGCATGCGCGTCGTCACGCACCTGCGCGGTCGCCGACGCAGCACGCCCCCGGCAAACGAGACCTCGCCCACCTCGGCGGCGCGTACGCCCGAAACCTACGCCACCGCACCACTGCCGTCTGCCGAGCCACCCCCTGCCCGCGCCCTGAACCCCCCCCCGCTCGTCATCATTGGCGCATCGGCAGGCGGTCCGCGGATCGTGCGCCAACTGCTCCACAGCCTGCCACCAGACTTTCCGGCGGCGGTGCTGGTCGTGCAGCACATCACCGAAGGCTTCGGGCAAGGCTTCGTCGAGTGGCTCGCTGCCGATAGCCCGCTCCCCATCTGCACGGCGGCAGCCGGTGACCACCTGCAAACTGGCAGGGTAACCGTCGCCCCCGACTATGCCGACCTCCAAGTCGCCCGCAACGGCACACTTCAGTTGCGCCAGCTTGACCGCGCCAGCGGGCAACCCCGCCCCTCCATTGACCTCGCCATGAGTACGGCGGCGGCTTCGATAGGCGCGCACGTCACCGGGGTGCTGCTCACCGGCATGGGCAGCGACGGCGCAGCGGGCATGCTTGCCATCAAGCAAGCAGGCGGGCACACCGTCGTACAAGACGAAGCCACCGCCGCGATCTATGGTATGCCACATGCCGCCATCGAGCGCAACGCCGTAGACCGCGTGCTGCCCCCCGACGACATCGCCCTGTTTATCCGGCACCATGTGCTGCGCCAAGTACGGCGTGCCGCACGCACCCCCCACGAGAAAGGCGACTAGACCCATGCCAATGGACACACCACACAACACCCCCACACACCACCCCAGCCTGAGTACCGGTATCCGCCTGACTGACACGCAGTTCGCGCTGATCCGCGACCGCATCGCAGAGCACAGTGGCATCTACTTGCCGCGTGGGAGCGAGCGCACGTTGGCGGCAACCGTCGCGGCACGCCTCGACCACACCGGGCAATCGTTGCCCAGTTACATTGCCCAGCTTGCGTTGCCCACCGGGGCAAGCGAACTACACCACCTCGCCGAGCACGTTGCCAACCACGAAACGCTCTTCTTGCGGAACCAAAGCCACATGGAAGCCGTCCGCGACCATATCGTCCCCGACCTCCACCGCCGCCTGCCACCAGATGCGCCGCTCCGCATCTGGAGTGCCGGGTGCTCGACGGGCGAAGAAGCCTACTCGCTCGCAATGATGGTGTATGAAGCACTGGGCGACCCGTTGCCGCGCCCCGTCGAACTGTACGGCAGCGACCTGAGCCAGTACGCTATCGAGCGGGCACGCGCCGCGACCTATCGGGGGCGCACCCTGACCAACCTGCCCGCGCCCCTGCTGCACCGCTATTTCCAACGCCAACCCGACGGCACCTACCATGTGCGCCCACTCCTCACGAACGCCGTGCAGTTTCACACGGTCAACCTCTGCCAGCCCTTCCCGACGTGGGCACACGACATGCATATTGTCTTTTGCCAAAATGTAACTATCTATTTCCAGCTTGAGACGTTTCGCGCCCTCGCCGACCGCCTGTACCACGCCCTGACCCCCGGCGGCATGCTGTTCCTTGGCTTTGCCGAAACGCTCTGGCATGTCTATGACCGCCTGCGCCTGCGTGAAGTAGGGGGCGCGTTCGTCTATGTGCGCGAACCCGCCAGCATCGCGGCACCCCCGCCGCCCGTCGTGCCGCCACCGCTCCACTCCCCCGCACGCCCGCGCACAGTCCGTGCTGCTGCGTTGCCGTCGCCCACCACGCCGCCGCCGCCACGTGCCACCGCCGCCCCAGACCACGGCTACCACCAGCCACTTGCAGAAGCCCACGCCCGGCTGACCAATGGCGACATAGACGGTGCCCTTGCACTGCTCCACGCGATCCCGCTCAATGGAGAGCACGCCGCGCCCGTCCTGACGCTGATCGCGCAGGCACACGCCAACCGGGGCAACGAAACGCTCGCCGAGGCAGAGGTACGGCGTGCCCTCGACCTGAACCCCCTGTACTGCGATGGCTACCTGCTGCTAGGCTTGCTTGCCGCTCGCCAACACCGCTACGACGATGCCACCACCCACCTTGAACGGGCACGCTACCTGTCACCCGACGCGCCACTGGTTGCCTACCACCTCGCGCACATCTACCAGCAACGCGGGCGCAGCAACGCCGCCCGTAGCGAATATCAGCACGCCCTGAGCCTGCTTGCCCCCTATGCCCCCGATGCGGTGCTAGAAGGGGTGGCAGTAAGTTGGCTCCGCGCCAGTTGCGAGCAACAGTGCATCCTGCTGGCACCGGGAGGTACCGCATGAGTCGCCGCCGCACCAGTCCGTTACACGTCCATCGTACCAGCGTGCCCGCCCGCCGCCGTGCCGGGGTGACACCATACCCGC
>CAZNQP010000022.1:0-30605 GCA_964575355.1 uncultured Chloroflexaceae bacterium
CCGCCCCGCCGACCGCCCCTTCCAAGCGCTTACCGGGGGCCGCGAAGACCGCGCCGCCGACCGCCCAGTAGACCGCCCCGCCGACCGCCCCCTGCACCCAATCGGGCAGGGTAGCGAGGTCAGGCAGGGTGGGGGTGGGGGTGGGCATTGTCCAGTCCTGTGCAAGGAGCCAGCTCCCCAGCCAGAGTACGTCAGCCACAAAGCCCATGGCAGCTACGCCCCACAGTGTGATGCGGAGCAGCAGGCGGGTTGCCTTGCTGAAGTTGTCGGGGTGTTGCCGCATCCATTCGTGCAAAAAGATGCCGCAAAATAATGCTGTCGCCCCAATGACTGCTGCGATAATCTCGTCGCTCACTTGTGCCCCCGTCGTGTCTCCATCTATGGTTGTGGTTGTGGTTGTGGTTGTGCCGTGCCGCGTCTGTGCCCTGCCCGTAGTATACGCGATCCACGAACGCATGGCTACATGTTCTGCCAGCATGTACGTGGTGGGGGTAGCGGGGGGTTCGTGGGGGTGGCTACCGCAGCGACACGAGCTACAGCAACGCGCCCGCAATGATGAGAATGATGAGCAGCACCGCGCCGCCTGTGGTTGCACTCCATGCACTGCATGGTTGTATCCGCACTAGCTCCTTCACAAACGGTTGCACCGCACTGGCTGGAGTGTCAAGGGCGACCCAGCGATACGCTGTTACGTGCCCGGTGGCGCGAGAGTCGCGTCATCGGTGGGTGGGGCGGTGCCGCGTTGCTGTGCCCACCGTACCAGCCCCAGCAGTACCGCATACGTCACCGCCGCGATGCCCACGCCGATTGCTGTTTCGAGGAGCCGCGCTACGCCCGCCGCAAAGGGGTTCTTGCCAGTCAGGTGCAAGACAAGCACCAGTGTGGTGGTCATCCAGCCCACATTGATCGTATAGTTGAGACCAGTGGTGGCACCATAGAGGAATGACACCACTGCAAACACCAGCAAAAACAGCGGTGAGTCGGGCACCAGCCACACAATGGCTGCACCGAGTAGCACCCCCAGCAACGTACCAACCACGCGCTGTATGCCCTTCGCCACCGACTTGTCGCGCACGGGCTGCACCACCACCACCACCGCCATGGCTGCCCACAGCGGATAGAGCGGGAAAAACGTGCCCCCTACCCACATTGCCAGCGCGGTTGCCCCCGCGCGTACCAACACATACACACCCATCCATGGTTGCCACGGCAGCACTGGCACTGCTGGCGTGAGTGGGTCGCGCCCCTGCACCGCGGCAGCGACGGCAGCGTAGATGGAGGCGCGGTGTGGGTGGCGCAGCATACCCCACCAGACCGCCGCAACAGCCAGCCCGCTACCCAGCGCAAAGCCTGCCGCACTCACTGCGATGGTGGCGGGGTGGACGAGTGGTAACGCAACGAGATACCATATATTGAGGAGCGACGCGGCGCGTGCCAGCCGTGCGCCATGGCGCACAGCCACGCTGCACACCAGCGTCACCACGAAGACCCCCACGATTGCCAGCGCGAGGGGCGTGGTGGTGATGCCGCCGATGACCGTCAGCGCGATACCCGCCAGCGCAACGAGTGCCAGCACCGCGAGCCGTTCGGCGACGGAACCGGGGCGGTCGCACAGCACGGTAAACAGTGCGCCCATCACGACAATAAAGCCGGTCTGCCCAAATGGGAGCGACAGACCAAGGGCTAGCGCAATGGTCGCCAGCACCACCCAGCCCCGACGCGGTCTGAGTGTGAGCGGGTCGAAGGTCAGGACCTCACGCCAGAATGCCACGGTGTTACCCCGCGAGACTGAGCAGGTAGCCGAGGAGTATGGCGTGGAGCACCGTTGCCACCCACGCGGTGATGATGAAACGGATATGCCGTGACTTGTGGCGCAGCACGTAGATGCCCACCATCGCGCCGAGCCAGCCCCCTGCAATGGTGAGCAGCAGTAGAGTTTTTTCGGGTGTGCGGCGGGCTTTTGCCTTTGCCGCCGCTTTGTCGGTAGCGTAGGCAACCAGCGTCACGACATTGATAAGCACGGCGTACCCTAGATAGACCATGGCGATAATGCCCATTGGGTTTGCTCCTGTGTATTGTGTCCGGTTGTCGTGGTGCCGCTACGCTGCGGCTAGGCGAATAGCATGAACGCCAGCACCGCCACCGCCACGACTAGCCCCGCCACCAGCAGCAGCAACGCGAGTAGCCGCCAGTCGAAGAGGGCGCGGTCAGGTGGGATAGCCGTTTCGAAGCCATAGACGGGCAATGTGTACAGGCGCGGGTTGCCCTTGCGGTCGGTGGTGCCAATATCAAAGACCAGTTCGGTGACAGGGAGCATGGCAACGGTCAGGTCTGCCTGTACCACCTGCGTCTGTTCGTCCAGTTTGGCGCACACCTCGTCCAGCAGGTCGTTGAGGAGCGGCACGCGCCGCCATTCGGGGGGGAAGGGGTGCCGTTGCGCGGTGGGTTGTCCGTCGCCGACGGTGCGCGCGTAGACGGGGACGAACGCGCAGTGCTTGTGCAGCCATGGCTCGCTGGCGCGTTGGTCGAGCTGGGCGAGGTCGTCGGCGGGGAACTCGAAGGGGATGCGCTCCCAGTCGAAGCTCTCGCGGAGCAACAGCCGCCCCACTTCCGCGCAGCGTTCGCATGGCAGTGCGCCCTTGCCCCGGCAGGCGGTACAGGGCACCAATACTTCTTCCATGCGCGTCTGCACGCCGCCCTTGCCGGGGGACTGGTGGCTGTTGCCCTTCACGGGTTGTTCGGTGCTGACTGGGATGGGTACCTCACGCTTTTCGCGGATGCGTTGCTTGCCGTGGCAGGTGGGGCACGGCACGCGCCCGCGCCCGTTGCAGTCGGTGCAGCGTTCGACGCGGCTGGTGCCGGGGAGGTATACGTCTTGCCCGTCGCTACGCTCAAATGCCTTGACCGGGGGCAGGTTGACCTGCCACAGGGGGACGTGTGTCTCACTCGATGTGATTTGCCGTGCGTGGTCGGGGCGTTCGGTGGTGCGTGGCGGCGTGCGGCGTTCGTAGAGCACGCGCAGGTGGTAGGAGTAGAGGTTGTAGGTGTGCGTCTGGGCTGGGTCGAAGCGTGCTAGTCGCCCCAAGGTGCGGTAGCGGAACGGGTGCTGGCGTGCCCATGCGTCGAGCAGGTCGCTTGCTACGTCGGGTTGTTGCAGGCTGGCAGCCAGTTGCTCGGCGCGAACTAGTTCGTCGCGCTGCATCCGTGCGCCCAGCGCGTGCTCGACGGCATCGGTGCCCGTGGCGGCGGCATCAATTGCGGTGCCGTCGGGGGCAATGTGCTGTGTGTCGCGGCTGTGGCGCGTGAGGGTGCCGTCTAGTGCTGCCACGACTGCCTTGCCGTCGGGGTAGCGGTGTTCGGGCTTGAAGGCGAGCAGGGTTGCCAGCACGCGGTCAAGGTCGGGTGGTGCGCCCACCACGCCGTGCTGCTTGAGGGGCGGCGGCGGTGCGTCGGGCGGCGGTGTGGGGTAGCCTCCGGCTACGGTGTCGGGGTAGGGCAACGAGCCGGTGAGCATCTCATAGAGCACCACGCCGAGGCTGTACAGGTCGCTCCGGGGCGTGACTGCCGTGGCAGACAGCAGTTGTTCGGGTGCCATATAGCCGGGGGTGCCCAGCATGGTGCCGTCTACCGTCATTTTGGTGTGCTGGCTACTGGCGATGCCGAAGTCGGTGAGCAACGCCTGCAATGGCTTGGTCACGACGAGAATGTTACCGGGCTTCACGTCGCGGTGGATGACCCCCTGCTGGTGGGCATAGTTGAGGGCGGCGGCAACATCGCGCACGATAGCGAGGGCGACATCGAGCGGCAGGCGGTGGTGCGTGTCGAGCATGGCTTGGAGCGAGGTACCGGGCACATGCTCGAAGACGGTGCAGTGGTAGCTGGCGGCGGGTTGGGTCGCCTGATACACGCCGTAGTCGTAGACTTCGACAATGTTGTCGTGGCTGAGGGTGCTGGCTATCACGGCTTCGTGCTTGAAGCGTTCGATGATTTCTTTGTCGCGCGACAGCAGCACCTTGAGGGCGACCACCCGGTTGTGCAGATAGACGTGGTGTGCCTGCCAAACTTCGCCTGCGCCGCCCTTGCCAAGCCGCTTGATCAGGCGATAGTTGCCTATCTGGGCGGGCAGGTTGCTCATCGGCTAGACTGCCTCGTGGAGGTCGTGGAGGTCTTCCCAGAAGGTGGGGTAGCTCACGGCGGCGGCGGTGGCATTGGCGACGCGGGTGCTGCCGCGGGCTACCACGCCTGCCACGCCCCACGTCATGGCGAGGCGGTGGTCGCCGTGGCTGTCGAGTGACGTGCCGCGTAGGGCATCGCTGCCCACGCCTACGATGTGCATGCCGTCGTCGGTGGCGGTGGCATCGGCACCGAGCGCGTGCAAGCCGTCTACAACGGTGCTGATGCGGTCGGTTTCCTTCACGCGCAGTTCAGCGGCATCGCGTATGACGGTCTCGCCTGCGGCGCATGCTGCGGCGAGGGCGAGCACGGGGATTTCGTCTATCAGGCGCGGGATGAGGTCGCCGCCGATGGTGGTGCCGCGCAACGCCGACGATTTCACGGTTACGTCGCCGACGAGTTCGCTCCCGTCTTGGCGCACATTCTCAACTTTGATGTTGGCACCCATCGCCTTGAGGACATCGAGCGCACCGGTGCGCGTCGGGTTGAGCAGCACGCCCTGCGTGACAATCGCGGCATCGGGGTGGATCGCCGCCGCAACCCACCAGAACGCCGCTGAGGAGATGTCGCCGGGGACGCGCAACGAGAGCGGGTGCGGCAGGCGGGCGCGTTGCATACCGGGTTGCGGCGGCGTGATGGTAATGCTGGGTTCGCCGCCCGCCAGCCCGATGCCCATGTCTATGCCCATGGCAGCGAGCATGCGTTCGGTGTGGTCGCGGGTGTCTATCAAGCCTGTGAGGGTGAGGGTGCCCGCACCGGGGAGGGCGGCGAGCAGCAAGGCGGACTTGACCTGTGCGCTGGCGACGGGCAGGCGGTAGATGCCGCCCTGCATTTTGGTGCCGCGCACCGCGAGCGGCGCGTGGTCGGCATCGTCGCGCCCGTCAATGCGTGCGCCCAGTTCGCGCAGGGGCACCGTGATACGTTTCTGGGGGCGCGAACGGAGCGAGGCATCGCCGGTTAGCACACTGAAGAAGGGTTGCCCAGCGAGCAAGCCCGTGAGCAGGCGGAGCGTGGTGCCGCTGTTGCCACAGTCGAGCACGTCGGCGGGTTCGCGTAGCCCGTGCAAGCCTACGCCTTCTACCTGTACGGTGGTGTCCTCGCGGGTGATCGTCACGCCAAGAGCCTGCATACAGGCTATTGTGCTGAGGCAGTCTTCGCCGGGGAGGAAGTTGGTAATTTCGGCACGCCCGCGTGCAAGGCTGTTGAACATGACGGCACGGTGCGAGATAGATTTGTCGCCCGGTACTGCGACAACCCCACGCAGGCGGCGCGCGGGGGTGATGGTCTGACTGTCCACAGGGTTAATCCTCAGGGATCGTAATGAGTCGGTAGCCGAAGCCGCGCTGGGTGATCAGGTAGCGCGGCGACGAGGGGTTATCTTCGATGCGGTGGCGCAGGCGATAGACCAGCGCGTCAATCGCGTTGTAGTCGAAGACCTCGTAGTCCCACACTTCGCGGGCAATTTCGTCTTTGCTGATGACCTGCCCCTGTTTGTTGTAGAGGAGTTCGAGCAGTTGAAACTCTTTGACGGTCAGGGCGGGTTCCAGCAATTCGCCCCGGATGTACACCTCTTTGGTGGCACTGTCCACGCGCAGTTCTTCCTGCGGGTCGAGGGGTGCGCCCACAACAGAGGTGGCTTCGGTGGCGGCGGGGTCTTGAAACACAATCACGGTGTCGGCAACCTGTATCTGGTCGCGGTCGTAGAGGAGCCGCGACCCGCGCACCCGCTCGCCATTGACGAAGGTACCGTTGCGGCTCGTGTCGTGAATGAAGAAGCCTTTGGCGGTGCGCTCAAGGCGGGCGTGGTTGCGCGAGGCTTTCGTATCGTAGATCACAATATCGCTACCATCGTCGCGCCCGATGGTCATGTTGTCCTTGTCACACTCTTGCTCTGAATAGCTATCATCTTTGCGCCTGATGCCCAGACGTGGCACTGGGAACGACTGCATTGAGCCGACCTCCTGCAAGCAAGCCATCTCGTTCGCTTTCTAATGCCCCCCATTGTAAACGATGATATGAGGGCACGTCAACTAGCCAGCGGTACCGGCGGCACGCTGGGGTGGGGTACTGTGCGGGCAATGGGGGTGGTGGCTCCTCGACACCGTGGGGTATACTATGCTCGTGACCCATCAATATGGGGTAACAGAGTACATGCTCGCGGACAGTATGCTGTTTGTTGTGATATTATAAGGAACCATTTACCGAATGAGGTATCTATTTGGCATCGTAGCGGTATTACTTGGATTTTTCATCGGTGTTGCGCTACCCGACCTTGATTTCCGCGCCTCCTTCTTGACCCACCGCTCAATGGTGACGCACGGCGCGATTATCCCCGTGGTGCTCTTTCTGCTTGCCTACCGTACTGGGCTGTCGGTTATCCGGCTGTTTGTCGTTGGGGTGTGCGTGGCAGTGGCGATCTACAGCATCTTTTGCATGTTCCCAGAGCGATGGGAGGGGACGGCGCAGTTGCATCTGCCGGGGGTGGGCTATGTGTCGCCCGGTCTCGCGGTGGTGTGGCTTACCCTGAGCGTGGTAGTCTGTTTGTACCTGATGTTGTCGCTCAACCACACTGGCTTCGAAGTGGGCGTGACGCTGGTTAGTTTGGTGGTTGGGTTTGCGTATCTGTCGGTGGGCGAGCGGGTTTTTTGGTACGCCCTGATGGTGCTGGTAGTGGCGTTGGGGGTGGTGTTGCTGATACCCATGCCGCCGCGGGCGTTTTTGCAGCATGTGCGCCACGGCGACCACCTGTGAGCGTGTGGGGGGTGTAGACAGCAGGTGGTATGATAATGGGTAGGAGTGCCACGCAGAACGCGCTCGCGCACGCCATCACGTACATTCCGGCAACACAAGGAGACGTTCACCCAATGAAGTATCTATTTGTGGGCGTTATGGTCGTATTCGGCTTTCTCGTTGGTGCGATTCTCCCCGACGTAGACCACCTCACCTCCTTCTTGACCCACCGCTCAATTGTGACGCACGGCGCGATTATTCCGGTGGGGCTGTTTCTGTTTGCCCTCAGCAGTAGCCGCCCGTTGCTCCGGCTGTTCCTGATCGGGCTGTGTGTGGCACTGGCTATCCATTTCGCCTTCGACCTGTTTCCGCGTCGTTGGGTTGGTCTCGCTCTCATTCATATACCCAGCATTGGGCACGTCTCCCCAACGTGGTCGGTGGTGTGGCTGGCAACCAGCATGGTCGTGTGTCTGTATCTGGCGTTCTACCTCGTGCAAGACGGCTTCGAGGCGATGCTGACAGGCGTCGGTTTGGTGGTCGGGTTCGGCTACCTCTCGGCAACCGAGCGCGTCTTCTGGCAAGCCCTGCTGGTGTTGGCAGGGGGGATATTGCTGGTAATGGTGTTGCCATCGTCACGGAAATCGCTGGTGCAGCAACTTCGGCGGCACGTCACCACCTGACACCACCACACCCGCCCCACCGCCCGGTGTCGCAACGGGGCGGGTGTGGCTGCCCGTCTCCCGCCTCTCCACAAAACTCGCGGCGTTATCCCCAGAATTGGTGGGGTTATCAACAGCCTGTCCCCTGTTTCTGCCCGCATGCGCGTGCTATAATGGTGCTGCACCCGACGGTGTACGCACGGTCGGGCATGGCGCAAGCGAAACGAGCAGAAAGCCCCGGTAGTTGTTATGTGTGACACGTGCCAGTTTACTCACCTCCACGTCCATTCGGAATATAGCCTGCTGGACGGCTATGCCCCGATTAAGAAGATTGTCCAGCGTGCCGCCGACCTCGGCATGGAGAGTATCGCGCTGACCGACCACGGCGTGATGTACGGCGCGATTGACTTCTACGATGCTGCCACCAAAGCCGGGGTCAAGCCGATCATTGGCGTGGAAGCCTACCTGACGCGGGGCAACCACACCGACCACGGCGGCAGCACCCACCACCAGTTGTTGCTGGCAAAAGACCTCGAAGGCTACCGCAACCTTGTGCGCCTGACCACCCGTGCCCACCTCGACGGCTTCTGGAAACGCCCGCGCATTGACCCCGCGCTGCTCGCCCAGCACGCGGCAGGCTTGATCGCCACGTCCAGTTGTCTGGCGGGCGACATTCCGCAACATCTGCTGGCGGGCGACAAGAAGCAAGCCCGCGAGCGTGCCGCCTACTACCGCGACCTGTTCGGTCCCGACAACTTCTACCTTGAGTTGCAACTGCACGACAACGCGCCCGAACTGCCCGCCGTCAATGACGAATTGGTGAAGATTGGCAAGGAACTCGGCATTCCGCTGGTGGTGACGAATGACACCCACTTTGTGCTGCCCGAAGACCTTGCCAACCAGCATATGGTCATGGCGTTGTCGTTTGGGTTGACGCTCGACGAGTTTTGCAACCCGCCTGCGGGCAAGCGGAAATACACCATGGACCCGACCTACCACATTATGACGGCGGATCAGATGTGGGCACGCTTCAAGCAGTATGGCGTGGATGCGCTGGAGAATACCAACCGCATTGCCGCCATGTGTAACGTGCAACTGGAGTTCGGGCGCGTGCAGTTGCCCGCCTTCGAGATACCGCCCGAACACGACGCATCGTCGTATCTGCGGCAGGTGTGTCTTGAGGGGCTGACGCGCCGCATGAAGAACGAGGTGCCTGACCACTACTTCGCGCGGCTCGATTACGAACTGGACGTGATTAACGCCACGGGCTTCCCCGACTATATGCTGATTGTGTGGGACTATGTGCGCTTCGCCCGTGCGCGGGGCATCCCGTGTCTGCCGCGTGGCTCGGCGGGCGCGTCGCTCATCCTCTACGCGCTCGGCATCACCGACGTTGACCCGGTGGCGAACAAGTTGCTGTTTGAACGCTTCCTCAGCCGCGAACGTCTTGAGATGCCCGACATTGACATTGACTTCGCCGACAGCCGCCGCCACGAAATCCTCGACTATATCGCGGACAAGTACGGGCGCGACAACACGGCGCAGATCATCACCTATGGCACGCTAGGCGCGAAGGCGGCAATCCGTGATGTCGGGCGCGTGCTTGATATGGACTTGCAGGAAGTAGACAAGGTTGCCAAACTTATCCCGGCGTTGCCTGTCGGCACGACCATCGCGCAGGCACTTGAGCGCGTGCCCGACCTGCACCAGTTGTACCAGCAGAGCGAGCAGGTGCGCGACCTGCTCGACCGGGCGCAACTGATCGAGGGGCGCATGCGGAACGTGGGCACGCACGCCTGCGGGGTGGTGGTCAGTCGCTCGCCGCTCGACGAGATTGTGCCATTGCAGCACACCACCAAAGACGAGCATGGCGTGATGGCAGCCTACGAAGGTCCGACGCTGGCGAAGATTGGGCTACTCAAGATGGACATTCTGGGGCTGGCAAACCTCTCGATTGTTGCCAAGACCTTAGAGTACATCGAGCAGACGACCGGTGAGCACCTTGAACTGCAAGAGCTACCGCTCGATGACCGCAAGACGTTCGAGAGCCTGAGCCGGGGCGAAACGGTGAACGTGTTCCAACTGGAATCGGCGGGCATGACGCGCCACCTGCGTGCCCTGAAGCCGACGCGGGTTGAGGACATCTACGCCATGGTTGCGCTGTACCGCCCCGGTCCGCTCGAGCAAATCCCGACCTACATTCATAATAAGAACACCCCGCAGGACATCAGCTATCTGCACCCCATTCTCGAACCCATTTTGCAAGACACCTACGGCGTGATCGTCTATCAAGAGCAGATTATGCAACTGCTGCAAGCCATTGCGGGCTACACGCTGGGGCGGGCGTATGTGGTGCTCAAGGCGATTGGGAAGAAGAAGCGCGACCTGATGGCGCAGGAAGAGCCGCGCTTCAAAGAGGGCTGCTTGAAGAATGGGTTGACCGCCGTGCAAGCCGACACGCTGTGGGAACTGATCCAGCCGTTCGCGGGCTATTCGTTCAACCGCCCCCACTCGACGCTGTACGGGCAGCTTGCCTACCAGACTGCCTACCTGAAGAATAACTACCCGGCGCAGTATATGGCGGCGGTGCTCGATTCGGCGGCGGGCAAGATTGAGGAAGTCGCCAAGGCGGTCAACGAGTGTGCGCGGCTGAGGGTGGTGGTGCAGCCCGTAGACATTAATGCCAGTAGTGCGGGCTTTACGTTCGAGGAGTTGCCCGCCGACTACATCGCGCAGGAGGGCGTGCAACGCTTCGGTATCCGCTTTGGGCTATCGGCGATCAAGAACGTGGGCAGCGGTCCGGTCGAGGCGATTATTGTGGCACGCAACGAGGGCGGTAACTTTACCAGCCTGCCCGACTTCTGTGCCCGCGTAGACCGCCACGCCGTCAACAAGCGTGCGCTCGAAGCTCTGGTCAAGTGTGGCGCGTTCGACCAACTGGACGGCACGCGCCGGCAGCAACTTGCTATCCTCGACCGTGCGATGGCGGCGGGGAGTGAAGCCCAGAAAGCCCGCGAGAGTGGGCAGTCGAGCCTGTTCGACCTGTTTGGGGATACCCCGGTGGGCGACGCGGTTGCAGTGGCAGACATACCGTTGCCAGTGGTCAAAGAGCACGCCAACGATAAAAAAGAAGAACTGGCATGGGAAAAAGAACTGCTCGGTATGTATATCTCTGACCACCCGGTGGTGGCGGCGTTGCGCGGCATTGATATGCGCGGTGTCACGTCGCTGGGCGCACTGGAGGAGGGGCATATCGGGCAGACGCTCCCGTTCGTCGGGCTGTTGTCGGGGGTGCGGCGGGCTACCACCAAGAAGGGCGACAGTATGCTGATCGCCCAACTGGAAGATGCCGACAGTACTATTGAGGTGGTTGCCTTCCCGCGCACGCTCGAAAAGTACGATGACCTGCTCGTTGAGAATGAAGTACGCCACATTCGTGGTAAGGTGGACAACCGCCGCGACAGTCTGCAACTCATCATCCAAGAGGTAGCCCCCATCCAAGAGGTAGTCCCTATCCAAGAGGTAGAGCCTGCCGATGCGCTACCCGATGTGTTGCCCGATGCGCTACCTGACGGGCTACCTGATGCGCTCCTCGAACCCGACTTTGACGTATCCGACATATCCGACAGCCCGCCGCCCGCGCGTGGCGACGTGCCCGACATCCCGCCACCCGCGCGTGCCGACGACACACCCGACAGCCCGCCGCCGCCCATTCCGTTGCCTACGCCCGTGCGTGAGGTTGCCGCGCCTGCCCCGGTGCCCGACAGCCCGCCGCCCGCGCGTGCCGACGACACACCCGACAGCCCGCCGCCCCCGCCTGCCATCCGCCAGCTTGACGGTCCGGTACAGCCCATCCGTGGGCGGAGCCGCGCTACCATCACGCGCAAGAGCGACGAACCCACCGCCCCCGCCAGCTACGACGGGAACGGGCACGCAGGCAACGGGCACACCAGCTACGATGGGAACGGGCACACCAGCTACGATGGGAACGGGCACGCTCCCCCGCCGCCCCCGCGTGACTTACAACTGATGCTCCCGCGTACCAACGACCTTGATGCCGACACCCGCTGTATGCAAGACGTTCACGAACTCTTGACGCGCTACGAAGGTAGCGATGCGCGGATCAGCCTGTACGTGCCACTGAACGAAGAAGCCACCGCCCTGTTACGTCCGCACTACACGGTACGGCTGGCAGATGACCTGCTGCACGACCTTGAGACCTTGCTCGGTGTGGGCAATGTCCATACTGTGGCGGCAATTGGGTAGCGTCCCTGTACCGCTGTGATCTGTCGGGTAACTACCCCGGTTACAATAGGGTGTTGCAATACTACACGAGAGGCATACCGCGCCCCGCGCGGTACGGTGAGCGGCACACAAGCACCAGATAAACCGGGAGTTGCCATGACGCATGACCCTACTGATGTTGACCCGGCTGCCATAGAGAGCTATCAGGCAGCCCTCGACTATCTGTATAGTTTTCTCGATAATGAGACGCAACCCCCCACCACGCGCCGCGCCGCCCGCTACAACTTGGGGCGTATGGAGGCGTTGCTGGCGGCGGTGGACACCCCGCAGCAGTATCTGCCGAGTATCGTCGTGGCGGGCACCAAGGGCAAGGGGAGCACCAGTGCCATGCTCGAAAGTATGCTGCGGGCGGCGGGCTATCGGACTGCCCTCTGGACATCGCCGCACCTCAACAGCTACCGCGAACGTATCCAAGTCAACCGCGATCCCATCACGCAGCCTGCGCTGGTGGCGGCAGTGCGCGATGTTGTGCCGGTCATCAATGCCTTCGATAGTGGACGCTACGGCAAGCCGTCGGTTTTCGAGGTGAGTTTCACACTGGCGTTGCGCTACTTTGTCGCGCAGCAGTGCCAACTTGCCGTCATCGAAGTGGGGTTGGGCGGACGCTATGACGTGGCGAATGTGCTTACCCCGCTCGTGTCGTTGGTGTCGTCCATCAGCTATGACCACATGCGGCAACTGGGGCGCACGCTCAACGAGATCGCCGCCGAGAAGGGCGGTATCTTCAAGCCCGGTGTCCCCGCCGTGACGGTGCCGCAGGCTCCCGCCGCCGCCGCTGCCCTCGAACGCTGCGCGACGCAGGCGGGTAGCCCGTTCTGGGTGGCTACGCCCGACACGATCCGCCGCATTGACCGTATCGAGCGGAGCGACGAGTACCCTGTGCCGCCCGTCCCGGCGTTGCGCGGCGTGGTGCAGCGCGAAAATGCACGGCTGGCAGTGGCGGCGGCAGTTCGTCTGCGCGAGCAGGGCATCACGCTCCCCGATGACGCGCTCCGGGTGGGGCTGGCACAGGTGCAGTGGGCAGGGCGGCTAGAGGTTGTGGGCGAACAGCCGCTACTGGTGCTCGACGGGGCGCACAACGGCGACTCGGCGGCGAAACTGGCGGTCGCGTTGCCCGTCGAGTTTGCCTACGAGCGGCTACTCCTAGTGCTGGCAGTATCGGCGGACAAACAGATAGACAGCATGCTGCTGCCATTGGTGCCGCCGTCGGCAGTGGTCATCGTTACCCGTTCGGCGCACCCGCGTGCCTTCAGTGACCTTGACGCACTGGCAGAGCTTGCCCGCCCCTACCTGTCGCCGGGCGCCGCACTCCACACCGCCCCGACTGTCGCGGACGCGCTGGTGTTGGCACGGCAGTACGCGACCCCCGCCGACCTCATCTGCGTGACGGGTTCGCTGTTTACCATTGGGGCGGCGCGCGAGGCATTGGGGCTAGCCGTGAGCGACTAATGCCCCCGCCCCCGGTCGGTGCGCCACCACCGGGGTTGCCGCCGTGCCAGAGTGTGGTATACTGTAATACTTGTAATGGTCATTGTCTTGTTGAAGAGAGATACGGGAGAGTAAGCAGTTCATGGCACGAATGATGCGTGGTCGTCCGCACCGTACCCGCGAATGTGAGTTTACCGCACTGGGCATTGTGCCCGACTACAAAGACGTAAAACGGCTCCAGAAGTACTTGTCGCCGCAGGGCAAAATCTTACCCCGCCGCCGCACTGGTGTGACCGCTAAGATGCAACGTCGCCTGTCAGTTGCCATCAAACGCGCCCGCCATATGGCACTGCTGCCCGCCGCACCGCAGCACACCCGCTCGTAGAGGCACCTGCATGGTGTCGCGCCCAACCACTGCCCTGACCATCGCCCCAGACCAATGGTCGCGGGCAGTGGAACAGGCATGGCGTGCGCGGAGTGTGCGCTTGACCGCGCCGCGCCTGCGTATCCTGCACGTCATCGCCGCCTATGATCGCCCCTTCACCGCCGAGCAACTCCTTGCCGACCTTCAGCATCGCACCCCGACACCGGGGCGTGCTACCGTCTATCGCCTGCTCGACAGCTTGCACAGCGACGGCTGGCTTGTACGGCTCCACCAACAGACCGCCGACATGGGCTACCACCGTAGCTTTCCGGGGCACGTCCATCACCTGATCTGTACCGTTTGTGGGCAAGTAGTACCCTTCGAGGGGTGCTTGCTGGACAGCACCCTCGAAAGCCTACGGGCGCAGACTAATTTTCTGATTCAGGGGCACGCCTTGGAACTATACGGAGTGTGTGCTCGCTGTCAGGCAGTTGCTTAGTCCACTCGTGGGCGTGCAATTCCATCTCGAAGAAGAGGATTTTCCAGTAGTCGTCGCGTTCGTGACGCACATAGCCATGCTGGGTGGCGTGCGCGATGTGTTGCTCTGCCGTAGTGCGGAGCCGCCCCCGGCGCCATTCTTGGGCGATGACCCGGAAGCCGAGCCGTCGGTAACAGCGCACCGCGCGTTGGTTGACCGCCGCCACGTCCAACAACATCGTCTCGAAGCCTAGCGCATTGAAGAAGTAGCTCAGGAAGAGGGTCAGGGCTTCGGTGCCCAACCCTTGGCTGACGTGGTTGGCATGCACCGAAATGCCCAGCCGCGACTGGCTGCGCCGTGGGTTGATTTCGCGCAACGAGATGCGCCCAATGAGCGTGCCCGCGGTCGTCTCGATAGCCCAGTGGCGGCGCGTGCTGAGCCGTGCGTTGGCGACGCCAGTGTTGGTGCCGTTCCAGAATAGCCCCCCCGCAAACGACGTGCTGCCAGCGCGGGGGATGTTCCACACTTCGCTGAACGGTTCATCGTAGGCGGTCCACCGCCGTGCGCTAATCTCATCCGTGCTGCTCCAGTCGCGTAACACCACCCGCCGCCCGTGTAACGCAAACGGCGGCGATGCTTCAATGCTCACGGTAGCTCCTTCCGGTTTTCCGGCAATTCTGCCAACAGATAGGCTGCCAGCCACGGCAGCACTGTGCGAGGCGGTTCGGGCACATGCTTGTCCACCAGTAACGACAGGGCGGTTTCGTGTGGGTTGATCTCGATCACGTAGGCACCGCTCCGTTTTGCCAACAGCGGCAACGATGCGGTCGGCTGGGCTTCTGCCGACGCGCCCACCACCAGAAAGACCTCACTGCTGCGGGTTGCGTCGCGTGCCTGCCGCACCACCTGCGACGGTACGCCCTCGCCGAGCCACACAATGTCGGGGCGCAGGTAGCCGCCGTCGTGGGGGCAGAGCGGCGGGATGTGCTGCTCTTCGTCCCACCCGATGGCGTAGGCACCGCATTCGTAGCAACGGGCGCGGCTCATGTTGCCGTGCATTTCGAGCAAGTCGCGGCTACCGGCTCGCCAGTGCAGCCCGTCAATGCTCTGCGTCACGAGCAAGAAATGGGGGAAAAACTGTTCAAGGTCTACCAGCGCATAGTGTGTGTCTGTGGGTTGGCAGGCTGCCACGAGCCTGCGGCGGTGGCTGTACCATTCCCAGACAAGGCGCGGGTTGCGTAGAAAACCCTCGGCGGTGGCGAGGTCGGTCACGGGGTAGGATGCCCACTCGCCAGTCTGGGCATCTTTGAAGGTGGGCACGCCGCTCTCGGCTGCCACACCGTTACCAGTCAAAATGACAACGCGCTGCGCGTGACGCAGGCGTACCAGTACCTCATGCGGGAGATGTCGCTGCATGAACTTGTCCACTCCTGAGACTGCCTACAGGCAGTGACGGCTACCCGTCGTCGGGGTTGCTCGTCTTCAAAAAGCTTGCCGCTACCCAGCCGTCGCGGGCGGTGTCTTGAGCATCGAAGACGCGCACCGCCAGCCATTCAATGTCATCAGCGTACACCGGGCCATCGAGGCGCACCACCTCGGCACCGTTCGGTACGACAAACGCAACCGGCGCGTTCAGTGTGGGCTGGTCGCGTAGGTTTAGCCCGCCGGGGGCAACCACCGTGAGGCGTTCACCGGGGGCAACAGGGCGTACCCAGTCGGGTACGGGCGCATCAATGGTTGGCATGACGATTGCCGGTAGCCCAATGTCAATTGTAGCAGGTATGGCAATAGTTGGCAGGCGTACATCGGTGAAACGTGCCAGTGCATAGCTCGTCGCGGTATAGCTGACCCACAGCAGCAGCAGCAACAGCAGGACGGTCGCCAGAATACGCCCGAAGGCGGCGGGGGCACTGCCGGGTTGTTGTGGCACCCCCGGCGGTGTCAGTGGGGGCAGGGCGAGCACCCCGCCAGCCGGTGCGGGGGCAGTCGGGGGCGGCGGCGTAAGGTCGCGTGGGGTGGGCGGTCCGGCGGGCAGCACGGCGGGTTGGCGGTGGCGTGGGGTCAGGCGGCGTGTGGTGCGTGTCACCGCCCGTAGCACGTCATCAAGGGCGTGCCCCAGTGCGGTCGCATCGGTGTAGCGGGCAGTCGCGGCGCGGGCGGTGGCGCGGCGTAGCACGGTTGCCAGCCCCGGCAGCGCATAGTGTGGGCAGACTTGGGCGAGCGGGCGCACGTACAGGGCACGTTGGGCGGCGTGCAGGTGCGCCACGCTACTGCCATTGACGGCACGTTGTCCGGTGAGCATTTCGTAGAGCAGCAAGCCGAGTGCGTAGACGGTGCTGGCGTGCGTGGCGGGCTGTCCGTCGAGCAGTTCGGGGGCACAGTAGTGTGCTGCGTCAAGGGCAATAGCCGCCGCAGTGGGGTGTGCGCCGTCGTAGAGGCAGACCTGCCCTGCCCCGATAATCACGATGTTTTCGCTACTGACGGGTGGTACGGGCATCGCGTGTTGTTGGCAAAACGCGACTGCGGCAACCACCTGCCGCAGAATGGGCAACGCATCGGCGGGGCGCAGCACGCCCTGCGAGCGGAGCGTCGGTCCGTCAATCGCTTCGCACACCAGATAGGCACTGCCGTGCTCGTGCCCGCTATCGTAGATGCGTGGCAGGGCAGGGTGCGGGTGGGCGGCGCGGATGGCGGCAAGCTGCGTGAGGGCGTGCGCGGCAGGGGCGGCGGGGGCGGCGACATACACTAGCACCGAACGGTGGAGTGTTGTATCCTGCGCGGTATAGACGGTACCCAGCGCACTAAAACCGCGCATGTGCGCTACCCGGTAGCGACCCGCATAGAGCCGCTGTGCCGGGTGGGGTTGCTGCTGTGCCATTGGGAAGCCTTTGTGTGCTGTTGATTAGGTTGTGTCGTTGCCTCGATTCCGTTATGTGCAGTATACCATGCAGCGTGCGCCCCGCGCGGGGCGTGCCCTGATAGGCAGGTGGCAATTGCCTCACACGGTGGGCAGGGGCGGGCTAGTGCGGGGCGCGTGCCAGCAGGTCGCGTGCCATCCGCAGGGCAGCGGCGCGGTCGGGTAGCTCCCCGGCGGCTTGCGCTTCGTGCAGTTCGCCCAGCAGGTAGCCAATGATAGGACCGGGCGATAGGTGGAGTTCGCGCAGCAGGTCGTTGCCGTCGAGCAGTGGGTGCATCCGTTCGGGCGGCGGCGCGAAGTAGGCATCGAGCAGGAGCGACGACCAGATGAGGTGGTTTGCCCAGTCGTAGGGCTGAAGGAGCGGTCCACGGGTGGCGATGTGGTCTGCCAGTTCGTGCAGCAGCACATCCACGCCAGTCGCGCCTGTGTCGCGCCAGAAACGCGCCACGGCACGGGCGGTCAGCACCTCGGCGGTACGGAGCTGTCCGGGGCGCATGTGCTCTTCAATGATGGTGTGCAGGTAGGCAGTGGGTTGCCGCCCCAGCCGGAGCCGCTTGGCGATCACGTCGCTGAGGGCTGCCCCTTGTTCGGGGTGCCCGTAGAAGGACACCCCGCCGTCGGGCTTGGCGGCTTTGGTCTGCGGCTTGGCAACATCGTGCAGCAGTGCCGCCAGCTTCAGCCACGCGCGGCGTGGCATGCCACCAAGGGTGCTCGCCATGTGGGTGGTAATGGCGGCGTGGTAGGGCACGCTCCGCAGCAGGGTGGGGTGTTGCTGCACCGCCACGGGCAGCAGGGCGGTGGGTGCGTGCCGGGGCAACGGCGGCGCACCGCCGGGGTATAGTCCGGCGAGGAGCCACTCGACGGCGGCAACGGCTTCGAGTTGGTGTGCCAGTACGGGCAAGAAATGCACGATGGGTTGGTCGCAGGTGCGCCCAGCTTCCAGTTCGGGGATGACCTGTGTCAGCACGCCCGCGTCGTCCATCGCCCGGAGCCACGGTGTTGCATAGGGTACCGCCAGCAGGCGCAGCAGTTCGTCGCGCACGCGCTCGCTGGCAACGCGGGCGAGCAGGGGGGCGGCATCGCGCACGGCGGCGTGTACGTCGGGTGCAAGTTGCACATCCAGTTCGGCAGCCAGCCGGAATGCCCGTAGCACCCGCAGGGGGTCATCGTGCAGGGCGGCGGGGTAGCACAGCGTCAGCGTGTGCGTGTCGCGGGCGTGCCAGCCGTTGCACGGGTCGCGGAATGCCGCACGCGGCGGCGGCAGGTTGGGCATGGTGGCGAGGGGCAGTGCCAGCGCGTTCAGCGTAAAGTCGCGCAGGCGCAGGTCGTCGTCTATGGTGGCGGCACGCAGTTGCGCCATGTCAATCGTCAGGGGGCGGTCGGCGTGGGCGGGTTGCCACACCACGCGCCCAGTGCCACGGCTGTCATCGAGCGGCACGAACGCCGCGCCAAGTTGGTTGGCAAGCAGGCGGGCGAGGTCTAGCCCGTTGCCGTCTACGGCAATGTCGAGGTCGTGCGGGGTCGCGCCACGGGCGAGGTCGCGGGCAGCCCCGCCCACCAGCCACGCCGCAACGTGTTGCTGCTGATAAAAGGTCACGAGTTGGTGCAGGGCGGTGGCAAGTGGCTCCATGCGTTGGTGGCTCCCGGTCGTGTATCAAACAAAAGCACAGCGTGCGTGTGCGCTGTGCCCTCATTGCTCTAATACCTTGTAGTATACCAGACATGCCAACAGGCAGCGTCGTTGCTGCCTGCGTGTCGCCCTGCCCGCTTGTGCCCTAGCGTGGGGCGGTGGCGTACTTTTGTCCTTAGCGTACTTCCATATCAATCACGGTGCCCGATTGCTTGGGCGGGTGCTGCTGGCGTACCTTGTTGGTCATATCGGCAATGTCGGGGGTTTCTTCGTCTTCCTTGCCAAAGAATTGGCTACCGCCCCAGAACAGAAGTGCAACGGCGGCGGCTTCGTCGAAGTTGCCAATCAGGGGCAGGTTGTCGGGTAATAGTTCGAATACCCCTGCACCGGGGTTGAGCAGGTAGATTACGCTTGCAACCATTGCGAGGGCTGCCATGACCAGTTTCATCGTGCGATTTTTCATGTGTGTCTCCTTACTTCCCATATGCTCCACGCGCGTGGCTATGTGTCGTGCTAGCGACTATGACGACGCGCACCCGGCGAGGGTTGCAGCACGGGCGGTGCCTGTCTGTTGCCTGCGCTGCCGTGCTATAATACAGTGACATCTGGATTACCTGTTGTATTTGCAGAGGAAGGCACTATGTCTGGGCATACCAAGTGGCATCAGATACGCCGCTCAAAAGGCGTTGTAGACCAGCGACGCGGGCAACGGTTTACCAAACTCGCCCGCGATATTGCCATTGCCGCGCGTGAAGGTGGCAGCGGCGACCCCGATATGAACTTCCGGCTCCGGCTAGCAATTGACAAAGCCAAAGCCAACAACATGCCGAACGACGGCATCCAGCGTGCCATTGACCGTGGGACGGGCAAGAACAGTGACGGCACCGTGGAAGAGACGATCTTCTACGAGGGCTACGCCCCCGGTGGGGTGGCACTGCTGATCGAAGCCGCTACCGACAACCGCAACCGTACCGCCGCTGACGTGCGCTCGACCATGACGAAGGCGGGTGCGAACCCCGGTGAGCCGGGTTCGGTGGCGTGGATGTTCGAGCAAAAAGGCTTTATTGTGGTGGAACTGGGCGAGGGGCAGGACGCGGAAGAGGTGATGCTGCTGGCAATTGATGCGGGCGCAGAGGACGTGGAGGCGGGCGACGGTACGCTCGAAGTCTATACCCCGTGGACGGAACTCAACGCGGTGCGGCAAGCCCTCAGCGATGCTGACCTCAAGGTGACGGAAGCCGAAATGACCATGCGCCCCACCACGATGATTGACGTAGCTGGCGAGGATAGCGACCGCCTCATCAGGCTGTTCGAGAAGCTCGAAGACCTTGATGACGTGCAGCGTGTCTACAGCAACGCTGACATTACGCTCGATAACTGATGCTGACGCTCGGCATTGACCCCGGCACCGCCATAATGGGCTGGGGCGTGGTGCGCGAAGCCCGCGGCGCACTGACTGCCGTGGCGTATGGTGCCCTTACCACGTCTGCCGACCTGCCGCCCGCCGAGCGGCTCGTGTTGTTGTACGACGGTGTGCGCGAGGTGCTTGCCACCCACCAGCCCGACGCGGTTGCCGTCGAGGAGTTGTTCTTCTCGCGCAATGTAACGACTGCACTAGCGGTGGGGCAGGCGCGGGGTGTGGTGCTGTTGGCGGCGGCACAGGCGGGCATCGCGCTGTTTGAATATAAGCCGCTGGTGGTGAAGCAAACGGTGGCGGGCTATGGTGGTGCGGCGAAGAAGCAGATGCAAGAGATGGTGCGCGTGACGCTGGGGTTGGCGCAAGCCCCACGCCCCGACGACACCGCCGACGCGCTCGCCGTTGCTATCTGTCACACCTACACCGCCCCTATGCTGCGCCGCATTGCAGGAGCCTAGCCCGTGTCACATAGTGCTGCGCCGCGCCGTCCGGCGTGCGACTTCGAGGAGATTAGCCCGCGCCTGTTCCTCATCCACACGATAGCGGTCAAGCCGTTTATCAAGAGCGAGGGCAAGATCGTGGGCAATCGCTTTGCCCAGACCGGGTGGCGGCGTGATGGTATGCTGGCGCGGCTCCGGCAGGCGGGCTTTCGTGTGCTCACGCTCGAAGACCAGATAGACGTGCTCCCTGCTCCCGTGCATGGGGTGCCACTGGGTGCGTCCTGCCGTTGCGCGCGCCGCCGGACTGACCGCCTTGCTACCTTCGATGGGGCAACGCTGGCGTGGGTGCCGCTCACGGTGCCGCTCGATGCCTCGGAGGTCGAGCTACCCGCCAATAGCATTGTGCGGCGGCGGCGGGCGGGTGGTGCCGATAGCTACACCCGTGTGCGTTGCCACCGTGACGGGCGCGGCGAGTTGGTGCCGCTGGATGTGACGATGGCACTGCTTGAGGTGTACGGGCATGTGCGTGACAGCCCGCCCGCGCCGCGCCCGCTCACGACGGCGGCGGGGGGCACGTTGTTGCCCGACGTGCCGTTGCCCCCCGCCTACGAGCACCTGCTCAAACGCTTTGCCACCTACCAGCGTGGGCAGGGCTGGCGCGTGGAAAGCCAGAGCCGGACACTGGCACAACGCCTCTATGCCCGGCTCGGTATTCCGTTACGGTAATTGCGTAGGTCGTGTGGGTCGCTAGCGGCGGTTGCGGAGCAGCACCACCCCCCCCAGCACCAGCAGCAGCACGGCGGGCGCAGACACAAACATAAACACGCCCAAGCTATCGAGCAGCAGCATACTGCCAATCACCAGCAGCAGCACGCCCAGCCCGTGCCAGCGTTCGCTGTGGGTGTGCTGCGCGTTGCTGGCAGGTGTGCGGTTGCGTGCGTCCGGCGTAAGGCGCACGGTAGGTCCGGTGTTGGCAGGGGCGGCACCGACATCGGGGCGGGCATACTGCGCGAAGCGTCCTGTCATCACCTCGTCGGCAGTGGGGAGCGGGGGCGTTGCCACACCGGGGGCGGGTGGTGCTGTAGGCGGCGTGGCGGGCGTGGTGTCGCGTGGCATCAGCACCCACA
Source organism: uncultured Chloroflexaceae bacterium (assembly GCA_964575355.1). GTDB lineage: Bacteria > Chloroflexota > Chloroflexia > Chloroflexales > Chloroflexaceae > CAZNQP01. Next base: position 21,669 of record CAZNQP010000022.1, read on the forward strand.
GCAGCAGGTATGCCACCACCGCCAGCGGTCCTGTAATCAGCACCAGCGCAACCAGCACCAGCCGCACAATCACGGGGTCTATGGCGAAGGTGCGCCCTAGCCCGCTACACACCCCGGCGACGCGCCGCTCGTGCATATTGCGTGTCAATCGTGATTTCATTGTGTTCTATTGCCTTTCAACCCTGTCACCGCAGCACGGTGGGCATAGCGTACATCCCATCGTATCAGATGGCAGCAATGGGACGCACGGGCAGGCGCGGAGGTTGCAGCCATGTGGGGGCAATGTGGGCAGGGGCAATGTGGTGTAGCGTAGGTGAGGGGTAGCCGTAGGGCGAGCAGGTAGTACGCAACTTACCGGGGGCAGCCCACGGGGGAAACGAAGCAGGCGGCAACGGGTATTCTGCCGGTGCCGCCTGCGTGCGTGCCCTGCGTGCGTGCGCCCTGCGTGCGTGCAAGGATGGGGCGTTGCCCGCCGTGGGGAGCAGGCTACTGTTGCGTGCGTGCTTGGCGCGTCGGGCTGAGCGATGCAACGATACCGTCGGGGTTCGACACGATTTCGTAGTCGCCCGTCACCTTGATGTCGCGCACCAGAATCTGCTTTTCCATTTCGGTCAGCACGCTCACGTCGGCTTCGACGTGCTGCGGAATAGCGGCAGGCAACGCACTTACCTGTACATGCGTCAGGGTGTGGTTGATGATCGCCAGCCCGAGTTCGACCAGTGGCGAGGTGTTCGCCAGCAGCACCGGTACATCGGCGGTGGTCACGATGGTCAGGTTGACCACGCGGAAGTCGGCGTGCAGGATGTTGCGGTTGACGGGGTGCCGCTGGATGTCTTGCACCAGCACCGTCTGGGTGCCGTGTTCCGGGGTGGCAATGTCAATCAGGCGCGTGCGCCCCGCTTTGCGATACACGCCCAGAAACGTCTTTTCGTCAATCTGCACCGTGATCGGTCCAAAACCTTTGCCATAGATGGTGGCAGGTAGCACGCCTGCCCGCCGCAGGTTGCTGACCTGTTTGCCTATGACGGTGCGTGCATCTACCGTCAGTGTCAGGTTGTCGCTCATGCAAGTGTCTCCTCAACCGTGCCATCGGTTGTGTGTTGCAGCCGGGTACAATCGGAAACCGACGCAAAGGGTGCGCCGGTCGCTAGCATCGCAGTATAGCACACCCGGCGGCGAGATACAACCCCCGAATTGGGCGGGGCGGGGTGGCAATGGGGCGGCGACAGGCAGCGATGCGCTTCTCGCCACGCTCTGGGTGGCTGGGTGGCTGGGTGGCTGGGTGGCACACAATGCCTGCTAGCCTGCCCGGACCCCCGCCGGGCACACCCGTTCGAGCCATACGATGCCTGCCACGCCTGCCAGCAGGAGCGCACTGCCCAGCACCGCCGCTTCGGGGAGCGTTGCCTGTGTGAGGTAGGTGCCCGCCATGCCCCCCAGAAAGGCAAGGATGTAACAGAGCAGCACCGCCTCGCGGCGCGTGTAGCCCAGCGCAACCAGCCGGTGTGACAGGTGGTCTTTGCCGGGTGTGGTGAAGGGATTGCGCCCGCGCCGGAGCCGCGACACCGTGACGAGCGTGGTGTCGAAGATGGGCACCAGCAGCACCGCCAGTGGTACCAGCCATGTAACGAGTGGCGTGTTGCCGAGGAAGCGGAGCTTGATAGCGAGGGCTGCCAGCACAAAGCCCAGAAACAAGCTCCCGGTGTCGCCCATAAAGATGCTCGCCGGGTTGAAGTTGTAGCGTAGGAAGCCGAGGCACGCCCCCACCAGTGCCGCCGCCATGCTGCCCACCAGCACCTGCCGGGGGTCGTTCATCATGGCAAGCAGCACGAAGAACGCGGCGGCAATCGCGGCGATGCCTGCCGACAGCCCGTCCATGTTGTCCAGCAGGTTGAGTGCGTTGGTGATGCCCACCACCCAGAACAGCGTCAGTGCCCAGTTGAGCCACGGCTGTGCAAAGAGCTGTACCTGTACGCCGCCCACCAGCAGCACCGTACCTGCCAGCAGTTGCCCGCCCAGCTTGGCGGCGGGGGCAAACTGGTAACGGTCGTCGCCCAACCCACACAACGACATGATGGTGGCACCGAGCATGATAGCGATGAGTTCGCGCAGGTAGGCGAGGTCGCCCGCCAGCAGGAGCGCAAGCACAAACGCCCCGTACATTGCTACGCCCCCTAGGAGCGGCACGGGCGTGGTGTGGCTGTCGCGGTCGGGCGAACGAGGCGTGGCGAGCATCCGGGTGTGCCATGCGGCACGGCGAGCAAGCGGCGTGGCGAGCAGGGCGAGCAGGAGCGCAACGCCCACCAGCAGCACATTGCGGAGCAGGTCATCCATGCAGGTCATCCCAGCCATGGAAGTCTGGGGATAGGGGTACGGGTGTGGGTAGGGCACTCATGCCTAGTCGCCGTCGGTGTCGTTGGTGGTGTCGCGGGGGGCAAGTGTGCCGCGCAGTTCGGCGATCAGGTCGCTGAGGGCAAGCTGTTCGCGGGCATACTGGCGGTCTTGCTGCGCGGCGGTCAAGCCGTGCTCGGCTTGTTCGAGGGCGGCGCGGTACTGCCCGGTGTCACTCAGCACCCGCGCATAGGCAAGGCGGGCGGGTACGTTGTTCGGCGCACCCGCAAGAGCGGCGGGCAGTAGTTGTAGCGCGGTGTCGCTATCGCCAGCGGCGGCGGCAAGCTGCCCGGCGGCGGCAGTGTAGGCGGCGGTGTCGGCATCGTGGGCAGTTGCGGCGGCGGTGGTGTACGCCGTGGCAAGCTCTTGCAGGCGGGCGGGGTCGTCGGCAAACAGCGTGGGCATGGTGCTCGTGTAGGGCAGCATCGCCGTGGGTGCCAGCGCGATAGCAGCGCGGTAGTGGGTGGCGGCGGCGGCGGTGTCGCCGTAGGCTATCGCAATATCACCACGGAGGCGGGCGGTCTCCCAGTAGCCGTCGTCGAGGGTGGTGGCGCGTTGCAGTAGCTGGTCGGCGGCAACGAGCGACTGCTGCACCGCGGGCATGTCCTGTTGGCGGGCGGCAACCCGCGCCCGCTCGATCAGCGTGTCGGCGTGCTCGGTCAGGAGCGTGACATCGTTCGGGGCGATGGCGTGCGCCTGCCCCAGCCAGTCGGCGGCTGCATCCAGATGGGTGGGGTCGTCGGGGTGCCACGTCGCCCAGAAGCCGTGCAGCCGCCCTAGGTTGGCGTAGTGGTCTTTGTTGCGCGGGTTGAGGTCGCGGGCGTAGAGCATGGCGGCTTCGGCATGCTGCATGATTGCGGTGGGGCTGTTGCGCTCGATGAAGGCTTGCAGTGCGAGTGCATCGGGCAGGCGCAGCACATCGCCAAGGTCTACCGGCTGGGCGGCGGGGTCGCCGGGGTTGCCAGCGCGTGCCTGCCGCGCATACTCGCTCAGGGTCATGAGCGAACGGGCAAGGCTCAGGTAGTAGTGGTCTTCGCGTGGGTTGCTGTTGATGCTGGCAATGAAGCGTTCGGCGGCGACAAGCTGTGCTTCGTAGGTGAAGTCTTGCGCGGCAATCGCTTCGCCCTCGCTGAAGCGCATATCGGCATACACCGTGTTGATGTTGAACCACCACGCTACCGCCAGCGCGACCAGCAGCAGCAGGCTGTACGCGCCGAGCCATAGCGGGCGGGCACCCGTCGCCGGGGTGGGCGCGGGTTGCTTGCGGGGGGGCTTGCCAGTTGCGGCAGCAGGGGTGGCGGGTGTGTACCACGGTGCCCCGATGGTCAGGTGCCCGGTGCTGCTGCCTGTCGCAACCGCAAGGGCTTGCAGCAACCAGAACAGCAGCAGTGTGGCGACAATCGGGATGCCGGTTAAGCCCTCTACGAGGTGGGTGGTCATGCTGGCAAGGAGCGCAATGTACCACACCTGCCAGTACCAGTCGTCGGTGCCGCGTAGCAGGCGCACCACCAGACTGTAGAAACTGAGTACCACAAAGAAGTAGCTTGCCAGCCCCAGCACGCCCTTAGTCACCAGTTCATCAAGCATTGCCTGATGTGAGCGGTCGGGCGACGCGCCGCGTGACTCGAGGGTGGCGAGGGTGGGCGGGTAAAACTGGTTGAAGACGACAAACATGCTTTCTGGTCCCCACCCGATGATGCTCCGGAGCGGGTCGCTGAGGATGAGCGCACGCGCCCCCCCGGCGTGCTCGTCGCCGCCCCAGATGAGCACGCGCACCTTGCCGGTGCCGCTATCCACGGCGAGCAGTTGCCCCATCCGCCCGATGTACGGCACCTCGCGCAGTTGCGCGAAGACGGGCGCGTTCGAGAGGTTGAACACAACGAGGAACAGCCCCGCCGCGACGGTCAGGGCGACCCACCCGCCCAGTAGCCAGCGCAGGCGGCGGGCAGCAGCAGCGGTGGGTGCGCGGCGTATCAGCACCAGCAGCAGCACCACGCCCCCCACAAACAGCCCCGCACCCAGCCCCAGCCACGGTCCGCGGCTCTGCGAAAAGAGGATGGTTGCCAGCAGTGCCAGCGTCAGCGCACCCCACCCGGTAGCGTCCAGTATGCGTGCCAGCCGCGACGGTGTGGCGGGCGGCGGCGGCAGGCTTGTCACCAGCATGGCGTGCCCCCCCACCGCGATAATCGCGCCCATCAGCCACAGCCACCAGTCGGTGGTGTTGGCGGCGGGCACCATGTCTTGCACCCCCGCCAGCCGTGCCTGCACAAACGTCAGGGCGAACAGCAGCAGAAACGCCACGAATAGCCCGCCCTGCCACATGGGCAGGCGGCGGGCGGAGTCGTTGGCGGGGCGGTGGAATAGGAGCGTCCAGAGGGCGGTGGCAACGCCGATAGCGGCGGGCATCACCCACCAGTAGCGCAGGTCGTTCACGCGCACCGCGCCGCCAAACTTGAGCATCGCCAGCAGCAGTGCCAGTGTGCCGCCAATCAGTAGCAGACGGGCAGCGGCGTGCCCCACGGCGGCGGCGCGGTGGTCGTCGGCGGGCGCAGTGCGGGCGGCGGTGGCGGTGGTGATGACGCGGAACAGTGCGAGCGGCACCAGCATAATCAGGTAGGCGGCAACAAAAATGGAGTTGCCCATGGTTGAGGCGACGCGGCTAATCACGTCGCCGCCCCAGTTGAGCGGGTCGAGGGCGAAGTGCTGGATGATGCCATAGCCCGCTACGCCCAGCCCCGCTAGCAGCGCAACTGTTACGCAGCGTTCAATCTGGGCACGCTGGCGCATGGTGGCAAGCACAATGATCGCCAGTGTTATGTATGACAGGTGGGTGTAGGTGCCCTGTAGCCGTTGGTATGACCCCCAGAAGCTGGTGTGCGGCACCACCGAGGTTGCGGTGGTGACGAGGAACACCAGCGCGTAGAAGAGCATGGGCAGCAGCAGAGGCACGCGGGTGAGCCACCGCCACACGCCGCCCAGCGATAGCCCGTCGGGGGGCGCAGTGGCGTGGCGGGTGCGCCAGTGTTCGGCGGCACGGATGAGGGCAACCGCCGCCATGAGCAGCACCAGCCCGCGCAACACACTAATTTTGTCTGGCTCGAAGTGGCGGGCGGAGAGCAGGTTAAAGTAGAGCGGCACCAGCGCAAGAGCCAGTAGCCAGCCTGCTTCGAGTGCGTAGGTTGTCCAGCGTGTGATACGGCTTTCCATAACCACGGGTATTGTACCACTCGTGACGGTGGGGTGGGGGGCGGTATTGACGCGCTATGCTATCATGACCCCAGAAATCAATTGTGAAAGGTGCAAGAAAGATGAAGGATGCAGCTCAAACGCAACTCTTTGCATCCTCAAATGAGGATGTATCAGAGGATAGTTTATCAGTAGAGTATGTTGATGATGAAGATGAGGTTAGTGTCCCGCTGGACTACGAAATCACTAGTTATGGGGCAGATTTTGATGTAGAGGGCTTGGTACGTCGGCTCGAAAGAGGCGACATTTTTATTCCATCCTTTCAGCGTGCTTATGTGTGGGATAAGCGGCGAGCCTCCCGTTTCATCGAGTCATTGCTGCTCGGGTTGCCCGTCCCCGGTATATTTCTGGGTTTGGATAAAGCGGAGCAGTATCTTGTCATTGATGGGCAGCAACGCCTGAAGACACTGCAATACTTTTATGGCGGGCACTTCCAAGATGACAAGCCTTTCAGGCTCTCGCATGTCCAACGCGAGTTCGCAGACAAAACATACGATGACCTCGATGGTCGCTATCGGCGGAAGCTCGACAATGCGTTGCTGCACGCCACGATTGTGCGGCAAAATAGCCCCGATGATGATGATAGTAGTATCTACTATGTGTTCGAGCGGCTCAATACTGGCGGGAAGGCTTTGCAGCCGCAAGAGATACGTGCGAGTATCTATCATGGCTCGCTGAATGAGCTGCTAGGGCAACTTAATCAGAATGAGTCTTGGCGTAGAGTGTTTGGCAAACCCAGCAACCGTATGCGCGACCAAGAACTTATCCTGCGTTTCTTTGCGTTATTTGATGGATGGCAAGACTTTCGCAAGCCCATGAAGGATTTCCTCAATCGCTATATGCAGCGGCATCGCCATCTTGATCGTGACGCAGAGATAGCGTATACAAGGCTGTTTACGACAACTATTGCTGTGGTGGCTGACAATATCACCCGTCCCTTTCGCCCGATCCGCAATTTTAACGCGGCGGTGTATGATGCCGTTATGGTGGGTATTGCAGAGCGGTTGCGGAAGGGGGAGATCGCCGATGGCACAGCAGTGAGCGTAGCTTACACAACACTGCTGCAACAAGAAGGAGAGTTCTGGCAGGTTTCAGTGCAATCATCTGGAGACAATGCTGATGTGCGCCGCCGCGTCGAACTTGCCATTGCAGCGTTCACTGACATTCAATAATGACACGCGAACTCACACGCCAGCAAAACCGTCTTGATGAACTGTTCAAGCGTGTTGATGGCATAGATGATCCATATCTCCAAGCTCACTTTGCACGCTACTTGTGTGTGCTCCTGTCAGGCTACCTTGAATACGCAGTTTACGAAATCTTTAGTGACTATGCACGACGTACTGCCCACAAACGGGTGGCAGGCTATGTGGAGCGTCGTCTTGATGACTTTTACACACCTAGCACTGAACGCCTGCTGGCACTGGCGGGCGAGTTTGACAGGACATGGCGCGAAGACCTCGAACACCGCCTGACCCCAGAAATGCGGGAGGCGATCAATAGCATTCGCAGTCTGCGTAACCAGATTGCCCACGGCGAAAATATGGGGGTTAGCTATGCTACGATGCGTGACTACTACACCCGTATCAAGCAGGTAGTCGCGGCTCTTCAGGCTGTGACCAATCCAGTCTAATGTTCCCTCAATCCTGTTTCGGTACGCTACTGTAGCATTGCAGCCAGCATGCTACGCGCGCACCCCCGCCGCCCGCAGGTGGGCAGCCAGCCACGCCGCGTCCTCCGGCGATAGGGCGGGCGGCGGCGGGTCGGCGCGGTAGTCTATACGTCGCGCGTAGCCAGCATCGGCATAGACGGTCTGGAGTGCCGTCTGAATGTCCAGTTGCACATCCGGGTCAGGGGCACGCAGGGGCACGGGCACCACGGGCAAGGGTTGCTGCACCCCAACTGCCCACACCAGCACGGTGGGGCGTTGCTCGGCGCGGCTGAGGGTGATGTAGTAGGTTGCGGCAGGGACAGGCGTATTGAGGGGCGGGCGTTCACCCCGCCGCAGCAGGTCGAGTTCGAGCAGATGCACCGGGCTAGCAAGGATGGCATTGCGCTTGGCGAGGTATGCCCCGGTGTGGGCATAGCCGGGGCGTTTGTTGGCGGGCGACAGCAATTCGATGACTGTTACAAGTTCATCGTTGCCTACCGCGCGTATCTCAATCGTGGCATAGCGGGTGGGGAAATCTACCAGCGCGGTGACGGGAGCAGGGGCAGTTGCAGTAGCGGGGGTCGTCGTCGTTGCTGGCGGAACGGCGGCGGGTACGTCACGGCGCAGCACCGCGACATCGGGCACCGCGTGGGCAGACGTGGCGGCAATGTCGAGCGTTTCATAGGCGACATAGGTGGTGATGACCGCGACATAGTGTGGGCTGAGTTGTGTATTGATCTGCTTGCGTAGCTCGGTCATCAGGCTGTTGTGGACATCGGCCCACATCGTTGGCTGTTCGAGGTACGGGTCCATGCCCGGAAATGGCGGTGTCATCGCGTGCGCTCCCTCCCTCGTCGTTACCGCACCCCCGCCGCCCGTAGGTGGGCAGCCAGCCACGCCGCGTCCTCCGGCGATAGGGCGGGCGGCGGCGGGTCGGCGCGGTAGTCTATACGTCGCGCATAGCGGGCGTTGCGGTAGATGGTGTGCAACAACGGGGTCAGGTTGAGCGGCACGTCTGGGTCGGGGTACGTCAACGGCACGGGCACTACTGGCAGCACCGCGTGCAACTGGATTGGCCACACCTCGACGAGCGGGCGGCGGTACGAACGGCTGAGGAACACGAAGTAGGACGCAGGCGGGAGCGGACGGGCAACCTGCGGGCGTGTGCCGCCGCGCAGCAGGTCGAGTTCGAGCAGATGCACGCCACTGGTAAAGATTTCCTGTCGCTTGGCTTCGTAGGCATCGGCACCATCGGCACCGGGGCGTTTGTTGGCGGGCGACAGCAGTTCGAGCGAGGTGATGAGCGTGTCGTGGGTGATGCTGCGTATCTCGATGCGGGCGTAGCGCGTGGGCACGTGCATTGCGGCGGGCACGGTGAGGTGTGGCGCAGCGATAGCAACCGTCGTTGCGGTGTCGCCGGACGCGGCGGGCGGCGGGTCGCCCGCATCTTGCAGCACACCCACATCGGGGTAGAAGGCGCGGCGGGTGGGGCTAATCTCAATGCTTTCGAGCGTGACATAGGGCGTGATGACCGCGATGTACTGCTCAGGCAGCTGTGCCTCTATCTGGTCGCGCATTGCGGGAATCAGGCTGTTGTGGACATCGGCCCACATCGTTGGCTGTTCGAGGTACGGGTCCATGCCCGGAAA
>CAZNQP010000022.1:30705-48012 GCA_964575355.1 uncultured Chloroflexaceae bacterium
TGTGGACATCGGCCCACATCGTTGGCTGTTCGAGGTACGGGTCCATGCCCGGAAACACATACTGCATAGCGCGTGCCTTTCGCGTGCCGTGTATCTGTAACCCACATGATACCACAGCGGGCACCGCCGCGCCGTACCCGCCGCCCTACTCGTCCCCGGCTTCTGGCGGCACAGGTACCAGCACTGCCGCGAGAAAGTCGGTGGTGCGCCGATACAGCGCGTCCAGTTCGGGCGACGGGCGGTCTGCCAGCAGATAGTGCGACATGCCGTCGAAGAAGTAGGCTTCGTAACGCGCCCCTTGCTCATCCAGTGCATCTACCAGCAGTTCGGTCTGCTGGAAGGGCACCACCTCGTCGTTGCGGCTGTGCATCAGCAAAAGCGGCGGCAGGTCGCCGCGCACATGGTAGCGTAGCGAATAGTCCCAGTAGCGTTGTGGTAACTGATCGGGGGTGCCCAATGCGATCATTGCCTGATCGAGACCGAACGGCGGGGAGAAGGTGCCCGCGCTGAAACGGCGGCGCAGGTCGAACAGGTCGGCGGGCGCACCCAGCAGCACCACCCCCCGTAGCCCAGCATCGCGCCGCATGATGTGCCCAACGTGCAGCCCGCTATAGCTACCGCCCAGCACCGCGATGCGCCCGCCGTCGGCGTGCGGCAACGCCCCCGCCCGCGCAAATGCGAGTAGTCGTTGCAGTTCGGCAACGTCGTCGTCAAGGTCGAGCGAGTAGCGCGGACCCGCCGCAATGACCGCGTAGCCCGCCGCCGCCAGTGGAATGCTCACCCCCTCCCATGTATCCACCGGACCGGGGTACACCGCCAGCAGCACCGGGTAGCTCCCCGTTGGGTCGTCAGGTAGGTACAGGTAGGTGGGCTGCGACGGTCTGCCATCGCTGTCAAAGGTGAGGCCATGCCGTTGCGCGATGCTTGGCTCTGGGATGTCCCACGACAGGCGTACTGGCGCGCCAATCCGCAGGTCGCGCCCCGGCACAACGGCGGGCGTGCTGACGGGTGGCAGCGTGATGTCGTGCTGGGCGGGTAGCGTGACGGGGTAGCCGCCGCGTGCCACGGTTGCCGGGGGGTAGCCCGCCGCCGCCACCACCGGCATGTAGTCGCCCGCCGGGGCGGTTAGGGTGTAGCAACCATCGTGGTCGCTGGTGGCAGTGTGCGCGGTGCCGTCCGCCTCGGCAACCAGCACAGTTGCCCCCGCGATGGGGTCGCCCTGCTGGTTGCGAACGCAGCCCGTCATGGTGGCAATTGGGGCGGGTGGCGGTGCGCCGAAGGTGGCAACGCGCCATGTGTCGAAGTGGTAGACCAGAGTGTTCCGTAGCGCAAAGGCGGTGCCGCCGGGGGCGTGCCAGAACCACGCCAAAGCCGCGACCAGCAGCAGCAGCACGAATGCCAGCAGGTAGCTGTGGCGTTGGAGTGCTGCACGCAGGCGACGGAGGGCACGAGACATCATGGGCTACGCCGGACAACGCGGCAATGATTTTGGTGAAGATGGAGGCACACTACTTGAATATATGACACAATAGGTGTATGATAGTGATATACAGTGAAAACTAAATGTTCTTCCTTTCTCCGCCGCACGCCCGCCATTCCCCCGTCTGCAATGGCGGGCTTGTGGTATTTGATATGCGGTTGGGGCTACTGCCATGCCGCCCCCTGACGCGCCAGCACCGCCGCTGCGTCCACGTCGGGGCGCAGCAGTGGGACCAGCAACCGCTCCATTCGGATACCCGCCGAGCCTTTCACCAGCACACAGTCGCCCGCCGCCCCGATGGGCAACGTGCCCGCCGCCAGTGCTGCCACGGCATCCTCCACTACGGGGTAGTGGTGCAGCGTGTCGCCCGTAGCAATGCCGAGGTCGTGCAGGGCTTGCCCGTAGCGCGAACCAACCAGTACCACCATATCTGCCGTCTGCTGTGCCTGTTGCACCATAGCGCGGTGTGCTTCGGCTTCGGTGCTGCCCAGTTCGAGCATGTCGCCCAGACAGGCAACCCGCCGCGTTACCGGGCGGCTAGCGAGTACTGCTAACGCCGCCGCCGTGGATGCCCGCGACGCATTGTAGGTATCGTCAATCAGGGTGCAGCCCGCCCGCCCCGGTAGCGTCACCAGTCGCCCCTTCTCGCTCCTGATCTGGCGGATGCCCGCGTTAATCTGGGCATCGTCCATGCCGAGTACCTGCCCGACTGCCACCGCCGCCAATGCCGTTGACGTGCGGTAGGTGCCCGCCAGCGGGATGTCGCTCGTAATACGTTCGCGGCGCACTGTGGCGGTGGGGTGCTCGCCATACAACAGCACACTGCCCGCGCAACGGCTCGCCATTGCACGCACGCGCTCGTCGTCGGCATTGAGGCAGGCGGTGCCGTGCGGCGGCAGGCACGCCACTAGCTCGCCCTTTGCCTGCGCGATATTCTCGATGGTGCCCATGGTGTCGAGGTGGACGGGCTGCACATTGACGACCACGCCCACCGTCGGCGCGACGTACTGGCAGACATGTGTAATCTCGCCCGCGTAATAGATGCCGATTTCGGTAACGAACAGTTCTTCTGGGCGCGTCAGGTGGTTGAGGATAGTCAGCGACAACCCTAGGAGCGAGTTCCAGTTGCCCTGCGGCGTGACCACCGTATGGGCTTGCTGCAACACCGCCACAACCGCGCCCTTTGTTGTCGTCTTGCCCACCGACCCCGTGACCGCCACGACCTGCGTGCCGAGGCTGTGCAGGCGGGCGCGTGCCTGTTCCGCGAGGTACAGTTCGGTGTCGGGGGCACGCACCACCGCCACCTCCGGCGGGAGCGGCGGGAGCGTGGCATCGGCGGCAACCACCAGCCCGCGTGCGCCCTTTGCCAGCGCGTCGGGGATGAAGCGGTGCCCGTCGTGGCGTTCGCCGCGAATGGCAACATAGTACTGCCCCGGTTGGAGGGTGCGCGTGTCGTGGCTGTAAGAGACCATAGTCGGTTATCTCCTGAACATCGTCTGTGGCTGACGTGCCGCGTTGCTGTATATTATAGCAGGGGTGGCGCGGTAGGTGTGGTGGGCTGTGCGAGATTCCGCCCCAGTTGCAGTTGCCGTGCTCTTGCCCTCCGCGCTACAATAAGAAGCAGAGAGACAGCTACAAACCAATGGGGGGAGTAAAGCGTATGCGTGTTGTGGCAATGATTATGGCGGGGGGCGAAGGTACACGCCTGAGCGTGCTATCGGAAGAACGTGCCAAGCCGTCGGTGCCCTTCGCGGGCAAGTTTCGCATTATTGATTTTACCCTGTCGAACTGTGTTAATTCGGGGCTGTTTGATGTCGCCGTCCTTACCCAATACCGCCCGCACTCGCTGAACGAACATATCGGCATTGGCAAGCCGTGGGACCTTGACCGCAATCGCGGCGGGGTGGTCTTGATGCAACCCTACCTTGCCCGTGATGAAACGACGTGGTATCAGGGTACCGCCGACGCGGTGTACCAAAACCTCAATTTTGTGCGCGACCGCCGCGCCGATGTCGTTGTGGTGCTGTCGGGCGACCATATCTACAAGATGGACTACAACCCGATGATCGCCTACCACGTTAAGCAACGGGCTGACGTGACCGTTGCCGTGATGGACGTGCCGCTCGACATTACGCACCAGTTTGGCATCATGACGACCGACGACGACGGGCGCATTGTCGAGTTTAGCGAAAAGCCGAAAACCCGCGATAAGGGCACGCTCGCCTCGATGGGCGTGTACATCTTCAATGCCGACGTGCTGTACCGCCGCTTGAGCGAAGGGAGCAGCGACGACCCGCGCACCGACTTTGGCAAGCACGTCATTCCCGCCATGATCGCGGGCAACGACAGGGTGGTTGCCTTTCCCTTCATGGGCTACTGGGTAGACGTGGGGACCATCCGTGCCTACTGGCAGACCAGCATGGAACTGCTCGACCCAACGTGCCCGCTCAAACTGTTCGACCCAGACTGGACGATCTTCACGCGTAGCGAAGAACGCCCGCCCGCCAAGCTGGGACCGCAAGCCCGTGTGCAAGGCTCGATTGTCTGCAATGGCTGTGTTGTGCGTGGGCACGTCGAAGGCTCTGTCCTGTCACCGGGGGTCTACGTCTCGCCGGGGGCTGTGGTGCGCGACAGTGTGGTGATGAACGATAGCTGGATTGGACCGGGCTGTGTGCTTGACCGGGTGGTGGTGGACAAGCAGGTGGTGATTGGTGCGAACGTGTACCTTGGCGACGGCGACGACACTACGCCCAACCAGTTGCAGCCCGACAAGCTCGACAGTGGTGTGACCGTGGTGGGCAAGGGCGTACACATTCCTGCCAACATCCGTATTGGGCGCAATGTGCTCATCAATGCCGGACGACGCGAAGACCAGTTTCCCGGTGGCGACCTACCGAGCGGTAGCACGGTATAGCCAGCGATAAGCGAGAGAGAAAGGACATTCTTATGCCGCGTACCCTCGCAATGATCCTTGCGGGTGGCTCTGCGCCCGCCCTCAGTGTGCTGTCGGACGAACGCGCCGAAGCCGCTATTCCGTTTGCGGGCAAGTTCCGTATTGTAGACTTCACGCTCTCCAACTGCGTCAACTCGGCGATTTATAACGTGGGTGTGCTGACGCAGTATCGCCCGCGCTCGCTGCACGAGCACCTCGGCGTAGGTCGCCCGTGGGACCTCGACCGCGCTCAGGGCGGGATGCGTATTCTGCACCCGTCGCCCACGCCCGAAGGCGGCGGCTGGCAGCGTGGCACCGCCGACGCGGTGCGCTACAACCGCGACTTTATCGAAGACCAGCATGCCGACGACGTGCTGCTGCTGGCGGGCGATCACGTCTATCATATGGATTATCGCCCGTTGTTGGCGTGGCACAACGAACAACGCGCTGACCTGACCATGGCGGTGCATAGCATCAACCCGCACGAAGCCTACCGCTATGGCATGGTCGAGGTTGCCCCTAGTGGGCGGGTTACGTCGTTTGTCGAGAAGCCGCGCGGTCCGAGTAGCGGGCTGGCTTCGATGGGTGTGTATGTGTTCCGCAAAGGGTTCTTGCTTGAGTTGCTGGGCAGCACTACCGCCGCCCGCTTCGGCATGGGTATCTTGCCCACGCTGGTGCGCGAAGCCGACGTATTCGCCTACCAGTTTAACGGCTACTGGGCAGACGTGGGCACGGTGCAGGCATACTACGAAGCCAACATTGGTCTGCTCGCCGAAACGCCCGCGCTCGACCTGTACAACCCCGACTGGGTGACGCATACGCGCAGTACGCAACGCCCCGGTGTCGAGATTGGCACCAGCGCACAGGTAGACAACAGTCTCATCTCCGACGGCGCACGCATTGAGGGCGTGGTGACGCGCTCGATCATCTCGCCGGGGGTAGTCGTTGCCCGCGATGCCATCGTGCGCGACTCAATTGTGCTCAATGATGCCGTGATCGGGGTAGGCAGCGTCATTGATAGGTGTATAATTGATGAAAATGCAGAGGTTGCTGGCAACGTGCTCCTTGGCGACGGGCACGACAACACGCCGAACGGGGTAACCCCCGAATGGCTGAATACCGGCTTGACGCTGGTGGGCACCCGTGCCAGCATCCCAGATGGCGTGCGTATTGGGCGCAATGTGGTTGTATGCCCCCGCACGCCTGCCAGTGCGTTTGCTGCGACAGACCGGGTGCCGAGCGGCGCAACCGTAGGAGAACCGCACCGCTAACCGCACCGCGACACGCGGGCGTTGTGTGACGAACGGGTTGAGACAAAAGCAGAAAGGAGTACAGTGCCCGGTTCGCACTGTAGACAAACACCATGCATGTGTTAATGTTATCTTGGGAGTATCCCCCCCATCTTGTTGGGGGCATGGGGCAGCACGTCGGAGACCTGCTGCCCGCCCTCGCCCGTGTGCGCGATGTGCGGGTCACGCTATTCACCCCTGCCTTACGGGGCGGGGTGGGGCATAGCGTGGTTGCCCCGCGTATGCAGGTGGTGCGCGTGCCTATCGAGCCGCGTGCTACTGGGAGCGCACCTAGTATGGCGGTAGACCCAGCAACAGTCAGCCGTATCAACGAAACGCTCACCGCGCACGCGCTCCGCTGGCACGCACACACCCCCTTCGACCTGATCCATAACCACGACTGGATGACCGCCCAGACCGCCCGCGCCGTGCAAGAGCGGCGGGCATTGCCGTTGCTTACGACGATCCATGCCACCGAGCGCGGACGCTGGCAGGGCACACTCACCGCACCGGCATCGCGCCAGATTGACGCTATCGAGCGTGACCTCGTGCTGGGGGCGCAGCAGGTCATTGTCTGCTCGCACTACATGGCGTGGCAATTGCACGACTATTTCGGCTTGCCTGCCGAGCGTCCCGCCGTCATCCCCAACGCGGTCTACCTGCGCCCGTCGCCCTTCGTCAACACCGCCGATGCCCGTAACTTTCGCCGCCACTATGCCGCCGACGGCGAGCAACTGGTGTTTTTCATCGGGCGGCTGGTCTACGAAAAAGGCGTGCAGGTCTTGCTCGATGCGTGGCAGCGCGTCGCGGCGCAACGCCCCGCCCGCCTCATCATCGCGGGGGGCGGTCCGCAGGCTGCCGCCCTCGCCGACCACGCAGCCGCGCAGGGGCTGGGCGACCGGGTGCGGCTTGTGGGGCGCATCAGCGACGATACCCGCGACCGCCTGTACCGCGTCGCCGATGCTGCCGTGTTCCCGTCGCTCTACGAGCCGTTCGGCATTGTCGCGCTGGAAGCGATGGCGCACGGGTGCCCAGTGGTGGTGGCACGGACGGGCGGCTTGCAGGGCATTGTGCAGCCACACGAGACGGGTATTCTGGTAGAGCCGGGCAACACCGACTCGCTGGCGTGGGGCATCTTGCACACGCTGGAGCACCCCCAGTGGGCACGCGAACGCGCCCGCAACGCCCTGCAAGCCATCGAGCAGCACTACACATGGTCGCAGGTGGCACGTCAGCACGCCGCAGTGTACGGGCAGACGGCAACCCTGTTGCCCACGTTACCCCTTTGGCAGCCCGTGATGACAGGGTAGCACTTGCCAGAACGCGCCATTGCTGGCATACTGCACACAGGACAAGGGGGGCACGCGCCCCCTTTCGTGACACCGTGACACCGTGATACCGTGACACGCGCAGACTGCGGCAGTTGCCGCCAGAGGAACAACAGCAATGGCAGGAAATAGCTTTGGGCAGGTCTTCCGGCTCACCACATGGGGCGAATCGCACGGCGCGGCGGTCGGTTGCACCGTGGACGGGTGCCCCGCTGGGCTGGAGCTTGACACGACCGACATCCAGCGCGAACTCGACCGCCGCCGCGTGGGGCAGAGTGCCGTCACATCGCAGCGGCGCGAAGCCGATAGCGTGCAGATACTTTCGGGCATCTTTGAGGGGCGCACGACGGGCACGCCGATTAGCATGGTTGTGTTCAACCAAGATGCTAAATCGCAGCACTACACCAACATCAAAGATAGCTATCGCCCCGGACACGCCGACTATAGCTGGGATGCCAAGTATGGCTTCCGCGACTGGCGCGGCGGCGGGCGTTCGTCCGCCCGCGAAACGATTGGGCGCGTGGCGGGCGGCGCAATTGCGCGGCGGCTGTTGGCGAGCGTCGGCGTGCAACTGGTGGGTTACACGTTGCAACTGGGCGACCTACGTGCCCGCGTTATTGACGAAGCCGAGATCGAGCGTAATATTATGCGTTGCCCCGACCCCGAAGTTGCCGAGCAGATGATCGCCCGCGTGGATGCTGCCCGCCGCTCGCTGGACTCGCTCGGTGGCGTAGTCGAGGTACGCGCCCGTGGCGTGCCGCCGGGTCTGGGCGAGCCGGTCTTCGACAAGCTGCAAGCCGACATCGGGAAAGCAATGTTTAGCATCCCCGCGATCAAGGGCGTGGAGCTAGGCGCGGGTTTCGCGGTTGCCGACATGCGCGGCTCTGAGCATAACGATGCGTTTGTGCCCCGGCACGATGGCAGCATCGGCACCGCCAGCAATAACCACGGCGGCATTCTCGGTGGCATCAGCACGGGCGAAGAAATTGTCGTGCGGCTCGCTGCCAAGCCGCCCTCGTCCATTGCACAAGCGCAACAGACGGTAGACCGCGACGGTACCCCGACGACCATTCAGGTGAAAGGGCGGCATGACCCGACGGTGCTGCCGCGCCTCGTGCCGGTTGCCGAGGCAATGCTGGCACTGGTGCTGGCAGACCACCTGCTGCGGCAACGGCTTGCCCGCGTGACGTGGGATGTGGATGCACTGCATGAACACCCCGAATGGTAGCAGGGCGTGAGTGACCAGACCCGCGACCAGCCGCGCAAACGCCGCCCGCGCCGTGCCCGCGCGCAGGCGCACCCGGTAACGTCGCCTGCGCCCCCGGCTGCCCCACCCGTCGCCACGCGCCCGTCACCGCGCTGGTCGTTGCTGGTGGCATTGGCGGCGGGGCTGTGCTGGGCGGGCGTGTTTGCGCTCCTGTTTCTGGCGCAACTCGACCGCGAGCCAGACCCCTTTGCCCCGCAACGGCTCTATTTTTGCGGGCTGGTCTTTCTTGCTAGCATGTTGACATTTGTGCCAGTTGAGCATACTATGCAACTTACGGGTCTTGCTGTTGAAGGGGTGTTTGGCACGTTTATGCTGCTCTACACCCTCGCCTTTGTGCCACCTCCGACGCGCTGGTTACTCTGGTTGCCCGATATACCGGTGTACGTGCTGCTCACGGCAGCACTCTTCTGGACGGTTGCCGCAGTCGTCCTGCCGTTTGTGTATGTTGTGGGGCAACGGCTGTTGCAGGGGCGTGCTCGCCAGCACGACCTGCGGCGCGCTCGGCGGCAAGCCTATGAGGTGGGCGCACTGGCGGCAAGTGCTGTGATACTGGCGGGTTTAGGGGTCTTCGGCTGGGTCAGTATGCTGCTAGTACTGCTCATACTGGTGGTTGCCGAACTGCTCTTTCTCGCACGGGTGCGGGTTGGTTCCGCACAAGCCTGACCGCGAGCTAGTTCTGGGCAAGCCTGACCGCGAGCTAGCTCTGGGCAAGCCTGACCGGGTGGCGGCTGGCAAGGACACGGCTGGCAAGGACAACACTATGTTGCACATGACAGTAATTGGTATGGGGTTGATTGGCACCTCGCTGGCACTGGCGGTGCAGCGCGAGGGTGGGTTGGTGCATAGCGTGAACGGCGTGGTGCCGGTGCGTATCACGGGCTATGACACCCAACGTGCCAACAGCACGATTGCCCGTGCTCGCGGCGCGATAGACACGGTTGCCCCCGACCTCGCTACTGCGGTTGCCGATGCCAAATTGGTGGTGCTGGCGGTGCCCGTGCTGGTGCTGCGTGACCTGCTACCCACCCTCGCGCCGCTCTTGCCTGCGGGGTGCGTCGTGACGGATGTCAGCAGCACCAAAGCCGACATCATGGCGTGGGCAACGGCGCACCTACCCGACACGGTGTCGTTTGTTGGGGGGCACCCAATGGCGGGGAGCGAGCAATCGGGTCCCGACGCAGCACACGCCGACCTATTTGTGGGGGCGGTCTATTGTCTTGTCCCCGACGTGCGTGCCACTGATACCGCCATCCGCATGGTTGAGGTGCTGGCAAGTACGGTGGGGGCACGCCCCTACTTCATAGATGCCCAAGAACACGATGCCTACGTCGCCGGGGTGTCGCATATGCCGTTTGTGTTGGCAACCGTGCTGGCAACCGTGACGACGCGCAGCATGGGCTGGTATGACATGGGTGCGCTTGCTGCCACGGGCTACCGCGACATGACGCGCCTTGCCAGTGGCGACCCGCCTATGCACCGCGACATCTGCGCCACCAACAGCACCGCCCTGACCTACTGGCTCAACAGCGCACAGGCAGAACTGGCGCAGGTGCAAGAGTGGCTCCAGACAGGCGACGAGCAAGCCCTGCTTGCGTGGTTCGCGCAGGCGCACCATGCGCGGCAGGCGTGGCTGGAGGCAGGTACCCACACCCCCGGTGTGCCGCCGCCCTTGCCACCGTCGCGGCGTAGCCTGTGGCAATCGCCCCCCGAATAACGTGTTGTGACGGGCAGTGACGCGCTAGGCTACCGGGTCGGTCAGCACGGCGGTCAGTTCAATTTCCACCAGCATGGCGGGGTCTATCAGGCGGCTGACCGCAACCAGCGTGGTGGCGGGCTGCACTGCCGCGAAGAACTCGCCGTGAACACGCCCCACCGCCTCCCAGTCGGCAATGTTGGTAACATAGATACGGGTGCGTACTACGTCACGCAACGACGCGCCGCACTGTTGAAGGGCGTGCTCCATCTTTGTGATGATGTAGCGTGTTTGGGTGGCGGCATCGCCCACGCCGACCACGCGCCCGTGCTCATCGGCGGCAGTGGTGCCCGCCACCTCGACGGTGCTGCCGACGCGCACGGCGCGGCTGTAGCCGACAATCTGCTCCCACGGCGTACCCGTGGTAATGGTAGTCCGTTGCATAGCCACAGTATAGCAGAGTGCGGCAAGCGGCGGCGATGGGTTACTGCTGCGCTGGCGTGACCACTTCGGCGATGAGCGGCGGGGCGGGCACGGGCGTTGCCGCGATGCTGTAGGCGCGGGTGAGGCGTGGGAGAATGGCTTCGGCAGCGGCGTGGCTACGGGCGTGAATGGTGATCAGCGGGTCGCCCTGCTGCACATGGTCGCCCACGCGCTCGTGAATGACCAACCCCACGGCGGGGTCAATCGGGTCGCCCTTGCGCGTGCGCCCGCCGCCGAGTTCGTTCAGGCTCATGCCCAACTCCTGTGCCTCGATCTGTGCGACATAGCCCGCACGCGGCGCGGCAAACGGCACCACCACTGGCGCACGCGGCAGGCGTTGCGGCTCGTCCACATAGGCGAGGTCGCCGCCCTGCTGCGCGACCATCGCGCGGAAACGCTCCCACGCCTGCCCGCTCTGCTGGGCGTGTCGGAGCAACGAGAGCGCGGTAGCGTGGTCGGGGGCGCGTCCTGCTAGCACCGCGAGGTGGGCGGCAAGCTCCATGCACAGGTGCAGCAGGTCGGGCGGGGTGCCTGCTTGCAGTGCCTCAATCGCTTCGGCAACTTCCAACGCATTCCCGACAGCGTAGCCAAGCGGTTGCTCCATCGAACTGAGCACGGCGATCATCTTGCGCCCGGTGTTGTGCCCAATGCTGACCATCGTCTGGGCAAGTTCGCGTGCCTGTGCGATGTCGCGCATGAACGCGCCGCTACCGTACTTTACGTCGAGGGCGACGTGGGTGGTGCCTGCCGCAATCTTCTTGCTCATGATGCTGGCGGCGATCAGCGGGATGGACGCAACCGTGCCGGTCACGTCGCGTAGCGCGTAGAGCTTCTTGTCGGCGGGCGCAAGTTCGCCCGACTGTGCCGTGACCACCAGCCCCACGCGCCGCACCGCCGCGCGGATTTCCTGCTCGTTCAGGTCGGTACGGAAGCCGGGGATGCTCTCTAGTTTGTCAATGGTGCCGCCACTGAAGCCCAGCCCGCGCCCGCTCATCTTGGCGACGGGCAAGCCGATAGCCGCGAGCAATGGCACGAGCACCAGCGTGGTTTTGTCGCCCACGCCGCCCGTTGAGTGTTTGTCTACGACGACGGGCGCAATGTCGCGGAGGTCAAGCATGGTGCCGCTCCGTGCCATCGCCAGTGTGAGCGCGGTGGTTTCGGTGTTGCTCATGCCCCGCAGGTAGACTGCCATTGCCCATGCCGCCATCTGATAGTCGGGCACCTCGTCGCGCACGTAGCTGTCCATCAGCCACGCGATTTCTGCGTCGGTGAGGGTGCCGCCGTCGCGCTTGCGCTCGATGAGGTCTACGGCATGCATGGGGCTAGTCTTCCGCTTCGTCGGCGAGCAACTGCTGCACGACGAAGGGCAAGCGCGGCACCAGATCGCTTGCCAGCGCACCCATTGTGCCTAGCTCGTCGCGTACCAGTGCGCCCGCCATGCCGTGCAGGTGAACCCCCAGTACCGCCGCGTCGAAGTGGGAAAGCCCCTGTGCCAGTAGCGCGGCAATCACGCCCGCGAGCACGTCGCCGGTGCCCGCCGTGGCAAGCGCGGCGTTGCCTGCGCTGTGCAGCACGGTGCGCCCCTCTGGGTTGGCGATCACGGTGGTGGCACCCTTCAGTACCACGACCTGCTGCCAGTCGCGGGCGGCATCGCTGGCAACCTGCACGGGGTCGGCGGGCAGTTCGTCCACTGCGAGCAGGCGGCGCATTTCGCCGGGGTGCGGCGTGAGCACGCAGCCGTTGGGGGGGAGCTTTGGTTGCCAGTCGTCCATTGCTGCCAGTATGTTCAGTGCGTCGGCATCGAGCACGAGCGGCGGGAGGGTGGGGCGTGCGCTGCTGCTGTCGCTTGGCTCCTCTTCGGCGGTGCGAAACCCGACGCGGCGCACCGTGCGCGGTGTGGAGACACCGAGCACGCGCAGCAGGAACGTGCGCGTTTCGTCTTCGGTACCCAGACCGGGACCGATCAGAATGGCGTGGTAGTCGTTCAGTTTGGCAAACATCTCTTTGAGTGCGTCGGGCGAGGGGTTGCTTCCTGCTTCGGCAAGCGGCAGCAACGTCACTTCGGGCAAGCGCGTGCCTGTCGTCAGGGCGAGCACACCCCGTGGGGCTGCCAGCGTCACGAGACCGGCACCGGCACGGGCGGCACCCGCCGTTGCCAGCACCGCCGCGCCGGGGTAGTTGTACGAGCCAGCGATGACCAGCGTTTTGCCGTAGGTGCCTTTATGCGAATCGTCGGGGCGGGCGGGGAGCAGTGCCCGCAGTTCGCCCCCACTCAGGGTTTCACTCATGGTGTCGTTCTCCATTTCATCGGTCAATAGATCGAGCGATGCGAGGTGCAACGCTCCGGCGTAGCTCCGCCCCGGATAGAGCAACAGCCCGCGTTTGTACAGCCCTGCAACGGCGGTTGCATCGGCGCGGAGGGCAACCCCCGCGACGGTGCCTGTGTCGGCATTGATGCCTGTCGGTACGTCAATTGCCAGCAGGCGCGTGCTGCGCGGGCGGGCATTGACAACCTGCACGATGGCGGCTAGGTCATCGCTCACTGGGCGCGTAATACCAATGCCCAGCAAGCCATCTACGATGAGCACGGCGGGTGCCACCAGCGCACGTAGCGTCTGCTGCTGCGGGTCGGTGGCGGCGGTATATTCGGCAATGGCGCGTTGGCGGCAACGTTGCCAATTGGGGTCGTTGGTGGGGTGGTCGCGCCGCCAGAGATAGAGCGACACCTGTGCCCCAGCATCGTGCAGGTGGCGTGCCACCACCAGCCCATCGCCGCCGTTGTTGCCCGCGCCCACCAGCACCAGCACTGCCTTGCCGCGTGCGTCGCCCAGCAGCGACAGCGCGATTTGCGCGACGCTCCAGCCTGCCTGTTCCATCAAGCCGACCCATGTGGCGTGCCCGCGCTCGACGGTGATGTGTTCGAGGTGGCGGATTTCGGCTGTGGTGACGACGCGCATTACTCGGCTTGTACTTTCGGTTGCGGTGGCTCCGGTGCATCCTAGTACCTATTGTACACGATTCTGTTCGTTGCCACGAAACCGCCCGCAGCATTCCACTTCCACGGTGAAGGTCATGATGACAACCACGGTGAGGGAACGCTCCGGGCGGTAGCCTGCGCTTGGGGGTCTTGGGGTTAGGGTGCCTACTGCGGCGGCAGCACGGTCAGGTAGGCAATCGAGATGTGCTCGCTCCGCGCTCCCACGCCCGTCAGTGCCCACACGCCCTGTGGGTCGTCTACGTTGGTGAAGATGGTAATGGGCACTTCTTCAAACAGCGTGACCTCGCCGTTTGCGTTGGCTCTGCCCAGTTGGGGGGCTTCGAGTACCGAGTCGTCGGGGAAGGTCAGCCAGATGCTCACGTCTTCGCCGGGGTCGAAGCCGAACAGCGTGACCGCGAAGGTGGTGCCTGCCGGTCCTTCTTGCGGCTCAACGGTGGCATCGCGGTTGGGCGGGCGCACGAAGTTGGGCGCGGGCGGCGGCGAGGTCAGTTCGTACCGCCAGCGGTAATAATCGCTCCCGGTGTTGCCCATCTGCACCTGCAAGCCGGGTGCGTTGTCAGGGTTGTAGGTCAGCACGCGCCGCTCATAGACCTGTACCAGTACGTCTTGTGGAAAGCCGTCAATGTTGGTTGTCACCCAGTAGGGTTCGCTGGCGGGGTAGCCCACCAGATACACCCAGTCGGCGATCATGTCGGGGCGGTCAATGCCGTTGACCTGTGGCGGCTCGATCTGCTGCAAGAAGTTCCAGAACACTTCGGGGATGTTGTGGCTAAGCACGCCACTGTAGTAGACGAGGCGCGTGCCCGGTACCGACGCGGCGAGGTCGGGGCGGCGTTGGATTTCGCCGCCCGGCAGCAGTTGCTCGGCAACGAGGTCGCCGAAGCGCGGCGGGGCGGGGCTGTCGGCGGCAATCGGACCAATCGGGTCGGCGGAGACGGGCACGAGGCGGCTATCGAGGAAGACCGTGGTCACGGCGAAGAAATCGGCATAGGTAGGCGCGTCGGGGTTGGTGTCGCGGCTAGGGTCGCCGACAATCGGGATGTCGGCAGGGCTACGGCGTTGCGTATCGCGGTCGCCCGTCTGGATACGCCCGCTGATCATCTCGATGGGCAGCAAGCCGCTACTGACGTACCACGGGCTAGCAGGGTCATCGTTGGGGTTCGAAATCTCCATGCGCCCCTTGTCCCAGTACTGCACGCGGCGTTGCCCTTCAAAGCCTTCGCGGTAGCTTTCGTCAATGGTGAAGAGCGGGGCGGGTCCCCAGAACCACGTCCGGGCGACATCGCCGTTGGCAACCACGCCGTCCGAGGCTGCCCACACGCGCTCGAAGGCGGTTTCGTCGGCAGCCGCGAGCACGGGCAATGCCCCGGCAACCAGCAGTACCAGCCCTACCAGCAGGGCAAACCATGTACGCATTTACTGCTCCATTCTTGTCTATCGTCGCGTATGCAATGTCGCGTGTGTAATGCGGGTGACGGCAGGGTTTACTGCCAGCCGCGCAAGCGGGCGAGGTCGCTACTGAGTAAGCCGAGCAACACCCCCCGGTCGCCGTGATATTCGAAGCGTGCCCGTTCGAACCACTGCACGGTCACGTACACGCCGGGCGACACCTCTTCGACGCGCTGCGGCGAGATGGGGTGCCCGAACAGGGCGGTGCTCTCTTCGCGGCTTGTGCCCCGGATGCCGTCAAACTCTAGCCCGTTGCTGCGCCAGTGCGAGAGGAATGGCTCACACAGGGTTTGCCCCGTATCCTCAAAGAAAACGCACCCCGCAGACGGCGTACCGCGCGGAAAGCTACGCCAGTTGCGCCCCTGCAATTCTAACACAAGCGGACCGAGCCGCGACAACTGGACGTGATAGGGCGGCGGGTTTTGCGGGTGCAACTCGAAGCGGTAGCGTTCAAAGTATTGCACCAGATATTCGCCGCCGTCGTCGCCCGCTTCATAGAACTCTTCGCTGATGGGGAAGCCGAAAATCTCGAGTCCGCCCTGCATCTCCCAGTAGGTCTTGAAGGCACCACGCACGGTGTGCATGGTTTCGGGGAAGTATGTCAACTCGGCGGTGCTCGGTTGCGGTGGTACGGGCTTGAAGGCTTGTGATTCGGCGGGGAACGACGGCGCAGGCAGCACGGTCGTGCCCAGCGGACATTCGGTGTACTGGCGGGCGGCTTCGACGGCACGGCGTGCGTTCAAGCGTCCCCAGCCGTGTTCGGGGTCTTTGCCGGGGGCACCTACGTCGTCGGCACTCATTTCAAGGATGCACTTCAGGTCGGTGGCAAACAGGTCAGGGCGGAGCGTCGCAAGCAGTGCCGCCGTGCCCGCGACATACGGCGACGAGAACGAGGTGCCGTTGGGCGGTCCGTATTCGCGGTCGCCGGGTATGGTCGTCCACAGCCCAACGGCGGGGGCGGAGATGTCGAGGTGGTCGCCGGTATTTGAGAAGCCAGTGATCTGGTCGTTGTTGCCGGTGCCCCCCACCGCCATCACTTCGGGGTAGGCGGCGGGGTAGTTGACGGGGTTGCCGCTCTGCCGTTCGTTGCCCGATGCTGACACGACGAACACGCCCCGTTCGTGGGCGTAGCGCACGGCTTCGTGGAGCACGCGGCTGTCGCCTGACCCGCCGAGGCTCAGGTTGATGATGCGTGCGCCTGCGTCGGTTGCCCAGCGAATACCGCGTGCGACGGCGGCATCGCTGCCACTGCCGCGGGCGTTCAGCACCTTGACGGGCAGTATCTTGCATTCCCAGCACATGCCCGCGATGCCGCGCCCATTGTCGGTTTCGGCGGCGATCAAGCCGGATACGGCGGTGCCGTGCCCGTTGTCGTCGTTGGCGGAACTGCTGCCGTTGATGGCGTTGTAGCCGGGGAGGAGCTTATCGTTGAGGTCGGGGTGTTTAGTCAGGACACCCGTATCGAGCACGGCAACCACGACTGCACCGCCCGTGGTGGTATCCCACGCGGCGAATGCTTCGATAGTGGTGAGTGCCCACTGTTCACGCACGAAGGGGTCGTCGGGGGTTTCCATCAAGTGGCGCACATAGTTGGGTTCGGCATATGCCACGGTGGGGTGGGCACGCACAGCGGCGAGTACCGACTGCACGGCGCGGGTGGGGTCGAAGCGCACCTGATAGGTACGCGGCACGCCTGCGAGGGGCTGTACCTGTTGTACGCCATAGTCAACGAGCACGGCGGCGAGGCTCCCGCTGGCGGGTTGTGTGTTGCTGGCTGGTGCTTGCAGGGTACTGCCGGGGGTGAGTGCCACGAGCAGTTCGCCCGGCATGTGCGGCGCGAGGGGCGGCACTGTGGGTACTGCTGGGGACGACGTGAGGGGCACCTGTGTGCCGAAGCCCGCGCCCATGAGTAGCAACAAGGCTCCCAGCAGCAGCAGATAACGTTTGGTTCCTGTCATGTACGTCTCTATGCTGTTATGCAACACGGTAGCCGTGTGCAGGTTGGTTCCGTGGCTTTCTATTATAACAGCCTGTACTTTGACATACAAATAACTGAAACTGGCAGTCAGGTGATGCGTACCTGATACGCAACCTGATAGACGGCAGATCGGGCGCGGGTCGTCGCGCTGTCGCTTGTGGTATGGTGCCAGCAGAATGTCAATAGCCCCACGGGAAGCCCCACAGGAGGACGGGGAAAATGCCGATGCTAACACCGTTTCCGGGCATGGACCCGTACCTCGAAGCACCCGGTCTGGGGTCGAATGTCCACAATAGCTTGCCACAATAGCTTGATGGTGGCACCCCGCGCTGGTGACGCAGAGCCGCTGGTCGCCCTCACCCCAATGTTGCACGCGCTGTATGGCTGTATGATCGGGCAGGCTACGCCCT
>CAZNQP010000023.1:0-2131 GCA_964575355.1 uncultured Chloroflexaceae bacterium
GGCGACTAGTTGAAGCTGTTCATCGCGGCAACGAAATCCTCGCGCACCGTGCGCGTGACTGCCGCCGCGACCCGTTCGTACAGGTCGGGCAGGTCTGCCTGCTCAGTGGCAGTGAACTTGCCTAGTACGTAGTCTTTCACGTCCCACTGTGGGGGTGGGCGGTCTATGCCCACCCGGATGCGCGGAAACTGCTGGCTCCCCAGTTGCCCGACGATAGACTTCATACCGTTGTGGGTGCCGGGGCTACCCTGCTGCCGCAACCGTAGCCGCCCGAAGGGTAAGTCGAGGTCGTCGTAGATGACCAGCAACCGCTCGGCGGGGTCAATCTTGTACCAGTTGCGGAGCGCGGATACGGCTTGCCCGCTCAGGTTCATATAGGTTTGCGGCTGTGCCAGTACCAATCGCTCATCGCCGATGCGCCCTTCAGCGAGTACTGCCTTGCCGCGTTTCGTGCTGAAGCGCATGCCGTATTCGCTGGCAAGGTAATCGAGGCAGGCAAAGCCGATGTTGTGCCGCGTGTTGCGGTAGCGTTCGCCGGGGTTGCCCAGCCCCACCACAAGCCATGTCATTGGTTGGCTCCTGTGCTGCGCGGCAGGTCATCTAGGGCAAGCTGGTGTTCGGCTTGCGTGCTCAGGGTGTGCCAGCGTACCGTCCGTGCGCTCCGTTCGGTTGCGCTCACACTGGCAAGGTGTGCGACATCGCGGCGGGTGGCATCGCGGGTGTTACTGGCACGGCTGCGCCCGCGTGTATCGAGCAGGACGTGGTAGCCTGCTGTGCGGAGCCGTGCCGCTACCGTGATGGCATAGGGGTAGTCGGCATCCTCTTCCGCAACGACGAGCACCCGCTCAGGTGTAGTGTGTGGGGGCGGGGGGGTTTCGGTCGCTGCCAGCAACCGCTCTAGCCCGTAGGTGAAGCCGACTGCGGGGATGGGGCGTGTGCCGCCGAGGGCAGTCACGAGGTCGTCGTAGCGACCACCACCACAGAGTTGGAGGTTGTTTTGCCCGTAGATTTCAAAGATCAGCCCGGTGTAGTAATGCAAGCCGCGCCCCAACGTCAAGTTGAGCATAATCTGGTCGTCGCGGATGCCGTGGGCAGTGAGCAGGTCAAGCACGTCACGGAGTTCTTCGAGGGCGGGGGCGGTGATGTCATACTGATGCAACAGCACCTCGGTACGATGCAGCACTTCGTCCGGGGTGCCGGTGATAGCAACCAGTTCCTCTAGCAGGGTAATTGCCCGTTCCATGGCGGGTTGCTGGTCGCCACGGCGTAACTTGCGGACAAGGCGGTTGATGATCTCTTCGGGGGAGCGTGTGCCATACGACAGATCAATCTGCATTTCGGTGGTGACGCGCAGCAGCATCTCGGCGGCTTGCTTGTCATCAAGGTGGCGCAGGAGGGCGGGGTCTACTGGGAGCGGCAGTGCGGGCGGTTGCATCTGGTGGCGCAGTGCGGCGGCACCGTCGCGGCGCATACGGTCGAGGTTCCAGATCAGCATGCCTTGGTTGCGGCGGCTCAAGCCCATTCCGGTAAGTATCTGGCGCACAACACCAATATGCCCGATGGACACCTTATAGCCGCTAATGTCAGCCGCATCAAGTCCGGCGCACGCCAGCGCAATCACTTCGGCATCGGCACGGGGGGGGGGTGCCCCGACAAGCTCGATGCCAAGCTGGGTAAACTGGCGATAGGTGTGGCGTTGCGGGCGTTCGTAGCGGAAGACGGGACCACTGTAGGCGAGCCGGAGCGGTAGCGGTTGGTCTTGCATGCTATTGACGTAGGCGCGGAGCACCGAGGCTGTCCATTCGGGGCGTAGGGCAAGTTGTCGCCCACCAACCTCGAACGAATACAGTTTGCTCACCAGTTCTTCGCCGAGCTTGCGACGGTACAGGTCGTGTTGTTCGACAATCGGCAGGTCAAGGAAGGCATAGCCGTAGCTGGTAATTACAGCGTGCAAGCGGTGTTCGAGGGCATTGCGCTGGTGCAGTGTGGTGGGCAAAACATCGCGCATGCCGCGGGCGGTTTCTATCGTGGTTCCCATATCTCCTCGCTTCGTGTATGACGCTTTGCCACCTATTATACCCTGCTATACTAGAGAGGCAACCAATCGTTTGCGGGTCAACCGCTGCGATAG
>CAZNQP010000023.1:2231-3640 GCA_964575355.1 uncultured Chloroflexaceae bacterium
CCGCTGCGATAGCGCAGAAATAGAGAAGACGAGGAGGAGGGCGTACCGCATGCCAGACCATACGTCAGAGTCGGATACCGTCAACCCGCGAGCGTACCCGCCGGGGCTATTTGCGGGGGGCTTGCTCGTGGGCGGCATCGTCCACGCCCTGCGCCCAGTGCGCGTGCCGTTGCCGCGCCGTGTGCGTGTGGGGGTGGGGAGTGTTGCCTGTGTGGGGGGCGTGCTGCTCGCAGGCAGTGCGCTACGGGCGATGCAGCACGCGCACACCAGTGTGAGCCTGCACCAGCCTACCACAGCCCTCGTGACGGATGGACCGTACCGTTATAGCCGCAACCCGATCTATGTGGGGATGGCACTGCTGTACACCGGGCTTGCGCTACTGGGGAATGCGCTGTATCCGTTGGTGCTGCTGCCGCTGTTGCTGACTGCCCTGTATCAGCAGGTCATCCGCTATGAAGAACACTACCTACGACACCGCTTCGGGCAGGCATACGCCGACTACTGTGCCCGCGTGCGCCGCTGGCTCTAGCGGCAGTCAGCCGAAGTTGGAGTGCCCCGGTTCGAGCAGGTCGGTTGCGTCGCTGTCGCCATGCTCGTTGGCTTCGGGGGGGAGCTGTACATCCATGCGCCAGATTTCTTGCACCGGATACAAGCCACACTCGCGGTAGAAGTCACGGGCGGCGGTATTGCTGGCAGTGACGTACAGTTGCAGGCGGCGGCACCCCTTTGCTGCGGTCCATTGGTACGCGTAGTCCATCAAGCGGCGACCCAACCCACTGCCACGGGCGGCAGGGGCAACGTAGATCGCCACGAGTTCGACCCATGTGCGGTGGCGAAAAAGCGGTGTGTCGCGGTGCGACTTGAGAATGAGTAGCCCAACGGGGTCGGTGGCATGCCACGCAACGAGCCACAGTGTTTGCGGGTCGGCGTGGGTGCGCTCGAAATAGTCTTCCAGCAGGGGTTGCCATTCGTCAGCGAGGGCAAAGCACTGGTCGAGTTCACTGTTAAAGGCGTGCAATGCTTCAAACAGACGCGCCACGAGCGCAAACTGGTCGGGTTGCGCTGGCAGCAAATGGATGTCAGGGTGTGATTTTGGGTGTGTCACAGATAGTACTACGTTTCTTTTCAATGCAATCGCAATAGGCAGGGTGTCGAGGTAGGCACTGCTCCCCACATGCCCATTATACAGGGATGGTACATACCGTGTGCAACCTGTGTGTGGGCGACGGAGGTTGACAATTGGTGTACTATGCCATGGGCATAGGGGATAACATACACGGTGACCATGGCAGATAACGTAGCACAAGCCGCCACTTCTCAACTACAGCAGGTCTGATAGGCTAGGCTGCCGCCTGTACGCAGACTGACGGGAGCGGCAAAGGAGACGACATGGTTGGTATCTTCGGGAT
>CAZNQP010000023.1:3740-21390 GCA_964575355.1 uncultured Chloroflexaceae bacterium
TTTGGGCTGAGCCTTGCGTGGATCGAGTGGCGTGTGCGGCAGGCGCAGGCGCAGGGTGAGGGCTACTATGGTAGTGCAGAGCGCAAGGTTAGTCGCACCACCGAGTTGCGCGAACACGCGATGACCGAAGGCTTCGATATTGCGGAAATAGCGGAGCACCCGCCAGAGACTGCGCCGGAGCGTGCGCCGTCGGTGCTGGTGGCGTTCGCGCCGTTGGTGCTGGTGATCGCCCTCAACTTTGTGCTGGTGTCGTTTATCATTCCTGCCCTCGATACCAGCTACCTCGCGGAACCAATGTTTGGCAGCACCACCATTGAAGAGGTGCGCGGGCTGTGGGCGATTACGATTGCGCTGGCGTTGTCGGTCGTGACGATTATTGCCCTCAACTATCGCCGACTTGTCAACCTGAAGGCAACGCTCAACCAAGGCGCGGATGCGTCGGTACTGCCCATCTTCAACACGGCGAGTCAGGTCGGTTTTGGCGCGGTCATTGCAGCGTTGCCGGGTTTTGTCATCCTGAGTGATTTTATTCTGTCGCTGGGTGGCGACAACCCGCTGGTGGGGCTGGCAGTGTCGGTGGGGCTACTCTCCGCCATTACTGGCTCGGCATCGGGGGGCATGACCATTGCACTTGAGACCCTTGGTGATACATTCGCGGCACAGGCTGCGGTGCAGGGCATTTCGCCCGACCTGCTACACCGCGTGACTGTGGTGGCGGCGGGCAGCATTGACGCGCTGCCGCATAGTGGCGCAGTCATCACGTTGCTGTCGGTGTGTGGGCTAACCCACCGCGAAGCCTACTTTGATATGTTTATGGTAACGGTCGTCGCGTCGGTTATTTCGCTGGTGTTTCTGTTGGTAACGGGGTCGCTGGTTGGGTCGTTCTAGCGAGGCACAGGGGGCAGTGCCCCCGGATGACGTGGTAGGGCATCCGGGGGGTATCCGGGAGTGAGGGCACGCTAGCTGGCACGGCGTGGCAGTGGTTGCGGCTGGTAGGCTACCGACCCGGCAAAGGCGGCGATGTCGCTGGTTGGGTAGCCCAGCAGATGCAAGATCGCGTTGGGGGTCTGGCGGGGCTTGCTGTGGAAGACGAGGTGCCCGTCTTGCTGCGTAATCGTGAGGCGAGCGGGTTCGGGACTGAGGCAGTGATGCACGCCACCCATGCCGCCGAGCATGTTCTGGTAGGCACCTGTGCCGAACACCGCGAGGACTAGCCCGGTGCCGACATCTGGCAGCAGGAGCGGGGGGGCATCGGCGCGGGGGTAGATGTCGTCCGAGTCGCAGGTGTGTCGCCCTGCCAGCCGGACGGGGCGCACGGGGGCATCCCAGTGGTGCAACGGCAAGACCATGAACTCTTGATTGACCATCAGCATATCGGGAAGCGATACCATCAGGCTTCCGTTGAGCAGGTACCAGTCGGGGTGGTCAGGCTGGGCGGCGGGTTTCACGCTGCCCACGTCGAAGAGGTACAGGCTGTGGTTTGCCACCGTGTAGCGTCCGAACTCACCGATCAGGTGGGGGGTGGGCACACCATAGGCGGCACAGGTGCTGGCAATGCGTTCCATCAGGCGGCGCAGAAACGTATGGTAGTCGAAGTGAAAGCCGAGGCTATAACCGGACGTGGGCATGCCGCCGCCGAAGTTGAAGTAGCGCAGGGTGGGCACACGTTGGCGCAGCTGGCAGTAACTTTCGATGGATGCTTGGAGGAGCGACAGGAAGTGTTCCATGTCGGCGATCTGGCTCCCCACCATTGCGTGATAGACCGTGAGGGTGTGATGGCTGCCGTCGAGCGCGTCCGCGATGGTCGCAATATCTGCCGGGGTCAGCCCGAAGCGGTCGTTGCCGGGGTGGGTGCCGTCGCGGTTGCCGGCTGCTCGTTCGCGCACTCCGAACTGGAGCGGGAGATCGCAACGCCGGAAAGCGGCAAACTCGGCGAGGTCGTCGAGGACTGGGGTAACGGTGGTGCAACCCGCCTGTCGTAGGGCAAGGATCGCTGCTTGGTAGGCGGGTTCCTTCGAGCCATTGCAGAGGATCAGCCGGTCTGGGGGCAGTGCGCCCGTTTGCCACAGATAGCTGGCGATCTGCATATCGGTGGTCGCGGAGGTTTCGTAGTGTGCGCCAGCGTGGAGGGCAGTCTGGACGACGGCGGCGTTGAAGTTGGCTTTGGTTGCGTAGGCATATACAAACTCGCCCGCGTAGTGGGTACGCTGGCGGGCTGCGGCTGCCCAGCCCTGCATGCGCTGTATCTGGCGCGTGATCTGGGGATGGTAACTAATTTCAAGCGGCGTACCATACCGCCGCGCAATCATATTAATATTCATGCGATCAGCGAGATAAAGCTGATCGTTACGACGACTGAGAAAATCAGTCAGCGACCCTGTCCCGTGTAGCGCGAAGTGTTCCTGCAAATAGTGGGTATAGGTTTGCCGTTTCAATTGAACACATGTCCTCCTTTAACTATCACAAGGCAACTCTGAAGGCATCCCCAAGCATGCCGGGGATGCACCACGCTGCGTGCAGTCGTGGTAATGCATCAGCAGACGACGTGGTGATTGGCGATCAACAGAGCTACTGGTGACAGAGAAGGGGGCACAACACGGGTGGGTGGAGGAAATAAAAAAGCCTGTGCAAGGCGCACAGTGCGAGAACGGCAAGCATGAACCGAGTACGATGTACCCTGCTAACCTCCTCCTTGACCAACAGGCGTGTGTGCCACGAGTGCAGATGCTACGCCAATCACGCCCGGATTGTTCCTACCGTCCATACAACCTCATAGTTACTCATTCGGGTGCCACCCCAAAAACAACACCATTGCGTGCAGTGCATTGTCCATCCATTGACAATGCGGGTGGTCGCACAACCTGCCCCACAACAGCTGAGCAGGTGTGCCGAATGAGAGCCGATAAACAACGGTCATCATACGACCTTGTACATAATACTGAGTCTGCTGCGGAAAGTCAAGCCTTTTGCTGGGGCATACAGGGCACCCGGCGCAGATGGGCAATGGGTCTGGTACAATAGGGAATAGGGGGGAGCACAGCCTTGCGGTGACGTGCTCGCGGAGTATGGGAAGGAGAATCGGCACGCATGCCTATTCGCGTCTACACTGATGTGGCTGTTGCCCGCGACACCGTTTTGCGGCGGGTATCGCTCGATGAAGTTACCGTACCGTCGCGTGTTCGTGACGGTATCGCGGCTCGTTTTGGCGAAGCACTGACCCCGGCACAGGCAGTGGCGCGTGTGCTAGCAGACGTGCGCCGCGACGGTGATGCTGCCTTACGCGTCTGGACTGCCCGCCTTGATGGGGTTGAACTTGACCAGTTTGAGGTACCTGCTGCTGCGCTTACGGCGGCGGTTGCAGCCTTGTCGCCCGCCATGCGAACAGCACTTGAAACGGCGATTGATGGGCTAACCAGCTTTCACACCCATCAGGCACGCACTACGTGGACTGCATACAGCGCCGAGGGTATGCGCGGGCAGATGGTGGTGCCGCTGCACTGTGTGGGGCTGTATGTACCGGGGGGGGTTGCGCCGTTGCCATCGTCGTTGCTCCACGCGGCAATTCCGGCACGGGTAGCAGGCGTAGATGAGTTGATCGTGTGTTCGCCGCCGCGCCGCGACACGGGGTTGCCGCACCCGCTGGTGCTGGCGGTTGCCCACATGGTGGGGGTACAACGGGTGTTTGCGCTGGGTGGGGCACAGGCAATCGGCGCGATGGCATATGGTACCGCGTCGGTGCCGCAGGTGGACAAGATTGCCGGACCGGGCAACCTGTTTGTCGTGCTGGCGATGCGGGCAGTCTATGGCTCGGTGGGCATTGTCAGTTTGCCCGGACCGACTGAGACCATGGTCATTGCGGATAACCACGCGAATCCTTCGTATGTGGCGGCTGACCTGCTGGCGCAAGCAGAGCACGAGTTGGCAAGTGCGATCCTGCTCACGCCGTCGCCCGCCCTGTGCGAAGCCGTGCAGACCGAACTTGCCCGCCAACTAGCAGCCTTGCCCGCCGCCAACGCGAACGCCGCCCGCGAAGCCCTCGCCGAGCGGAGTGGCATTGTGCTGACCGATACACTGGCGCAGGCATTCGCCCTAGCAAACGCCTACGGACCGGAGCACCTGTGTCTGTTGCTCGCCGAGCCGTGGGACTACATTGGGATGGTTCGCAACGCGGGCGGTATCTTCTTGGGCGAGCACTCGTTCGAGGTGCTGGGCGATTATGTGGCGGGACCGTCACACATTATGCCGACCGGGGGCACGGCTCGCTACTCGTCGCCGGTGAACGTGGACGATTTCCGCAAGGTCATTTCGTTGCTGGGGCTGAACACCGCCGCCCTTGAGCGCATCGGTCCGGCGGCAATGGAGTTAGCAACGGCTGAGGGGTTGCACGCACACGCTGCGGCGGTGCGGGTCAGGCTGTATAATGAAACACAGATGGGGGATGCGAGCGTCTCATCTCCCGAAGAGACACACGAATAAGAGAAACTATACGAAGGACAGGTGCAACAGAAATGGATTTTGTCGTTACGTTTTTGCGTTTGTTGGTGCAGGTTTTGACGTTTGCCATCATTGGGCGGGCACTGATCTCGTGGGTTGACCCCAGTGGCAACATGGCGATTACGCGCCTGCTCGATGAGATTACCGGACCGATTGTCAACCCGATTCGCCGGGTGATGCCGACCATCGGCATGTTCGATTTCTCGCCCATTGTGGCGATCTTGTTGCTCCAGCTCGTGGGCAATACGGTCATCAACGTGCTTGCTGGGGTGGTGTAACCACCCGCCCCCTGTGGCGGCACCCGCACGGCGCGTGTAGCGTGTTGCCGCCGCCTGCTGCCTAGCGGCGTGCTGCCGCCGCGTGCCCGCTAGAACGGTAACTGATCCTGCTCGCTGGCTCCCGCAACGGTGGGCGGTGTAAGCGGCGGGGCAGTATCCAGTTCCGTCACGCGCAGTTCGGCGTTGTTGAGGAGCGCGTGGCACTGCTGCACAAGGTGCTGCCCGCGCTCATACAGTGCAAGTGCCTCGGCAAGTGGCAAGTCGCCCTGCTCAAGCTGGGCGACAATCGTTTGGAGTTCGGCGTACAGGTCTTCATACGTCGGGTTGGTCTCGTTCGGGTAGGTGTCACTCACTGGTCGTTTGCTCCTTTTGGCTCGTTGCTTCATCAGTTCCCGCTGGGCTTCCCGTTGTTCCATGCGTTCCCGTTGCCGCTTCTAGGTCTACGGCATCAACCGTGACCGAAAGTGTGCCGCGATGCAGGCGGATGCGAAGCGACGTGCCCGGTGGGGCTGTCGCCGCATCGGTGAGCAGGTGGTCGCCGTGCTCGACGAGCGCATAGCCACGGGCGAGCGTGGCGTATGGGTTGAGTGTGGCAAGTTGGGTTGCAAAACGTGCTAGCTCTAGCCGTTGCCGCTTGGACAGGTGGCGCATGGCATTGGTGGCGCGGCGTTGCTGATCGTCGGTGCTTTGGCGGGCAACGGCAATCTGCTGGGTGGGGTGGTGGCGTTGCATGCGCTGGGCGGCGTGGTCAAGGTTGACGCGGGCATCATCGGTCTGGTTCTGCATCAGGTCGCGCAAGGTGGCGCGGGCGGTGGTAAGGGCAGCGCGGAGTGCGTGCTGGTCGGGGGTGATGACCTCTGCGGCAGCCGATGGCGTGGGGGCACGGTGGTCGGCGATATAATCTACGATAGTGGTGTCGGTTTCGTGCCCTACGCCCGTGACAATTGGGACTGGGCTGGCGAACACAGCACGGGCGACGCGCTCATCGTTAAAGCACGCGAGGTCTTCGAGGGCACCGCCGCCGCGGGCAAGGACAATGACATCGGGGCGGTGGTGGTAGAGAGTGGCGAGTGCCTGTACAATGCTCGCGGGGGCGTGCTCGCCCTGCACCACGCAGGGGGCAAGGTATACGTCGGCGAGTGGGTAGCGACGTGCGAGCACATGCCGAATGTCGTGCCACGCCGCGCCCTGTGCCGAGGTTGCTACGCCGATGCTGCGCGGCATGGTGGGCAACGGTCGCTTGCGGGCTATATCGAACAGCCCCTCTGCTTCAAGGCGCGTGCGTAGCTCTTCGAAGCGGGCGTGCAGTAGCCCCAACCCAGCAGGCTGGATGGTATCGAGATAGAGTTGCAACCGCCCGGTGTTGGTGTAGAGCGACACCGCACCGTGGGCGAACACTGCATCGCCGTGCTGGGGTATGCTACTCAGGCGGTTGACATTGTTGCGCCACATCACGGCATCAATAGCAGTGGTATCGTCCTTGAGGGTCAGGTACAGGTGCCCCGACGATGCACGCTTCAGGTTCGAGATTTCCCCTTCTACCCACACATCGCTCAGCAACTCGTCACTCTTCAGCACCGCTTGAATATGGTTGTTTAGTTCCTCGATGGTCAGAATAAGCATGGCATTCTCAGTGGCTATGGCTCTCGCGTGCATCTCGCACAGGAGCTTTACAGGATAGCAGCATCTTGCCCCGCGAGACGAATACGCGCCCGGATCGCACGCGAGGTCAAATGCCACGCGCTCCGCAGTTCGAGCGTCCACCGGTCGGCACGTGGGTCGAGCGTTTCGAGGGTTGCCTTGTCACCGATGAGCGCGAGTGCTTCGAGTGCTATGCGGCGCAGGCGGGTGATGTCTGCGGCGGGGGGGAGCGGGTTTTGCACAAAGGTGGTTGTCATGTTGTCGAGGGCGGTCTCGTCCCAGTCGGCAATTGCCTCGATCAAACGCCGGATGGGTGGCGTGCGCTCACGCGCGAAGAGTGGCGTGCGCTCACGCGCGAAGGGGGGCGTGTGCTCACGCGCGAAGGGGGGCGTGCGCTCATCCGCCACGTCGTGGATGTCGTCACGTTCGGGCAGTTCGCTGAGGATCGCGCTTGGTGTGCTGGTGGTTTGCCCTGCCCGTGCCAGTGCCGTCAGTGCCGAGGCTTTGATGTCGAATGCGGCGTGGTTGACGACAAGGTGGACGAGCCACGCCCGTATTTCGGTATCGTTTGCCCGCGACTGCCCCGCGAGGTACGCAAGTTGCGCGACGTTGTGTGTGGGGTCGGGGTACTGGTGCAGATAGTCGTGCAGTTTGCGGGCAGTCAGGCGCGGGTCGAAGAGGTTGAGGGCGGATGCTGCTGCCCACACCGCATCGTTCCAGTCGTGGCGGTCTACGCCGAACGCGGGGGGGCGGACGATCATGGCGAACATCAAGTCCGCATCGGCAGTTTTGCGTGCCATGTCACCGAGGGCAAAGGCTGCCAGCGCACGCGCCAGTGGCGGGCGGTCGTTGCCGGGGGCAAGCAGCACTGCCCGCAGGTGGGCACGTCCCTGCTGCTCAGCTTCGGCGGTGCCGAGTGTACAGTGCAGCCACGCCGTAAACACGGCAAGGATGGATGGCTCGGACGGACCGAGGCGGCGGAGCGCAAGCTGAAGGGTCGTGCTGGCTTCGTTGGCACTGTTGGCACTGTTGGCTTCGTTAGTGCCATTGGGCGTGGCTGCCGGGTGCAGGGTGGCGGCAATGGTCAGGGTGGCGGGCGTGAGCGGGTACGGCAGGTGGTTGACGCTCTGGACGAGGGCGCGGTGAATGGCGCGGGCAAGCGCGATGCGTACAAGGTCTACGTCGTACTGCATGCCGCTAGCAGTGGGGCGCAGGCGTGTCACGAGGGCACGGTGGAGTTCTTCGAGCACACGCGGGAAGTTGAGGTTGCCGAGTGCAGTGGCTATCTGGGCACGCCGTGCCGCGATAGGTTCGCGGTCGGGGCGTAGGTACATCGCGCAGGTGTCCAGCAGCATCATGCGTTGTTGGTCGGTGAGGTTACGCTTGGCACGCTCCGAGAGCGATTGCAGCAGCCGTGCCAACAACACCACATAGTTGCTGCTCTGTTCGAGCACGGCAACGTCGGCGAGGTGCTGAATCGGTGCGGGGGTGTCGAGTAGGGCAACCACCGCCGCGAGGGTGCCCTCCCACCAGCGAAAGCGGTCGCTGACCCCGCACATCGAGAGAATATCGTGCAGGCGGGCAGTACTGTCGGGGCGGTCGAGCAACGCACGGGCGGCACAATAGGACTGGATGGCGGGGAAGGCGAAGGTGACGCGCTGCGGGCTGATGGTCGAGAAGATGCCCGCATCGCGGTAGACCCGGAAGAGGGTTTCGAGGTTGTAGTCACGCCCCTGTCGTACCGCGTGCATGAGTGCAAACAACTCGTGCAGCGACATGCTGGTGACCTGCCGCCAGCGATATTCCCACGCCAGCGTGTTGAGGGTTTGGTTGACGACATCGCCGGGGATGTCGGGGAGCGTCACGTTGCTCAACAGCAGGTCAAGAATGCTTTGCAAGAGCCGGACTTCGGTAAATGCGGTGGTACTGTCTTGCATCAGGCGTTCGGTTATCATACGCAGCAACGACGGGTCGGTTGCCAGTTCCATCAGGCGGGCTTCTTGCAGGCGGCGCATCAGCACGCGCGCTTGCTCGCCGTAGCGTTGCGTGACATACTGCTCGATCAGCCGGTCGTTGAGCGGCTGCAACAGCACCACCCGCGCCGACGTGGACGATACCGCTACCGCGCGAAAGGCTTCATCTACGGTACTGACCAGCACGCGGTGGGTGGGTAGGCGTTTGGCAAGTTGCTGGATCGCCCCGACTGCCTCGGTTCGTAGCCCTTCCGGGATGCTCTCGAAGCCGTCGAGCAACCAGATGTAGCGTGTTGTGGTGGGGTGCTCGCGCTCGCGCAACAGCAGTTGTTCCAGTTCGGGGCGGATGGCAGGCGTGACGCTGCTTGCCGCCTGTATGATCGTTTCGGCAAGGCGGTTGCTGCCATACTGGTGTTGATAGGTATCGAGTGGTACATACACTGGGATACTGCGGCGGTAGTCGTCCTGCTGCAATGCCGTCTCGACGAGATCGCTGGTGAGGCGTAGCATTGAGGTGGTTTGCCCAGAGCGCGGCTTGCCCACAAAAAAGACGGGGTGCGGTTGGGCGGTCTGGTCGTGCAAGAGGGTGTGGCGCAAGGTCTCGATTACATCGCGTCCCGCTGGGGCATCGTGTGGGTTGGTGTGCAGCAGGTGCCACGAGCGTTCCGGGGGCACTGCTAGCGCGTGCATGTGAATGTACTCGTCGCGTTGCCAGCGGACCAACTGTTCATCCTCACGCAGCAGTTGCAGATATTCGAGGTGGACGTTGGGCGTAAACAGTTGCCCGTCGTTCATCCGCATGTAGAGCACCGGGATACCCCATGCGGGGTCGTCGTGCTGGAAGATACGTTGCCGTGCGTTACGCACAGCGAGGTCGAGGCTCCCGTGGCGGAGCAGTTGTTCGTTCAGGGTTGCCGTGAAGGTGCGGGCAAGCCCAATATCCACCAGCCGTTGCATCGCAAGCACGGCTGGCACGCCACCTGCATTGACCAGTTGCGCCGCCAACAACGCGGGTGCGCTTGGTTGCAGTGGGTCGGGTGTGGTGGGGGTACCACGCTGCACTGTCGCGGTATTGCAGGCGGTGAGCACAATGAGGGCGGGGCGTTGGGTTGGGGCAAGCTGGCGGAGTTGCGCGACCAGTTCGTCACCGTGATAGAGCACCGCTTCGTTGGTGGTGGGTTCTTCGAGGACAAGGCGCGTGCCATATTGGGGGTGGTGCAGCGCGTGCCCGAAGAACACGAGCACGTTGGTGCCGCCGTGGAGGGCACGGTGTAGGGTCTCTTCGGTGACGGGTACCGGCGTTGCAATAGTGATCTGGTGGGCGTTGGTTGCGAGACCAAGTGATGCCGTGAGTTGTTCGTGTTCGAACTCGCGGTTGATGGGGAGCAGGTGATGCCACGCGCCGTCGGTGCCGAGGTCTTTGGGGGCAGCCACCAAGAGCGTGAGGCTGAGCGGGCGTGTGCTGATGGGCGTGAAGGGTTGCTGGTCGGTGCCGATGTAGCGGGCAAAGGTGATCTGGGGTGACGCGGCAAGTGGGAGTGGGCTTTCGTCGCCGCCCGCGTGATAGTAGAGTAGCTCCCACGGGATGTCGTGGAGGGCGGGGTCTTGGCTATCGAGCCACAGCAATACCCGCAAGGTGCGGTCGTTACGGGCGGCGGCATTGAGCGCACGTACAAAGACCTGATCAACGGGAGGGGTGAAAAGCCGCGCAAACAGTTCGTGCCCATAGCTTTGGAGCGACTGTTGCCCACCGGGGGGCGGCACGGGCGCGAGTCCGTCGAGTTGCAGCCTGCTGCTCTGCGTTTGACCGTTGCCGGTTGTCACCTGCACCCGGAATGGTGCGGATGTGCCGCTGTCGGTAACTTGGATACGCAACGTATCGAAACTATGCCCCACCGTGCCCCCAGTTTGCTGCTGGTGTATCTCTGCCCTTCATTTTAGCACAGATCAGCGTATCGAGGGGCGGGCGCGTGCTGCACCCAGTAGCGACGGCGGGCGCAGCACCGCTACGGGGCGGTGGGGGGCTATGTTAGGTTGCCAATGACTTCGATGCCGTTGAGTGCCATATGGTGGGCAAACAGTATGTGATGCAGGTCGCCATCGTGGGCTTTGATGCCCGTAGCTGTGGCGACGCTCACCGGGGTGTCGAAGGTGTTGACGAGGTGGGCGGGCACAACCACACGGTACGGCAGGTGGTGAGCGTTTGCCATCAGGCGCACGTCCATTGCCATGCTGTACACACACAGGTCGGTGCAGTTGCCCACAATAACAAAAGTCCGCAGGGCGGGGCGTTCGGCAAACCAGCCGCCCATGCGGGTGTTGATCAGGGAACTGAGCGAGTTCTTTTCAATCACGGTGACCTCATCCCTGAATGGCAGGGTTGCCAGCGGCGCGACGGTTGCGCTCTCGTCGGTGCCGGCGATGCAGTGCGGCGGGTACGCCTGAAACTCAGGTGTGTCGGGGTGGTGGGTGTCTTGCGAGAGGGCGAGTGCACGTACCCCGGCGGCGTGGGCACGGGTGAACAGGTCGGCGATGGGCTGGGCAAGGGCATTGCTCCGTTCACTGGCGAGGGCACCAGTGGTGCAGAAGCCGTTAACCATGTCTACTGAGATGAGGGCAACCGTGTCGGGTTCTCCGGCAATCAGTTCGTCGAGGGTACGGTCAGGGAGACCGTGGTACCAAGTGTCAAGGTAGGCGAGAAACGGGCGGGTGCGTTCGGGTAGGGTGGGCTGCTGGGTGGTGGAAACCATCGGATGCTCCTTTCGTATCATTTCACATCATTTCATATCGTTGCCTATCGTTGTGTGGCTCTACTCTGTTCCTTGGGTCACGTCGCACGGGTGCCACGCTACGGTAGTTCGATATAGTGTACTTATGACACTAATTGTACCACAGGCAGTCTGTCTGTCAAGCTACCTACCCACGCCACCGGTACCGGGGACGTGCGCCGTGATACCTAGCGCACATCAGGACATTTGGGGCACCGATTCTAACAGCTTTACAACCTTTACTGGTACTCTATGCTGGTATACTAAACATACAGTATAGAACGGGGTTGTTGGGGGGAATCTCCCATACAGGAGTGCATATGCAGTATCTGGTGATGCGCGTGGCAGAATGGGCTAGCACGCTGTTAAGCGGAAGTCACGGTGTGCTGCTGGGCATGCGGCTGTTGCTGGGCTGGTTCAGTATGTCGCTCGGTATTCTTGGCGCAATCTTGCCGCTGATGCCGGGTACGCCATTCCTGATTATCGGGGTCTTTCTGATCGGTCCGCGTGATTACCGCATACGCTGGGCACGGTTGCACGGTCGCCTGCTGTTGCGCTGGTGCGAGCGGCGTAACATTCCCGTCTTTAGTGCATTGTGTGGCTGGGTGCGGCGCACCGAGCATTGTACCATGATGCTGGTGTATCGCTGGTACTACCGCTCGATGCGCTCGCGCCTGTCCAATGCCTAGGTTGCGCCTAGGTTGCTGGTTGTCTGCCGTTGGACAGGCGGTCGCCTGCCCCCACACTGCCCGGTGTCGTTGGCGGCGGTGGGCTAGCCTGTGCGGCATCGGGCGGTACCACGGTGGGTGGGGCGGTGCCCTCTTCGAGCAATTCCTGTAAGATTGGATAGACAATTGCGGTATGCTGATCCTGTTGCAGCGGGTCAATAGTATCGTGCCCCAGTTGCAACCCCGCCGGGAAGATGTAGGTCTTGACGGGATAGCCCT
Organism: uncultured Chloroflexaceae bacterium; assembly: GCA_964575355.1. GTDB lineage: Bacteria > Chloroflexota > Chloroflexia > Chloroflexales > Chloroflexaceae > CAZNQP01. Next base: position 15,842 of record CAZNQP010000023.1, read on the forward strand.
GCACCGCCCACAGCATACCGAGGCGTTCGGTGAGGCTGTTGCTGATAACCGTGTCGGCGGCGTTGGAGACGAGCACCACGTCGCCCGCAGCCGGTGGTGCAGTGCGAGCAGCACGGAAGACAGCAGTGGCAAAGCGCAGGATTTGCCCCAGCCCGCGTGTAGACTGCTGCGTGTAGTTGTGTGGTGGCTCGACGCGGTTGCGGTCGCGGTGACGCTGGTGGTTGGGGAGGCGTAAGAACAGGTTGCGAACGACGGGCATGGTATGGTCGGGGAAGAAGCCCAGCCCCAAACTAGGCGCGATGATGACCGAACGGGAAACTTCGGGGCGGAACTGTGCCACCCACGCCGCGACCACGCCGCCCGCCGACAACCCGGTGACGATCACGTCGTCGCCCAACCCGCACGCAATATCAATGCTCGTGTCGCCATAGTCGCGCAACTGCTCGGCGGTCAGGTGGTGCAGTGCGTCGGTCTCGATGTCGGCGTAGCCGTTTTGGGGCATGCGCGGGATGAGCACGTTGTGCCCGCGTTCAAACAGTATGCGGGCAAACTCTTCGTACTGGCGTGGGCAGTTCGTGACCCCGTGGAACAGCACAAAGACCCGTGCAGTTTGGTGCCCGTGTGTCATCAGGCGTGAATAGCAGAGCGGATTGACCTGTGAGCCGTCGCGTTCGCGCAGGGCAGCAAAGCGCGTGAGGGCGGCGGCATAGCCTGGGGCGGGGTTGGGCTGCGACCGCAGGTTGCTGGTACGCGGTGGCACGAGTGCGAGTGCCCCAAGTGCCACCAGCGACGTAGCTGTGACTCCGGCAGCATAGGGGAGCCAGCGGAGGGGCGGGAGGGGGGTTTTGCGATTCATCAGGTGTGTTCCTTCTTTGGCTTTGGTACAGGACGGCTACTGATCTCCGACGCAGAGTCATCCAAATTATGTCTGTTGCTTCGTTTGCGGTCAAGTGAGAGGAAGCGACTTTCACGAGCAGCAAAGCAGTGCTACAATATCACACAATGATCACACCATGCCAGATGTTGTATGACGGGAAAGGATATTGCTGTTTTGGTGCAACCGCTTGATATTATTTTGCTTGTGCTTGACACGCAGCGCGCAGATCGGCTGTCGTGTTATGGGTACGAGCAAGAGACTTCGCCCGCAATTGACCAGTTTGCTGCCGACGCGACGCTGTTCCGGCACGCGATTGCCGCCGCACAGTGGACGGTGCCATCGCATAGCTCGATGTTCACCGGGCTATACCCGTCGGCGCACACCACCGTACAGTCGTTTTCGCGGTTGCCCACCGCTCTCCCGACGGTGGCAGAGCGGTTGCGTGACAGTGGCTACTTCACCGCCGCATTCTGTAACAACCCGCTCGTGGGGGTTGTCAATAACGGCTTGCGACGCGGCTTCCTGAGTTTTCTCAATTACAGTGGTCTGCTCACGTCGCACCCCAACCAAGCAGGGCGGCGGGCTTCGCCGCTTGACCACTACCGCCAGTGGTTCAAGCAGCGGCTTGGCAGTGCCCTGAACCGCATTCAGGACTCGTTTGCCCGCTCAGAGCGGTTGCTCGATTTTTCCTTCACGCCGTTTATGGTACCGATCTGGCAGACTGCCCTCAGCTTCAAGGGCAACACCGCCCGCTCGCTACGCGATGCCGCTCGCCTGCACACCGAGCGGCGTGGCGTGGCACCGGGGCAGCCGCTCTTCAGCTTCATCAACTTGATGGGCACCCACATGCCATTTCACCCTTCGTCCGAAGCAATCGAGCGGTTCGCGCCGCACGTCCACAACGACCCGGCGGCGCGGCGGTACCTCCGCCGCTTCAACGGCGATGTCTACGGCTGGTTGGCACCGCTGGCGGGCGAGATTGACCATCGGCGCAAAAGAATCATAGATGGCATGTATAATGCTGAGGTGTATACCCAAGATGTATTGGTAGGGCGGTTTCTCGCGCAGCTGCAGCAGCGCGGTGTGCTCGACCAGACGCTCGTGATTATTGTGGCTGACCACGGCGACCACCTAGGCGAAAAACAAATGCTGGGACACAGTTTTGCACTCTACCGCGAATTGACGCATGTGCCGCTGATCATCCGCGACCCGCAGGGCAACTTTGCTCCCGGCACCACGGTTGACCACCCGATTTCAACGCGCCGCCTCTTCCACACGATCTTGACGGTGGCGGAACAGGCAACGCTCAACGAACGCCGCCTGACGCTGGCACACAGCCGCGCCACTGATCCAGAGCAGGGTATAGTCTTTAGTGAGGGTTTCCCGCCGCAGAACGTGGTCAATCTGTTGCAACGCAAGCAACCCGACGTGGTTGCCCGTCGTCGCATTGATCAGCCCCGGCGGGCAGTGATAGACCCACAGTACAAGCTGATTGTAACCGGCGACGATGTTGCCCACGAGCTATTCGAGCATGGGAGCGACCCCGCCGAAGCGTACAACTGCTATGCCGAACAGCCCGAACAGGCGCAGTTGCTGCGAATCCGGCTCGAACGCTTCGCCGACTCTTTGCAGCATGCGTCGCCCACCGCCGAGCGTGTCGAAGATGACAGCGACCCAGTGCTGGCGCGGCGGCTCCGCGATCTGGGCTATATCGAATGAATGCGAGACATGCGCTGTAACGTAAAGGTCACACACCACGATGCAACCACCGATTGACCCAATCCTGTTTTCGTTTGGTCCGCTCGTTGTGCGCTGGTATGGCGTACTGATGATAACGGGCGTGCTGGCAGCGACGTTGGTTGCCAGCCGCTACGCCGCCCGCAAAGGCGAAAACCCCGACAATGTGTGGGATATGCTGATCTGGGTGCTCATCCCGGCGTTGATCGGGGCACGGCTCTACTATGTGTTTATTCAGTCGCCGCGCACCGACGAAGGCTTCGCGCGTTACCTTGCCAACCCGATAGATATTATCGCGGTGTGGCAGGGGGGGTTGCACATCTTCGGCGGCTTCATCTTTGGTGCGCTGGCGTTCTATGCGTATACCCGGATACGCCACCTCCCCACGCTCGTGTACCTCGATGCCATCGCGCTTGGTCTTCCACTGGGGCAGGCGATTGGTCGCTGGGCAAACTTTATCAATCAGGAATTGTATGGACCGCCGACGACGTGGGGGTGGGGGTTGCTGATTGACGCACCGCACCGCATCGCGCCCTACAACAATCTTGATGCCTACCCGCTGGATACGCTGTTCCACCCGCTCTTCCTCTATGAGTCGGTATGGAACCTGATCGGGTTTGGCGTGTTGTTCTGGGTAAGCCGCCGCTTCGCCCACTGGCTGAAGGATGGTGATATTGGGTTGCTCTATCTCATCTGGTATCCGTTCGGGCGGTTTTGCATCGAGTTTCTGCGAACAGACTCGTGGTTTTTCCCCGGTACGCCGTTTAATGTGGTGCATATCTTGAGCCTTGCCGCCATTGTAGCGGCGGGCACCCTGCTGTATGTGCGTCACCGCCAGCCCCCCGACCAGCAGCAGGGCACACCCGCCCGCACGGGCAAACGCGGCAACCGCCAAGGCAGTAGCAGTAAAGGCAGTAGCAGTAAAGGGAGCAGTAGCGCATGAGCCGCGCGAAGAAGCCACCCCACCAGCCGCCACGCCGCCGCCGTTTCCGCATTACGCCGAACCTGCTGCGGCATGTGGTGGCATGGCCTGCCGCATTTCTAGCAGTTGCGGCGATTGCCAGTGGCTTGATGATGGAGAATACTGTGCAGTGGCGGCTCCAGTTGTTGCTGGGGCTGTGGCTCCTCTCGTTGCCGCCGCGTGCGCTCATGACGAGCCGTGACAAACTGGTATCGCGTGGCATGGCGCGGCTGGTGCTCGTGATGATTCTGGGCTTCTGTGGGGTGGGGCTGCAACTGACCCGGATGCAGATTATCGAAGCCGACGAATTGCAGGTACGGGCGGCTGCGATCCTCAACCCGACCCCGGTGCCCACGCCCACGCCCCCGCCGATCTTTGACCAACCGGTGATTGCTGAGGCGGGCGAGGCAGAACCGGCGATTAGTGTGGTGCGCCCCGCCGAACGTACCGGGCTGGGGATTGAGCGCACCTTCCCGGTGGAGGTGGTGTACGGTCCGCGTGGGGTCATCTATGACCGCTTTGGGGGTGTGCTAGCGACCAACCAGAACGGGCGGCGCGTGTACACCAACCCAGAGGTGGGGCATATCGTGGGCTTCGACAGCGCGGTATACGGCAAGACCAACGTTGAAGCGGCGTTTGACCAGTACTTGTCGGGCGATCAGTCAATTCGCCCTGCCGACATGCTGCTGGCGCGTACCTTCGATGGGGCAACGGTGACGACTAACCCTGCCGACGTGTACCTGACGCTCGACAGTGGCTTGCAGCAGGTCGCGCAGAACGCGCTGGGCGCACGCCCCGGTGCCGTGGTGGTGCTCGACCCACAGAGCGGGGCGGTACTGGCGATGGCGACGTACCCGCGCTTCGACCCCAACCTGTTTACGTTGCCTGACCCCGCGACACAGGCGGATGTCGAAGCCGTCGAAGCTGTCTGGCAGCAGTATGCCAACCGCACCGACGGTCCGTTGCTCAACCGGGCGACGCAGGGACGCTACCCGCCCGGCTCGGTCTTCAAGACGCTGACGGCGGCGGCGGCGATTGACAGCCAAGTGCTGCCCTTCCCAGAGAGTGCCGTCACCTGCCCCAATCGGCTCTTCACCGAAAACAATTCACCACCCGTCCGCAATGCCGTAGAGGGGTTGGCAGGACAGACGGGCAACCCGTCGAACCTGCGGCTGGTGTATGCGTGGTCATGCAATACGGCATTCGCCCAGATTGGGCTACTGCTCGGTCCGGAGTTATACATCGAGTATGCGCGACGCTTCGGGCTAGGCTTTGCCAACGAGGATGGGTTGACCCCGGACTTGCAAGACATTGTTGCTGACAAAGGCACGCTGGCGAATGATGCGGCGTTTCTGCAACGTCCGGCGGCACTGGCAGATACTGCGTTTGGGCAGGGGCAAATCTTGATCACGCCGCTGGACATGGCACAGATGGTAGCCACCATCGGCAACGATGGCGGCTTGATGCGCCCGTATCTGGTGCAAGAAGTGCGGAGCGGTGATCAGGTTCTCTACCAAGCGCAGCCCACCGTGCTGCGGCAGGTGATGAGTCCGCAGGCGGCGGCAACCATGCGGGCTGTGATGAAAAGCTCGGTAGATATTGGCTATGCTGCGCCGGTCAACATCGCTGGCGTGAATGTGGGTGCAAAGACGGGTACCGCCGAGTTACCGGCGGGGCAACCACACTCGTGGTTCGTGGCACTCGCGCCCGTCGAAAACCCGCGTTTTGCTATTGCGGTGGTGGTCGAGCGCGGCGGCGAAGGGAGCCAGACCGCGCTCCCGGTGGCGCGGCAGGTGTTGCAGGCGGCACTGCGCTGATGATGCAGCGACTGCGCCACCCCGCCATAAACCGTGTCATAACCCGTGTGCTTGCCGGTGTGGTCGGCTGTGGCTTGCTGGTGGCGTGCAGCCAGTCGGGTGCGCCCATCGCACTCGACGCGGAGCAGCTTGACCAGCTCGCGGTGCCGCGTGCGCC
>CAZNQP010000023.1:21400-38172 GCA_964575355.1 uncultured Chloroflexaceae bacterium
CTTCGGCCCCCCAGGAGGCATCGATCAGGGTAGCCCGACCCCCACCGTGGTGCTGCCGACCCCCACGCCCACCCCCTACATGTCGCCCTACAATGCAGTGGTTGCCACGGCGGTCACGAGTGATGACCCGCAAGCCATGCGCGATGCCTACGAAGAACGCGGCAATGCCCAGTATGCACAGGGCGACTTTGTGGCGGCAGTCGCAGACTATACCCGTGCCATTGAGCTAGACCCCGACGATGCCCGCCTGTACAACAACCGGGCGACGGCGTTTCTTGGCATGGATGAAAAGCAGGCAGCCCTCGCCGACTACACGGCGGCGATTGACCATGACCCCGGCTATGTCCGTGCCTATAAGAACCGCCTCGCCCTGTATCAGGAACTGGACAACCGGAGCGGCATGGCGGCGGACTACGAACGGCTCGCAGCCCTTGAGCCGGGCAACCGCGAGACGTACCTCTTCCGGCAGGCAAATATTCTGCGGGAACTGGGCTATACCAATGCGGCATTTCGGGCGTATTCGGCGGTGCTGGCGGCAAACCCCAACCAAGTAGATGCGCTGTATGAGCGGGCAATGCTCTACTTTGCGTCGGGGCAACTGGATGCTGGTCTGGTTGACATAAACCATGCAATTGCGCTTAGCCCGAATGCCGCCAACACACACTATGTGCGCGGTTTAATCTTGCACCAGCAGGGGCAGTATGATGCCGCAACTACCAGCTACACGCGGGCACTTGCGTTGCGCCCCGATTACCCAGAGGCTCTGTTAGGGCGGGCGGCTTCGTCGCTGGCAAAGGGTGACTTGCCCGCTACCCACGCCGATGTGCGCCGCGCCTCCCAGTTCGACCTTGACGAAACCCTCCAGCGCACCAGCGACCTGCTGCGTGTCCAGTCGCGGATGCCCTGAGACCCCCGCCGGGTGCCTGCCGAGCGGCGGCGGGCAGGGTGGGCGTGCCGAGCCGAAGAAGGAGACCACCCGCCATGTTACCCGTTGCGCTGGCGACTACCCATCACGACCCAGAGAACCTACTCTATCCATTGCTCGAACGCTGGCTCCCGTACCTGTTGCCCCACTATCGGCATGTCGTGGCGATTGTGTCACCGGTTACGCCGGCTGTGTCGGTAAGCCTGCTCCGGGCAAGCGGGGTGCGGGTCGTGATGGGCACCCGCGATGCTGGCGCGGGCGTGGAGATGCTGGGGCGGCAACGGCGGCGCGTGGTGCAAGAGGCGGCATTGATGCGTGACATAACACATGTCCATCTGTGCGACCTCGACCGGGCGTTGCACTGGGCGGCGTTTTACCCCGACGAGCTACCGCAGGTCTTGCGTGATAGTATCCAGCACCCCTTCACGGTGCTGGGGCGCACGCTGGCGGCGTTTGCGTCACATCCGCGTGCCCAGCGCGATACCGAAGCCCTCATCAATCACACGTTTTTTTTGGCAAGTGGCTATGCGTGGGACGTAACGGCAGCATCCCGCGTGTTGGCACGGCATGCAATCGCCACTGTGCTCGACCAGTGCGATGAGGATACCGTGGGCGTAGATTGTGCGTGGGTGCTGGTTGCTCAGCAGTTGGGCATACCCCTGCACTACATCGCCACCGACGGTCTAGAGTTTGAGACACTCGACCGCTACGCTGATGGGTTGGTGCAGTCGGGCGGGGCGGTGGCGTGGCGTGCCCACTTCGAGCGCGATGTGGCGCAATGGGTACAGCGACTGCGGACAACCACGCTTGAGGTAGCGGCTATCCAACGCTGGATGGCACGCGAAGGGAAGGAACGTGAGCATGACGGATGAACTGCGGGGGGTCTTCTGTGCGAACGTGACCCCGTTTCGGGCGGATACGGGTGCAATAGATACGGAGTGGTTGCAGGCGCACCTCGCGTGGTTGGCGGCACAGGGGATTGACGGCATTGTACCAATGGGCACCACTGGCGAAGGTCCGTCGCTGACGCTGGACGAACGCCATACGTTGCTTGATACTATCTGGGCGCATCGCGGGTCACTCACGGTGGTGCCGTGTACGGGCTGTGCGACGCTGGCGGATACGCTTGCCCTCAGCCGCTCTGCTGTGGACAAGGGCATGACCACCGTGATGGTGATGCCGCCGTTCTATTACAAGAACGTGCCGAGCGCGGGGGTGTTGGCGTACTACCGCGCTGTGTGCGATGCGTTGCCGCCGACTGCACGGCTTCTGCTGTACCACATTCCGCAGGTGACTGCCGTGCCGATCACCGCCGAAGTGATCGGCGGGCTGGTTGCCAGCCACCCGCACCAGTTGTATGGCTTGAAAGACAGTAGCGGTGATCGTGACTATCTGCGGCTCACCCGGCGGACGTTTCCGCAGTTGCGGGTGTTTGTAGGGCACGAGCCAACGGCGGCGGATGGTCTGGCAGAAGGTGCGGTGGGGCTGATTTCGGGCATGGCAAACGTGTTTGCCGCTGCGGTACGGAGCGTCTACCAGACCCACGCCGACGGCAGCGATGTTGCCAGCGCGCAGGCTCGCCTGACTGCACTGGCGCAGGTCATAGGGGGGTATCAGTTGCCTGCCGTTATGAAAGCCGCCGTGCCGTGGGTGAGTGACCTTGCGCCCACCAGCGTGCGCGTGCCGCTCTGCAATTTGGGTGATGTGGAAACCGCCGCGTTGCACGAGAGCCTGACGGAACTGGGCGGTGTGCCGCGCTAACGCGGTTGCCTAGTCGCTGGTGGGGGCGTGTCCGTCTGCGTCGTCTACGTCGTGGGGGGCGGGCGCGTCGAGTTCGAGCCACCACTGATAGAGCACGCGGCGTGATAGCCCAGTCGCGGCGGCAACCTGCCGGATTGCCTGATTGCTCCGTAGCCCCGCTGCCCGCAGGTTGGCAAGCTGGGTGCGGATAGCCGCGCCTGCTTCTGCGTCGTCAATGGGGGCTGTATCGGGGGCGAGGCTGTCGGCAGGTGCGCCCGCGACTACCACGGTATATTCGCCGCGTGGCGGTTGGGCGGCAAAGTGCTCGGCGCACGCACTGAGCAGCAGGCGGGTGTATTGCTCATACCGTTTCGTGAGTTCGCGTGCCAGCACCACTTCGCGGTCGCCCACCGTGGTGTACAGGTCGTGCAGCGTAGCCGCGACACGGTGCGGCGATTCGAAGAAGACGAGCGTGGCAGGCAGGGCGGCGTAGGGCGCAAAAAACCGCTGGCGTTCGGTGGGGCGGCGCGGGGGGAAGCCGAGAAAGACGAATGGTGTTGTTGCCAGCCCCGACGCAACCAGTGCAGTGAGGGGGGCATTCGCGCCGGGTATCGCCACGACGGGTATCTGGGCGGTGTGGCACGCCTGTACGAGCGCGGCACCGGGGTCAGCCAGTAGCGGTGTGCCCGCATCGGACACGAGCGCAACGTCGCCCGTTGCGAGGGTAGCCAGCAGGTCGGGGAGGCGGGCGGTGTGGTTGTGTTCGTTGTACGAGACGGTGGGGGTAGCAATATCGTAGTGCTGGAGCAGGGTGCGGGTGTGGCGGGTGTCCTCGGCGGCGACAAGGGCTACTTCACGCAGCACACGGAGGGCGCGGAGGGTGATGTCTTCGCGGTTGCCGATGGGGGTACTCACAAGATACAGTACTCCCATATGCGTTGTGTGAGCCGCTACACAAGGATGAGAAGGCTCGTCAGAGCCAGCATGCCACCCGGTATGACCGGCCACAGAACATCGCAGTGTGAGTAGCGGCGGGCTACCGGAATGATGAGGAGCCAGCCGAGCGCACAACAGAATAGGAACAGGGCAACCGTGGCATCGCCGGTAGCAATTTGGAATGGGGCGTGCGTGAGCAAGAACCCAACCGCCATACCACTCAATACACCGCCGGGCACCATGGGGAGCGTTTCGCCAACACGGACACCATACGCGATAGCGTAGACTCCGAGCGTCAGCAACGCGAGTTCAGCAAGCATCGTGTGCTCAGTCAAGAGGGCACCCATCAGCCAGAGGAGCAACGTAATCCCCACAAACATACCATATGAGAGCACAGTAAACTGCCGTTGCTCGGCTTGCGGTACGCTGCAAAAGACGACGTTGCCCTTGTCGGTGGCGCGGGAGGTGGTGCGCTTGCGCGGCGCATGCATGAACATGATATAACCCACTCCTTGTCAGGTCATTGACGAGCAGCATCTAGAATACCGCGATAGCACCACTGCAAACAGCCCCACCATTGGGGGTGCATACCGCGGGCACTCAAAAGATGTAGTTCGCAGCAACCGGGCGTACTACATGTGCCTTGCACGCACTCACGACGCTACACATTGTTAATATCGCAATGGTGGGCGATACTGGATTCGAACCAGTGACCTCCACGATGTCAACGTGGCGCTCTAACCAACTGAGCTAATCGCCCGTTTGTGCCATCTATAACAATAGCATACCGGGTAGGGTGTGTCAAGCAACCGAAGCCGTCGGCGGGCAGTTCTTTAACAATTCCATAACAGACGAACAACAGGCTGCCACCCGCACGCCGCATGCAGGCTATCGCAACTAGCACAGCGTGGGCAACGGTGCCACGGGCGGGTGCCGGTAGACGATATGCCGCCCCCGGTTTCGGTGCTATAATGTTGCCCACAGGTACAACCACAATGACTGATGACACAATGAATGTATGGAGGGGGAACGATGCCACGCCAGACTGTTGCAACCGATGCCGCCCCGCAGGCGATTGGACCCTACGCGCAGGCGATTGTTAGCGATGGCTTGCTGTTTGTGTCGGGGCAAATACCGCTTGACCCGGCGACGGGCGAGCTACTCGACGGGACGATTGAGCAGCAGACTGAGCGGGCGTTGCTGAACCTGCAAGCAATCCTTGTGGCTACGGGTGCGTCGCTGGCAGATGTTGTCAAGACGACGGTCTTTCTCGCGGACATCGGCGAGTTCGCTGCCATGAACGGCGTGTATGCGCGGTTCTTCGGGGATGCTCCGCCTGCCCGCTCAGCATTTCAGGTTGCAGCGTTGCCGAAAGGGGCGCGGGTTGAGATTGAAGCGATTGCTCGCCTGCCCTAACGTGCGCCGTAGGTACTGGTGTGGCTGACCCGCACACAACGCAACGGGCGTGGTGGTGGCGCACGGTCGTGCTGGTCGGGGTGCTGGTGGTGCTGGCGTGGTCGGCGTGGCAGCATCGCCCTGATGGGCTGTTGCGGGTGTACGTTGCCGACGTACCCGGCGACGCGGTGCTGCTGCAAACCCCACGCGGGGCGCATATTCTCATAGATGGCGGCGCAGAGGCAAGCCCGATCACGTTGTTTCTGGGGCGGCGGTTGCCTTTCTGGAAGCGGCACCTCGATATGGTCATTTTGACGAGCAACAGCGACCAGCGCATCCCCGGACAAATTGCTGCCCTGCAACGCTATCACAGCCGCCTGACCCTGTTGCCGGGGGACGTATCGCGCCGGGGCAGTGCGGGCGAATTGCTGGCACTAGTGGCACAGCAACCCAGCGGAGTCTACTTCGCTGAGCGGGGGCAGACGTGGCTCGTAGATGGTGTGCGGGTGCGGGTGGTTGCCCCCGCCGACCCACTCCAGCGGGCAGGGCTAGTGCTTGAGGTTGAGCACGGGCTGACCCGCCTCACGTTTGACCTTGCAGGGGGCAGGCGCGACGACCGCGCGTTGCTGCGAGCCGTGCAACACACTACAGTACTGGTGTACCCGTGGCAGCGTGACCCACACACCCCGCTGATGGCACGTTGGCAACCACAGGCGGTCGTATATAGCCGGGGCTACACCCAGCCACACCCGCCTGCCCTGACGATGCACCGCCGCGCTAACGGCGACACCACACTGGCGCGGCGGATGTTTCACCCCGATGTTAACGGCATGATCGAGATTATCAGTAACGGGCGGCAGGTGCTTGTGGCAACGCAGCATACCAACCCGTGGGTACTGTATGCGGTTGAGCGACAACTGCGCCACCAACAGGGGCAACCGTGAACCGCGTGGTGCTCCTCGGTGGCGTGCTGGCGGGTGTGCTTGCGGTGGTGCTGGTGGCGTTCGTGGTGTGGCGACGTTTCTACCGCGACGAGGGCAACGCCGCCCGCCGCATTCTGAAGAACAGCACCGTGCCGCTCGCCGCCCGTCTTGTTGTGCGAGCACTCGATCTGGGCTTTGCGCTGGTGCTGTATAGCACGTTGCCCCCCGAAGCAATTGGTCCCTACACCCTCGCGGCGTTGCTGGTGGCGCAATATCTCAATACGTTCAGTGAGTTTGGGTTGGGCGTGCTGCTGACCCGCGACGTGGCGCGTGATCCGTCAGTGGCGCGGCACCTGTTTGGTATTACGTTGCTGCTGCGCTGGCTTCTGGTGCTGGTGTGCGTGCCGCTGGCTGCCCTGCTTATTGGTGGCTATGCGTTCCTTGGTTCCTTCAATCTGGGGGAGGCGTTATCACGCGAGGGGCAACAGGTGATCTGGATATTGCTGCTCACGCTAGTGCCAGGGGCATATTCGGGTGCTGTCACCGCCCTGTTCAATGCGGCTGAACGCATGGAGGTGCCCGCCGTCATCGAATTGCTGACGGCAATGCTGAGCATCGTGCTGCGTGTGGCAGTGCTGCTGCTGGGCTTCGGCATTATCGGTTTGGCGTGGGTGGCGGTGGTTGTGTCAACGTTGACCGCACTGGTCTACCTGTGGTTGCAGCCGCGTGTCTTCTTCCCGCCAACCGTTGCGTGGGACATGCAGCAGGGGCGTGCGCTGGTACATCAGGCGTTCCCGTTGATGCTGAATAATCTGCTGAGCATCGTCTTTTTCCGCTTTGATATGTTCATCATTAAGGGCACGGGGGGCGGCAATGGTGACGTGTTGGTGACACAGTATAACGTCGCCTATCAAGTGTTGAGTGTCGCGCTGATACTGCCGCCGGTCATCACGTTTGCGGTGTTTCCCATGCTGTCGCGCCGCGCCGATGGTGCGCGTGCAGCGTTGGCGTTCGCGCAGAACCGCACACTGGCGTTGCTGCTGATGCTGGCGTTTCCCATTGCGATGGGTATTACGGTGCTTGCCCCTGACCTTGTGCGGCTGTTTACCCGTAGCAACGCCGACCAGTATTTGCCCATCTCGGCGGCGGTGCTGGCGATCCTCGCGTGGTTCCTGCCGTTGTCGTTCGTGAATGGGTTGTTGCAGTATGTATTGATTGCCATCAATCGGCAGTATGCGATCACGCGGGCATTTTTGGTCGGGGCGGTGTTTAACCTCTTGGCAAACCTTGCGCTGATCCCACTCTACGGGCTGTACGCGGCGAGTGTGGTTACTATTCTGTCAGAGGTCGTCCTGCTGGCGGTATTTCTGCCATTGCTCGTGCGCGAAGGGCTGACTCCACCGCTCGTGCGCCTGATGTGGCAACCAGCGGTTGCGGCTGCCGTGATGGGTGGCGGCATGTGGCTGGCACTGGGGGTGGGTGGGTGGCTAGGGGCGGCGATGGTCGCGGCACCGCTCTATCTGGCGGCGTTGTGGGTAGTGGGCGGCATTGGTGCCACCGAATGGGAATTGGTGTTGCAGGTGCTAGGGCGCGGGAGCCAGCCTGCCGAACGCTGACGCACCCCCACCGACGTACAGGCGGTGGGGGCGGTCGTGCGCGGGAGGGTGTAGGGGCTACTGGTTCTTCGGTTTTGGTGCGTCACCCTGTGGTTTGGGCGGACTGAAAATCTGCCCCAAGTCGGGCCACCCCGCCGCGCCGCCGAAAATCTGCCCCAAGTCGGGCCACCCGGCTGCGCCGCCAGAGTTTTCCTTTGCATTGGGCCACCCAGCTGAGCCGCCAGAGTTTTCCTTTGCATTGGGCCATCCAGCTGCGCCGCCAGAAATCTCTTTGGCATCGGGCCACCCGGCAGGTGTCCACTCACCGCCGCGCCCCGTCGTGGCTGGGCTGGGTGTGGGTGTGGTGCTGGTGGTTGCAGGAGACACTCGTGGCTCATCGTCCTCAACCTTTGGTACAGTCACCTTCGAAATCGGTTCTTTGTACACGACTGTCGTGTACTTGTCAGCGTCATCACCGGCATAGTCGCTCGCTTTGTGGCGAAAAAAATCGAGCAAGAACCCAAAGTCGCGGACAACTTCACGGTACGTCACCAACCCGCGATACTGACTATCGGGGACGCTATTCGTTTCGTTTTCTGCCATGCTACTGTACTCCCTGTTTGTTCAAAAGAATGCTTTACTCTATTTTGTTTCTATTATAGCAAAAAAGTACGTACATGTCACGCACTCTGGGGGAGCAGTTTGGGGGGCGTGTGCTACGACCGGGGGCGTGCGCTACGGTGGTGGTGCGTAGCTAGCACCTTGATAGGTTTTGTGCCGCTTGCCCTTCTTTGGGTTTCGTGGTACTCTTTGGTGTATCAAGTTCTCATTGCAACATCAGGCGCAATTCAGGTAAGTCTCATATCTTGAGTACAAATCGGGCAGCACGCTCTGCACACCACGGTTGCACATCGAAGCCGTGCCCTGACATTGGTGCAGGTAGAAGGCTTTTCCGGACATGATAGAACGGCTCTCCCTACGGCTACGCAACAGCATTCTCCTTGGAGACATCATCCTGACGGTCGCAAGTTTGTACTTGGCATCGTGGGTGCGTGCCACACTGCCGTTAGGCTACACCTTCGCGCCGCCCGATGTCCAGTTGCCGCTGAGCATGTATGTCATTGTCGCCATGTTATGGGCGGCAATTTTTCTTGCGCTCTCGCCACAACAAGCTATTGTGACCAGCTCGCTGATTGATGCCACCGGGCGGCTGCTGCTCGCCCTACTGCTCGCCGGGTTGAGTTTTGCGGGCATGTTGTATCTGTCACCATTCCGCGACTTTTCGCGGCTCCAGTTCCTCGCTTTCATGGTACTGGACGGTATCCTCATTCTGAGCTTTCACCTGATCGCCCGTGCGTACTTCCGGCAACCTACCCACGGTCGCTGGCAACGGCGTGTGCTGATCGTTGGGGGCGGTGCGATGGGACAGCAACTTGCGAGCGAACTACGCGGTCGCCCTTGGACAGGCTTTGATCTGGTCGGGTTTGTGTGCGACGAACAGCTAGCCGCGCCGACGTTGCCCATTCTGGGGCAGATCGGTGATACCGTGCAGATTGTGCAGCAGCATAACATTGATGAGGTGGTGTTCGCGTTGCCCGCCGAGCAGCAAGAGCACGTCGTGCGCCTCTCGATGCAGTTGCAGTGCTACCCGGTCATGTTGCATACGGTGCCGACATTGATTGACCTTGCGTTTGCCCGTACCGCCGTTGGGACACTGGGCGGCATTCCGCTCATTAGCCTGCGCGAGTCGGTGCTGCGTGAGCCACAACGCCTGATCAAGCGTGCCTTTGATGTAGTGGCAAGTGCGTTGCTCTTGGTGCTGCTTGCGCCGCTCCTGCTGATCATCGCGCTGTTGATCAAGTTTGACTCGCCCGGTCCGGTGTTGTTCCGGCAAGAGCGGCTGGGTGAACACGGGCGACCCTTCCAGATGCTCAAGTTTCGCACGATGTACGAAGATGCTGAGCGACGTTGGCGCGAGGTTGTGCAGTACGATGAGCAAGGTCGTCCGCTCTATAAGGTGCAGACTGACCCCCGCGTGACCCCGGTGGGGCGACGGTTGCGGCGTAGTAGCCTTGACGAGTTGCCGCAATTGGTCAATGTCCTGCGGGGCGAGATGAGTCTGGTCGGACCGCGCCCCGAAGTGCCCCACATTGTGGCAAGCTACGAGTCGTGGCAGTGGCAACGCTTTCGCATCCCGCCCGGCATGACGGGATGGTGGCAGATCAATGGGCGCAGCAACCGCCCGATGCACCTGCACACGGAAGATGACCTGTTCTATGTACAGAACTATTCGTTCTGGCTCGATATGCGGATTTTGCTTAAGACGGTACTGGTTGTATGGCGCGGCTACGGAGCGTATTAGGGGCGCAGGGTGTATCGCAGCCGCTCGCGCGTGTGTGGGTGGTGCCGTGGTGGTTGACGCTGTGGCTGACGCTGGTGTCACTTGGGTTGTTTACGGTCTTTCGGCACTACGGCTACGACGATCCCTTCATTACCTACCGCTATGCCCTGAACATTGTCCACGGGCACGGCTTCGTATATAATCCCGGCGATCTTACCTTGAGCACGACTACGCCGCTCTACACTCTGATTATGGCAGGCGCGGGGTGGCTCGGCTTGCACATCCCGACCTTTAGCAACGCCCTGAGCTGTGTCGCGCTGGCGGGCAGTGGGCTGGTGCTGTGGTTGCTCGGCAGGGCGTGGCAGACACCAGTTGCCGGAGCAGTGGCGGCACTGCTCTACCCGCTTGCGCCGCTCATGGTCAGCACGCTGGGTGCCGAGACCAACCTGTATATGCTCTTGGTGTTGCTGGGCATGCTGGCGTGTGCCCGCTACCAGTACATACGCATGGCGGTGTGGCTTGCGCTGGCGACGCTGGTGCGTGCCGATGGTGCGCTGGCAGTGCTGGCGGTGGGGGTGGTTGTGCTGCTGCGCGAACGCGGCAACCTGCTGCGGCTCCCGTGGCATGCGGCGGCGGTGTACTTCGCGGTGCTGGTACCGTGGGCATTCTACGGCATAGCGACGTTTGGCTCGCCCTTTCCGGTCACGCTGGCTGCCAAACAGCAGCAGGGGCTGATGACGATTAGTCCGGGCTTTCTAGCGGGGTTGCAGCAGCAGTTTTGGGTCTACTGGGAAAGTGGCTACTACCGTCTGACACTGCTCTTGATGCTGCCGGGACTGTATGGGTTGCTCCGCTTCTCTCGTGGTTGGTTGCTGCTGGTGGGGTGGGGCTTGCTCTATGCGGTGAGCTACGCCTCGTTGGGTATCAGCAGCTACTTCTGGTACTATGCGCCACTAGTTGCCCCGCTCATCGTGCTCAGTGCGCTCGGCGTGGAGACCGTGCTCCGCCCGTTGCGGGCGACACGCTGGCAGGTGCCCGCCGTTGCCGCGTGTGTGCTGTGCTTGCTCGTGCCGCAACTCTTTTCGCTGCGCTACATGCACCAGCACCCCGATGAACGCATGACGGTGTATCGGGCGACGGGTGAGTGGTTGGCACGCACGACACCGCCCGACGCAACGGTGGGCACGCTAGAGGTGGGTATTCTCGGCTACTACAGCCAGCGTCCGATGGTGGACTTCGCGGGGCTGATCCAGCCTACGGTCGCGCACCAGATGCACGCCCGTGCCACCTACAACGACACGGCACACTGGGCAACCCTAACGTACCAGCCAGACTATCTAGTGGTACGCCCCGGTACGCTTCCTGCTCTTGAAGAGGACAGCGCGGTGCAACAGGCATGTGCCCTCGCTACGACAATTGAGCCGCCGGGGAGTGCCTTCGGGATGGATGTGTACGCCTGTGATTGGAGCGACCGGTGATTGGAGCGACCGGCGATTGGAATGAAGCGGGCGGTGCGCCGTGCTATGGTGTGGTGCGTACCAGTTGCGGCGAGTATTCGACGCGCGGGTGGTATAGCCCCTGTAGGGTGTTGACGAATGCCTGCCGGATCAGCTGCAAGTCATGCTGCGTCAGGGGGGTGTTTTCCAGTTGCCCCGACCGTACACGGTCTTCGATGATGCTACCCACAATTGCATCAAGGGTCTGAGCGTTGCCGTTGCCGTTCTTGCGCGTGCCAGCATTGCCGTTGTGCGGCGTGGCTGCCTTGATCTGCCCGTGCTGGGCTTTCGAGCGGACTGTCGCCTCGACACTGTCTGCCAGCATCATAATGCCCTGCTCACGGGTGGAGGGGCGTGGACCGGGGTAGCGGAAGTCTTTAATGTCCACGCTGTCTTCTTCCTGCATAGCGATTTGGTAGAAATGGGCAACGGTGCTGGTGCCGTGGTGGGTGGCAATGAAGTCAATGATGGTCTGGGGCAAGCCCGCACTTTCACCCATCTTGATACCCTCGCGCACGTGGTCAATGATGATGGCGGCACTCGTGTGGGGGTCGAGTTCGTTATGTACATTCTCGCGCCCCATCTGGTTGTCGGTGAAGAAGTACGGGCGGATCATTTTGCCAATATCGTGGTAGTAGGCAGCAACGCGCAGCAGCAGTGCGTCGCCGCCAATCGCTTCGGCGGCTGCCTCGGCGAGGTTGCCCACCGATACGCTGTGAGAATAGGTGCCGGGTGCTTCGCGCATCAGGCGGCGCAGCAATGGCTGCGCCGGGTGCGCCAGTTCGAGCAACTGAAGTGGGGTGATTACGCCAGCGAGCCGCCCAATGACGTTAACCAGCCCCAGTGCAAGGATCGCGGAGAGCAGACCGTTTATCGTGCTGTAGAACACAATTGGGATCAGGTCGCGGACATCGAGTTCGAGGGTCGCCGTTAGCCAGAATGCAATGACCACCGTTGCCGTGACCACCGTAATGCTGACCATAGGAATGAGGAGCGTCAGCAACAATCGGTTGGTGATGCGGGTTGCCAGCACGCCCGCAATGCTGCCCGTAAGGAACGTCAGGGTCAGCACGAACGAGTTCTGGTCAATGAAGCCTGCCGTAAACGCCAGCACAAACGCAGTGACTAGCCCGACATTGCTGTTAAACACAATCGTCAAGACAAGCGGCAGCATGGCAAGCGGAAAGACATAGGCAGTTTCTGACCACTGCGGGATGAGAAAGCGCATTGCTGCGACGACCAGCACAATGCTGAGCACCAGTACCCACGTTGTGCGTGTCTCGGCAACGAGCGTCGCCTCGGTGAAGCGCAGGTAGACGAGGTAGAGGGCGGACAGTACCACCGACAGGAGCGCGGCAGCAGTGATGTCAGTCCAGCCGAGGAGACGCGGCAACCCCCCGGTTGCCTCCAGTCGCTCGATGATCTGGGGGGTGACAATCTGCCCTTCGCGCACTATTGTTTCGCCTGCTTGCACCTGCACAACCACCGGCTCGACACCTTCGCGTGCCTCTTGCTTACGGGCTTCGGTGGCGGCTGTATCGAGGGTGCGGTTGGGTTGCAGATACGACGAGACCAAGAAGGTGGCAATGTCGCGCTGTTCGCCGGGGAGCATGCTTGCGAGAAATGGGAGGGAGCGTTCGAGCCACTGGTCGAGGGTCTGTTCATCAAGTTCGAAGTTGTTTTCGGTGAGTGCCTGATCGTACAGGTTGAGGGTGCGCTGGCGCACATTCTGCCACTCGCTGTCGCTCAGGGTGAGGATGTCGCGGGCGAGCGTATCGGAGATGGCAACCGCTGCACTCGGCAGGCTGGTTAGGGCGGCGAGTTGTTCGGTTGTACTGAGTGCTGTGTCCTCGCGGATGCGCTGGATCGTGGACAAGAGGTTGTTGAGTTCGACGCGCTGGCGAATGGGCAGGTTACGGTCGGTGATGTAGACAATCGTATCGGGGTGGCTTTCGGCTTGGAGCCGTGCCTCCTCGGTGAGCAGTGCGCTCTCAAACTCGATGCTGCGCGGAGCACGGAGCATGACCGGACTGGGTGCGCCTGCCTCAATCGTGACGTTTGTGCTGGAGGCGGGCCAAAAGCCGATGGCAAGCCAGATACCGAGTGCCAATACCAGACCTGCTACACCGAGCACCTGATCAGGCGATAGCCGCATCCAAGGTGGGAGCTTCTCGACTAAATTGCTATCGGGCTTTGCCAGCCAAGATTTTTGTTCCGATTTTTGTTCCATGGAGAGCGTATCTTTCGTGCTGTCGCGGGTACGACAGGGTAGCGATTGGACAATAACCCGGCAGGCTCAGTGGCTCCCCATCGCCCGCCAGCGTGCGCTAGCTCGAGTGCGCGAGCGGGAGCACTGGGGGGCACGCATGGTGCCCGGTGCGGCTACTGCGTTAAAAGTTCGCGGGCGAGCGTACTGAGGGTGCGCCCATCGGCGTTGTCGCCGAAGCGTTCGATTAAGACGGGCATCAGTCGCCCCATATTACCCGTGCCCTGCACGCCGAGTTCAGCGATGACGGCGGCGACCTGCGGGCGGAGTTCATCGGCTGACAGTTGGCGGGGCAGGTATTCTTCAAGGATTGCAGCTTCGGCTTCTTCCTTTGCCTGTTCGTCAGGCTTGCCTGCATCGGCGTAGAGCTTGGCGGCATCGCGGCGGCGTTTCACCTCGCGGCGCAGCACGGCAGTGACCATGGCATCATCCACGACGACTGGCTCGAGCGTGAGGGCTTCGAGCGCAGCGTCGCGGGCGGCGGCATCATCGGGGTGCTGGGTGGCAATCGCGCGGGTGGCGGCATCATACTGTTCCTTGTCGGCTTCTTGCTGGGTAGTCTGGATCGAAGCGCGAAGAAGCCGCAGGGCATCAACACGTTCTTTCTGGCGGGCTTTCATCGCGGTCTTGATGTCAGCCTGTATTCGTTCCTGTAGTGTGCTCATAACGTTATACCCCTACAAACTTACAATACGGCGCGGGAAAACGCGCTGCTTTTCCGCCTGCATGATACTGCATACCGTGTTGATTGTCGCGTCAAGATGTCCCTCGTGGTTGATGATCACGTAGTCAAAGTTGACCACGGCTTGCATCTCGCGCTCGGCGATTGCCAGCCGCTGTGCCATCTCGGTAGCCGACTCGGTGTGGCGGCGTTGTAGCCGTGCCTCTAGCTCGGCGGGCGAGGCAGGTGCAAGGAAGATGAGCAGGGCTTCGGGCACTAGTTGCCGGATCGTTGCTGCCCCATCAATGTTGACCCGCAACACGACATCGCGCCCGCTGGCAATGGCGCGGCGCACCTCGAAGCGCGGCACGCCCTTGTATTGGTCGTAGACCCGTGCCCATTCAAGTAGTTCGCCCGCCGCAATCTGTTGCTCGAACTGCTGGGGGGTAACGAAGTGATAGTCGCGCCCGTCCACCTCGTCGGGGCGCGGCGGACGACTGTTCATCGTCACCACAAAGTGAAATGGGATGCCACGCGCCCGCATCCCATTGAGTACACTATCTTTGCCCACGCCCGACGGTCCGGAGATAACGACGAGCAACGGGTGGGGCGGTTGGTTTTGAATGACAGGGCTGATCGCAGGTGCTCCGGTATCCGTGCCGGTGTTCATGGTATGCTTAGTGCTATGTATTTCGATGCTCTTGTCCTCGCTGCCGTTGCTGATGAACTTCGCGCCACTGTGCTCAACGGGCGTATCCAGCGGGTGGTGCTACCGGGTGCGCTCAGTCTCGCGCTCGAAGTATATGCCCGCCAACGGCGGTATCAAGTGCTTATGTCTGCACACCCCCAACTTGCTCGCATTCACCTGACAGCCGCCAAGCCTTCGCGTGGGGTGGCAACCGCCACGCCGTTGTTGCTGCTGCTGCGAAAATATGTTGTGGGCGGTCGCATTGTAGCAATCGAACAACCCGACCTCGAACGAATTGTAGTTATCAGTATAGCGAAAGACATGCGCCCACGCAACCCCGATAGTGATAGCTCTGATGCGTCTTGGGAGGAGTCTGTGCCGCCTGTGCCGCCCTCGCTGGATGATCTGCTGTTGTCAGAACTGATCATTGAGCCGATGGAGCGGCGTAGTAACATCATCCTTGTGGATGATGCGAACGTCATTCTTGAGAGTGTCAAGCGTGTGTCGCCGCCGATGAGCAAGCGCGTTGTGCTGCCGCGCCAGCCCTATGAGCTACCGCCGCCACAGGACAAACGCGACCCGCGCACCGCCACCGCCGAGGGTATCGCGGTATTGGCAGGCGGCAAGCACCGCGATGTTGTACGGGCGATCACGGGGGCATATCGCGGTGTCTCGCCGCAGGTTGCCCGCGAAGCCGTGCAGCGGGCGGGTGCGCCGTGCGATCTGACGTTTGCTGCCCTTGATGATGCGTTGGCGGCACGTATCGCGCACCACCTGTGCGACTTGTTCACGGCGGCGTGGCAGCCATCGCTCGTCGAACAGGCTGGCGAGCCGCATGCCTACGCGCCCTACGTGCTCACGCACCTGCCCGGTAGCGTGCAGCCTACGGAGACGATCAGTGTTGCGCTGGATCGCTATTATGCTGCCCGCGAGCAGGTGAGCGACCACAGCCAGCGGCGTGATGCGTTGCTGGGTCAACTGGAAGAGACCCGCAAGCGGTTGAACAACCAGTGGGAACGGATTGCGAGCGAATTGGCACGCACCAGCGACCCGGAGCCGCTCCGCTTCGAGGGCGAAATGATCCTCGCGTTTCTGGCGACGCTGGAGCCGGGGCAGACGACGCTGGAGGTGGAGGGGCAGACGATCACGCTGGACGCACACCGCCCGCCGCTGGAACAAGCACAGGAACGCTTCCGGGCATATCACAAAGCGCGTTCGGGCTATGTCACGCTGATCGAGCGGCAGGCGGCGACGCGCAACGAACGCGATGCCCTCGACCAGATCGTGACACTCCTCCACGTTGCCAGCGACTATGAGCAGATCGAGCAACTTGCGCTTGAAGCCGAAGAGCTAGGCTTGCTCACTGCCACTGACAGCCCCCGCCAGCAGCGAGCGCGGCAGAAACGCTTTCGCAAGCGCAAACCATTGCGGCTTGTTTCGAGCGATGGCTTTACCCTGTTTGTGGGGCGCAGTGCGACCCAGAATGCCGAGGTGACATTCCGCATCGGCAAGCCCGATGATCTTTGGTTGCATGTGCGGGCTATTCCCGGTGCCCATGTCATCATTCGCACTGATGGGCACGAGGTGCCCGAACGCACGTTGCGCGAGGCGGCAGGGGTGGCGGCATACTTCAGTGGCGCACGCCACGAGGGGCAGGTGGATGTTGAGGTGTCACGGCGCAAAATGGTGCGGAAGATTGCGGGCGCGGCTCCCGGTCTCGTGACGTACCGCCCCGAACAGACGGTGCGCGTGCCGCCGTTGCCGCCGTGGGGCGACTAGGAGCCGGAGAGGAGCCGGAGAGGAGCC
>CAZNQP010000023.1:38272-47890 GCA_964575355.1 uncultured Chloroflexaceae bacterium
CCGATTGCCCCCCCAGATGCACTGGTGTGGCTGCGCCAACTGGTGGTGGTGCTGTATCGCCCCCGCGACCCGGTGAACATTGGTGGGGTGGTGCGTGCGCTGTTGAATATGGGGGTAGCACGGTTGCGCCTCGTTGACCCAATTGCCTACGACCGGGCGACGTTGCTCACGGTGGCGCACCGTAGCGATGCGCTTCTTGATGCTATTGCGGTGTATGATGACCTGCCCGCCGCCCTTGCCGACGTGGTGTATGTGGTGGGTACGACCGACCACACGCAGGGGCATCACCCTATCACTACTGACGTGACACCCGTGCCCGCGCTGGTGCGGCAGCAGGCTGCACTGGGCAGTGTTGCGCTCCTGTTCGGGAGTGAGAATAATGGGCTGGACGCGGCGGCGATGGCGCAGTGTCACATGCTGGTACGGCTGCCGACTGACCCGGCATACCCGTCGCTCAATCTGGCGCAGGCGGTGTTGCTGCTATTGTACGAATTGCGGCGGAGTAGCACGGCGGGCGTGTCGTTGCCGCCTGCCGCGCCACTGGCTCCCCAACAACAGCTCAACACACTAGCTGAACAGTGGGAGGGGGTGCTCAGGCAATCGGCGTTCTGCCCGCCGCCACGGTTGCCAACGGTGCTGCGCCGCTTACGCCACATCGGGTACCGGGCACGCTTGACCATACGCGACGCGGAGCTTCTCACGGCGATAGCGCGACACCTGCAACGCGACCAGCATAGGTAATACTCGTTCAATCCTTTTCCAAAGGGTTGAGGGTTTCGGTCTGGGCATATGTATGCTAGAACACAGCAATGCCCTTGAGGTGATGTGGTATACTTCAACAAGGTATATAATCGCAGTTAGCCGATGCTTTACCACCAACGCTTCATAGTAAGAATGAATACAGTACCGCGTGTGTGCATTCTCGCAGAAAGCAGTTATGGCTTTTGCGGTATCTTGTTGCATACAGGTTTAGTGTCGCAGTTGAAAGAAGTCGCCAATGCCTGCCTATGCCCTAATCAATGCTCCGGTTCACACTCCTGTTCTGTCGCTGGTTGACGTATTGCTGGGGCGGGCACAGTCCCAACCGTCCCGTCCTGCGTTCGTGTTCTTGCCGGATGGCGAAATACCAAGCAGCACGGTCACCTATCAAGACCTTGATACCCAGGCACGAGCGATTGCTGCCCGGTTGCAGCAGCAGGGTATTCAACCGGGTGATCGCGTCTTGCTGCTGCTGCCACACGATATGCTCTTCGTGGCGGCGTTTTTTGGGTGTCTGTATGCGGGGGCGATTGCCGTGCCGACTGCCGCCCGCCTGACGCGCATGCAACGCCAGATACAAGCTATCTGCGAGAACGCCGCGCCGCGTATCATTCTTTCGAGCGCGGCAGTGCAGAAAACGGCACAGACGCAGGCGGCACAGATGCCCGCCCTGTTTACCACCGACTGGATGCTGCTAGACGACGTGCCCGCGCAGGCTGCCGCCCACGCTACCGACTGGCAACCCTATACCCCGGCTACCGCGCAACTCGCCTTTTTGCAATATACGTCGGGGTCTACGTCGCTCCCCAAGGGGGTCATGGTAACGCACGGCAACCTGCTCCACAACTTGGAGGGCATGCGCCGTTCGACCCACACGACGGCTGATGATATTGGCATCTCGTGGTTGCCGTTCTTCCACGACCTTGGCTTGATCGCGGGCATTTTGCAGCCCGTGTATACCGGCTTCGTTGCCTACCACATGCCATCGGTAGCGTTTTTGCAACGCCCGGTGCGCTGGCTCCGTGCGATCAGCCGCTACCGGGGCACGATCACGGGTGCCCCCAATTTTGCCTACGACCTGTGTGTGGACAAGATTGCCCCTGCCGACCGGGCGGGCTTCGATCTGTCATCGTTGCGCGTGTCTATTAGTGGTGCCGAGCCAGTCAAGCCTGCGACACTCGACCGCTTCGCCGTGACGTATGAACCGTATGGCTTCCCGCGCAGTGCCTACTACCCAACCTATGGGCTGGCAGAGGGGACGCTACAAGTCGCTGGCGGTCATCCTGATGCGCTCCCGGTGTACCGTGCTGTGGCGGCGGCAGCATTGGCGCACAACCGTGTGGTTGCCCCCATCGGCGACGAAGCCGCCTATACCCTTGTTGGTTGCGGTGCGCCCGTCTATGACCAGCAGGTGGTGATTGTTGACCCACAGACCTACCAGCGGTGTGTCCCCGACGCGGTGGGGGAAATCTGGGTGGGTGGGCAGAGTGTGACACAGGGCTACTGGCAACGCCCAGAACAGACGACCGCCACGTTTGGGGCATATACCAGCGACACGCACGAGGGACCGTTCATGCGGACGGGCGACCTTGGCTTCTTGATGGATGAGCAACTCTACATTACGGGGCGGCTGAAAGACCTGATTATCATTCGTGGGCGCAACCACTATCCACAGGATATTGAGAGTACGGTCGAGCAGAGCCACGAGGTGGTGATCCCGCACTGTGTCGCGGCATTCTCGGTAGAGGTGGACGGTGAAGAGCGGCTGGTTATTGCTGCCGAAGCCCGCCGCCCTTACAAGGCACTCGACGTGGCGGCTGTCACGACGGCAATCCGGCGGGCGGTGGGTGCTCAGCACGAAATTGATGTCCACGCGGTGGTGCTGCTGCGGCAGACGACTATCCCCAAAACGACCAGCAACAAAATCCAGCGACGGGCGGCACGTGCGGCATATTTGGCGGACGAACTCGACATTGTGGGGCAGTGGGTTGCCCCCAGCGAAGCGGCGGTGGCGGTACCCTCTTCGCGTACCCCCACGGTTAGCACCCCCACCATGCCTGCGCGTGTGCCCACGATGGCGGCGGGGCATACGCGGAACATTATTCAGCAGTGGTTGATCGCGCATGTCGCGCGGCAGCTCAAGGTTGCGTCGGGCGAGATTGACCCGCACGCCCCGCTTGCCCAGTATGGCTTGAGTTCCATCGAGGCGGTCAACCTGTCGGCAGACCTGCAACAGTGGCTTGACCGCTCGCTCTCGCCAACGCTCGCCTACGAGTATCCGACAATTGCCGCGCTTGCGGCGCACCTTGCCGCCGAAGATGCCGCCGAGCCTGCCACCCATCCTGCACCAGTCACGCAGCCAACCCAGCGCGAACCCATTGCAATTGTGGGGATGGGGTGCCGTTTCCCCGGCGCAGACAGCCCTGCGGCATTCTGGGAGTTGTTGATGCAAGGCACCGTCATGACGCGCACCGTACCGATGGAGCGGTGGGATAGTGCCGCGTGGACGACGAGCAACGGCATGACGGCGGGCAAGATGACGACTGCCGCTGGGTCATTTCTCGCGCAGGTTGATCAGTTTGATGCCGCGTTTTTCGGCATTGCGCCCCGTGAAGCGCGTGCCCTCGACCCGCAGCAACGGTTACTGCTTGAAGTGGCGTGGGAAGCACTCGAAGATGCTGCGCTTGCCCCTGACCAGTTGAACGGCACCACGGGGGGGGTTTTCATTGGGATAGCCAGCCAAGATTATGCGCGGTTGCATCTTGCGTCGGGCGACCCCACGCGCATTGATGCCTATGCCGGGACGGGCAGTGCTGCCAGCCTTGCCGCCGGACGGCTGGCGTATGTGCTGGGCTGGCACGGTCCCACGTTGGCACTGGATACCGCGTGCTCATCATCGCTGGTGGCATTGCATCTGGCGGTGCGTAGCTTGCAGCAGGGCGAATGTTCGGTGGCACTAGCAGGTGGCGTAAACCTGATTATTACACCGGAAAACAGTATTTTTCTGTCGCAGCTTGGCGCACTTTCGCCCGATGGACGCTGCAAAGCGTTTGCCGCCGATGCCGATGGCTACGGACGCGGCGAGGGGTGTGGTGTGGTGGTGCTGCGGCGGCTGTCCGATGCACTAGCGGCAGGTGAACGGGTCTTGGCGGTGGTACGTGGCTCAGCAGTCAACCACGATGGGCGCAGCAATGGGCTGACCGTGCCTAACGGCACCGCACAGCAAGCCGTGTTGCGGGCAGCCCTCGACGATGCTGGGGTTGCGCCGCACGCGGTGCAGTACATCGAAGCCCACGGTACGGGCACGCCACTGGGCGACCCGATTGAAGTACGTGCGGTGGGTGCTGTGCTCGGTGAGGGGCGCACCGCCGATACGCCGCTCACGATTGGGGCGGTGAAGAGCAACGTGGGGCACCTCGAAGCGGCGGCAGGTATCGCAGGCGTGATCAAGACCGTATTGGCGTTGCAGCACGGCATTGTTCCGCCACAGCCGCCGCTCGGTGCGCTCAACCCGCACCTTGCCCTTGACACGATACCCGCCCAGATTGCAACCGCGCCGTGTGCCCTGCCCGCCCCACACGCGGACGACGCGCCCGCCGTTGCTGGGGTGAGTTCGTTCGGCTTTAGTGGTACCAACGCGCACGTTGTGTTAGTGGCGGCACCGGTGGCTCGGTCGCGCTCTGCCCCGACCCCACTGGCACCGTCTGCCTCTGTGCTGCCGTTGTCGGCGCGTAGCCCGCAAGCCCTGCAAGCCCTCGCTGGTCGCTATGCCGCGCATTTGGCGCAGCACCCGCAGCACGCACTGGCAGACGTATGTGCGACCGCCGCCCACGGGCGATCTGCATTGCCTCACCGCCTGACGGTGGTGGGCAACGACGTTGACACCATGCGGGCTGCATTGACGAAGATCGCTGACAATGGGCTACCCGCCGCAACCAGCAGCAAGCAAGCGGCGGTGGCGCAGGTGGGCACGGCACCGTTCAACTATCAGCCGGGGCTGGCGTGGCTCTTCACCGGGCAGGGCAGCCAGTATGTCGGTATGGGGCGCACGCTCTACGACACATCGCCCGTTTTTCGTACCGCGCTCGACGAATGCGACGCGTTACTCCGCCCGCATCTTGAGTATAGCCTGCTGGATGTGCTGTACCACCACGCAGACGGCGAGCAGTTGCTCAACTCGACCATGTATACGCAACCTGCCCTCTTCGCGCTCGAATATGCACTGGCACAGGTGTGGTTGGCGTGGGACATCACGCCGACAGTGGTACTGGGGCATAGCCTCGGTGAGTATGTGGCGGCGTGCATTGCGGGGGTTTTCAGCCTTGCCGATGCGCTGCGGCTGGTGGCGGCACGCGCCACCCTGATGCAAGCTCTGCCGCTCGATGGGGGCATGGCGGCTATCTTCGCGGACGAGTCACACGTCGCGGCGATGATCGCGCCGTATGCAGACCGGCTTGCGGTGGCGACGGTCAACGCGCCGGGTAACACAGTGGTGTCGGGCGCACTGGTTGCCCTCGACGAGGTGTTGCCACAGTTCGCCGCGCAGGGCATCAAGACGCGCCGTCTCACCGTGTCGCATGCCTTTCACTCGCCGCTGATCGAGCCGATGCGCGATGACTTCGCGGCAGTGGCGGCAACGCTCACGCTGCACCCGCCGCGCTTGCCCATCATCTCGAACCTGACCGGACAGCCCGCCGACCCTGCCGAGATGACCACCGTAGATTACTGGGTACGGCACATCCGCGAGGCAGTGCGCTTTGGTGATTCGATGCAGACGCTCGCCGCGCAGGGCGTGCGCCGCTTCCTCGAAGTGGGACCCACGCCGACGCTGACGAGTCTGGGGCAGCAGGCGTTCACAGCTCCGGGGACGGCTCCGGGGACGGCTCCGGGGACGGCTGAGGATGCACTGTGGGCTTCGTCGCTCCGCAAGGGGCGCGATGACTGGCAGCAGATGCTCGGCAATCTGGGGCATCTCTGGACGCATGGTGTGCCTGTCAACTGGGAGGGCGTGACTGGGCAGGGCTGGCAGCGCGTGGCATTGCCGACCTACCCCTTCGAGCGGCAACGCTACTGGATGGACATGCTGCCCGTATACGTCGGCAGCAACGGCTCGCACCCCGCCGTGCCCGCCGACACGCCCGGTCTCTACCGCATAGCGTGGCAACCGCGCCCGCTGGCTGCCCTCACCGTCACCCCCGGCGACTGGTTGCTGGTGGTGCTCACCCCCGGCGACGAGCAACCCGCCCGGCAGGGGCACGCACTGCTTGCGGCATTACAGGCATACGGCGGCACGGTCAACATAGTGCGTGACCTTGCCGGGGCACGCGCTGCGCTTGCCCACAACAGCTACAGCGGGGTAGCACTGCTGGCACTGCCCGCGCCGCACGCTGATGGGGTAGATGTGGTGCCTGCAGCCCACGAGTTGTTGCGCGTCGGGCTAGCACTGGTGCAGGAATGTGCTGCGTTGCGTCCCGCCCCCCGCTTGGCGGTTATTACGCAACGGGCGTGGCAGGTTATGCCGGACGAGCCGCCCCCTCTCGCGGCGGGTGCGCCCCTGTGGGGTCTCCTGCGGACTGCCGCGCTGGAGCACCCCGAACTCGTGCCGCTCCTGATAGACACCGACGACAGTGGACATCCGTGCATTGCTGCCGAACTGGTAGCAACCGCCACGGTAGAGCAGGTGGCACTGCGCGGCGACACGCGCTATGTCGCCCGTATGCAACCACTGGCTGCGGCAGGTGCCCCCGCGCCGCAGATACGCCCGGACGCGACCTACCTTATCACGGGGGGGACGGGGGCACTGGGGCTACACGTTGCCCGCTGGCTCGTCACACAGGGGGCGCAGCACCTTGCGCTCCTTGCCCGCCGCGACCCGGATGCTGCGACTCGCGCTACGCTAGCAGAGCTTGCGGCGGATGGCGCACACGTCGCCGTCTATGCTGCCGATGTTGGTGACTACGCGCAATGTGCCGCTGCCCTGACGGCGATGCAGGCAGCCCAACCCTCGCTGGCGGGTTGGTTCCACGCGGCGGGTGTGCTCGATGATGGCATCCTGTTGCATCTAGACTGGGAGCGGACGCAGCGCGTGCTGGCACCGAAAGTTGCCGGGACATGGCACCTGCACACCCTGACGGCGGCGATGCCGCTTGACTATCGCGTGCTGTTCTCGTCGGCGTTCAGTGTCACGGGGTCGCCGGGGCAGGCGAACTATGCGGCTGCCAATAGTTTCCTCGATAGCTTCGCGCAGATGCTGACCGCACAGGGTAGCCCCACCGTCGCAATTAACTGGGGGGCGTGGGCTGAGGGCGGCATGGCGACGCGCAGCAACGGGCACAACCCCGCCGCCACCTACGGCATCACGGCGATCAGCCCACTTGCAGGGGTACAGGCACTCGCGCAGGCAATGACGCGTGGTGTGGCGCAGGTGGTGGCAGTGCATCTTGACACGACGGCACCGCCCCAGCAGGCAGGCTTGCTTGCTAGTGTGCCCGTACTGCGCGACCTGTACCGCGACGTGGCAAGCGATGGGGGAGATGGGCTAGCCCGTAACGGCGACCACGCCCCGCCGCAGACCGCACGCGATGTGTTGTTGCAGCAGCCAGCCGAGGAGCAGCAGGCGTGGTTGGCGCACTATCTGCGTGACCTGCTGGCGAGCACGCTCGATATGCCCGCCGCCGAGCTTGCCTTCGACCGCAACATGCTGGATTATGGCGTGGACTCGCTGATGATTATGAATATGATCAACGAGTGCAAGCGCGACTTGCAGGTGACGCTCTACCCGCGCGAACTGTACGAACGCCCGCGCCTGAACGACTTGGCGGCGTACCTCGTGCAAGAGCTTGCGCCGCCTGCTGACACTACTGCCAGTGCATCGGTTGCATCGGTCAGCCAGCATAGCCGCGATGATCTCTTGCAGTCGCTCTGGATTGTGCCGGGCGATGCAGCCACCGCCGACCCCGCGACGCGCAACGCCCCCGCCGTGTTTGTCCTGTCCAGCCCGCGTGCAGGCTCCACACTGTTGCGCGTTATGCTGGCGGGGCATTCGCACCTTTTCAGCCCGCCCGAACTGCACCTGCTGTTGTTTAACGGCATGCGCGAACGGCACGAGCGGCTTGGTGCGGCATATCTGGATGAGGGCTTGCTGCGGGCGATTGTCGAGTTGCAGGGCGGCGACCTTGCGACTAGCCAGCAACTGGTGGATAGCTGGGTTGCTGACGATGTGCCGGTACAGGCGGTGTATACGTGGTTGCAGCAGCAGGCACAGCCGCGCCTGCTGGTGGATAAGTCACCGACTTATGCTAGCAGTATGCAGACGTTGCAGCGTGCCGAAGCCCTTTTTGCCGGAGCGAAGTATGTGCATTTGGTGCGCCACCCCTACGCTGTGATCGACTCGTTTGCCCGCAACCGTATGCACCACCTGCTGGGGGCAGACACTGCCAACCCCTACGAGCTAGCAGAACACATCTGGCAGGTCTCGAACCAGCACTTGCTGGCGTTCGCTGCCGAAGTGGGGCAAGAGCGGGTACACCTTGTGCGCTACGAGGACATGGTACGCGACCCACACAGCGCGATGCACGACCTGTGTGCGTTCCTTGCGGTGCCCTATGAAGACAGCCTGCTGCAACCCTACACGGGTAAGCGCATGACCGATGGGGTACATCAGGCATCGCTCTCGGCGGGTGATCCTAACTTTATGCAGCATCGCACTATTGATGCGTCGTTGGCAGAGGTGTGGCGTGGTGTGCGTTTGCCGCAGCCCGTAGCCGATGTGACGCGCGACCTTGCGGCACAGCTTGGCTACGAAGTCCCCACGGCGCGTGCTGTCAGGGTGGGGGGGGCGGTACCCGCTAGCGAGGCAGCCCCCCTGCGCGAACGCTTTGTGCAGCAGGGTACGCTCGCGTTGTGTGTGTGCGAGTGGGGACCGACCGACGGTGAGCCGATTGTGCTTGTCCACGGCATCCTTGACCACGGCGCAGCGTGGGAGACGGTTGCTGCGCCGTTGGCAGCAAGCGGTTTCCGCGTGATCGCGCCTGACCTGCGCGGGCACGGGCGGTCGAGCCACATTGCACGCGGCTTGTCCTATCACCTGACGGACTTTGTTGCCGATGTGGATACGATTATGCGTGATGTGCTAGCGACGCAGGCAGGCGCACCGGTTATGCTGGTGGGGCATTCCATGGGCGCAACGATTGCGAGTTTGTATGCACGGGCACGCCCGCAGCAGGTGCGCTCGTTGCTGCTCGTCGAAAGCATTATGCCTGCCGAACGCAACAACCCTGACCAACAGACGGTCAATACAATTGCGCTGCATCTCGATTATCTGGCAAACCCACCGCAGCATCGCGGCTTCCCCAACATTGCCGCCGCCGCCGAGCGACTGCGCCAAACTAGCCCAGCACTGAGTGCCGCGCAAGCGACCCGCGTGGCGGAGCGCATCACCGAGCCACATGGCGACGGCGTGCGCTGGCGGTGGGATGCGCTGCTGAGTACGCGGGCGGGCATTGCGTTCAATGCAATGGATGTTAGCCTGCAAGCCTACTACGAGTTGCTAGAAGGGATTACGATGCCACTGACGTTTGTGGATGGCACGGGCAGCAACCACTACCGGGCGGATGCGGTTGTGGCACGGCAACAACGCCTGCCCACGGCGCAGCAGGTGTTGCTGGCAGGCAGCCATAACCTCCATCTTGATGCTGCCCTGCCGCTCGCGGAGGCGATTGCCACCGCCGCGCTTGGCACGGCGAGTACGGTATGAGCCAGCCGTCTCGTCCCCCACTGCGGGGGTTGCTGTGGCAACTGCCGGGGGCGGTGCTGTCGCGGGGGTTTTACCACACGGCGCGGCAGGTGCTGCAACGGGTG
>CAZNQP010000024.1:0-1323 GCA_964575355.1 uncultured Chloroflexaceae bacterium
CAGGGCGTACACCATGTACCTCACCGAGAGCGCGCTGGACCCGGTCTCGTGCCCGAGCATACTGCGCATCGAGAACGAACTGGCCGGCATGATGGCGGGGTTGCTCAACGGGGATGAAAACACCGTGGGCAACTTCACCTCCGGGGGCACGGAGAGCGTGATGCTGGCGGTGATGGTGCGATAGGGGACAAAGCCGCGTGCCTGATAGTTTGCCAGCGCGTGCTGTCCGTCGAGGTTGCAGGTGTGCAGCCACACGCGCGTCGCGCCGTCGTCGAAGGCACGTTGCACACCCAACGAGAGCAGGTATTTGCCAAAGCCGCGCCCGTGATAGGCTTTGCCCAGCCCGAAATAGGCGACTTCGGTGCCCGGTTCTTCGCTCGCTTGGAGTAGCTCGACATAACCTGCCGGGTTGCCGTGGACGTACAGCACGAGGAGTGTGACGGTGGGTTGCTGGAGGTAGTCCGTCAGGCGTGCGTGGCTCCAATAGCGGCGGTCAAGCCACCAGTGTTCGCGCCCCACCATGTTGTACAGATACCGGTAGAACATGGTATCGGGCGGCGTGGCGTGAAGCACCAGCGTGGCGGAGGGTGGCAACGGTGGCGTGAGCGCGG
Source organism: uncultured Chloroflexaceae bacterium (assembly GCA_964575355.1). GTDB lineage: Bacteria > Chloroflexota > Chloroflexia > Chloroflexales > Chloroflexaceae > CAZNQP01. The sequence continues at coordinate 612 of CAZNQP010000024.1, forward strand.
GGCGAAATGCCGCATAGTCGGGGATGTGCAGGTAGGTCGTAACCTCTTGCATCGTATCGCCGGGTTGTGGTGGTGCGGGTGGTGTTGTGTTCATGTGCCGCTCGTGTCCAGCATGGCGTGTGGGTCTGCCCGCATCATGTCGGCAGGGGTGCCATATGCGTAGACTGTGTGCAGGTTGCCCGGTGGGTCTATCAGGTCGGTTCGTGCGCTGTGGTCGCGCAGGTAGCTGACACTGCTGCCGCTGTCCTCCACGCGGTTGACAACCAGATTGTATGCTGCCGTGAGCGGGCGCAGTGCCACCATGTCGGCTTGGAGCGCGAGAAATGCCGGGTCAAAGTTGTTGATGTAGGTGTTGAGCACGGCGGGGGTGTCGCGCTGGGGGTCTACTGACACAAACACGAAATGCACATCATCGGCGGCGGTGCCCAGTTCGCCGCGGACGCGGGTCATGTCGGCAAGGGTTGTTGGGAAGATGTCAGGGCAGAAGGTGTAGTCGAAGTAGAGTACCCCCAATATGCCCACCACGGCAGGTGGAATCCAGCGCGGGATGCCGCCGCCTGCGTCAGTCTGGCTGGTATATGCGGGGGGTGCTTCTCGCTGGTCGGGGGTTGTCATACCCACTCCTTTTGCGTTATCATCAAGCGCGAGACACCCGCGTGTGGTGTACACACTGGGACGCAACGTACATAACGGTAGTGTACCATACAGAAGC
>CAZNQP010000024.1:1423-11201 GCA_964575355.1 uncultured Chloroflexaceae bacterium
CATACAGAAGCATACAGGAGGGGCGTGGGCATGGAACGACGGACAAGCTACATGGCATATAGCGTGCTGCTGGTGCTGCTGGTGCTGCTGGGTTGCACGGGCACGCCCGGCGGCACAAGTGGGCTGGTAGGCGGCGAGGTGACGGTGTTGGCAACCACCACTACCCGTGATGCACTGGCGACGATTGCGGCGAACTTTGAAGCCCGCTATGAGGGGGGACAGGTTGTCATTCAGGTAGATAGCACGGCAGCGATTGAGGAGCAGCTCGCCGCTGGGGCACAGCCCGATGTGGTTATCAGCGATACGAGCCGCGTTGCCCACGACCTGATGCAGCAAGAACGCATTGCGATGGGGAGCGACCAGACGGTGGCACGGAGCGATCTGGTGCTGATTACCCCCTTCGATAACCCGGCGTTCATCTTTGCGTTGCGCGACCTGACGCAACCCGGTGTGCGCCTGCTGCTGCAAAGCGACGACACGGTGGGCGGTAGCGCAACGCTTGAAATGCTAGCGAATGCCAGCGGTCAGCCCGGTGTGGCGGCGAACTTTGCCGAGGCGGTGCTGGCGAACGTCGCCCGCTTCGAGCCAAACAGTAGCGTGATTGTCAGTGAGATATTCCGCAGCGAAGCCGACGCAGCTATTGTGCCGTCGCCCGCTGTGTCCCTCGATCAGGAGGGGCTAAGCGTGCTGCCCCTGCCCGACGACATTAACGTGATAACCGACTACGAAACGGTAGTGCTAGCAGATGCTGCTACTAACCCGCTGGCGCAGGAGTTTGCCAACTACCTGTTGACCACCGAAGCACAGCAGGTCTTCGAGCAATTCGGATTTCTGCCCGTGGGGCGCACTGGGCAGCACGCCCCACCGCAGCACACAGCGCAGCGCAATTAGTAGCCCGTGGCGATTGCCTGTGCGACGTGTTCGGCACTGACTTCATCGGCGCCCGTTGCCCGTGCTAGTTTTTCGGCTGCCAGCCGTAGCGCACGGTTGGCACTGATCCGCGCGAGGTAGGGGATGCTGCCCATTGCTTCGTGCAAGCGTTCACCGGCGGCACGGCTCCACGGGACAGTCTGGATGCGGGCACGCCCGTCGGTATCGGTGTCGGTCAGTCCGCCCCCGCTGCGGGTCTCGACGGGCAGATAGTTAAACACGCTTTCGTAAAAACGGTTAACTAGTTCTTGCATCAGGTAGGCAGCCCCCGCGTAGCCCATGAGCGGTGTGCCCGTGGTGCGTCGCACCACCGGACCGGGGAACGCTACCGGGATGAAGAAGGTGGCTTTGGCATCCGCTTCCGCAAGGTAGATTTTTTCGTTGATGCTGCCAAACACGAATGCCGGTGCTTTGGCGTGTAGGCGGTTGCGAATGGCGATATTGTTCATATCGTCGGTGCTCCGTGGGCGACCTGCCGTCCATACTTCGTTCATGCCGAACTCGTCGCGCAGGATGCGGCGCAACCCCGCTACATAGGTCTGGGTTGCGACGGTGGCATAGTCTACGAACGCGAACCAGTCGCTCTGCGGACCCTTCCACATGTCCCATACCACGCGGAGGGTTGTGCGTTTTTCGTGGGCAACGAATGCCTCGACCTGCTCGGTGGGTGTCCCCAGCAGTGCGCCCAGTTCGCGGACAAAGGCGGTGGTTTCGTGGATGCCGAACGGCGCGTACAGGGTGGGGCGTTGCAAGTCGTCGGCAAGCCCTGCGCCGAACTCGCGGTAGAGCACCACATTGACGGCGGCGGCAGGCAGGCGTGGTGTGTCGCTCAGGCTGGCTTCGTAGGGGTACACGAGGTTGATCTGCCCGCCGGCTCCCTCGATCAGGCGGCGTACCTCGTACAGGTCTGCTGGGGCATTGAAGCAACCGAGCGACGGACCAATGATATTGACGAGGTTGGGCGCGGCGGGTGGCTTGCCTACCGCGTCAGGGTCGCCGTAGTGTTCCCAGCAGAAGCGTAACGCGCGTTCGCGCCCGACCCACTCGTCCTGCTCCAGCGACTGGCTCCAGAAGAAGCGGGCATCGGGGTCGAGCTTGTGCAGGTAGCGTGTGTGGTCGGCACTGATCATCTCGCTCTCGGCGGTGCTGAGCACGATGAGCTTTTTGTCTTGTAAGTAGCCCAGATCGCCTAGCTCGCCCATTGTGCGCCGCAAGCTGGGAGCCGTGCCGTTGATTACGTCTTCCTCGCGGATGCTGGTGGGGGTGAGGTTGTGCATATGGTCGAGTGCGTCGGTGTAGTTGGTGACGGCAACGCCGAGCAGGTTGTAGCACCCAATCGGTGCATCGCAGATGATATGTACGTCGGGGAAGCAACCGAAGACCCACGTTGCGCCCCAGTACGAACTGGTATCGGAAATGTCGCGGATAAGCTCAATCGTCATAGTGTTACCTCCGACCCGGCGGGCGGGCTTGTGTGGTCGGCGCCTGCGTCCTCGAAGAACGTGAGCATGTCAGTGTAGCGCGTGCGCCGTTCCAGCAGGTCTTGCGCCAACTTGATGCTTGCCACCATGCCACCGGACAGGAAGAGCGGGCGCACGCTGAGAATGTTGGTGTAGTAGACCGATGGGATGCCGCGTTGCTTGGCGGCGGCACTGACCGCCGTCGTGCCGATCACAAGGTCGAACGTCCAGTGGTTCATGGCGGCGGTGTCGTCCTCTAGCGATTTGCGGTACACAACTGCCTCGGTGCCGTGTGCCTTCAGCCATGCCTCATCAGATGCGGTCTGCACTGACTTGCCGATGCTGGTGCTGACGTAGGGGACGTGTGCGCCGCCCTCGACGAGCAGGCGGGCATACAGCATCTCGTTGCCTTCGTAGCCCGATACCAGAATGGTGGCACCCTTGAGGGGTTGGGTGGCGAGGAACGCCCGCACCCGTTCTTCTTCAGCCGCCGCCACCTGCTCGACGGCGGCTTCGTCGAGTTCGAGGGCTTGCCCGACTGCCCGGAGCCACGCGCCACTCCCGGCGGCACCGAGCGGGGCACCGCCTACCACTGCCATACCGCGTTCGCGCAGCACACCGAGCGTCTCGCGGTAGAAGGGGTGCAGTGCGGCAACGGCTGCCCCGTTGCTGGCAAGCAGGAGTTCGTCTACGTGCCGCCCCGGAATGGTAACGAGTACCTGTGCGCCCATCTCGCGCAGCAAGCCGTCAATCATCACTGGGTCGCCGGGGAAGACTTCACCGAGGAGCACCAGCGTGCGCGGTTGTGGCTCCGAATGGGTTTCTGGGGCGAGCCGCCGCATCACCGCTGCCAGCGCAATGTCTTTGGCTTCGGGGTGCGAGTGGATCGCGTAGGCAGGCACGCGCACCAGCACGACGGGTTTGCCGTCTACCTCACGTGGCAGCAGTTCTTCGGACAAGCCGGCTGTTTCGGCGACGCACAGCGAAATGACTGGGATCAGGCTCACATTGGGTTCGCGGGCGGCTTCGGCAATGGCAGCATTGGCAGCTTCTTGGATTTTGCCGCTCGATAGTTCGGCGGTGCCGAGGGCGGGCGCGACAATGCTTTTGCGGGCAGCATAGAAGTGCGTGACAAACGTCAGCCCGTACAGACAGCCTGTGTCTGTGACCATCGCGGGTTGCACACCTTCCATGCGGGTTAGCACGCGCAGCGCACCAAACGCTGGGCACATACTTTGGGGGTGGGTCTTGCAGGCACTTTCCTTGAAGGGTTCGGGGGTGCCCGCCACAGAAGTGAGTGGGATCAGATCAGACATATGCTTTCCTTTCGCGCAACATGCCACCCCACGGTGGTGCGGCGGCGGTGCGTTGGTCTTGCTTCTTGTGCTCACCTTCATCATACCATAGCTCGGTTGTTGATACTCCGTACCTTTGACGCACCGAGCAAAATTGTGTGGGGGGTGAGTTTGTGAAAAACAGAACGTGTGCATGGGCTGTGCAGGTTGTTGATAAAGCACCCAAAATATGGTGATAGATTATGGTGATATATATCGAATAAAGTATGTAATAGATACTTCCCATATATCGTTTTGACATGTAGAGTTAGGCAGAACAACCGCAATGCTGCTGCCACGCGAAACAGAATTGGCGCGCCGGATACGGGTGACGGTGGCGGAACTACAAGCGGCAGTCGCGCGTAAGGGCAGTCGTGCGTAAGGATGGAAGCAAAGCCCCCAACCGCATCCTGACGGGCGCACTAGCTGGCTCAGGTACTGGGGTGCTGGTTGGGGTTGGTGCGCTGCTTGGCTTGCCCATTGTGGCAACGATGGCAACTGCTGGCGGCACCGCGATGCTGGCGAACAACCTGAATGTTGGTACCGCACTTGCCGCGAGCGGCTACAGCCTTGATGCGGGTAGCTTGACCGTACCGCTGGTACTGGGGAGTTTCGCGGTGGGGATCGGTATGATCGGGGGGGGCATTTGCTGAAATGGCTCCTGTCTCGACCATCTGGAAGCGCGACCAAGAATAACGCGCTGGCGCTCCTCTCTCGTTCTACACAACTCTCCTGCTCCCATGTGGCGGGGGAGTTGCTGCGCCCACAGCAGGGCAGAGAGCGTGGTATAATCTAGAGTAGCTACGTGAGTTACCTAACCGCTCATGGACTGAATGTAAAGGCATGGAACACTTTTGATCCAGCGAACTGACCTGCGAAACATTGCCATTATTGCCCACGTTGACCACGGCAAGACCACTCTTGTTGACGCAATGCTGCGCCAAAGCCATATTTTCCGCGACAATCAGGTTGTCGAAGACCGAGTAATGGACAGCAACGCCCTCGAACGTGAGCGTGGCATCACCATTCTCTCCAAGAACACGGCAGTTACCTATCGAGATGTGAAGATCAATATTGTGGATACGCCCGGTCACGCCGACTTTGGCGGCGAGGTTGAGCGTGTTATGCACATGGTAGATGGCGTGCTGCTGTTGGTAGATGCCGTCGAGGGACCCATGGCACAGACGCGCTTTGTGCTGCGGAAAGCGTTGCAGGCGGGACACCCTGCCATTGTGGTGGTCAACAAGGTGGATCGTCCCCAGTCGCGTCCTAACCACGTTGTGAATGCCACCTTCGACCTGTTTGTTGATCTGGGGGCTTCGGACGAGCAGGCAGAGTTTGCCGTGATCTACGCGAGCGGTATTAAGGGGCAGTGTGGGCACGCCCCCGATAACCTTGAGCCATCGCTTGAAGCCTTGTTTGCGACGATTGTGGAGCGCATCCCCCCGCCTATGGTGGACATAGACGCGCCGGGGCGCATTCTGGCGACGACCACCGCGTATGACGACTATCTCGGTCGCATCGTGACGGGGCGGCTTGAGCGGGGCAAGCTGTTGAAGGGGCAGCCGATTACGCATATCCGGAGCAACGGCACGCGCTTGCCAACCAAAGTAACCGCACTGTTCGCATTCAATGGGCTACAGCGTACCGATGTGGACGAGGCAACGGCGGGTGACATTATCGCGCTTGCCGGGATCGGCGATGCGCGGATTGGTGATACTATCGCGGCAGGCGAAAACCCTGAACCGTTGCCACCGATCACCGTCGAGGAACCGACCGTGCGTATGTCATTCGGTATCAACACGAGCCCGTTTGCGGGGCGCGAAGGGACGTATGTCACTAGCCGCAAACTGCGCGAGCGGCTGTATGCGGAAACGGAGCGCGATGTTGCCCTGCGGGTCGAGGACACCGATCAGCCCGATGTGTTCATTGTGAGTGGGCGGGGTGAGTTGCATCTTGGTATTTTGATCGAGACCATGCGCCGCGAGGGTTACGAGTTTCAGGTCAGCAACCCCGAAGTGATTATGCACTATGAAGATGGCATAACGAAAGAACCGGTTGAGTTGGTCGAGATTGAGGTGAGCGACGAGTTTCAAGGGGTTGTGATTGAGATGCTGGGGCAACGCGCTGGGCAGATGCGTGACATGCGGACGCGCGATGACGGCGCGATCCAGTATGTGTATGTGGTGCCGACGCGCGGCTTGCTGGGTTTCCGGCAACCATTCCTGACGGCTACCCGTGGGCAGGGCATCATGACCAGCCTGTTTCTTGGCTATGAGCCGATGCAGGGTACCATCCAGAACAACGAGTTCGGCGCGCTGATTGCCTCGGAGAGCGGCACCGCCACGACATATGCTATCCATGCTATTCAGGAGCGTGGGCAGTTGTTCATCGAGCCGGGCGAAGAGGTCTACGAAGGTATGATTGTTGGTCAGCATATCCGCGAGAGCGACCTAGAAGTGAACGTGTGTAAAAAGAAGCACCTGACGAATATCCGCAACAACGTGGGTGCCGAGACGGTGCGGCTGGATGCTTCGCGGCGTATGTCGCTAGATGATGCGATCCAGTTTATCACCGAGAATGACTTTGTGGAAGTCACACCGAAGGGGTGGCGACTGCGGAAGAAACTGCTCTCTGCCGACGAGCGCAGCAAGCTCCGTAAGAAGCGCAAACTTGAGCAGGTTGGCAGCTGATCCAGAGGCAGGGGCTATACAGCAAGGATGGCACACACACGTCCCCAGAAAGCACAACCAACCGCCGCCGCCGACCAGCGACGCAGAGGGTTGCGGGCGTTCGCAGCAGGGAAGTTTGCGGCGGCAATTGCTGCGTGGGAGCCGCTCGCGGCTACCGATGCACCTGTCACGGCGGCACTGGCAGAAGCATACTTTCGGCGCGGGTTGCTCCCGCCCATCAACGGCGAACAGCAGCACGCCGACCTCCGGCATGCGGTGACACTACGCCCCGACGAGCCGCGCTATCAGTTTCACCTTGCGCGTAGCCTGCACGCACGGGGCGACTTGCCCGGCGCGATGCGCTGTTATGCGGCAGTGTTGCAGCACGCCCCCACCTTTGCCGGGGCTGCGCTCTTGCTTGCGGTTGCGGCATGGCAGCACGACTTAGCGGGGGGGCTGACCCCTGCCCACAATGTGGACGATATGGATGGATCGGCGGTGCTGTCGCCCGTGGCGGCAATTTTGCAGCGGCAACCCTACACGCCAGCAGATGCGAGTACCCCATTGGCGCGTTTCTGGCAGGGCTTGAGCCTGCTAGCGCACGACCCCCAGCAATCTGAGTACCTGTTGCACAATGCCACACCGTTACCATATGGGCAACTGCGTGCTGTGCAACACGTCTACCTCGGCAACCTTGCTGCCCGCCGCAACGACCCGGCTGCCGCGCTAGAGCAGTGGCAGGCAGCGTGGCGTACCCCGACGTATCGGAGTGCGTGGCTACGGCAAAACCTGCTGGCAGTGTTTATTCCCCACTTGCAAGAACTACTGACCGGTGACAACGATGCGGCACTCGCGGACACGGTGGTATGGGCGGTCAATGCCAAACTTGACCACACAGCGTGTGACCTGCTGGTGGTGCAGGGGCTTGACCATCTGGCGCACGCGGCGATGGCGACCGGGCAGTTTGCGGTGGCAAGCAAGCACTGGGAAACCGCCCGCACGGTCATTGGGCACATCCGGGGTGCGCCTTCGGCGCGGACGTTGCTGCACAACCTCGCCCGTAGCTATGAAGTGCAAGAACGGTGGCACGAAGCCGCCGATACGTGGCGGGCGATGTTACGCGCTCGTCCGCGCAAGCCGCCTGCCGCGTCGCGCCCGGATGACCCCGGCTACTACAGCGACGAACAGTGGGCGTGGGTACAACGGCGGGTGATCGTCTGTTATCAGCAGGCGGGCGAGCCGGGCGAGGCGGTGAAGGTCTTTCGGCAAGCGATCAAGCGTACACCGGATGATCTCGACCTGCGTATCCAACTGGCGGATGCGTTGTTGGCAAACGACCAAGAGCAGGCGAGTATCAACGAGTTGCACCGCATCCTCGAACGCGATAGTAACCATGTTACGGCGCATATGCGGCTAGCCGAAATCTACCTGAGCAGTGACGTGCACTACTGGCAGGGCGCATCACTCGCTGAGCGTTCGTTGCGGGTGGTGCTTGCGCTTCAGCCCGACCGTGCCGATGTGCGCCGCCAGATTAGCCGCACGCTCCTCACCCGTGGTGGGCGTATGCTCCAGCTCGGACTGCACGAGCAGGCAGAAACCATTTTGCGTGAGGGCTGGGAGTTTGCGCCGAGTGACCACCGCTTTCCGCTGTTTCTGGCGCGACTGGCACTGATCAGGGGCGATGTCGGCGAACTGCCGAGCCTGCTTGAGCATGTGCTTGCTCGTGCCGATGATGACGCACAGGTGTACATTCAGGTCATCGAGACGTGGCTGGTATTTGGCAATTTGAGCGAAGCCCAGCGTGTGCTTGGGCTAGTGCATCAAAAGGTTGCCGTGTCGCTCGATTTTTACTTTGACCTTTTGCATGCGGTGCTCGCCGCCGCCGATGCCCGCGATCACATTGGTGCGGCGGATCAGGCGGTGCAGGTGTCGCCGGATGCGCCAGACAGTACCCCCACCACGCTGATGCTGCGCGATGTCACGGCTATGATCATCAGCCTCCAGCCCGATGCCGCTAATGTCCGGTTTGAGTTGGCAAGTATGTTGATGCGGCACGATGCAGTCTTGGCACTCGAACATGTGACGGTGGGGGTGCAACTGTTGCCCCACGAGCCGGGTGGCTGGGTATTGCTGGGCGTGTTGCAGGGGGTCAACCACCTGACTGACGAGGCACGCGCCACGCTACGCCACGCGGCACTGATGGCGCGCAAGCAGGGCAACAGTGAACTGGCAGAGCAGGCGGACAGCCTGCGGGCGCAGGTGGGGCATCCGCTTTTCCACCTGCTGGTCGAATCGGTGGGTGTGCTGCCGGATGATGACGTTTTTGGCAATGATGAGGATTTCATAGCATGACCAAGCTGCCGAACACTGCCACCGCTACGAACCCGTTCACCATATTGGGGGTGGACACGACCGCGCCGCCGGAGGCGATCCGCAAGGCGTACTTTGCCCTTGTCCGTGCTCACCCCCCCGAACGCGACCCGGAACGCTTCAAGCAGATACGTGCCGCCTACGAGCAACTGCGCGACCCTGAGCTACACCTTGAGGCAACGATGCTTCAGTTGCGCCGCTGGCACCCGGTTGGGAAACGCATACAGGTACCGTCGCTGGATACAGACGTTCATCACGCCGATGTTTTCACGGCAGCAGCAGCCCAAGCCGGCTTGTACCGCACCGATTGGCGTGAGCATCACCAGAAGGTGGAGTTGTGAGTGACAGCAGTTCGCCCCAGCGTAGACGTACATTCTGGCAGTGGTTGCGGGGCGATATGCCCGTGTACCCACCGTCTGACCCACCCATCCGGCGGTTTGCTGTAAGCCTGCCTGCCCCGGCTGAAGAAGTTGCCCCGCCTGAGCCACCAGTGCCTGCCTCTGATGCTGCTATCCAGCATATCCAGCAGGTGAACGAACAGCTTGCTGACCTGCTCAAAGAGCTACGCCGCAGTGGACGGGAGCAGTTCAAGCTAAACACCTTGTATGAAACGCAGCAGGCAAGCCTGCAAGCGACGGTGGTGGCTATGCAGCAGGCAGTAGCCCAGCAACACGAGGTACACCGTGCGTATCAGCAGAGTGTAGACGAACGGCTGCACGAGGCACGCACGCACGCCCGTTGCGAAGCCCTGCAAGAGCTGTTGCCGACCCTTGACTCGCTGGACGAGGCGATCCGGGCGGGGCACGAACTGTTAGCAACCTATGCCCCGCCTGCGCCGCGCGATGAGCACGACGAGCACACGGCACGCGCTGCGTCGGCGCACCGGGCGGCACGGGGGGCAACCGAGCCGAAGGCGACTGACCGGCGGCGCAAGGGGTGGCTGTCGCGTATGCTGGCGCAGGCAACGCCGCCACCGCCCACCCCGGATGCGACGGGCGACAGCACGGGCGAC
>CAZNQP010000024.1:11301-46500 GCA_964575355.1 uncultured Chloroflexaceae bacterium
GCAGGCAACGCCGCCACCGCCCACCCCGGATGCGACGGGCGACAGCACGGGCGACCCCGTGGGCGACCCCACGGGCGACAGCACGCGTGCGTTGTACAACGCGATGCTGGCGTGGCTCGCGGGGCTAGAGGCAACCCGCACACGCCTGCTGGCTGTTCTCCAGACGGTGGACATTCAACCGCTCGCGGTAGCTGGGCAGCCGTTCGACCCGCACTATCACCGTGTTCTTGATGTAACGGTTGCCACTGCGACGCAACCTGCGGGTACAATAGTACAGGAGTATCGGCGCGGCTACCGTCTTGGTGCGCGGGTGCTGCGCCTCGCGGAAGTCGTTGTGGCGACCGATGCACCCCCAACCTCCGACGAAGCGTCGGCGTGAGTGGGTGCAGGGAGTAAACTGCTATGAGTATCATGCTTGGTATTGACCTTGGGACGACCTATTCGGCGGTTGCCGTTGTGCAGCACGAGAAGCCGATGCTGCTGGCAACCGCCGATGAGCGTATTATGCCCTCGGTGGTGGGGCTGAACCCGCAGGGGGGGTTGCTGGTGGGCACGCCAGCCCGCAACCAGCAGGTGCTCTACCCCGAACGCACGCTACGTTCGGTCAAGCGGCAGATGGGTGAACCTGTCACCCTGTCGCTGGGTGATGCGACGTATCGCCCGGCGGAAATATCGGCAATGATATTGCGCGAGTTGAAGCGACGTGCCGAGCAACTGACTGGGCAGACTGTGAGCGGTGCCGTAATCACCGTGCCCGCGTTTTTCTCGGATGCCGCCCGACAGGCAACCCGCGAAGCAGGCGAAATTGCTGGTTTGCAGGTGGCACGCATCATCAATGAGCCGACGGCTGCCGCCCTTGCCTATGGGCTAGACCGCGCTGGCGATGACCGGCGGTATGTTGCCGTGTATGATCTTGGGGGGGGCACCTTCGACGTGTCTATCATTGAGCTTGATAGCGGTGTTGTTGAGGTGCGTGCCAGCCACGGCAATACGCAACTGGGCGGCGACGATTTTGACGAGCGCATTGTCGAGTGGCTGGCAGAGCGGTTTATGCAACTGCACGACGGGCTAGACCCGCGCCGCGACCGCCGCGCTCTGGTGCGCCTGACCCGCGCCGCGGAGCAGGCGAAGATTATGCTGTCGCACGAACCGTTTGCCCGCATCCGCGAAGAATACCTGCTGACACACGAAGGCACCCCCCTCCACCTTGATGTGGAATTGTCGCGGGTCGAGTTCGAGGGTTTGATCGCCGACTTGATCGAGAGTACGCTGGTGTCGCTCGATGAAGCCCTCGATGATGCTGAGCTTGACAGTAGCCAGCTTGACGCGATCTTGCTGGTGGGCGGCAGCACGCGCATACCGCTGGTGCAACACATGCTGCAAGACCACACGGGCATCGAGCCAGAGATTGCAATCAACCCGGATGAGGCGGTGGCACTAGGGGCGGCGGCGCAGGCGGCGATCATTGCGGGTGTGCCGCTCGATGCGATTCTGGTGGATGTCACGCCGCACTCCCTTGGGATTGAAGTGGTCGAGTGGGAGTTCGGCGAGATGATGAAAGACCGCTACAGTGTCATCATCCAGCGCAATACGTCTATTCCTACGTCGCGCTCAGAGGTGTACTCGGCGATTGCCCCCAACCAGACGGCGATTGAGATCAAGGTCTATCAGGGCGAACACCCGATAGCTTCGCAGAATGCGCTGTTGGGCGAGTTTATGTTTGAAGACCTGCGCCCGGAAGTGGCGGGGCAACCGCCGCGCATTACGGTGCAGTTTGACTTCGATGCGAACGGTATTCTGCACATTTCGGCGGTAGACCGGGGCAGTGGCAAGCAGGCACGGATGAGCGTCAAGGCTACCCGCACGCAACTCACGCCCGCCGAGATTGCGAGCATGCGGAGTCGGCTGGAAGACCTCGCAGAACTCGATTTCGACGATGCCGATGCTGATGAGTTGCTGTTGGAGGATGAGGATACCCCTACCGACAATCTCGAGGGTAACACGGTTGAGATCGGGAGTTTGCTTACCCGTGCCCGCCGCTTGCACCAGCGGCTGCGCGGCATCAACGCCGCTGAGTTGCAGACGGCGATCAACGACCTAGAAGATGCCCTTGAGCGGGGGGGACCCGAAGCGATTGAGGAACGCGCCGAAACGTTGCTTGATCTGCTGTACGAGCTAGAGGACGACAGCGAGTAAGAGCGAATCACGTATCGGTACGTTCATAGGTTGCGAGAAACCCCGGCTCAGTAAGAAGCCGGGGTTTGTGCTGGGGGCTAGCGGGTGCGCGGTGGGTACTGCTAGGCTTCGAGGAAGCCTTGCAAACGGCGACCGACTGACGGCTCGCGCAGGCGGCGTAGTGCTTCGGCTTCGATCTGGCGGGTGCGTTCGCGGGTGATGCCGAAGGCAACGCCTACCTCTTCCAGCGTGCGTCGCTTCCCATCCGCCAAGCCATAGCGCATCATGAGTACCTTGCGCTCTCGTTCGGGCAGGTCGCCCAGTGCTGCGAAGAGTTCTTCTTGCAGCATGCGCTTGGCAGCCAATTCAATCGGGGCTTCTTGGTTTTCGTCTGCCAGTAGCTCGCCGATCCGTCCTTCGCGGTCGTTGTTGAGCGGTTGCTCAAGCGATACGGGCTGGGTGGAAGCCTGCAACAGCCGCTTGACTTTCTTGAGGCTCATGTTGAGTTCGCAGGCGATTTCCTCTGGCGTGGGTTCGCGTTCGAGCCGTTGTTCCAGCCGATAGATCGCACGGCGCAGGTGTGTGATCGACTCGCTCAGGTGGACGGGCAGGCGAATGAGGCGGCTCTGTTCGGCGATGGCGCGGGTCACGGCTTGCCGTATCCACCACGTCGCGTAGGTCGAGAAGCGGTTGCCGCGCTGGTGGTCGAACTTCTCGACTGCCCGCATCAGCCCGATGTTGCCTTCTTGCACAAGGTCCATGAAGGACATTGAGCTACCGATATATTTCTTCGCCACGCTGACGACAAGCCGCAAGTTCGCTTGAATAAGAATACGGCGGGCTTCGTCGGCAATCGCCATGTCGTGCTCGTAGGTGCGGCGTTCGGCACGCGAGAGGTCGGGGTGTGTTTCGAGGTGCTTGCGGGCAGCGATGCCACTGGCGATTTTCTTCGCAAGGTCAACTTCTTCTTCTGCCTTCAGCAGCGGTACCTGCCCGATCTCGTGCAGATACAACTGCACCGAGTCTTCCATCAATTCGTTGCGCCCGCCACGCGCACGTGGGGTCTCTTCGGGTGCATCGGGTTCAAATGCCGCCGTGTCAACATCGGAACTGTCGTTGGTGCGGCGTATGTTACTCGTCTGCCACATAGCATTTCTCCTCAGGTCTATCTTTTTTCTGCCAGCGTCAGAGTGTAAAGACAATGTGTAGCGTGCTCCGTCTGTGTGTCGTGCTACGAAGCGGGTGCTGTTTGCGCTTCGGGTTGCCACGTATGGGTGTCAAGCGTCGTGCCACTCATCGCGCGTGGTGCGAGGCTTGCAAGGTAAATAGCGGCATCGGTGACGCTTTCGGGGGCGAAGGCAGAGCTTGCTGCCTGCGGGGCAAGTTGACGGGCGAGCCGGGTATCGGCGAAACCACCGGGGTGGAGCGCGTTGACGTTGATGCCGAAGCGGCGCAGTTCTTTTGCGAGCGCACGGGTCATTCCTTCTACGCCCCACTTCGCCGAACTGTATACACTGAAACCCGGCATGCCGAGCTTCTCGATGGGTGCGCTGATGTTGATGATGTTGCCCTGCTTCAGTTCGATCATGTGCGGTACGACAGCTTGGGTTGTGAAAAAGGTTGCACGCAGCAGTGAGCCATGCACGGTTTCCCATGCTTCTTCGGTCACTTCGTCAATGGTTGCGCGTAGCCCCACACCAGCACTGTTGACAAGGATGTGTGGTTTGCCATAGGTTTGTACCGTCTGCTCAACGACGAAGTTGATCTGTGACTGTTCGCGCAGGTCGGCTTGGACTGCCTGTGCTTGCTGTCCCTGCTCTTCAATCAGCCAGACGGTTTCGGCTATTTCGTCGGCACTGCGTGCTACAACAACGACCCGCGCACCTTGGTGTGCCATGGCAAGGGCAATCGCACGACCAATGCCGCGACCGCCACCGGTAATAAGCGCAATTTTTCCTTCAAGCTGCATGTCGCTACTCACTTTCTGTTCGTACCCCAAAACGTTTGTTGGGTGCTCTTTGCAGTATAACAAAGTGCCTTTGGTGGTATCAGCTATTTTTGACGCGCAATGACAAAGTGGGCAATATCTATCAGTGCCTGTCGTGCGTGTTGGTCAGGAAATGCTTGGAGATGCATGATGGCGCGGTGCATATAGGCAAAGGCATCGTCCATCGCGCGGCGCGAGCCACCGGCGTGGTCTACGTCGCGCAGGGCTTGCTGCACTTCGGCAGGGGACAGGTCGGGCTGTCCGGCGATCTCGCGGAGGAAGCCGCTATTGGTGGTATCAATGGCGTAGATGAGCGGCAGGGTGATGGTGCCCTCGCGCAGGTCATTGCCGGCGGGCTTCCCCAGCACATCGGCACTGCCCGTGAAGTCGAGCACGTCGTCTACAATCTGGAACGCGATGCCAAGGTCGTAACCGTAGTTGCCCAGTGCCTCAACCTGTGCGTCGTTGCCACCGCCGACAATCGCACCGGCACGGCAACCCGCTTCGAAGAGGGCGGCAGTCTTGGCGGCGATTTTGCGCGTGTATTGCTCTAGCGCAATGGCAAACGGTGTTGGTGCTGTGACGGGGTTGAGTTCGCCCGTGACGATGGTTTGCACCGCGGCGGCGTAGGTCGTGACAATGCGCGGGTCGGGGCACAGTGCCATCTGGGCGGCGGCTTGGGCAAACAGGAAGTCGCCAGTCATCAGGGCGACATCGCTGTCCCATGCGGCGTGTACCGTCACCCGCCCCCGGCGTTGGGCGGTGTTGTCCACGAGATCGTCGTGTACTAGCGATGCCGCGTGGATCAACTCGACAGCGGCGGCGGCGTGCTGGGCGGTGCTGAAATCGTAAGTGCCGAGCCGGGCGGCGAGCAGTACTTGGGCACCCCGCAACCGCTTGCCCCCCGCTTGGATCGTATGTATTGCTGCCTCGGTGATCGCGGTGGAGGTAGAGGTGGCACAGGTCATGAGCAATTCTTCGAGGCAATGCATATCGGTATGCAGGTCTGCGCGTTCGAGCAGAGTCGAGACGCTGACCGGGATGTTCACGACTGTTTGCTTGGGCAGCGATGTACTGCCCGTAGGTGCTGTTGGTATTCTGTTGTGATTACTCTGTAAGATGGTTGGCAGGCTGTCCATTGTACCCGCAATCCTTTCTGGCCGACGTATCGCCGAACGATGTGTGCAACTACGTACTCGGTAAGGGCGGAGACTGCGACCAGGCAGGTACCCGCACAAGACTTGTCCATATTTTGCACACTTTTGAGTCGTTTGTATGTAATCTACAACACCTCCCGCACGGCAGCGGGGAGGCTACTCGTGGTGTATAGGGCATTGCAATCAGTAAAAGCGATGTTTTGCGGAAGTTCGAAACTGCAACAATTTAGATGTGGTACATCACGAAACCCGTTTGTTGCCGTTTGCGTTCGCACAGGTCGCCGAGGGTCGTTTGTTGCAGGGTGGTGGCGAGTGTATCGCGTACCTGTTGCCACACGGCATCAACGTAAACCGCGTCGGGGTAGGTACTATCGTCGTCACGCGTCTGTTCGGCTATGATGAGGGTGCCTTCTAGTGCCTCAAACGCATCAAGCAACGTGATGTGTTCGGGGGCGCGAGCGAGGCGGTGCCCCCCCTGTGGACCGCGCTGGCTCTCGATGAGTTCCGCCTTCCGCAGCATAATCAGCATCTGGTTGAGGTAGTTGACGGGAATGTGCTGCCGTCGGGCAATCTCGTCGCTCTGCACCCACCCTTGCCCATAATGCTGGGCGAGGTCAAAGAGTGCTCGTAGTCCATAGTCGCCTTTGCTCGATATTCGCATACTGTCTCTCCCAGTGGGGCAATCGTGTGCGCATGTGCCGTATCGGTTGCTAGGTCGGTTGCCGGATGACACGCACAGGTTTTGGTGTGGTGCACAGGTTTTGCAAGCGGCGGGCTGTGCCAACGATTGCTAGTATTCTTACGCAACTTTGTTATAAATTGTAGCCAGTCTTGTCGGTGTCGTCAAGGCAGGTTGGGTGGAGTACATGGCTGTTGCTTGTCAGTCACTCCCCGCCATTTATCGCCCTTTACAAACAGTAGAAGATGGGGTAGAATAAAGGATTAAAAGGGTGGCTACACTCCGTACGCTACCCCAAACAATACTGTTAACCTTTTTGTAATGGAGGAATAGATGCAAGGAAGGAGGCAGGCATGATGGGCAGTGCACAGGTTACAATTTACACCTACATTTTTCTTTTGGCAATGGCAGTTGCAGTAGTAATACCGATGGAGCCAATACTCAAAATCGCGTTGATTGCGATTGGTCTTACTGCCCTGCATTACGTTGTGGTGACTGACCGGGCAAGCTAGTATCTGCAAGATCACAGCGAGCAAACCAGTATGATATCAACGAGGCAACCTATGATGAAGCGGGTGTGGTCACTACTGGGTGGGCACACCCTTCTTGTGGCGGTGGTGCTGTTACTAACGGGGTGCAACCTCATGCAGCGCAACATCGGTCCGGCTCCCACCCCGACAAGTCCCACGGTGGCGGAGGGTGTGCCTACGGATGGCACCGCCGTGCCGGAGGGGACACCGCCGCCCCGCCCCACGGCGAGCCTGCCGGAGCTAGCGTATGACATGGCGGGCTTGCAGGCACAGCACCCCGATGTCCCTTACGATGCGCTTGCGCTGGATCGTCTGCTCATACATACCATCTCGACGCTGGATGCGGCACGACAGGCGAGCACCGCCGCCACCAACCCGGAGCTAGCGATGCTGGCAGTGACTATCGCCGAAGACCAGCGTCCCCGTGTCGAGCAGTTGCAGACGTGGCGCAACGACTGGTACCCCGAAACGCCCATTACGGCAGGGGCGGGCATGACGATGGTGTCGCTTGTGTTGGAGAACAGCGAAGCCGAGGACTTCGACCAGCAGTTCGCGCAGGGCTTGCTGCCGCACCTTGTCGGGTTGCAGCAATTGGCTACCGACGTGCAACGCAACAGCGAACAGCCCGAGTTGCAAACTCTTGCTACCGAGCTAGAGACACAGGTCACAACCTATCTCGCTACCCTGCGCGGCATTACTGGTGAGGGGTAGGACTGTCGGCGGGCGAGTGGGCACCAAACGGCAACCGTACCGCTGGGTCGCCCAGTAGTGCATAGTTGCGCGCATCGGTGTGTGCCACCCACAACGCACGCATGCGGCTGTCGCTCACCTGCTTGCCAAAGGCGATATGCTCGATCTGTTGCGTGAGTAATGCCGCAAATGCGCCCTGTTGTCTGTTCATCTGGTCAAGGGCGTACCCCACGCGCTTGCCCTGCATGACGCGGTAAAGCACGTCCTCGAAGATTTGCGACTGGGCAGGCACCCCGACATCACCCCGGAACGAGTACGTCCAGCCGCGGTCTATGTGCCCAAGGACAGCAAGTGCGCCCTTGGCAAGGAGCATCTGGGGTAGGCGGGCGATCAATGGGTAGGGCGCGATGGGCGGGGGCACCCGCGCGGCGCGGCTGAGGCTCCCATCGGCACCGAAGGTCGGCAGAGTAAATTGGTCGGTTGCGGGGCAACCTGCGCTGTAGCACCCGAAGCATACCACAAACATGCCCTGCACCGCTGTGTCGTCGGGTAGGTCGCTGGCGGCATACCAGTGGTCGCGCTTGATCGTGCCAATGCCCGTCCACTCTTGGCACAGGAGCGCACCCTGTTCGGCGGGCAGGCGTGGGTCATCATGCGGTAGCCCGATGCCGTGCGTGGCGGTAAACAGGATCGCCGGTCTGCCGCCGGTGGCTTTGCCGCGTACTATCCGGTTGAGGGTATCGCGGGTGGCATCGTTTTGCAGGAAGACCTGCTGCGCGAACCCTGCCCGCACCGCGACGGGGGGCACGTTTTGCGCGCCCGGTCTGCCGCGACTGAGCGGCACGATCAATTCGTCTGCACTCTTCTGGGTCGAGTTGTCCATGTCGTGGCGGGTGGCAAAGTAGGTAATCTGCCGTTCGTAGGGGGCTTGGGCGGCTTGCTCGAACGCCACCACCTGCTCGGCATACGCGGTATATTCGGCATAGCGGTGCTCGCCCTGCTCATTGGTGAAGCACAGCCGCCCAACCCCCCAGAACATGTCAAGTTCATACTGGAATGCAAACGGAATGTGCGCGGCATCATGTGCATGGCGCGGTCCCGGTCGCCCGACCAGCAGCAGATAAAACGGCACGCCACGTTGCGGGTCAACCGGACCGTGTGAGGTGCCGTGCTGTTGGAGCCACGCGCTACTGCCGGTGTCCGGTGTATATAGCAGCACAGGCAGATGGCGCCAGTTGGTGGGGGTGCCGCCGTAGCGCGTGACCCACGCGCTACACGTCTCGCCGTCGTGGTAGGTGAGCGGTGGCAGGGCAATGCCCTGCTGATCACAGCGGTGGCGCAGCAACGGCTCAAGCGCACGGAGCAAGCGAGCATTGTCGGTAGCCGGTACAACGAGTGCCCACCCGCTGTCGGGCAGGCTGTCCTCGTTGATCCCCGCCAGTGGTCCTAGGTGCTCGTTGCGTGCGGCACGCGCACGGTGGATTGCAGCCTGTTCGGTGGGGTGGTGGATCGCCCCGGCAATGTGGGCAGCCGCCTGCCGCCCAAGCCGTAACAGTGGCTCGCCCGTGTCAGCCCGGATACCATTCGGGGCGATGCTGTCATCGTCGCTGTCGTTGGGGGTGAGCAGTAGTAGCGATGTCCCCACTGCGACAGTCCCCTTAATGCCACCGGTCGCCGCAGTGCTGGCGTTCGCGGGTGGTGCATCGTCGGTGGGTGGTTCATCCGGTGGACTGGCTGGAGCGGGCAGCAGGGTCGCTAGTTCTGCTTGCAATGCGGCAAGCTCCGCCTGTACGCGCACGAGCCGTGCTTGCAGTGCCTGCACAGTGCTGGGGTGGGGCAGGCGAGCAGGAGGCGGGTTGGCATCGGGTGTGTCCATAGCCTGAGTATAGCATAGCTGTCATCTTCACGCGATATTCATACGATGCTGCTACAATAGGTTGTGAGGAAGAAGTACCCACTACAGGCAACTATACTATGAGCCAATGTATTCTCATTGTGGATGATGAGCGCAAACTCGTTCAAGGTCTGGTGGCATACTTTGAGCAGGCAGGCTACCAGACACTTACTGCCTACGACGGACAGCAAGCCCTCGATGTGGCACGCCGCGACGCGCCCGACTTGATTGTGCTGGACTTGATGCTGCCCCAGATTGATGGCATGGAGGTATGTCGCCGTATCCGCCGTGACTCGGATGTGCCGATTATCATGCTGACCGCCCGTGTCGAGGAGACCGACATGCTGATCGGGCTTGAGGTGGGGGCGGACGATTACATTACCAAGCCGTTTAGCCCACGGGCGGTGCTCGCCCGCGCACGGGCGTTGCTGCGTCGTGCGAGTGGTGCCCTGACTGCCAGTGACGTGCTCCGCAATGGCGACCTTGCAGTGGATGCTGCGCGGCGCACCGTCACGGTGGCGGGCACGGCGGTAGACCTGACCCCAACGGAGTATAGCTTGCTCTTGGCACTGCTCCGCAATGCGGGTCGCCCGTTGAGCCGTGGGCAGTTGCTCGACGCGGTGCAGGGCAACCCGTTGCTCGAAGGCTACGAGCGTACCGTAGATGCCCATATCAAGAACCTGCGCCGCAAGATCGAGCCAAACCCCGCTGACCCTACCTATGTACTGACCGTCTTTGGGGTCGGGTACAAGTTGCGGGAGCAGCCGTGACGAGCCTGCGCCAACGGTTGGTGCTAACCCACACGCTGGCGGCACTGCTGGCGGTAGTCCTCATGGCGGTGCTGGCAAGTGGGTTTTTCCTGCAAGCCTACCGCCAGCTGGATGCTGAGCGTAGCCAAGATGCTGCCCGCCGCGTCAGCGTGACGCTGGCACCCCTGTTGCAACTGGCGGGCAACGACTGGGAACGTGTGGCCTGGCGGCTGGGCAATCGCTATAGTGACGCGCCCATTGCGGCGGACAACAAAGTCATTCTTGCCGATACTGACTGGCGTATCTGGGTGGACAGCGAAGACGGTGAGATGGTTGGGCAGGTGGTGCCGCTCCGCTGGCGCAACTTGGCAGCACCGATCCAGCCGCAACGCGGCGGGGCGGCACCACTGGGTCATGTGCTGGTGCTCGACCGGAGCGACGGACTAGACAGTGCCGAACGGAACTTTCTCCGAAATATTGTCCTCATTACCATTACCGGGAGCATTGTAGCAGTGGGCGGCGCGTCGTTGGCTGCCCTGTGGTTGTCGCCGCGGCTCATTGCCCCGTTGCGCTCACTCACCCACGCTGCCAATACGCTGGCAACGGGACAGGCGCATACCCCGCTTGCCCGTCCGGCGGACCGTGAGCTAGCCGACCTTGCGGTGGCATTCAACCGCATGGCGGCAGAGCTTGCCCATGCGGAAACGCTCCGCCAGCATATGCTGGCAGACATCGCGCACGAGTTGCGTACCCCCCTGAGTGTGCTCCGGCTCCAGATCGAGAGCCTGCAAGATGGCGTAGAAGCCCCCACCCCCGCCGTGCTCGACTCGTTGCATCAAGAGGTTGCGCTCCTCACACGGTTGGTAGCCGACCTGCGGTTGCTGTCGTTGGCAGAGGCGGGGCAACTTGCGTTGCACTTTGAAGCCCTCAACCCAGCACAGGCGGTGGAGCATGTGTATACGGCAGCTACACCCAACGCCCGCCAGCGCGGGGTGACGCTGCAAGTACCACCGTCGCGTGACGCACTCCCGGCAATCCGTGCCGATAGCCAACGGCTCACACAAGTGCTGGGCAACCTTGTCGAGAATGCCCTGCGCTACACGCCACCGGGCGGCACGGTCACGTTGCGGGCGTTCGCACAACAGATACCGCCCGGTGTGGCTCCGCGGGGGCAGGCGTGTGGTCCCGTCCCCGGCGCGTGGGTGGTATTCGAGGTGCGCGACACCGGACCGGGCATTGCGCCGGATGACCTGCAACGTATCTTCGAGCGGTTCTATCGCACAGACCGCGCCCGTACCCGCGAAACGGGCGGGAGCGGGCTAGGGCTGTCTATTGTCGAGCGGTTTGTGCATGCCCAGCACGGGTGGGTGGATGTCCACAGCACGGTGGGGCGGGGCACAGCGTTTTATGTGGGGTTGCCGCTCGCCACAAGCGACGCGTCGCCCTGCCCTGCGCCCACACAACAGCTTACGTCGGCTCCGTTCGGGCAGGGCTGACGGCACGGCGGGGCGCGGCTTATTTCCGCTTGGGGTCATCGCTGTGGTGCCGTACCCGTGGAAATAGGGCAGACGTTGCCCACAAGCCAAGCCCAACGATCCCAATCCAAAACAACAACACAATCAACGATTCTACCCACGCAAATTGTTCTAGCATTGATGCACTCCCATAGTACGCTTGTCCAGCTCTTGCTGGTGTAATGTTTTCGTGTCTGCGAACGGGGCAGACGCTACGTTGATAGCGGCGATGGGTCTATGGCAACCGGGATATGACTGCCCGGCGCAAAGGTCACATCAGCCCACCGTGGTAGGATGAAGTAGAAGCAGGTACCTTTGCCAACCCCTTCACTGGTTGCCCACATATAACCACCCTGACTGTATGCCAGTTGCCGCGCAATGGTGAGACCAACGCCGCTGCCGCCGCTCCGACGGGCACGTGATTTGTCTACCCGATAGAAGCGTTCAAACACGTTGGACAGGTGCTCCGGCGCAATGCCGATGCCGGTATCTTCGACACAGAAGACCACTACGTCTTCTGCCAGATATGCCCGTACCGTCACGGTGCCGCCTTCGGGGGTGTAGCGGCGGGCATTCGACAGCAGGTTGACCATAATCTGGGTCAGGCGGTCGGGGTCAGCCCGCACAAAGCCGACCGGTTCGGGTATACTCAGCCGCAGGTCAATGTGCGCCTGTGCAAACTCAGGATGGTGGCGCAGCACAATGTCGCGCAAGAGTGGCTCCGGGTTGAGGCGTTGCGGCTTGATCGCAATCTCGCCTGCCTCGACCTGTGACAGCAATTGCATGTCATCTACGAGCCGTTGCAGGCGGGCAGTTTCGTTCAGCACCAGCTTGAAGGTTTGTTCGTTGGGCTGCACCACGCCGTCTAGCATGCCCTCCATGTAGCCGCCAATCGTTGCCAGCGGCGTGCGTATCTCGTGGGTTACATCGGCGATCAGGGCGGTGCGCCGTTGCTCGGTCTGTTCGAGCGTCTCGGCAAGCTGGTTGACGCTCTTGCTCAAGTCGGCTAGCTCGTCATCGGATGGAATGACGGTGCGTTCGTGGTATGCGCCCTGTGCAAGACGGCGGCTGACTTGTGTCATGGCACGCAGTGGCTCGATGATGCGTGACGAGATCGAAATGCTGACGATCAGGGCGGCTTCAATAGCCGCCACCGACGCGACGATCAGGGCATCGCGCATTGTGACGTGAAACAGCACGCGGTGGACATCTACGAAATCGCGTTGGGCATTGTTCGGGAGCGGCTGGTTGCCCGGAAATGCTAGTGACATCGGGTTGTCTTGTAAGAACCCGACGTTGGTCAGGAAGTAGATCGTGACGATCAATACGGCGACGGCGATCACGCCGACGAGTGTGTGCGAGACAAGCAACTTCCAGCGCAGGCGGCGGTACCAACGCATCACGCCGGCTCCCCCGCCAGTTTGTAGCCAACGCCCCGGATAGTCTGGATGTAGCCCGCAGCAGCACCGAGCTTGCGGCGCAAGGTGCCGATGTGAACATCCACCACGCGATCAATGCCGTCAAAGTCGTTGCCCCATACCTGTTCGAGCAGTCCTTCGCGGGTGAAGACGTGCCCCGGCTGGCGGGCAAGGGCGTGCAGCAGGTCAAACTCGCGCGGGGTCAGTTCGATTGGCTGGTTGTCTACGTGGACTTCGCGGCGGCTAGGGTCGAGTTGCAGCCTCCCCACACGCACCACGACACTGGGGGCGGGCACCGTACTACTGTCGCGCCCGCGCCCGCGCCCGCGCCGCAGGATCGCCTTCACCCGCGCGACAAGTTCCCGTGGGCTGAACGGCTTGGTCATATAGTCATCGGCTCCGATAGAAAGCCCGATGAGTTTGTCTACTTCGTCACTGCGTGCCGTGAGCATCAAAATATAGCTACTCGTTTCGGTGAGCAAGTGCCGGCAGACCTCGATCCCGTCCATGCCGGGCAGCATCACATCAAGGATAACCAGATCAATCGGGGTGCTGCGGGCAATGTGCAGTGCCGACAGCCCGTCGTGTGCCTGATGTACGTGATACCCTTCGACTGCCAGATAGCTGGACACAAGGTCTACAATCGGCTCTTCGTCGTCTACAACAAGGATAGTTGAATGTTCCACTGTTGAACCCACCATGGTACCCTGTGTAACTCCTTTGTAACTGCTATCATACCACACTTGGGCGGTGCTGTACACACCACGGTGAAGGCTCATGCAGGCGATTCTGGCGGGGCGGTGTCGCCCATTGCGAGCAGGCGTGCCCACTGTGCGTCTGTGACGGGCACCACCGAGAGCCGTGCCTGACGCACGAGCGCGAAGTCTGTGAAAAAGGGGTCTTGCTTCACGGCGGCTAGTGTGACGGGTGTGGTGAGGGGTTGCAGGTAGCGCAGGTCAACGACGGGGGTTCCGGCATCGCCCTGTGCCGGGTCGGGGTAGGGTGTGCTGGTAATGGTGGCAATGCCCACGGCACGGCGTTCATTGCCAGTGTGGTAGACCAATGCGAGGTCGCCGGGTTGCATACTCCGCATGTGCTTGAGGGCAACCGTGTTGCGGACACCGTCCCAGATGGTACTGCCGTCGCGGGCAAGGTCATCAAAGTTGTAGTCGGATGGCTCGGTCTTAAGCAACCAGTAAGCAGGCATGGCATCTCTCCCTTCGCAGGCTGTCGCTGCGGCGATCCGCAACGACGCATCACTACGCTACTAGTATACCGTGAATGCGGGCTAACGATGTATGGGGGCTTCAAGCGGTTGCAGGGGCACAGGCGTGTGGATAACGGTCTGGTAGTAGCGCACTGCTTGCCGCAGGTGGTCGCCGCGAAAGTCGGGCCAGAGGGTGGGGGTCGCCCAGCACAGGCTGTAGGCAGCCTCCCACAGCATGAAGTTTGAGAGGCGTTGTTCCCCACTGGTACGGATGATCAGGTCGGTGGGCGGCAGGTCGCGCGTCGAGAGGTAGTTTGCGAGCAATGCCTCGTCCACCTCGTCGGGCGTGTGCTGGTCGGCAACGATGCGTCGCACCGCAGCCAGCATGTCGCGGCGTGCGCTGTAGTTAAAGGCAATCGTCAGGTGGATGCGGTCATTGTGGCAGGTCTTGTCTATGGCGTGGCGGGCGCGGGCTTGCAGTTCGTCGTCTACACCCGCGAGGTCGCCAATATGACGGAGCCGCACGCCGAGGCTGTGTAGGGTTGGTGTGCCTGTCACGAGATAGTCGCGCATGACCTGAAACATGCCGTTAATCTCGTGGGCAGGTCGCCGCCAGTTTTCCGCCGAAAACGTGTAGAGGGTCACGTAACGCACCCCCATGCTCATGGCGGTGACGAGGATGTCAACGAGATAGAGCGGTGCAGCACGATGCCCGGCAGTCCGGTTGGTGGCATGCTGCATCCCCCATCGCCCGTTGCCATCCATAATCAGCCCCACGTGAAGTGGGACCGGGGGTGGTACCGATGACTGAAACATAGTAGTTCCTAATAAATTAGAAGCGACTACAACTGCTGTGGCTTGTAGTATTGCAGTACATCATACCAGCTATTTCCCGTATGTAAAGTGTGTGATGGGTAAGTAGTCAGTGCAATACCCTTATTTGCGGAAAAGCGGGCAACGGTACGTGCTTGCCGTGGCAACAAGGACTGAACTCTTCCGGTCATCAGTGTCCGCGAGTGGGTGGCTTTGTGTGGTATCGTGCTAGAGGTTGAGCACGAGAAGCCGTGGCTCGGTCATCTCGGTGATGGCATAACGCACCCCTTCGCGCCCGAACCCGCTCTGCTTAACACCCCCATACGGCATATGGTCAACGCGCCATGTCGGTACATCGTTCACGATCACGCCGCCGACCTCAAGGGTGTCGTAGGCGTGCCAGATGCGGCGCATATCGTAGGTGAACAGCCCCACTTGCAGCCCGAAGATGCTGTCGTTCACGGCGGCGAGGGCTTCGTCGAAGTGGTGATAGGGCTGCACGGTCACGAGTGGGGCGAACACCTCGGCGCACACCACGCGCACATGGGGCGGCGCGTCCACCAGTATGGTGGGTTGCATGGTGGTGCCGGTCAGCGTGCCGCCTGTCAGTACCCGTGCCCCAGCAGCGCGGGCTTCTGCCAGCCATTCGGTCATGCGGGTGGCGGCGGCGGTGTTGATCAGTGCCGACAGGTCGGTCTGTTCGTCCAGCGGCGCACCGACGTGCAGCCCGGCGACTGCCGACACGAGATGCGCGAGGAATGCCTCATACACGTGCTGCTCAACGAAAATGCGCTGCACACTGATGCAGCTTTGCCCCGCATACGCAAAGCCGCCCAAGGCACAGCGGCGGGCAGCATCGGCAAGGTCGGCATCGCTGTGAACAATGGTTGCCGCGTTGCCGCCCAGTTCTAGCGCAACCCGTTTGCGTCCGGCGCGGCTCTTGAGGTGCCAGCCCACGCCGGGGCTACCAGTGAAGGACAGCATCTTAAGCCGTTCGTCCTCCACCAGTGGGGTAGCGTCGGCGGTGGCGAGCGGAAGCACACTGAGCGCACCCGGCGGCAACCCGGCGTGGTGGAGCACCGTTGCCAGTTTCAGGGCAGTGAGTGGGGTTTGAGGGGCGGGTTTGAGTACCACCGGGCACCCCGCCGCGATTGCTGGGGCGAGTTTGTGTGCGACAAGGTTGAGCGGGAAGTTGAACGGTGTAATCGCGGCAATGGGACCAATCGGCACGGGGCGCACGATGCCCTGCCGTCCGTCGCCGGGTGGGGCGGCATCCATGGGCAGCAGGTCGCCCGCGATGCGGGTGGCTTCTTCGGCTGCCCACTGGAAGGTGAAGATGGCGCGGTCTACCTCGGCACGCGCATGTTTGATCGGCTTGCAGGCTTCGAGCGCGATCAGGCGGGCGAAGTCCGCGCGTTGCTCTTGGAGGGCAACCGAAGTAGCCCGTAGCACGGCGGCACGTTGGTGCGCAGGGGTACGGCGCAGGGCGGCGAAGGTCTCGGTTGCAGCCGCGATGGCGTGCTCTACGTCGGCGGCGGTAGCAATGGCGACGGTGCCCACCGGGGTGTCGTCGTATGCACAGGTGATGGTGGTTGTGTGTGGGCTGTGCTGCCAATCGCCGGCACGAAAAAACGGCTGAACGATGGTGCTCTGGGTCATGCGTGCCCCCTCTGCCCTAACGCCTTGTGGCGCGTCTTTACCTCTTCTTTACTATTATAGCAGAGCAGAGGGGGGGTGGATAGGTGGTTGCCTCACGGCGCGGCAGTTTCAGAGGAAGACCGCCACCGCCCAGCCGATGATCATTAGCACCCCGAACTGCGCGTGGAGCTTGGCAGTGTCGCGGATGAGCGGATGCAGTGCGCCCGGCTCACGTTGGGTTGCCACCATGCGGATTAGCCCGATAGCCGTGGGGATCGTGATCGCCGCGATCAGGGTTTGCCACGGCGCAATGCCGAGCAGCACGACCGTGACGAGCGACAGATAGGTGCCGCCGATCAAGACGTAGAACTCGATGTTGGCACCATCGCGCCCCAAGATGGTTGCCAGCGTGCGCTTGCCAGTCTGCACGTCGTCGTCTATGTCGCGCAGGTTGTTGGCGTGGAGGATTGCCGCGACGAGGAAGCCCACGGGCAATGAAGCTAGCACCACAGGCAGGGTCAGTTGTTGGGCTTGCACATAGTACGACCCCATCACGATCACGGGACCCATGAAGATGAACACGGCGATTTCGCCCAGTCCGACATACGCCAGCGCGAGCGGTCCGGCGGTGTAGAAGAAGCCGATCAGCACGCTGATAATGCCGATCCAGAGGATGACCGGACCTGCCACCGACACAAGGTACAGCCCGATAGCCGAGCCGATGCCGAAGCACAGTAGCCCCGCGGTGAGAGCTTGCCGGGGGGTAATGTCGCCGCGCACAATGCCCCCACCGAGGCTGTAGCTCCCTTGGCGGTCGGCACCTTTGACGTAATCGTAATAGTCGTTTGTGAAGTTGGTGCCCGCCTGAATGAGCACCGAGCCAACCATGGTGAGCACGAAGAGCCACATATCGAAGAAACCGTGTGAGAGCGCGATCACGCTCCCCAGTGCCACGGGGATGATTGCTGCCGTGTACGACCAAGGGCGTGAGGAACGCCACCACACTTTTGCACGTTCTACCATCGGGTTATGCTCCTGTTTGTGTCGGCTGGTTGCCTGCCACGGCAAAAGCCAGCGTTCAATTTCATCGAGTACGACAGTAATTAGCCAGCCCGCAAACGCAATCGTGATCAAGCCTGCGAGCATGCGGTCAATGGCGAACAGTTCATAGGCACGCCAGATCATCCAGCCCAGCCCCTCATTCGCCCCGATAAACTCAATGCCGACGATCAGTGTGAGGGCGAAGCCGATGCCGATCTTGATGCTGCCCATGATGCCGGGGATGCTGGCGGGCAATGCCACTGTGCGAAACACGTCGCGCTGCTGGGCACCGAAGCTCCGGGCAACCTCGAAGTGGCGCGGGTCAATCTGTTGTACGCTGGCGGCAACTTCCAGAATCATCAGGAAGAACACGCTGATGGCGATGGTGACAATCTTGCCTTCTTCGCCCAGCCCCATCACCACCAGCACAAGCGGCAGCAGGGCAATCTTGGGCACGGGGTAGAGTGCCACCGCGATGGGTTGGAGCAGCAGGCGGGCGGTCTGGTTGATGCCGATCAGGAGACCGAGCAGCACCGCCGGGATGGCACCCAGCAGAAAGCCTGCTGCGACGCGCCCGCTACTGATGGCGAGGTCGGTCAGCAGTTCGCCATTGAGCAGCAACTCCCACGTTGTGACCAGCACCCGCGTCGGCGTGGGGAAAAACAGCGGGTTGAGTAACCCGAAACGCACCGCCAGTTCCCACAGCACCAGCAGCACCACTGGCGATACCAGTGTCAGCCAACGGCTCGCTTTCATGCGACCCTCCCTTCCGGGGTTGCGTCTAATTCGTACTGGCGGGCGCGGGTGACTTCGTCGCCGAGGACTTGCCAGATTTCGGCAAACATACTGCTAAACTGGGGATGGGTGCGGAGGGCTACTACGTCGCGGGGGCGGGCAAAGGGGACGTGCAGTTCGTGGAGGAGCCGCCCCGGACGCGCCGACATGATCAGCACCCGGTCGCACAGGGTCAGGGCTTCTTCGATGCTGTGCGTGACGAGGAGGGCAGTCTGCCGGGTCTGCTCGACCTGCTGCAAGAGCAGTTGTTGTAACGTGAGGCGTGTCTGGGCATCGAGCGCACCGAATGGCTCATCGAGCAGTAGCACCTCGGCGTTGTAGGCAAATGCCCGTGCCAGCCCAACCCGCTGTTGCATGCCGCCCGATAACTGGTTGGGGTATGCCTGCTCGAAGCGGTGCAACTCGACGGCGTGCAGCCAGCGACGGGCAGTCGCGTGACGCTCAGTTTTCGGCATGCGCCGCACACGCAAGCCATACGCCACGTTGTCGAGCACGGTCATCCATGGGAACAGCCCGGCGTGCTGGAAGACCATACCCACGGCGGGGCGGTCGTTGTTGGTGGTGTTGATGCGGACGTTGCCACTGGTTGCCGCTTGCAGTCCGGCGAGCACCCGCAGCATGGTAGTCTTGCCGCAGCCGCTCGGTCCCACGATGCCGACAATCTCGCCACGGGCGACCCGCAAGGTCACGCGGTCAAGGGCGTGGACGGTGTTGTTGCGCCCACGCCCCGTAAAAACTACGCCTAGTTGATCTATCTCGATACTGGTGGTTGCCACGTCTGTGTGCCTTTCTGCCGGAGCGGGCGTGCATCTGTGCAGGTGCCCGCTCCGGCGGTGGTATGCTGCTTGGTGCGCCCGGTGCGCTATTCGCTCGATACGTCGTTGTTGTCTGCTGCGATCTGCTCGACGGCGGCGGTTGCCATGTCTTGGTTGACGTATGTGCCGATGTCTATCGGATCGTCATATTCGAGCAAGCCGCGTTCTGCATAGAACGACTGGAGCGTTTCGAGGTCGGCAACCGGGATGATGCCGTCAGCCGGGAAGATCGCGGGTGTGCTTTGCTGCACCACGGCGGCGGGCACTTCGGTGTACTTCTCGATGGCGGCGGCAATCTCCGGGTCTTGCAGATAGTCGCCCTGTAGGTCGCGCATGGCACGCATGTAGCCTCGCATGAAGCGTTCGGCGACTTCTGGGTTGTTTGTCAGCCAGTCGTTGTTCATGTACACGAAACTCACGACGAAGTCTTCGATGAAGTCATCGGAGAGTACCGCGATCAGCTCTTGTTGTTGGGCGATAGCAACGAGCGGTTCGGTCAGCACTGCGGCATCAATCTCGCCGCTGTCGAGGGCAGGTGCCATGTTCGGGAAGGGTACCGCAACGAGGTTGACATCATCCATCGTTAGCCCGCCCTGTGCCAGAGCTTCTGCCATCCAATATTCAATTGCGGTGCCAAAGGCGTGTACCGCCACTGTCTTGCCGCGCAGGTCGGCTACGTCGGTGATCGCGTCGGTGCGGTTGGCACTGATGATCAGCGGGGTTGCATTGGGCGGGGCTTCGCCGTGCATGGGCGCGACAATTGTAAACGCGAGTCCACGGGCGGCAGCGTTGAACAACCCGGCGTTCGCCCCACCCATTGCCACGTCAAAGTTGCCCGCCGCGAGTTGCACGACGGCATCGTTACCGCTGGCGATCACGTCCAATTCAAAATCAATGCCTTCGTCGGCGAAGTAGCCACGTTCGATGCCAACAAACAGCGGTGCCTGAATGATGACCGGCAGGTAGCCGATGCGGATGGTTGCCGCCTCTGGCGCGGCTTCGTCGGCGGCAGGCGGGGCTGCCGGGGCAGCACCACAGGCGGCGAGGGTCAATAGTGCTACGAGCAGCAGCAACAGTGCGTGCTTACCATTCATTACGTATTGCTTCATTGCGTTTCTCCTTTGTTTCAACAGTGGTTTCGGTTGTCTCAGCAGTGGTTTCGGTACTATTGGTGGCGGGTGTGTGGTCGCTGCTATTGGCGGGTGGTGCGAACACTGGCTCGATAGCGGCGGCGAAGCGTGCTAGCGTTTTTGTCCCCAACGACCAGCGCAGGATACGGCGCAGGTTGCGGAGTAGGTCGTAGCTGAGGTGTAAGAGCGCGGTGGTGGCGTGCTGGTTGGGGCTACGGTCGTAAAACCAGAATAGCATTAGGCAGAGGTGGGCGGCATATAGCAGCAGGGTCAGGTGGCTTGCTTTCGGCTCCGATGGGCAGTCGGTGGCACCTTGGACAACGCGCTCGAACACTGCCCGCTCGGTGGCACGCACGTCGGCGGTCTCCGAGCCAAGCACGCCCAGTTCGTTGGTGGGCGACAGGGCGGCACCAATGATCGAAGCCAGCAACTCACGGTAGGGCGCGATCTGGTGCAGGCGATACTGCATGATGCGCTCGAAGCGGATGGCGAGCTTGTCGGCAGGCAAGGTCGTGGCGTAGGCTTCGAGTTCGGCAGCGAGCCTGCGGTAGAGGGCAAGCACAAGGTCTTCCTTGCGCTCGAAGTAGCGGTAGATCAGCCCCGGCGAGCAGTTGGCGGCACGCGCAATGTCGCGCATGGTGGTGGCGTGGTAGCCGGTGGTTTCAAAAAGCGTCAGTGCCGTATCGAGAATATGGTCGCGGGTACGCTCCCCTTTGGTTGTTAGTCGCTCCTGCGCCATATGCTTGTACCACTCCTTGTTAGTGCTGGGTCCGTGCTGTGTCCATGCTGGGTCAGTGCCAATAAAAAATGAACATGTTCAGTTTCCTAGAATAACAGCCCCACTGATCGCTGTCAAGGCGCATTGTGGCGGGAAATCATACCCAGTGGATGCCTAATTCAGATCATGGACTACAAGGCACTGGCAACAACTTCAACTGTTGGAGAAATGTTAGATTTAGCAGTCACCCGGCAAAACTGCTAGCAAAGGGCTTGACAAAATGCTAACAGCACGCGTAATATAGCAAGCGTTAGCACTCGTGCAGTACGGTTGCTAACGCTGCACCGAAAGCGAAGAAATACAGACTCAAGTATTGTGAGGAGGATCTCGGTTATGAGCAACACGTCTGATTTCCGCATTCGCCCGTTGGGTGATCGGGTTGTGATCAAGCCTGCCCCGCGCGAAGAACAGACCAAGAGCGGTATCATCCTGCCTGACACGGCGACCAAAGAACGCCCGCAGGAAGGCGACATCTTGGCGGTAGGTGAAGGTCGCCGCGACGACAGCGGCAAGCTGATCCCCATGAACGTGGCAGTTGGCGACCGTGTGCTGTTTGCGAAGTACAGCGGCACCGAAGTCAAGATTGACGACGAAGACTACCTGATCATGAGCGAAAAAGATGTTCTGGGCGTGATTCAGGGCTAGGCGACGGGTTTCACGGTTGCTGTTGAAATCTCACCGATAGGATTGCACAAGGATACTACAAGGAGAGTATTAGAGCTATGGCAAAGCAACTTTACTTTAACGAAGAAGCACGGCGTGCGCTTCAGCGTGGCGTGAACGCGGTCGCCGATGCCGTCAAGACGACGCTCGGTCCGCGTGGGCGCAACGTAGCACTCGACAAGAAGTTCGGCCCGCCGACCATCACGCACGACGGTGTGACGGTGGCAAAGGAAGTGGAACTGGAAGACCCGTTTGAAAACATGGGTGCCCAGCTGCTCAAGGAAGCTGCCACCAAGACCAACGACGTTGCCGGGGACGGTACCACCACCGCGACGGTGCTGGCACAGGCGATTGTCAACGAAGGTATGAAGATCGTGGCTGCCGGTGCCAACCCGATGATGCTGAAGCGTGGTCTGGAGAAGGGTGCTGCCGCCGTGGTGAGTGATGTGCAGGCGGCTGCCAAGCCTGTGCGCGACCGCGCCGATATTGCCCACATTGCCAGCATCAGTGCTGCCGACGCCGAGATTGGCGAACTGATCGCGGAAGTGATGGAGAAGGTCGGCAAGGATGGTGTCATCACGGTGGAAGAGAGCAAGGGTATTGCCTACGAAAAGGAATACACCGAAGGGATGCAGATTGACCGGGGCTATATCTCCGGCTACTTCATCACCAACCAAGAAGCCCAGATTGCTGAACTGGATGACCCCTACATCCTCATCACCGACAAGAAGATCAGCAGTGTGCAGGACATCATCCCGACGCTCGAAAAGGTGCTTCAGATCACCAAGAACCTCGTTATCATCTCCGAAGACATTGACGGCGAAGCCCTTGCGACACTCGTGGTCAACCGCCTGCGCGGGACGATCAATGTGCTGGGTGTGAAGGCTCCGGGCTTTGGCGACCGCCGCAAGGCAATGCTGCAAGACATTGCGATCCTCACCGGTGGTACGGTGATCAGCGAAGAGATCGGGCGCAAGCTCGACAGCGTGACGATGGAAGACCTTGGGCGTGTCCGCCGCGTGATCTCCTCGAAGGACGACACCACTCTCATTGAGGGGCGTGGCAACGAAGACGCGATCAAGGCACGCATTGAGCAGATTCGCTCGCAGATCGAAACGACCACCAGTGACTTCGACCGCGAAAAGTTGCAGGAGCGGCTGGCGAAGTTGGCTGGTGGTGTGGCAGTGATCAAGGTTGGGGCTGCCACCGAGCCGGAACTGAAGGAGAAGAAGCACCGCGTTGAAGACGCACTGAGCGCAACCCGCGCCGCCGTCGAAGAAGGCATTGTGCCGGGTGGTGGTGTGTCGCTGGTCAATGCGATCAAGGCACTGGAAAACGTAGAAGTTGCCAACGATGACGAACGCGCTGGCATTCAGATTCTGCGCCGCGCCCTCGAAGAGCCACTCCGCACGCTGGCACGCAACGCGGGTGAAGATGGTGCCGTGGTGGTAGATGCGGTGCGCCGCTCGCAGGTAGAACACGGCGACAACGCATATGGGTACAACGTGGTGTCGGGCGAGATCATCAACCTGCTCGACTACGGTATCATTGACCCCGCCAAGGTGACGCGCAGTGCCGTGCAGAACGCCACGAGCATTGCCGCGATGATCCTGACGACCGAAGCCCTGATTACTGACATCCCCGACGAAAAGGGTGCAGCGGGTGGTATGCCGGGTGGCGGTATGGGTGGTATGGACTTCTAGTCCGAACGCTCCACCTCAAGAGACGGAAGAAAAGACGGAACAAGCGGGGGGGTGCCATGTGGCATCCCCCCCGCTTGTGTGTCCTGCGTGTGTAGTTGACGTGCGACGGTCGCCGCTGGGTAGCCGCCTAGCGCGGCGCGATCATGCGGTACTCGATGCTGGGCGCGGCAGGTTGTAGCACCCCTTTGAGACCGAGCGGGTCTTCACTCTGCTGCTGCTGTGCTTCGAGACTGGCACCCAGCAGGCTGAAGAAGTCGGAGGGGCTGTAGTACTGCACGACGAGCGTGTCATCGGGCAACTGGGCTAGCTCCTTCGCCCCGGCAATTGCGTCGTCGAGGTTGCCCAGTTCGTCTACCAGCCCTAGCTCAAGGGCTTGTGCCCCGGTGTAGATGCGTCCGTCGGCGATGCGCTCGACCTCATTGCGCGGCAGGTTGCGCCCCGCAACGATGACATCTACGAAGCCGTTGTATGCTTGGTCTACGATGTCCTGCAATATCTGGCGCTCTTCGTCGGTGATGGGACGGCTGGGCGAGGCAATGTCTTTCAACTCACCGCTGGTAATGGCAGTCTGTGATACGCCGAGGTTGTCAAGGGCGTCGCCATAGTTGAGCAGGTTGATGATGACCCCAAGGCTTCCGGTAAAGGTATCGGCGTTGGCATAGATGCGGTCGGCACCGGCGGAAATATAGTACCCGCCACTGGCGGCAGTCGAACCCATCGAGACGACCACCGGCTTGCCCGCGTCGCTTAGTTCGACCAATGCATCGTAGATTTCGGTGCTCGGCACAACCCCGCCGCCGGGGCTGTCTACGCGCACCACCACGGCACTGATCTGGTCATCGTTGGCAGCCTGATCAATCTGTGAAAGCAAGTCCTCGGTTGTCAGCACACTGTCGAATACGCCGCCGCCACCGGGGGCACCAATCACGCCAGTGACATAGAGCACCAGCACGCGGCCATCGGCACCGAGCGTACTGCCCGATATTGCTTGCTGCTCCCATGTTGGGGCAGGCAGTACGGTGCCACTGGGGGTGCTGTTGCCGCCCGCCGCCACGAGCAGTAGCGCGAAGCCACCAAGCGGCAACATGACGCACGCAAGCAACAGCCCTACCACGATGGCAAGGACAATCAAAGCACTGCGGTCTTTCATAGTAGTGTGACTCCTATCATGTTCGGCAGGGGCAGTGTCCCCCTGTCTGCTAAAAGATTGTTCTTGCCCTACTGTACCACAAGCCACACGCCAAAACACATTACCCCACCCTCAGACATGAGGTGTGGGGCAACGAGAGCACGCAATGGGGCTAGGTAGGTTTGGCGACAGCCGCTAGAACAGCCGTGGTGGGCGTGCGCCTTCGTCTACCTCGCGGATTTTCGCGGCACGTTCGCGGCGGCTCAGCCAGTTGAGGGTGCCATAGGCTGCGCCGATGGCGATAAACATGCTGGGCCATATCAGTGGCTCCATATGGAACATCACGCTCGCAATAAATGCCAGTGTGTACAGACCGAGGAACACTGTCCCCCCGATCATGTAGACTTCAAAACTGGTCGAGTTGATGTAGTATTCATCGCGCATAGTACGCTGGTGGCGGTCTATTGGTGCTTTCATTGCGGTTTCTCCTTTTGCCCGGTTGTCCCTGTTCACCGCACACGGCACATTTGCTGCGGTCGGTAGGGTATCCTGCCAGTGGCTTCTATTATAGCAGAACCGACCGCGCGATTCAAGGGTATGTGCATGTGCATTATATGGAAAAATAGTGCGCGATATACGTGCAGCAGGGCATGTGTTCACTTGCCCGCGCACGCCGCTGCTCCTATACCTGCACGGGTGCGGGCGCGGTGGCACTGAGGTCGCGCAGTTGCTGAAGCTGGAAGTGCGTCCCAAGGACAATCATCTGTGCCCCGGCACGTAGTTCGGTGGTGGCTGATGGGTTGGTTGTAAAGGTACTGTCGGGGTGGCGGCACGCAATGACGGTGATGCCAAAGTGGGTACGCAGGGCGGCACTGCCTAGGGTCTTGCCCACGAGGGGCGACCCCGTCTCTATCGTAATCTGCTCAAGCAGCAGTTCGATGTCACCGCTATGCATCACCTCGTCGAGAAAATCACTGACGGCGGGGCGTTCGACGAGCGTGACCATGCGCCGCCCTGCCAGACTGTAGGGGGTAATCACGCGGTTGGCACCTGCTCGGCGGAGTTTTGCGTCCGACTCCTCCTCGTTTGCCCGTGCGACAATCAGGAGGTCGCTCCGCAAGCTCCGCGCGGTCAGCACAATAAAGACGTTTACTGCATCCGAGTTCGCCACGACAATCAGGGCACGCGCCCGCTCAATGCCGGCTGCCAGCAGGTGGTGTTCGTGCTCGGCATCGCCGTGGACGGTGGGCACCCGCAGCAACGTGAGTTCGCGTATTTTGGTCTCGTCCGGCTCGATCACCACCAGCGGCATGTTCTGGCGCAGCAATTCTTCGACGACATGATGCCCCATACGCCCAAAGCCGCAGACAATCGTATGGTTATGCACGTTGTTCCGCATCCGTAACCTCCGTCGGTATTCAAGCCGTTCTTGAAACTCACCCGAAAGAACAAACTCGGCAACCACGCCCAGCACATAGGCGGCGACACCGCCCCCAAACGCAATCAGGAAAATGGTAAAGATACGCCCGGCAGGTTCAAGTGGCTCGACCTCACCGTAGCCGACGGTGCTAACGGTGATGACCGTCATATAGACGGCATCGAGCATGGGCATTCCCTCGATAGTCATGAAGCCCAGCGTGCCTATCGTGAGCAACAAGCCTAGTGCAAGCAACAGCTTGCCCACACGCACCAAGGCACGTTGCTGCGAGGCTTCGGCTATCCGGGTGCGCTGACGTTCTGGCATTTGTTGGCTACCTGTGGGTATTCGGGGGTGGGTACGGCGGCGGCGTACACCCCACGATAGGCGGGCGGCAGCAGTGCCGCGATGCGACACATCATGTCCTCCGTCAGCATGTGTGTTTGTTTGCTGTTGAGGCGTACCCGGTCGCCGCGTGTGGGTGCTTCAATGACGTAGGGCGTACCAATGCGTACAACGACCCTGCCCCGCTGAAACAGGCGGGTGGGAGACTGTTCGCTGCCGTGGATGCCGATGGGCACCACTGGCACGCCCGCCTGTGCTGCCAGCCGGACTGCCCCACTGTGGGCGGGTTGGAGTCCACCATTCCGGCTGCGCGTGCCTTCGGGGAATACCGCAAGCACCGCCCCTGCGCGCAGGAGCTGTACGCTGCGGTGCAGGGCTTGGACATCGCGTTTGCCGCGTTGCACGGGCACTGCTCGCATCGAGCGGAAGAACCACGCCCCTTGCGGCGTGTCGAACAGTTCGGCTTTGGTCAGCCACGTTGGGCGGTAGTGGGGTGGTAGCATGGTGCCTAGAATAGGAATATCGAACCATGCGAGATGGTTCATCACGAGCAGCATGCCACCCGTGGGGCGCGGCGGCAGGTGTGCCAGCCCCTCAACGCGCCAGTGCAGCACCCGCATACGGTTGAGTATGCTGAACAGCCCGTGTAGCCCGTTGTACATCAGCCAGCCCGCCACGCGCTCATCGGGGCGCGGTGGGGGGAATGTATCCGATGGTTGTGTCTTCATATTGCCACTCCGATGCCAAAGCGATACACGAGTTGCCCGCCGAGCCAACCCCCTACAATGATGACCGCCGCACCGAGCAAGAGGAGCGTCAGATAGCCGCGCTGTGTGGTGGCATCAAAGAGTACCCGTGTGTGCCGCCGCCGCTTGAGCACTGCCTGCCCATAGATGATGAGAGTGGCAATGCCAGCGACTGCGTGAAGGTTGACATAATTGAGAATGGTGGCATCGTTGCGAAGAGGGCTACTGTAGATATGTTGCCACGCATCCCACAGCCCGGTGGCGGTGGCAGCGACTGCGCCAAACCACCCCGCCACCAGACAGTGATACCCGCTTTGCTCGAAGGCATCCTGCTGGCGGCGGAGTGCCAGCAGGCTAAACAGCGTCCCGACTAGCAACAGTGCAATCGGGAAATGCACGACAGCAGGATGCCCCACAGTTGCCCCCGTGTTTCAGCTCAATCGCCGCTCAATCGCTGCTCAATCGTCGCTTGATTGCAATGAAGTCCCTGTCAAGTCCCTGTCAAATCTCCATCACGACAGGAATGATGATCGGGCGGCGACGGGTCTCACGATAGAGTAGTTCGTTCACGGTGTCCTTGACCCGCCGGTTGATGAAGGCAACGTCGGCTTCGGCAGGGGTGTGGTTTTCGGTGAGCGCACGGCGCACGGCGGTCTTGGCAGTATCCATAAGGTCGCCACTTTCGCGCATATGCACGAACCCCCGCGATACAATATCGGGACCGCTGACAAGGTCGCCCGACGCGCGATCAATGCCGACTACGACCATTAAGATGCCATCGCGGGCAAGCATCTGACGGTCACGGACGACAACGTTGCCCACATCGCCCACGGTCGCGCCATCTACATAGATGTATGCGGCAGGGGCTTTGTCACTGACGGCGGCATAGTCCTTGTTGACGGCGATAATATCGCCACCCTCAGCCACAATAACGTGCTCGTCTGGGATAATACCACCTAGCGACTGTACGAGTTTGCGGTAGAGCACGAGGTGCCGATAGTCGCCGTGGAAGGGGATGACGTAGCGTGGGCGAACCAGTGCCAGCAGCATCTTGAGTTCTTCCTGTGCGGCGTGCCCCGATACGTGTACCCCGGCGTGGCTCCCATAGATTACGTCGGCACCGATCCGGAACAGGTTGTTGATCACCCGACTGACCGAGACTTCGTTACCGGGGATTGGTGTAGCCGAGAAGACCACCGTGTCGCCCGGTTTGATTTTGATGTGGGCGTGGTCATTGTTTGACATGCGGCTGAGGGCGGCAAGCGGTTCGCCTTGGCTTCCGGTACAGATGATAGCAAGTTGTTCGTCGGGGTAGCTCCCCATTTCACTTGCCCGGATCATGGTGCCGGGTTCGGCGTGCAAGAAGCCTAGTTCGAACGCTACGCGGCTGTTGTTTTCCATGCTGCGCCCCACGGCAACGACCTTGCGCCCGTAGGCTTCCGCCGAGTCA
This sequence comes from uncultured Chloroflexaceae bacterium, assembly GCA_964575355.1. Lineage (GTDB taxonomy): Bacteria > Chloroflexota > Chloroflexia > Chloroflexales > Chloroflexaceae > CAZNQP01. The sequence continues at coordinate 39,765 of CAZNQP010000024.1, forward strand.
ATGACCTGCTGGACGCGCCCGATGTTGGACGCGAAGGTGGCAAGAATGATGCGCCCCGGTGCCGTGGCGAAGATGGTATCGAAGGTTTCGCCGACGGTTTGCTCGCTAGGGGTATAGCCCGGTACTTCAACGCGCACACAGTCGGTGATGAGTGCCAATGTGCCGCGTTGTCCAAACTCGGCGAGCTTGGGCACGTCGGTTGGCTTGCCACCGACGGGCATGTGGTCAAACTTCCAGTCGGTCAGATACATCACGATCCCGGCACTGGTGGTGATGCCAAAGCCAACCGAGTCGGGGATCGAGTGGGCGATGCGAAACGGCTCAACGGCGAACGAACCGACCTGAAAGTTCTCACCTGCTGCGATCTCGCACAGTGTCACTTTGTCGAGCAGACGGTGTTCTTTCAGTTTGTTGCGTACTAGCCCCAGTGTGAGGGTGGTGCCATAAACGGGGGGAAAGCCGAGGTCGGCGATCAGGTGTGGGATTGCGCCGACGTGGTCTTCGTGCCCGTGTGACAGCAGAATGCCCTTGATGTGCTTGGTACGTTCGCGTAGGTAGCTGATGTCGGGGAGCACGAGGTCTACCCCATACATTTCGGCATCGGGGAACATCACGCCACAGTCAAGAACGACGATCTCGTTCTTGTCTTCGAGTACCCACATGTTGCGTCCAACTTCGCCAACGCCGCCCAGTGGGATAATGTTAATCGTGTTCAGAGTGGTGCCTCCTTATGGTTGATTCGCTATACTTTTTGTGCTCATCGCTTGCACGGTGCAACGACGAGCGTTAACGCTCTAAAAGGTCGGTCGGTCTATGCTATCTATCGTCTATCAGTTATCAGCCATATATCAGGCTATGACGACGCATCCGCCGTCGGTTCAGCGTGCGCGGAACTGTCGGTTGCCCCGGCGGTTTGTGAGTCGGCGTGTGGCTCTGCCTGTGGCGCGGGCACATGCTCCCGGATCGTGGCGAGCAGTTCGTCGCGCTGCTGCAAGCCGGGGTAGATCGGCAAGACCGTCTTACCGTATGCCTGCCGATGCAGCCAGCGCACCACTGGGTTGCCGATGCTCCCGGTGTGGTCGCTGTGAAAAACGAGTTCATCGAGCGGCTCGTCGCTGTCGTCGTTGCGCTGGCGCAGCATCGCTAGGTCGTCCCACGGGTACAGGATGTTGATCCCGCCGGGAGCCGTGAAGCGTAGCCCGTCGTCCTCCGGCGTGTAGCCTGCCCCCCACTCCTCGATCAAGTTCCAGATGAGCAGGGGGGTGGCGACGATCAGCACGAGCATCAGGAGCGCGGGGACAATCTGGCTGATGTTGAGACCCTGCTCGATGCTGGCAGACAGGCTACTGATGAAGTTCAGCGGGTTGTAGTCAATGTTCAGACTACTGCGAAAACTCCACAGGGCGAATGCCCAGATGATTAACCCGGCGACCAGCAGCAGCAGGGTGGTACGGCGACCAGTTGCAGATAGGCGATACGTTTTCATCAGAATAGCGATAGTTGTTCTGGTGGTGGCTCGTCGTCGGACGGGTCGGCTTGGGCGGTTGCTACGGTGGTGGCTGCCTCTGCCAGTATAGACGGGAGCCGCTGGAAATCGGCTTCGATCAGGCTACGGTTTTTGGGCTGGTGCAGTGCCGCCGCCGGGTGCATCATTGGCACCACCAGCCGCCCGCGCACTACCTGCGGTTGCCCGTGTATCTTGCTGATCTTTGCTTTTGGAAAGAACAGTTGCATTGAATACCGTCCGAGCGTCACAACCACTTCCGGGTTGATCACTTCTATTTGCTTGAACAAATAGTTGCTCGTGCATGTGTCTACTTCGTCAGGTTGCGGGTCGCGGTTTTCGGGCGGGCGACACTTCACAACGTTGCCGATAAACACGTCACGGCGGCTCAGGTTTGCCATAGCCAGCAACTCATCAAGAAACTTGCCCGACGGTCCAACAAACGGTTTGCCTTGGACATTTTCGTGGTAGCCGGGACCCTCGCCGATAAACATGACTCGTGCATCGGCAGGACCTTCGCCGGGTACGGCTTTGATACGTCCGTGGTGCAGTGGGCAGAGGGTGCAGGCGGCAATCTGGTCGTGCAGGGCGGTCAGGGTTTCATGTGCAGTCAAGCGTACTACCTTCTTTGCTCCAGTCTTTGTGAACATACTTTTCGCCTCTATTATACCCTAATTCTGCCATTGGCGGGCAATTGTGCGATGGGGGAAATATGCTACACTCTAGGCACATGAAACAGGACACGCAACAATCGGCAGTCACACGCGCAGTGGAGCGTCTAGGCTGGCTTGCCCGCCCGGCGGTGGGGCTGTTCTTGGTGGCGTTGCTGCCGCGTTTGTTGGGGCTGGGGCGTGGGCTAACCACCGACGAAGCGTACCACTGGGTGGGCTATCGCAGTCCTCGTTTTCTCGATGCGCTCACGAGCGGGCAGTTTGCCGACACCATGATCACGGGGCACCCCGGCGTGATAACCATGTGGTTGGGGAGCATCGGCTTGGTGCTAGAACGTGGCTTGCAGATGGCGGGCGTGCTGGCAGCTGAGGTGCCCTACCCCGTGCATCTCACCCTCATGCGGTTGCCGCTCGCCGTCACGACGGCAGGGCTGGTGGTGGTAGCGTATTGCTTGTTGCGACAGGTGATCGGGCGACCGGTTGCGTTGCTGGCGGCGTTGCTATGGGCAACTGACCCGTTTTTGGTTGCCCACAGCCGCGTGCTGCACCTCGATGCGTTGCTCGCCATGCTGATGCTGGTGACGATCTGTGGGCTGTTGGCGGCGGGGTGGCGCGACGGTGCGCCGCGTGCGGGCTGGCAGTGGCAACCACTCGTGGTTGCTGGGGTTGCCGGGGGGCTGGCAGCCGTCACGAAGGCACCATCGGCACTCCTTGCCCCCATCACGCTAGTGATAGCGGCAGGCTGGTGGTGGCACGGGCAGGCACCGCGGCGGCTACCGGCGGTGCTGCGGGCGGGGGTGCTCTTCGGCGGGGTTGCCCTGCTGACGGCGTGGGCGGCATGGCCTGCGCTGTGGGTTGCACCGCTTGCTGCAATTGGTAGCGTTATCAACGAGGTGATAGACAATGGCGGCGCACCCCACCCCGGCACCTTCCTGCTGGGGCAAAACTTTTTGGAGGACGAACCCGGTGGGCTGTTTTACCCCCTGACGCTCTTGGCGCGGACTACGCCGTGGGTCCTGATCGGGTGGGGGTTGCTGGTGGTGGCAGGGGTGCGCCGGTGGCAGTGGGTGCGTCGCCACGCGGTGCCGTTGCTGCTGCTCCTGCTGGCGGCGGGCGTGGTGGTGGCGGTACTGTCGTTGCTGCCCAAGAAGTTTGACCGCTATGCCCTGCCTGCCGTGCCGCTGTTGCATGTGCTGGCGGCGGCGGGGTTGTGGTCTAGCACGGTACTGCTTGCTGTGCGCTGGCAGCGCGTGGGAGCCGTCACCACGGCGGCGGCGGTTTTGGCGACGCTGGTGTGGTATCACCCTTACTACCTTGCCTACTACAGCCCGTTGGTGGGTGGCACGGCGGGTGCGGCGCAACTGGTACCCGTAGGGTGGGGCGAAGGGCTGGACATTGCGGGTGAGTGGTTGGCACCCCGCACCGCCGACATCGCTGACGTGCGTATTGCAACGTGGTCGCCGCCGACACTGGCTGCCTACACCCCGGCAGCCACGACGTGGCAGGGCGAACTGCGCGACGGGAGCGCGAGCCATCTGGTGATCTATATCAACCAGCAGCAGACGCGCAAAGAGAGCCAGTACTTCGGGGCGGTCGAGGCGGCGTGCCAGCCGTTGCATACTGTCTGGCTGCACGGCGTACCCTATGCCGCTATTTACCGGGTGGCGCGGCACACCCCCCAACTAGACGCACCGCTTGCGCTTGGAAGCGGGCTGACGCTGGCTGCCAGCGTGCTCGTGCCGCCGCCGCCCTGCCAGTGTGGTGACTACACGCTGACGCTGGTGCTAGAGCCGCCCGCGCCGCCGCAACGCCCAGCCGAGTCGCTCTTTGTGTTCGTGCATGCGCGTGCCCCCGACGGAAGCCGTGCCATGCAGGTTGACTTGCCCCTAGCGCAGATTGTGCCGCCTGAAGCGTGGGGGCAGGATGCGGCGGTGCCGTACACGTTCAGGTTTGCGGTGCCGCGTGACGCGCCTGCCGCCCGCTACGATCTGGTGATGGGGCTGTACGACCCACAGAGCGGGGGGCGCGTGGTACGCCCGGACGGGAGCGACAGCGTTGTAATCGGGAGTTTCGAGCACCTGCCCGACCTGCTGCCCACGTCGTGCAACCCGGTGGGTGAAACGCGACCGTAGCGTCGTTTAGGCTGATACTGCTGTTTCCTGCATAACTGGGTAGGTTATGCCTATGTTGCTCATCTATCATCGCTATCGCCGCATACCCGTGCTGCTGTGGCTCGGTACTGCGTGGCTGGCAGGCATCTGGCTAGGTGCCGCCGAACGGTTGCCCGCGCCGCTCTTGTGGGGTGGGCTGTGCGGTGCGGCGGGCGTTGCGTTGCTCGGCTGGTACAGCCCACTCGTGCGGCGGGCGGCACTGTTGCTGGTGCTACTGGCGGGTGGCGTGCTGTGGTATCAGCGTGGCGTGCCTGTCACCACCCCGCAGAGTGTGTGGTTGTTGGCAGGCACCGAGCGGGTGTATCTCTTGGGCTACGTCGCTGCTGCGCCGCGCCAGTCGGTGTATGGGCAGCAGGTTATCTTCGAGACGAGCCGTGCCCGCGTGGGGAGCCGTGAGGATGCTGTCCACGGGCGGGTGCTGCTGCGCGTGCCGACCTACCCCGCGTACCACTATGGGCAACGCTTGCTAGTACGGGGCACGCTCGCTGCACCGCGCCCTGCAAGCCGTCCCGGTGCTTTCGATGAAAGCGAGTATCTTGCGCGGCAGGGTATCTTCGCCGTGATGGGTAGCTCCCGCACGACTGACGCTGCCCCTGAGGTGCTCGTCGTCCCCGGCGCGGCGGGCAACCCCGTGCTGCGTGGCTTGCTGGCATTTCGGTGGCTGTGCAATGAGCTGATCATCCGGGCAATGCCCGAACCTCACGCCAGCGTTACGGCGGGCATGCTGCTGGGTTTGCAGGCGGCGATCCCGCCTGAAACTTACGATGCGTTCCGGCGTACCGGGGTGGCGCATATTCTGGTGGTGTCGGGCTGGCAGATGAGCCTGATCGCGCTGCTGGTGGCAGGGCAACGCAGCATGGCACCGCACAAGTGCTGCCGCGCCGTTTGGGGGGCGCGGGCTGGCAGGCATGCTGGGGCTACAAGCTGGGGGCGCGTTCTGGCTGGGCATGGCGTGCATCTGGGGCTATGCGTTGCTGGTGGGTGGCTCGGCGGCGGTGCTGCGTGCCGCACTGATGGCAAGCATGGTATTGCTCGCAGGAGCCGTCGGGCGGCAAACATCGCCGTGGGTCTTGCTGATGGCGGCGTGCATCGTTATGACGTTGCTCCAGCCGCATGTGCTCTGGGATGTCGGGTTTCAGCTTTCACTGACGGCAACGGCGGGCTTGTTGGCGTTTGCTGCGCCGTGGACGCGCTGGCTGGTGGGCTGGCAGGTGTTGCCGCGCTGGGTGGCAGAGGTGCTGGGCACAACGCTGGCGGCGCAGGTGGCAGTCCTGCCGGTGCTGCTCTACCACTTTGGTACGCTCTCGGTCATTTCGCCCGTCGCCAACCTATTGATCGCGCCGCTGGTGCCCGTCATTACTGGGTTGGGGGCGGGCTTACTGTTGCTGCACATGCTGCTCGTGCCGGTGTTGTGGGTGCCACTGTTCGGTGACGGGCTGGCGATGCTGCTGCAAGGGGTGTGGCTGGTGCTGTGGTTGCTGGTGCGGGTGCTGTTGGAGGGGGTGACACTCTTAGGGGCGGTGCCGTGGGCAGAGGTGGAGGTGGCGCGCTTCGATGGGTTGCTGGTTGCGGTGGCATACGTGCTGATGGGCGGGGTGGCGGGGTGGCTGACCCGCCCACTTGACCCCCCCGCCCCAGCGGTAGCCCAAGCCGCTACTGTTCCGGCTGGCGATAGATAATTTCGTGCTCGCGTTGCGTGGCGGGTTGTGTGTGGAGTGTCCAGAAGGCTTCGGCAATGCGGTCGGGGTCGAAGTAGGTGCCCGCCTGCACCATGCCCGCAATTGTCACGGTGGCGACCTGCACGTTATCGGATGCGACTTCTGCCCCCAGTGTGTACGTGAGGTTGCGGAGTGCGGCTTTGCCCATGGCGAGCGAGGCATATTGTGGCACTGGGGAGAGTGCTAACCCACCGCCCGTGAACAGGATGGTGCCCTGTTGGCGGGCACGCATGGTGGGCAACACCTGTTGTGCCGCTACCAGCGCACCGCCGACGTTGAGGGCGAAGTCTGCTAGGAGCGTGGCGAGCGGTAGCATAGACGGCAGTTGGTCGCGCATCAGGGCGGCATTGTAGATCAGGACGGTTGGGACATCGAGGGTTGTTTTGATCTGCTCGAATGCCGTGACCAGCGACGCGGAGTCACTGGCATCGGCAGCAAAGCCGTGTGCTGCAAACCCTGCGGCTTGCAGGTCAGCGACATAGCCAGCTAATTTTGCGGGTGTGCGGGCTACCAGCGTCGGGGTATACCCTTCACGCGCGAAGCGACGGGCGACCGCGAGGCTGACCCCCGGTCCGGCACCCACGACAGCACAGACCCCATTCGCCATTGGTTGTCCTTTCTTTCCATTGGTTGTCTGTTCTGCTCAAAAGCGACTGATACATCAACAGTATA
>CAZNQP010000025.1:0-29378 GCA_964575355.1 uncultured Chloroflexaceae bacterium
GGCCGAACCCGTAGACCCGTTGCTTGCGACACTGCTACAGAGTGTCCGCGACGCGGAGCAAGACCCCCAGTCGGCATCGGTGGCGAAAGGACAGCCCGAATGACCACGCCTGACCGTTCTACTACGCCCCGCGCCCCTATGTCGCACCCGCCGCGCACCCGCGCCGCGCATCCGGCGACTGCCGCCGATACCCTGCTGCTGCTACCGCTACGGTTTGCGGCGTTCGTCTGGTTTAGCCTGCTTGAATATGGTCGTTCCGGGCGCATCTGGGTCGAGGCGGGTACTGCTCTTGTGGTGTTTGTGGTGTTTCTGCGCGGCGACCGTGATGCCGCCCAGTTCTTCACCGTGTTGGGGTTGTACACGCCCCTGCTGACGCTATACACCGTCTCGACGTTCATCAATATGGGCAACCGCCTGCCCGGCTACCTGATCCTCACCCGCGCCGTGGGGCGGTACAGTTACCTCACTGGGCTGTATGCAGCTGGGGTGCTCGTCGTAGGGGGTGTCTATCTGCTGCTCTCGTTGGCGACCATCCTGTTGAGCAATGTCGCAGGTATGAATGCCGCCGAATGGTTGCTGGGGTCATTGCCGTTGCTGCTCAACGTGTTGTTGCTGGGTGCCCTGCTGCTGCTGCTGTCGTCGCTGGTGATGCCCATGGGTGGGCGGCTGGCGGTGCTGGCGATGGTGGCAGTGGCGTTCTCGACGAACTTCTGGGGCAACGCCACACTAGACGCGCTCCCCGACGTACTGCGCGGCATCCTCGACGGCGTGCAAACCCTGCTTGCCTACCCGCTCGCGCCCGGTCTCAGTGGCTACGCACTGGCAGTTGACCGCACCTATGACAGCCTGTTCGCGCTCGCTACGCTGGTAGGGCAGGCACTGTTAACCCTGCTGCTGCTGGGGCTGGCACTGCTGGCAATCAGTCGCAACGAACCCCGCCTAAGCGCGGACTGAGCACAGGCGGGCAAAGACTGGGCACAGGCGGGCAAAGACTGGGCGCGGACTGCGTGTTATTCCCGTCGCTGCTGCTCACGGCAGGACTGCCGATTGCTGGTTGACGGTAAACGCGCGATCAACTACAATCATCATTGCTATGGCTGTTTCGCCGAAGATGCAACAACAACTTGCCGCAGCACTGGCAACCCCCGCCGCGTTCGCCCAGCTTGTGGCAACCCACCTGCAACAGCAGGGCGCAGATGTGCAACCCCGCAACGACCACGAGTTGCTGGTGCGGATGCATGATCGTGATGTTCGCATGAACCTTGCCCCCGCCTATCAGGTGTGCCGCGCGTCGCCCGAACGGGTACCGGCGGTGCTCGCTCATCTGGGGCGCATGCTGCACACGTTTCGCCCTGCCCAACTCGAAACCGACTTCGCCCAGCTACGCGGGGCCGTTATTCCGCTCATCAAACCCCTGAGCCTGCTCTACGCCATCTTCGAGCAAGAGCTACCGCAACTGGTCTATGAGCCATTGGTTGAAACGCTGATGGTCTGCTACGTTGTCGAGGAAGGGGCGAGCCTCGCCTACATCAACAATGAACACCTCGCGGCGTGGGGCATCAAGCAACAGCTCCTGCACGCGCAAGCCGTGACCAACCTCCGCGCCCGCCCGCTCCCTGAGCCGAACGTGCTCGGCGACGGCGCACGCCGCACGCTCGTGTACAGCGACGACCGCGGGTATGCTTCCTCGTTGCTGCTGCTGCCCGAACAACGGGCGGGCTGGCATCGTGTGCTGGGGCAACAGTTGTTGGTGGGGGTGCCGCACCGCGACCTGCTGGTGGTGTTTCCTGCCGCCGATGCTGCGTTCGTGCAACTGATGACGCAGCAAATCCAGACCGACATGCTGACCCACCCGGCAGGGCTGAGCGAGCAGGTGCTACACCTCACCGCCGGCGAACTGCGTGCCAGTGCAGCGGAGCACTGACGGGCGATGCTTGACATTATGGCGTTTGTGGTAGCCGCAATCCTCTATGCGGGTGCGCTGTATGTGGGGTGGCAGCAACGACTGCCCGTGTTCGTGTCCGGCGTGATCAGCGGTCAGGTGGGGGTACTTGCCGCGCCACTGTGGGCCGTCCTCTACCAGAGTAGCTATCAAGAAACGCTGTCTCGTGTTGGGTTGGTGCTGGGGCAACCGTTCGTCGTGCTGGTTTTTCTCGCAGGGACGTGGTACTTCACGTTGCCGGGGTTGGTGCTGGTGGCGGTGTATGCGTGGTATGGCTGGCAACCGCGCTATCTGCAAGCCTTGCTCGTGTTTGCTGCGGTGATGCTCTACCACGTTCTGCTCGAAAGCACCGCGCTCAATATGGGCTTGTGGCAGTATGCGAGTCAGGTCACGTTGCCCTTCAATATTTCGCATGCGTTGATATCTACCGCGATGAGTGCGGTAATCTCGTTCGCCGGAAGCTACGTGCTGTTGCTGGTGGCTCGCGCGGGTACCTCCTCACTCCTCTACGTTGCGTTGCCTGCGTTCCTGCTGCTTGCCGTGCTGGTACGCGGCATACTCGGCGCACCCTTCTGGCTGATGCTTCAGGCTGCCCCAACCGCCCCCCCAATTGTCACGCTGGCGACGCTCGTCACCCTGCTGCTGCTGGCGTGGGCGGTGCATATTGTTGCTGGCTCGTTTGCGCGGCTGCACCGCAACTACGCCGCCTAGCTCTGCGCTCAACACCCCCGCCAGACCGGATAACCACATGGTATAATAGTCATATGACACAACTAGACACACCCAATATCCATATAGCCGACGCACTGCGCGAAGGTCACGTTGCCCTTAGCGAGGGGGATGCTATCCGGGCACGGCGCTTCTTTCGGCAGGTGACTGAGGCCGAGCCAGACAATGCAGCCGCTTGGCATGGCATGGCAGATGCGGTGCGCCCGTATAAAGACAAGCAACAGTTTTTGCAGCGGGTGCTCGAACTGCAACCCGACAATGCTGTCGCCCGCGAACAACTCGCCCACGTCGCGCAGCAGATCGCCGCTGGCGAAATCATGGCACCGCTCTTGCCGCGCCCCGCTGCCGCGCCGGAGCCGAAGACGCTCATCGAGCAAGCAGCCGATGCCGAAGCGCAGGCAGCCGCCGAGGCACATGCCGCCGCTACCGCTGCAACCGCCACCAGCACGCCGCCGCCCAGCACGAAGCGTAAGGCGACGAGTACCAGCCTCGGCTTCTGTTACAACCACTCCGACCGCGAGACGGGGCTACGCTGTGTGCAGTGTAGCCGCTTCATCTGTACCGACTGTGTGCGTCCGGCGTTCGTGGGGCAACTGTGCCCCGACTGTGCCAAGGGTCGCCGCCCGGTGAACTATCAGGTCACGACAGCAAACATTATCACGACCACCGCCTACATGCTGTTTGCCGGGTTAGTCCTAACCCCCCTCTCGATCTTCCTGCTGTCGTTCATTGGCTTCTTCGCCATCCTGATCGCGTTTTTCGCCGCGCCCGCCACCGCCGAGGGTCTCATCCGTTTGCTCGACCTGATCACGCGCAACAAGCGCGGCAGAGAGATGCAAATGACTGCTGCGTTCTCGTATGCGGCGGGCACCCTGCCGTGGGTTGTGCTGCCAATCCTTGGTGGGGGCATCAGCTTCACCCTCCTGATCGGGCTGGCGTTCTCGTTCATTGTTATCAGCACGCTGGTAGCACGCCTGCGCTAGCCACCGCCCGCGCCCCTGCTACGGGCACTCCACAGCCCATTCATAGCCAATACCTAGCCCCCGCACCGTCACGGTACGGGGGCTTGCCAGTCCCATCACCCGATTGCAGCGTCGTTCTGGGTGAGGTCGTTCTGGGTGAGCAAGAGGAGAGGGCGGCTTACAGGCTGGTCGCCTCGGCGGTGGCACCGTCACCTGCCGGGGTGCCGCCCGCCGGGGTGTCACCTGCCGCCCGCTTCACCACCGACATATCCGGCTCGGCTCCATCCGCAAGCGGTCGCTTAAAGACGTAGTAACCCGCGTTGGGCATCGTGACCTGAACGTCCACCAGTTCCCAGCCTTCGCTCCCCATGCTGTTGAGGAACCGCCGCCCGAAGCCGGTGTGCCGCTCGTGCTCTTCCGGGAAATGCTCTTCGCCCTCCACGGATACGCGCCGAAACCCCTCAACATACGCGACTTTATACTCCCACTTCATGTTGTGATACCTTTCTTCATCGTCTTGCTTATCGCCTCGTGTAGTCTGTGTAGTCCGTGTAGCTAGCCGTGCTGTCCTGCGGCGTTGCCGCGCTGGTGGGCGGCGGCAACTGCTAGCAGTATAGCACAGTTACATGTAATTGTGTAATTGACCGTTGGTGTCACGAGTAAAGACAGTAAAACCAGATTTTATTGTCAATATTGACATTACCCCCGCTTTCTGATATACTCTGAAAAGACACAAGGTTTCAGCAGGCGCAGAAAGGAGCGTTGGATGGAACTGCTCGGTGTGCGCCCTAGTAGTCCGGCAGGGACGATTCTTCAGCATATTCAGCGGACGGGGAGCGCGACCATCAAAGACCTCGAGCAGGTGTTGGGCGTGAGTACCACCGCCGTGCGCGAGCATCTTGCCCAACTGCAAGTGAACGGACTGGTCGCTGCAAGTACGTTGCGGGCAGGTCCGGGTCGCCCGCGTCTGATCTACACCCTGACGGAAAAAGCCGAAAGCCTCTTTCCGAAGCACTATGACCTGTTGGTTCATCTTTTGCTTGAGGAGATGGCAGCCGAAGACGGCATCGCCAAAGTGGAGCGTATCCTTGGGCGGGTCGGCGAACGCATCGCCAGTGAGTACATCACGAAAGTCAACGCGACCGACATGCACGAACGCATGCAAGAGTTGCGGCAAGTTCTTGAACGACAGGGTATTGCCGCCGACGTGAACGCGGAAGACGCGGCAATTCACCTGCACAGTTGTCCGTACTACGATCTGGTGCATGAGCACGGCGAAGTCTGCCGGATGGAACAACAGATGCTTGAGCAGGTACTCGGCGAAAAGCTCGTTCTTGAACGGTCACGGCGCGACGGGCACTACCACTGCTGCTTCGTGCTGGAACAAGCCGCCCGTAAACCACACACCGACGGCACAGCGTGACCCGCATTGAGCGTGAACGGTATTGATGGTACATCCCCAACCCACACCAACGCGACACCCATACCAGTGCTACAATAGAGTATATCTGCCAAGAAGAGACGCACTATCCTAGAATTGAAAAGGTTTGAGAGGAGCGCATGACGAACGATCTAGTAATACGCAACCTGCACGTTCGGGTTGAAGGCAAAGAGATTTTGCGGGGGGTCAACCTCACGGTCAAGCAGGGTACGATCCATGCCATCATGGGACCGAACGGGAGCGGCAAGAGCACGCTGTCGTACACGATTGCCGGACACCCACGCTACGAAGTCACCGATGGCGAAATCTTGTACAAGGGCGAGAGCGTGCTCGAACTAGAACCCGACGAGCGCAGTAAACTCGGCTTGTTCCTCGCCTTCCAGTACCCCGTATCGGTGCCGGGCGTGACAGTTGCTAACTTCTTGCGGGCGGCGATCAATGCCCAACGTGCCGAAGAAGGGCGCGACCCCAAAGAAACCTCGATCCCGGTGAGGGAGTTTCGCCAGCAGATGAAAGACAACATGGCGGCACTCGGCATGGAAAGTAACTTCGCTGGGCGTTACCTCAATGAAGGCTTCAGTGGGGGCGAAAAGAAGCGCATCGAGATTCTCCAGATGGCTATGCTGCGCCCCACCATGGCGATCATGGATGAAACCGACTCAGGGTTGGACATTGACGCGCTTCGTATCGTCTCGGAAGGCGTGAACAACCTGATGAACGACGAGATGGGTATGCTGGTTATCACGCACTATCAACGGCTTCTGAACTACATCAAGCCTGATTTCGTGTCGGTTATGATGGACGGGCGCATCGTGCGCGAGGGCGGTCCCGAACTGGCACTCGAACTGGAAGAGCGAGGCTACGATTGGATCAGGGAGGAAGTAGTTGGCAATGCAAGCTGAAACGACCCTAACGCTTGCCACGCTGACCAGTGATGCCCTCGCCGAAACTGCACGGTCAGCGGGCGAACCTGAATGGCTGATCGAACAGCGCGTCGCAGCATGGAACGCCTTTGCTACCATGCCGCCCCCGGCATGGCGGCGCACCAACCTTGCCGCCCTTAGCCCGGAACGGCTACCTGTGGTGCAGGGTATGCAAGGCACAACCCTGATTGGTGCGGATGCCGCCGCCGAACAGGGCGCACTCTTCACGACGCTACGCGACGGGTTAGCACAGTATGGCAACAAGGTGCGCGAAGTTATCGGGACGGCGGTTGACCCGCAGATGCACAAGTTTAGTGCATTGCGGGCGGCTCTGTGGCAAGATGGCGTGCTCCTGTATGTGCCCCGCGATACCGAGATTGCTGCCCCGCTTCAAGTGCGCTACACCCTGCCCGCTGGCGGGCAGTCGTTGTTTGCCTATAGTGTGGTCATCCTAGAGCGCGGCGCACGGGTGACATTCGTCGAGGAGTTCGCGGTGAACGGGAGCGACGAACAGGTGCTTGTCGCGCCCACTACCGAAATCTTCGCCGCACCCGGTAGCGAAATCCGCTACATCACGCTGCAAGACAACAGCGCGAATGTCCACCACGTCGGCGGGCAGACTGCCGACCTTGACCGCGACGCGGGCATCGAATGGGTTACGCTGTCGCTGGGTGGCTCAGTGCAACACGTCGAAGCCGAAGCCCGCATGCGCGGTGACGGTAGCCGTGTACGTTGGCACGGCGCAACGCTGGCGAGCGGCGAGCAGAACCTCGTCAATGGTCCGTGGTTGCACCACGTCGGCAACCACGCCGAGAGCTATATGGATTTTCGCACGGTGGTGCTAGAGAAGGGCTACAGCGTCTTCGACGGCATGATCAAGATTGAGCACGAGTCGCGTGGGTCGAGCACCCGCCTTGAGCAGCACGCGATCCACCTGAACGAAGAAGCCCGTAGCGACTCGATCCCCGGCTTGATGATTGACACCAACGATGTCGCCAGTGCCGGACACGCCAGCACCAGCGGCGAAGTGGACGAAGAACAGGTCTTTTACATGCAAGCACGCGGGATTGACCGCGAAGCAGCACAGCGGTTGATCGTGATGGGCTTCTTTGAATCCGCCCTCGATGCCATCCCGATTGACGAAATGCGCGAACGGCTGGTTGCGTCTGTTGAACAGCGCATCAGCTAAGGGCATGCGTGCCCCCTAGATTGGACAACGTGAGCAATGAATAGCCTACTGGATGGGGCAACGTTGCGCGGGGATTTTCCCGTGCTGCAACAACAGGTCAACGGCAAACCAATTGCCTTCCTTGACTCAGCAGCATCGTCGCAGCGTCCCCAAACAGTCATTGACTGCCTCAGCTACTACGCCAGCCACTACCACAGCAACGTGCATCGCGGCGTGTATCAGTTTAGCGAACAGGCAACCGCCGCCTACGAAAACGCACGCGCCAAAGTCGCCCGCTTCATCGGCGCAACCGACCCCGCCGAGGTGGTGTTTGTCCGCAACGCCACCGAAGCCGTCAACCTTGTGGCGTGGGCGTGGGGGTGGCACAACCTGCACGCAGGCGATCACATTCTGCTGTCGGTCATGGAACACCACTCGAATATTGTGCCGTGGCAACTGATCGCCCAACGCACTGGGGCGGTGCTCGACTACCTGCCGATTGACGGCGATGGGCGGCTGGTACTTGACGAACTCGACCGCCTGCTGACCGAACAGACCAAAATGGTTGCTCTCACGCAGCAGTCCAACGTACTCGGCACCATCAACCCGGTGACGGCAATTGCTGAGCGGGCGCACGCTGTCGGTGCGTTGATGCTGGTGGACGGTGCCCAGAGCGTGCCACACATGCCCATCAATGTCCAGACGCTTGGTGCCGACTTCCTTGTCTTCAGTGGACATAAGATGTGTGGTCCGACTGGGATCGGCGTGCTATGGGGGCGCAAGGCACTGCTCGACAGCATGCCACCTTTCATGGGCGGCGGCTCGATGATCACACAGGTACACCTTGACCACAGCGACTATGCCGAGGTACCCAACCGCTTCGAGGCAGGCACCCCTGCAATTGGCGAGGCTATCGCGCTCGGCGCGGCGGTTGAATATCTCGCCGGGGTGGGTTTAGCGAGCATACACGCATACGAGCATTACCTGACCGACTATGCCCTTACGTCGCTGCAACAGATGCCCGGTGTACGCCTGTTCGGTCCGCCGACTGCCGACGAGCGCGGCGGTGCCATCGCCTTCACCCTCGATGGAGTACACCCGCATGACATTGCTGCGGTGCTCGATGAGGAAGGCATCGCGGTACGGGCGGGGCACCACTGCGCCCAGCCCCTGCATCACGTCCTCGAAGTGCCCGCAACAGCGCGGGCGAGCTTCTACCTCTACAACGCAACGGATGAGATAGACCGCCTGACCGCAGGCATCCGGCGCGTGCAGGGTATGTTTGGAGCATAAGCTATGAGCCTTTACAGCGACATCATTCTTGAACACAGCCGCTACCCCAGTAACTTCGGCGCCCTCGATCACCCGACGGTGAGCCACGAAGGGCACAACCCGCTCTGTGGCGACCAAGTACGCATGGACGTGCTGATAGCGGATGGGTGTATCGCCGACATCCGTTTTTCGGGGCGTGGGTGTGCCATCAGTCAGGCGGCTGCCTCGCTCCTGACCGAAGCCATCAAGGGGCATCCCGTCAGTGAGGCACTGGCAATGGAGCGCGACGACATGCTCGAACTGATCGGCTTGCCGTTGCAACACAACCCGGTACGCATCAAGTGTGCATTGCTGGCACTCAAGACGCTGCAAGCCGGACTGAACGAGCACCACCGCCCTGACCGCCACGGGTAGACGGGAGACCCGGCGGCGGGCAACCCATGGCACGCTTCCCCACTGGCGGGCGGGGGTGGGTGTTCTGGACAGAACTACTAAAGTGCGGTAGAATAAAAACAGGGAAAAGTGTAAAAACGACGCTAGGGTTGTCGCCCCACCGTGGCAACTCGCCAATCAATATAGTGTATACAGTGTAAGGAGTGGATTTCTATGGTAGCCGAACCAGTCAATTTGGAGTTTGATTACTCACGCTACGGTTTTCGCAATGAAGAAAACTACCTCTATAAGGCACCCAAGGGGCTGACCGAAGAGGTGGTTCGTGAACTGTCGGCGATGAAGGAAGAGCCAGAGTGGATGCTCAAGCGGCGGCTGAAAGCTCTGCGTATCTTCAACCAGAAGCCCACCCCTGTGACCGGGACATGGGCAAACCCTGAGCTTGCCAACCTCGATCACGACCAGATACACTACTTTGTGCGGGCTGGCGAACGTCCTGAAAACGACTGGGACGCGGTGCCGCAGGAAATCAAAGATACGTTTGAAAAGCTAGGCATCCCCGAAGCTGAGCGGAATTTCCTTGCAGGCGTAGGCGCACAGTACGAAAGTGAAGTGGTCTACCACTCATTGCGCGAAGAATGGTCAAACTTGGGGGTCGTGTTCCTCGACACCGACACCGCCCTGAAAGAGTACCCGGAACTGTTCAAGCAGTACTTTGGCACGGTGATCCCGGCTGCCGACAACAAGTATGCCGCCCTCAACACGGCGGTGTGGTCGGGTGGCTCGTTCGTGTACATCCCGGCGGGCGTGAACGTTGACATTCCGTTGCAGGCATACTTCCGCATCAATGCCGAAAACATGGGGCAGTTCGAGCGCACCCTGATCATCGTTGAAGAAGGTGCCGAAGCGCACTACATCGAAGGCTGCACCGCACCGGTCTACAGCTCAAACTCGCTGCACTCGGCAGTGGTCGAAATCGTCGTCAAGAAGGGCGCACGCTTCCGCTACACGACAATCCAGAACTGGGCAAACAACATCTACAACCTTGTGACCAAGCGTGCCATTGCCCACGAAGATGCCAGCATGGAATGGGTAGACGGCAACATCGGGAGCCGCCTCACGATGAAGTACCCGTCAGTCTACTTGATGGGGCGCGGCGCACGCGGCGAAGTGCTCAGTGTTGCCTACGCGGGCAAGGGGCAGCACCAAGACGCAGGCGCGAAGATGGTACACATCGCGCCCGAAACCACCAGCCGCATCACCAACAAGTCGGTGAGCAAGGACGGTGGCAAGACCACCTACCGTGGGCTGGCAAAGGTTGCGCCGGGTGCCTACAACTCGAAGATCAACGTCGAGTGTGACGCACTCATCCTTGACGAACACTCGTCGAGTGACACCATCCCCTACATCGAAATCGAAGAAGAGCGCACAACACTGGCACACGAAGCCACCGTGGGCAAGATTGGCGACGAGCAACTCTTCTACCTGATGAGCCGTGGGCTTTCGGAAGCCGACGCGATGTCAATGATTGTGCTCGGCTTCATGGAGCCGTTCACCCGCGAACTGCCGATGGAATACGCCATCGAATTGAACCGCCTGATCCAGTTGGAGATGGAAGGCTCGGTCGGCTAAGCTACGCCCCGAACCGCTCGCACGTAACGGTATCGCACACCACAGCCATCAGCAGCGCGGTTGCTGGTGGCTGTGTTTGTATCACAAGTAGGAGCAACGACTATCATGCTAGCCGTAGAAATCGCCCCCATTGCGGAGATTCCCGAAGGTACCGCCCGTACCTACGAAGTCGCGGGGCACCGGATTGCGATCATCCACGCCGCCGGACAGGTGTATGCCCTCGATGACATCTGCTCACACGCCGATGCATCGCTGGGGAGCGGCGAAGTAGACGAGGACGAACTGACCGTCGAATGCCCCTTGCATGGCTCGGTGTTTGGCTTGGACGATGGCAAGCCGCGCACGCTCCCTGCCTTCGCCCCCGTCAACACCTACCCGGCACGGGTCGTGGATGGTACCGTTTTTGTTGAGTATCCAAGTTAAGAAATTGACTTTCTTGGCAACTCGCAGTAGAATACTGAGAGATGCAAACAGCACCGCACGTACTGTCTGGCTGTGGGCACACCAAAGGCACAAAGCAGAGGGAGTAAGAGCACAATGGCAGATTACGCACACCCGGATGTTCTGGTAGACACCGCTTGGGTGGCAGAACACCTGAACGACCCCAATGTCCGGCTGGTGGAAAGCAACGAAGACATCCTGCTCTACAACACCGGGCACATTCCGGGGGCAATCAAAATTGACTGGGTTTCAGACCTGAACGACCCGATTGTCCGTGATTACCTTGACCGCGAACGGTTCAAGCAACTGCTGGAAGAGAAGGGTATCAGCAATGATACCACCGTGGTCTTTTATGGCGACAAGAGCAACTGGTGGGCGACGTATGCCCTGTGGGTGTTCAAGCTGTTTGGGCACAAGGATGCTCGCATCCTCAACGGGGGGCGCGCCAAGTGGATCGCCGAAGGGCGCGAGCTGACCCGCGAAGTGCCTAAGTATCCGCGTGGGAGCTACACGGCAGCCGAGCGCGACGACGCGGCAATCCGTGCCTTCCGCGACGAGGTGCTTGGGCATCTGAAAGAACTAGCGGCGGGCGGTGGTGCCCTCGTGGACGTGCGTAGCCCGCAAGAGTTTAGCGGCGAAAAGATGCACATGCCCGACTACCCGCAAGAGGGCACGCTACGCGGCGGGCATATCCCCGGTGCCGTCAACATTCCATGGGCACGCGCCACCAACGAAGATGCCACCTTCAAGAGCCGCGCAGAACTGGAACAACTCTACAGTGAGGTGGGCATTACGCCCGACAAAGACGTAGTGACGTACTGCCGCATCGGTGAGCGCAGTAGCCACACATGGTTTGTCCTGACATACCTGCTCGGTTATGGCAAGGTACGCAACTATGACGGTAGCTGGACGGAGTGGGGCAACAGCGTTGGTGTGCCCATTACCAAGCCGTTTCAGGGGTAGGCACACCAATGAAGTCACACACGGGTACTCCGCTGACGCTGGTCGGGAACACCCCACTGGTGCAGCTTGGGCACGTTGCCCCCGACCTGCCGCCGGGGGTCGCGCTCTACGCGAAAGCCGAATGGTACAATCCGGGCGGGTCGGTCAAAGACCGCCCTGCCTACTGGATGATCCGCGACGGTATCAAGCGCGGCGCACTGCAACCCGGCATGCGGATTGCCGACGCGACGAGTGGCAACACGGGCATCGCCTATGCAACGATTGGTGCAGCATTGGGCTATGGCGTGACGCTGGCAATGCCTGCCAACGCCAGCCCAGAGCGGCGGGCAACCTTGCAGGCACTGGGTGCCGAGGTCATCTTGACTGACCCAGCAGAGGGTGTAGACGAGTCCATCGCGGTCATTCGCAACCTGATCGCGCAAGCACCCGACCGCTACTTTTACCCCGATCAGTACAGCAACCCGGCAAACCCCCTCGCCCACTATGAAACAACCGGGGTGGAAATCTGGCAGCAGACCGATGGCAGCGTGACGCACTTTGTGGCGGCACTTGGCACCAGTGGCACCTTTATGGGCACGTCACGCCGCCTGCGCGAATATAACCCCGATGTGCAACTGGTTGCGGTGCAGCCCGACAGCCCCTACCACGCGCTGGAGGGCGTGAAGCATATGGCGACTACCAGCCACGTCCCCGCCATTTTCGATGAGAGCCGCCCCGACACAACGCTGGTGGTCACGAGTGAAGAAGCCTTCAAGATGGCACGCCGCATTGCTCGCCGCGAGGGGTTGTTGGTGGGTGTTTCGGCAGCGGCGAATGTCGCGGCAGCCGTGCGCGTGGCGCACCAGATCGAGCGCGGCGTGGTGGTCACGATTTTGTGCGACAGTGCTGCCCGTTACCTCAACAACCCCTTCTGGCAGCAGCAGGACGACGACGATGCGCAGCCGCTCCCGGTGCCGCCCATCCCAACCAGTACCCGCCAGCGGAGTGAAGCGTGGTCATCCTGAGCCAAAGCGTGCAGCGAGCAATTGCCGACCACGCCACCCGTGCCTACCCCGACGAATGTGTCGGCTTGCTGTTGGGGCACCTCGATGGCACCACCAAGCAAGCCGTTGCGGTGGTTGCCGTGGAAAATCGCTGGGCAGGGCAGGTGCAACTCAGTGACCACGACGACCCCCACTCGCGGCGCGAACGCTTCTACCTTGACCCGCACGACTATATGCGGGCAGATGATGCCGCCCAGCAACAGGGTCTCGACGTGGTAGGCTGTTACCACTCGCACCCCGACCACCCGCCGCACCCGTCCGAGCGTGATCGCGTGGGTGCGCGTGGCATTGCGGGTCCGTCGTTTGCTTTTCTCATACAGGCGGTGGCAGCGGGGCACGCTACCCACCTGACCGCGTGGACGCTTCCGACCCCTGACGATGGCTGGGTCGCCGAGTCGCTGGAAATCGCTGCCCTCTAGTGGCAAGTGTTGGAAAGAAACACAAGTGTTGAAAAGAAACAGAGGAACGCATGGCAACTACGATAACTATTCCGACCGCGTTGCGCCAGTATGCGGGTGGCAACGCTAAAATAGCCTATGACGCAGCAACGGTGGGCGAGGCACTGCACGCACTTACCGAGCAGTACCCCGACCTGCGGAACCACCTGTACAACGAAGCAGGTACGTTGCGTAGCTTTGTGAATGTGTATGTTGGTGAAGAAGACATCCGCTACCTGCAAGGCGAAAGCACGCCCTTGCAGGGCGACGAAACCGTGCGGATTATTCCGGCAATTGCCGGGGGAGGTGCCGCGTGACCATTGCTCCTGCACCAGCCACCCTGAGCAAAGCCGAAGTGAGCCGCTATAGCCGCCACCTGATCCT
The DNA here is from genome assembly GCA_964575355.1 of uncultured Chloroflexaceae bacterium. GTDB lineage: Bacteria > Chloroflexota > Chloroflexia > Chloroflexales > Chloroflexaceae > CAZNQP01. The sequence continues at coordinate 13,728 of CAZNQP010000025.1, forward strand.
GCCAGAGTTTGGCATGGAGGGGCAACGCAAGCTGAAGCAGGGCAGTGTGTTGCTGATCGGCACGGGCGGGCTTGGCTCGCCGCTCGCGCTCTACCTCGCGGCTGCCGGCGTAGGGCATATCGGGTTGGTGGACTTCGACGCGGTAGACGAAAGCAACCTGCAACGGCAGATTGTCCACGGCACGTCAACCATCGGCGTAAACAAAACCGAGTCCGCACGCCAACGCCTGAGCGACCTCAACCCCTATATTGACATCACGACGTACGAGACGCAGATTACGTCAGCCAATGCGCTCGAACTGATGCAGCCCTATGATGTCATCGTGGATGGTACCGATAACTTCCCGACGCGCTACCTGACCAACGATGCCAGTGTCATGCTCGGCAAGCCGAACGTGTATGGGAGCATCTTCCGCTTCGAGGGGCAGGCGACGGTATTTGCCCCCCAGATGGACGGACCGTGCTATCGTTGCCTCTACCCAGAGCCGCCGCCCCCCGGTCTCGTACCATCGTGCGCTGAGGGCGGCGTGCTGGGCGTGCTGCCGGGTGTGATTGGTACGATCCAAGCCACCGAAACAATCAAGCTGATTACGGGCATCGGTGATACACTGGTTGGTCGTCTCATGTTGTATGATGCACTTGACATGAGTTTTCGGGAACTGAAGTTGCGGCGCAACCCGCACTGCCCGGTATGTGGCGAGAACCCAACCGTGACCGAACTCATTGACTATGAAGCATTCTGTGGGCTGTCGCCTGCGCTGGTGGCAGCCGAGGAGGTAGCCATGAGTGACAATCCATACGAAATCACGCCGCAGGAAGTAGCCACGTTGCTTGAGCAACCGGATCGCCCCTTCCTGCTGGATGTTCGCAACCCCCATGAGGTAGACATTGCCAACATTGTGGGCACCGACCTGCTGATCCCGGTGGATGAGCTGGCGGGACGTATCGCGGAACTCGACCGCGACCGCGAGATGGTGGTCTATTGCCGGAGCGGTGCGCGGAGTGGACGCGCCGTAGACATGTTACGTTCGGCAGGCTTCACCAAGGTGAAGAATATGGTTGGGGGCGTGCTGCGTTGGTCTGACGACGTAGACCCCACCATGGCAAAATACTAGCGTATGGCGCGTGCGGGGCGGTGGTAGTACCAGTCACGGTTCCGCGTGTGCTCTATCCCTGCTAGCTTACTGGCGTACTGGATATGACGGAGACAAAGGAGACATAATGCTGACGGAAGACATGGTGCGTGCTGCCTTGCAAAATGTAATTGACCCGGAAATTGGCTTGGACGTGGTTAATCTGGGGCTGGTGTATCGGGTTGACATTCTGGACGAAGGGCGCACAGTAGACATTGATATGACCCTTACTACGCCCAACTGTCCTGCCGGACCCCAGATATTGGGGCAGGCACGCCAAGAAGTGATCGCTCTGCGAGAAGTGTACACCACGCTCGAAGACGTGCAGATCAATCTGGTCTGGACACCGTTTTGGTCGCCTGACAAGATGAGCGAAGATGCCAAAGAAGAACTTGGCTTCGGTACGTGGTAGCCCGCCCCGTCCCCACGCTGTACGGCTGAACAGAGCGCACAGGCATCGGTCTGTGCGCTTTGTGTGTCGCCGTACCGCCGCGCTCACCGCTACTGGTCGCTGGTACACAGCGTGCAGCCTGCACTCTCGCCGTCGCCGTCGGTGCAGGAGCGGTACTGGTACACGACTGGTGCCGCGTCTTGCGTGCCACCGCCGGATACCGCCCACGGGCTAGCGTGCATGCTAGCGTTCTTGCAAGGTAGGGCGGATGAGGATTTCGTTTACGCTGACGTGCGGCGGTTGTGTCACGGCATACACGACGGCGGCGGCAATATCTTCGCCGCGCAACGGCACCAGCGACTTGATATACTGGTCGAAGCCCGCGCGTGTTTGTTCGTCTGTGATGTGGCTGAACAGTTCGGTGTCTACCAGCCCCGGCTCGATAATGGTGGTGCGGATGTTGTGCCCCTGCACTTCCTTCCGCAGCGCATCCGAAAAGCCGATCACGCCCCACTTCGTCGCATTGTAGACGGATGCCCCGGCAAATGAGTACCGCCCCGCCACCGACGATACGTTGACGATGTGCCCGCTCTGTTGCTCGCGCATAATTGGCAGCACTGCCTGTGTTGCATACATCAGCCCCAGTATATTGATGTCTACCATGCGCCGCCACTCGTCGGTATCAGCCCCTTCTATAGGACCGTTGAGCATCACCCCAGCGTTATTGAACAGTACGTCAATGCGCCCCATTTCGGTGTGCGCCGCGTGCATAGCCGCATGGACATCGGCTTCTTGGGTTATATCGAGGGGTTGCACCAGTACCCGCCCGCCGTGCGCCGCTAGTTGCCCTGCCAGTTCATCCATGCGCTCCTTGCGGCGTGCCTGCAACACGACGTGCGCCCCCTCACCTGCCAGTGCCAGCGCGGTAGCCGCCCCGATACCCGACGACGCGCCCGTGACTACGGCGACTTTGCCCGCCAACTTACTCATACGTTCAACCCTTTCGTTTCAATTACGCTACTTGCTGTCGGTGCCACAAACCAGACCGGACAGGCGGTGTACCTGTCCGGCAACAGTTGCTTGCAGTTTATCGTACCACGGAATTAACGCAGTGTGACGGGCAGCCATACCTGCACAATGCTGGTGACAATCTCGACAGCTAGCCCCGCCGACTCACTCGCCTGCGCCGACGGCTCAAACACGGTAATCGTCGCAGTTCCGGGGCTGGCAAGGTCGGCGGGCGGCACCGTCATGGTCAGTTGCGTCGTGGTGACATAGGTTGTAGGGCGGTCTGCGCCGTTCCAGCGTGCTACACTGTCAGCCGTGAAGCCGCTCCCTGTCAGCGTCAGCGTCACCGGCGCGTCGGTGCCGGCGGGCAGCAACGCCGGGGTGACGCTTGTCAGGCTAGGGCGCAGCACCCCGACCTCATACGCCCCGATGTCGCACGCGCCGCCGTCGCGGGCAACGCCGCGCTGGTCGGTTGTGGGGCAGGTCGCCGGGTTAGCGGCGGCACGCGCGGGGCTGTCGTCTGCCAGTGCCCGCGTGGGCGTGGGACCGCCATTGTCGGCGAGTGGCTGCAACAATGGGTCGGCAAACAGCAGTGCCGCCGCGTCGCTGACAATCAGGTTGTTGATGTCGTTGTCGAAGTCGGGCGTTTTGGTACGTGGGAATTGCAGATTGTTGCCGCCATTGTTGAGTGGGCGGTTGGTGTGGTAGCCCTGAAACTCTGAGGTAACGGGGTTGGTGTGCGTCGGGTCGAGGCGGTTATCGGAGAACAGGCTGTTGGTCAGCGTCACGTCGGCACTGCCGCCCGCGAACATCGCGCCGCCCTGAAACGTCGCAAAGTTGTTGGCAAAAGTACTGTTCACTACGGCATACACGCCGTTGCTGATGATCGCACCGCCGCCCTGCCCAATGCGGTTTGTCCCCGCTTCGGATGCGGCGTTGGCGGTGAAGGTGCTGTTGACGATGCGCCCGTTGCCCCGGATGAGTAACCACACGCCGCCACCCTGCCGCGACGACACGTTGCCGTCGAAGGTGGAAGCCGTAATTTCGAGGTTGTCCTCGTTGGTGCCGCCCGCGAAGTCATCCTCGATATGGTAGATGGCACCGCCGTGCCCTTCGGTGGGCGGCACTCCCAGCAGGCGGTTGTCGCGGAATAACGAGCGGTCGTAGGTAGCTTTGGTGCCCTTGTTATCCGAAATGGTAATCTTCAGGGCACCGCCCCCACGCACCGCCGTGTTGCCCACAAACTCGCTGCCGCATACCGTTACCACCTTATTCGAGTCGGGGTTGAAGGAGTTGGTCACGCCGTCGAGGTGGATCGCGCCCCCGTGCCCGCGCACAATGCCGCCCGCGCGGTCATCGGCGGCGGCGTTGCCCGTGAAGCGGCTGTTGTAGACGCGCAACCCGGTGGCAATGCCGCCGAAGCCGCCGCCGCTCCCGGCGGTGTTGTTGGTAAAGACCGAGCCAACAATGACGGTCTCGAAGATATTGGCGGCATACACCGCGCCGCCCTGATTGTCTTCGTCGTTGATGCTGGTGGTGGTGTTATTCTCGAAGGTCGAATTGATGATGATGAGGCGCGTACCGGGGCTGGTGGCGGTGATGGCACCACCGCGAGCGTTGCCGTCGCGGTTGCTGGTGGCGGCGGGTGCCCTGCCATTGATAAAGCGCATATGCTGGATAGTCAGGTCGTTGCCGCGTGTCTTGTCGTTCTCTGCGCCGGGGGTAAACGGCTTTTCGAGAATGCGTGTCACGCCCTGCCCGTCGAGTGTCACCAAGCCTTGCCCGTCGAGTACAATGTCGGTGGTCGCACTTGTCACCAACGGCTCGTTCACTGGGATGGTCACGGGGTCGGGTCCGCAGGCGAAGGTAATGTGCCCGCCTGCTGCCAGTGCGGTTTGCAGGGTTGCCGCCGTACATTCGGTGATGACGGTGGGGTTCTCAAGCGGCGCAGGCGCAACCGGGGCGGTACACGCACTCAGGTTGCTGCCTGTTGCGGCGGGCTGTGCGCCATCGGTGGTGGGCGGTGCCACCAGCCCTGCCACTCCCAGAGCAATGCCCAGCAGCAGGGCGGTACCAATCCATTTGGGCATAGTCGTTCCTTTCACTTCTCACGTCTCACTGAGCAGCTCGTACTGCCCCTCCCCTGAGTATACGCAGCAAAAGCGCGGCTGCATATAGCACAATGGCACTATCCAGATGATCCAGATGGCACACTGATGAAACAATGAGGACGGTAGGTGCGTCCTACTATTCCGTTGCCTAACGAGATATACCAAGACAGGAGGGTGAATGGAGCAACTGGTTGTGACGGTTCCTACCTGGCTGGTGATCGGGTTTGTGCTGGGGGTTGTCGCGGCAGTGGTCTTGCTGGTACTGGTGCGCCGTATGCTGGGCACACCGGTGCAGCCGATATACACGAACGTCGAGCACGCGGCACCGCACGATGCAGGCTGTAGTATAGTGATCGGGGTGGTGCTGGTGGGTCTGGGGATGTTGATACTGGTGCGTAGTGCGTTGATGTAGGCGAACTTGGCACATGCGCGGGGGACAGGCGGGGTCAACCTGTCCCCCACAGTCTACGGTGTGCGGGCGCGTGCCACCGCACCCACGAGCAACCCGCCGCGCAGCAGCAGGCTTGTGAGCAGCAGCAGGCTGGCACCCACGACACGCCATGTCAGTTGCTGCACCGCGACACACCAACGGCGGCGGTAGCGTGTACTACCGCCGCCTGCCGTCCGTGGAGGTGTGTTGCGCTATGCGTCGGGGGTGGCACGTCCGTGTTGCTGGCGCGTGCCTTGCTCGAAGCCCTGCCCCTCACCGCGCATGCCGTCGTTACCCTACTGACCCCGCGGATGCGGACCACGCGGCGCGCGTTCGGGGCGTTGCGGCAACCCCGGCGTATTGACTGCCGTGGTGATGCGCGTGCGGTGCTCGGCGAGCCGTGCATCGGCTTCCTCTTGCGTCATGCGCCCGTCGGCGACCGCCTGCTGCATCTGTTCGGTTGGTTGCACCAGTGCCGCGTCAATGATCGTGGTGGGAGCCACGCCCTGTTCGGTGGCGACCTCGGCGATGCTGCGGTTTTGCTCCAGTTCTGCCACCAGTGCGGCGCGGGTCATGCCCAGTTCGTCCGCGGCAACTTCGAGCAAGCCCCGGTGGGGTGCGCGTTCCCCTGCCGGGCGTTGCGGCAACCCCGGCGTATTGACTGCCGTGGTGATGCGCGTGCGGTGCTCGGCGAGCCGTGCATCGGCTTCCTCTTGCGTCATGCGCCCGTCGGCGACCGCCTGCTGCATCTGTTCGGTTGGTTGCACCAGTGCCGCGTCAATGATCGTGGTGGGAGCCACGCCCTGTTCGGTGGCGACCTCGGCGATGCTGCGGTTTTGCTCCAGTTCTGCCACCAGTGCGGCGCGGGTCATGCCCAGTTCGTCCGCGGCAACTTCGAGCAAGCCCCGGTGGGGTGCGCGATTCTGGCGTGAGGTGTTTTCTTCCTGTGCCGACAGTGTGGGCGCAAACGCCAGCAGCACGCCCAGTACCAGCAGAAGACTGCCTAGCATTGTCCAGTGGGTTTGTTTCATCGTATCCTCCGTATGTCTTGATGTCCTGCTACCATTTAGCAGTTGTACGACCGGTGTGTTACCGATGCTGCAAGTGTAGCAAGCCGATCTTCAGAACGTGTTCAGGTATCACCCGCTCGCGGAACAACCGGGGGGTGTTGCTGCGTCGTGGGTGGGCTACAACGTTCCGCGGGCAACGGTGTGCGTACAAGGCACATAGACGAGACAGATCAAGGGAGGCTACCGTGACCAAGGTGATTGGGGCAGGTATGGGACGGGCACGCCGAGCAGCAGTAGTGTGCCCGCGCCAGCCACACCCTTCCTTAGCACCAACAGCCGTGCTGAGTGCTTGCGCCAACGACTGTGATCGTGTACTGGTGACTGTGTGTGGCAGGTGGCTGCAACGTGGCAGCCAATCACACGCTACGCGGTGTGAGGTTAGGCGGCGCGGCGGGTGGTCGGGTCAGGCGTGAGCAGGCGAAACTGCTGTTCGCGGTTCTGGTGGAGCAGTATGACGTTGGTACAGTCAATCAGGCGTAGCAGATCGCTCTGGTAGAGCGAGAGGCTACTGTTGTGCAGCGGGTAGACGCGCCCCACGCGCTCGAAGCCGATCAGTGCTAGCTTGACCTCGTAGATGACGACACATTCGGTTGTGATGACCACCCGAAAGCCGCGCCAGAGGTACAGTTCAAACAGGGTGTCGAGGAGCAATGTACTGCCGATGGCAAGCGCGAGAATCCAGTATGCTGGGAGGAGCCACTCGACGACCCAGCTTAACAGGATGCCCACTGCGGCGAGTGTGACGAAGCCGACTGCCGCGCGTCCGACGGTGGGGAGCAGCACCAGCGGGTGCTTACGAAAGACGCGGGGCACGTCGTGGAGTGGGTCTACCGATACATTTACCGATACATTACCCGGCGTACTCAAGCGACGGTCTTCAAGCATGGTTTTCCCCTTACCCCGCCGCTCCCGTTGAACTGAACGGGTGCGTGCGGGCAACGTGTGTGGTTGTTCTGTGATAGTAACGTACCAGCGACAACGTATGGGTGGGCAGGGCGGTTACAGCCCCATCCCGCTCAGTGCCAGTAGCCCAAGGGCTGCACCGCCGACGACCAGCAGGAGGACGAGACACCCGCCACCGCCTTGCGTGGGCGTTTGTATCGGTACTGTCGTCGGGGCAATGTACTGCTGTCCGCCGACCACCGCACGGTACACTGCCATCAGTACGAGGCACGCGCCAAAGCCCAACCCGAAGCCGACCACGAGGAGCGTAGGTAAAGCTAACACGTCTCCTGCGAAAAGCTCTTGCATCATGTAACTCCCTTCTGTGGTTTCCCCGTGACATACCATTTGGTGTGTCACGTACATCGTACTATGCACGAGCGTACTCATCAGGAGACTATACGGAAATCACGGTGAGCTTTGCTAGGTCGAGGTTGCCCAAACCGGAGAATGTGGATAAGTTGTGGACACGACGGGGAATAGTTAGGGGGCAGCACGCTGTGCGCGGTAGTGGTGTAACAGGCGTAGCCCTTCGAGGCGCAGGACATCCGGATAGAGCGCACGGTACACGCCACAGAGCGGCGATTGGACATCGTACCGCCCCGTCGCCCGGTATGTCGCAATGGCACAGCCGCCACTGCACCAGTACCGCCAGCAGCAGTCGCGGCACCCACTCTTTACGCTGGCAGGCAGGTTTTGCACACCGATCTGGTCAGCCTGCACAACAGCAAGCGGGTCGGCGGCATACACCGTCGTGACGGGTGCGGTGATTGCCATCTGGCACTTCGCCACCGCGCCGTCGTGCGCTACCACGAGGTAGTTATCGCCGACACCACAGGTACGCTGGTGGCTGTGCTGCGCGTTGGTACGGTCGAGCAAACACCCCAGCAGACTGTAGGCGGGCAGGTTCGCGCCGATCACGGCATAGGCGGCACGCATCCCCGCAATCAGGCGGTGCTCGTCCAGTTGCAAGGCTGCATCGCTGGCACTACAGTCGTTGTCGCGGTAGAAGTTGAGCGTGAAGTGGATGCCACGGTGCAGCAACCACGCGACCACCGTCGGCAGGGTTGCCGCGCTCTGTCCAGTCACTGTCACAGAGACTGTTAGGCGCACGCCCTGTGCCTTGGCACGCTCGATGGCGGCACACACGGCGTGATATGACCCCTGCCCACCAAGGCGCGGGCGTTGTGCGTCGTGGGTTGGTTGGTCGCCGTCCAGCGAGATCATGAGGTCAAGCCCCGCTTCCTTGATCGCTTGAAGCCGGGGCGTGGTCAGCAATACGCCATTGCTCAGCACGACCCCGCGCAACCCCAACCCAGCAGCCGCACACTGTGCGCGGGCGTAGGCATACAGTTCGCGCACGAGCGGTAGGTTTAGGCTGGCTTCGCCCCCCGCGAACTTGAGCAGCACCCGCTGGTAGCCGTGGGCACGCGCCGAACGGAGCACGGCATTGACCGCAGCATAGCCCGTGTCGGCGGTCATGGCTGTGTCGTCCTTGGCAACATAGCAGTAGGTACAGCGCAGGTTGCATGCGTTCGTAACGTGTAGCCACGCCGCTAGCTCATCGCTGGGGGTTGGCGCGGGTGGCGGTGTGCCCGCCACCTGTAGCAAGCCCGCGTGCCATAGGTGTGCGAGTGCGTCTTGTGCGGCACGCTCCGTGTCGCCGACTGGGTGCGGCACAACGAAGCGTGCCAGCAATGCCCACGTCGCGTCGTTGAGGAGCGCAACCCGGCTGTGCGAGGGTACGAACACGACCCGAAAGCCATCTTCGAGCGCAAGTGCTTGCACACCGGGCACCCGTTCAAACTGTGCCACCTGTGCCACGAGCGCGTGCCAATCGGGTTGGGCTGGTGGGGCGGCGTGGGCAGGCGTAGCACACGCACAGTTACAGTCATCGGCAGGTGCGTAGGGGTCGGGGGTGCTGGTGCGTACAAGGTAGGTTGACATACGGGTTAGGGCTTCCCATCTACGCAAGGCGTAGCTCTAGCTCATCGCTGATTGCCCGGCGCAGAAAGGCGGTACTGGTTGCAAAGGCGGCAGACCAGCCACCCACGTCGGGTACCTGATAGGTAAGTTCGGGGTGCTCGCCGGGGAGTGCGCTTACCTCGTCCGCATCGAGTTGTGTGAGAAAGGCTTGCAGGGCATCATCGGGGATCATGGTGAGTTGCTCTTCAATGCGTCCTTCGATGATGCGCTGGTCGCGGTGCTGTGCCGCAAACAGATACATACGCCCTAGCGCAACCGCCTGATTGACAAGGCTTGTCTGATAGTCTGCGTCGCGTTCCCGTTGCAACACCGCCCGGTGAAACGTGAGTTTGCCGACGATGGTGTGGACGTATGGCGGGGCTGTGAGTGCCTCTAGGAGTTGCCGAGCTTCCGCGAGCAGTGGCACTGCCGCGTCGTACTCGCGCATGCCCATAAAGACGGCGGCTTTGCTCTTCAGGTATTCGGCGCGTTGCATGTCAGAGCCGTCGCCCAGCAACTGCAACGCGCCGTCAAATGCTGCTAGGGCTTGCTGCTTCCAATAGGCTGCACCCTCACTGTCGCCGCCTTGCGCTGCCTGAAAAGCCTGCTCGCGTACAAAACTTCCTAGCCGGAACAGGGCTTCGCGCTGCTGGTCGGGTTCCGGCTCAAGCAACTGCACCGCCTCGCGGAAATAGCTTTCCACTTCGCGGGGTGGCAACTCTTCTTCGCGGGCATACAGCCCCCGCGTGAGCATGACCATTCCGCTGAGGCGGCGCGACTGTGCTTGCTCAGCCGCGGCGTTCGCGGCATGGAGTGCCGCCTTGCCGCGTGTCAGGTCGCCGATCTGCAACAGAATGAGTGCGTAGCTGTTGTATGCCAGCCCACGCCGGTAGGGAGCAGCCCGTTCCGCGTGGTTTTGCAGCGTCCGTTCAGCCAGTTTGCGTGCCTTGTCGAACTCGCCCACCAGTGCAAGGTTGTAGCTATAGTTGGTGACTGCCTGCAAGATGTCGGCGCCCACGTCATCGTTCAGGGTGGTTGCGTGGTTCTCTTCGTAGTGGCGCAGGGCTTGCAGTGCCTGCCGGTCATAGTCGGTACCCTGCATGTAGTCTTGCTGTTGCCATGCCAGATAGCTGAGGAAGCGATAGATCACCCCACGGAGCCGTTCGCGGCGCAACCATAGCAAGTCGGTTTCATCTTCGGTGACGTGTTCGAGGCGTTCCAGTGCCGCTGCAAATGGAGCGGGCGACCCTAGACTCTGCGCCTTGATGCGGGCTTCGCCTTCAGCAACAAGCAACGTGACTTGAGCATAGGGGTAGTCGCTCTGGTGAACCCTTGCCCGCACGTCTTCGACGACCTGCACCGCGCCCGCCGGGTTATCCTCCACGGCGGTGCGCTTGATGCGCTGCACCAACCCTTCGGCAATGATATGCTGGTACAGGTTGTCATCTGGCGCACCATCGCGCAGTGCCGCCACAAAACTGGGCAAACTGCGCCGTTGCTGGTAATCGTGCAGGGCACTCCAGAAGGTGCTGGACAGCAGCATTGCCCCACTCACGTTGCGCTCGGTATCCAGCAATTGCTCAATGTAGACGCTCGCCATACGGTAGCCGAGGCGGCGGTCTTTGAGCACCGCATAGTACACATGGTTGACCATTGCCTGCAACACGGCATCGCGGGCAGTGTCGTCGCGCCCCACGCGCTGCCGCGCCTGCTGGACGGCGGCTTGGCTCTGTGCGATCAACTCGTCGTAGGTAGGTTCGGCGATCTCCTCGAAGCTGTGGGCATAGTCGCTACGGTCAATCAGTTCGAACACACGGTCGTGCAAGAAGAGCATGCCCTCGCTTTTCGTCACTGCCCCCGTGTCGCTGATCACGGGTGGTAGCTCCTTGACGAAGGTCGTGCTCTGCAAGGCGTTCACGGTGTCTGCGTCGGGGGCATCTTCGTAGAGCGTGCGGTACAGGGTGGTCAGTGCTGCGCGCGTCAGACCACGACGCGCAACCGACAAGATGTACAGACAGCGGAGGTAGGTCCGCACACGGGGCTTGCCCTGCTCGACGCTGTTGGGCGACAGAATGGTGTCAATGATGTGTTGCTCGAACTGTTCCGGGAGCGGCTGTGGTGCGTCGGGCGGCGGGAAGCCGGGTGGCACCCCCACGTTGCGGCGGGTCATCTCGGCGTATGCCGAAATCAAGAGCGGATACCCCCCAGTAAACCGGAGGATGTCGGCGACGCGTTGGTCGTCAAGCTCTTGGGTGAAGCCCTCAATGTCTTGCAGAAATGCGCGTACCTCTGCGTGCTCCTTGAAGGGCGACAGGTAGGTGATGGTTACGTCTGTGAGGCGTGCTTGGAGGTGCTGCACAATCGGGTTGAGGTGGTGCTGTTCGACGGGTCGCCCACTGAGCACCACGAGCGTGCGGTGCAACTGCGGCAGTACCGCATCCATCCAGCCGATAATCTGCCCGGCACCACTCACGCCGTCTTCCTCGTGCGCGAGGGTGTCTTCAGGCGCAAGCGCATTGTACGGGGCTTCCAGCGTGTCGAACAGCATGACCATGGGGTACGCCGCCGCCAGTGTATTCCAGCCCGTGACAAACGCGGTGCGTACATCGTCGGCGGTGGGGGCATCAGTGCGGGTGCCGCCGCCCTGCTTTGCCTGCTGATACGCCGCCCGCGTCTCGCTGTAGCCCCTGAACGCCGCATCCACGGCGGCAACCGGGATGCAGCACCAGTCGTTGGGGTCAGCGTTGCCCCGTTGCTTCAACCCGGCTACCAGCGCACTTTCAATAGCATCGGGGGTGCGGCTCAAGAATTGGTAGAAGTCCACCAGACGGGCAATGCGGACATCTGGTACAACCGAACGCACCAGTGTGGGATACTCTGCCAGTAGGCGGGTTTTGCCCAACCCCCCTTTGCTCTCCACATAGACAACCCGGCACCCCACCGTCGTCTGGGTCGCCACGGTGTAGGTCGCGGTCTGGAGCAGTTCCTTCTGTTCTTCGCGCCCAACATACGATGGGCTGTTGGGGAAGAGTTGCCACGCTGCGGGTGCTACCATTACTTGACCTCCTATACTGCCCATCCAAACCGCTTCACGACGGGCAGCAATACTTGGTTGAGCAAGTATGTCCGTCGCGTCGAGTCATACAGGAAGAAGCCCCGGTTGTGGAGAATGGGTACAAGCTCGTTCAGTTCGCGCAACCGTAGCCCCTGCTCGCGCAGTGCGCCACGCAGTTCGGGCGCAGAGAACGCCACCTTGTTGCGGAAGCCCGCCACCACTGCAAAGAAGGTTGTGACCCGCTCGCGGTGTTGCGCGGGGACTTGCTTCTCTAGGTGCTGGGTGACGTGCTGCTCGTAGCCTTCCATTGCCAGTGCCACTGTCGGGTCGAGTGGTGGGTCGTCTGTTCCGGCAACGGCAACTGCCAACCGCTCGCTGACCAGTGTGAGTGTGCCCGCCTGCTGCAAGCGTTGCTGCAATTCGCGGTCGCGGGTGAAGTGTTCGGTCACGTCGTCGTGCAGCAATCCGACGATGCCAATGAGTTGGTCGAGGTCGGCGACAAACGCCGCCGACGGGGCGGGTGCGGCGGCGTTGGCGGGGTGGTCGAGCAGTTGCAGGGCGGTGGTGTAGTAGAGCCAGTCGAGGAAGAACGAGACTTCTTTGTTTGCCATCGTCCGCAGGCGGCGTTGATATTCGCGTGCGAGTACCTCGCAGATGGCGCGGTAGGTCGCGCGGTCGCGGGTCTGCATGTCATATTCAACCTGCTGCCGTAGGGTGGGCTTGATGGACTGATTGTGGCGATCAATCTCGCCTGCCTCTGCCATGGCGTGGAGGGCATCATCTATGGCATCAAAAGGCGACACCCCCTGCGAACAGAGGGTGTCCCACGCAGGCGGTCGCACGTTGTCGAGCATGACGCGCATAACCCGCTTGTTGGGGCGGCGAAAGAGCGCGAGATAGCCCGCGATACCGTGTGTGTACCGCTTGCCGAGGTCACGTAGTCGGTCTTCGAGCACCCGTATCAATGCGGCGCGGGCATACGCCAGCCCATAGGGATAGCCTGCAGTGGCGGCGTGTAGTTCGCGGGCGTATGCGCGGAGCTGAGGGTTGCGGTCGTGGGCAAGTTCGAGGAAACGTGCCGTTTCATCTGGGTCGAATGGTGGTACTTGGAGTGGCTCGCAGCGTTCGCGTAGCTCCCAGAAATGCCAAAAGAGGGGCATCTGGCTTGTGACTACCACACACGGGAGGGGCGCATCCACTTGTACTGGGCGTTCGATCAGGGGGCGGATGACGTGTTCCTGCACCCACTCCCAGTAGGGCAGGTCGTCTATGCCATCGAGCAAGACCAACTGCGGCGGGTGCTCCGGGTCAATGCTGGCACGCACCCGTGCTGCGAGGCACGTCACTGTGGCTTCGTCAATGTTGACGGGTTCTTCTTGCCAATTGATCACCGCCCGCGATGGTTTGCCGAACAGTTGCGTTTGCTCCAGCCATGTGATCAGGTCGGCAAGAGCAAGGCGGGTGGTCGTGGCGGCGGAGGGCGCACCCTGTGCTGCGCCTGCCCCACTTGCAACGGGCGTGCCCGCAATCGGGGTTGGGTGGGTGGCAAAGTCGAGCCATAATACACGCGCTCGCGGCATGTTGGTGAGCAGGTTGCGGATAATGTAGCTCTTGCCAATGCCGGTAATGCCCCATAGGTTGATGATCGGCAAGGGCGGTGCTTCGGCATCATGGTGGGCGCGGGCGAGGTCGCTGACGCGCTCTTTTACATGCTGTTCTGCCTCGCGGTGTACCGTGTCGTGGATACTACAGCGGCGCGGGGGCTTGGCATACCACGTGGGTACAACAGACGGCTTGTCCGTGTTGCGTGGTTCACGCGCAATCTTCGGCAGAGGCGACCACCGATACAGTCGGAACGGCTGCGGTCGGCAGTGATACCTGTGCGTCACTGATGGTGTACCTGCTGGATTTTTCACGCTGCTATCCTCAACCCTTTGTACGCTAGAGAAACGCCTATACAGAAGCATAGACTCTCCGGGATGCAGGGAATGACCCCTGCTCTGCCGTCCTGTCTTTCGAACTGCGCTTGTCACATGTGCCGCTACTACTAGGCGGCATTTGTTCTTCTGCTAATTCTACTACAGGCGCACCCTGCTGCAAGGAACCCATCCGGACATCTCCCGGAAGTCTGCCCCCCGTTCTCGGACACACCACGGACACGCTAGTCCGTTGCGGGCGGCGGGGGGGGGCTATCAGTAGCGGGGCGTTCCGCCAGCAGTTGATACCCCATGCCGCGCCGCCGCACGATATACGCATGCAGCCCGTGTTCCCGCTGAAGCCGCGTCACGAGTTTGCGGAGCGCGTCCGGGGTGCGTGCTGGGACATTCTCGCCCACGCCGTAGACGCTATCCTCTAACTGTGTGTCCGTCACAACCTGCCCCCGGTTGTGCCACAGGCAGGACATCAGGTGGTGCAAGAGACCTTCGAGCGTGGCGTGCAATTGTCCGTCAAGGTATACCTCTCCGTTGCGTTCGTCGTAGGTAAGCCCGGCGGCACGAGCGGGTGCAGGCGCAGGCGTGGGCGCAGGTGCAGGCGTGGGCGTGGGTGACGCAGGGAATGCTACGAGTACTGCCGCCAGTGTTGTTGCGCTGATCGGGTCGTCGGGACTGGTGCCGTTGGGGGCGTGCTCGCAGTGATGGCGCACCACTTCGTCGGCAAGCTGGAAGAGGCGACGCGGGTTGCCGCCGCAGGCGCGTACCAGATACCAGTCTACGTCATAGGGGGCATCGCACAGGTCGTTGAGGCTCTGGACTGCCCCGAACGAATCGGTGGCACTGATGCGGCTGTAGGTTTGCAGCCGCCGCACAAGTAGCTCGTGGAGTTGCTCATCGCGCCATGCCAGCGTGCGGTAGGGCAGGCGATCCAACCGCCCGACGTTTTCGTGTTGCAGGTAGGCAAGCAGGCTGGCAGGGGCAAACAGCTTAAACACCAGTCGCCCAGTCGCCATCAGGTTGGGGGCATCGAGCAGGGGGCGCAGCAAGCGATACATGTGGGCAGGGTTGTCGCGGGTGTGGGGTGTTTCATCCACGCCATCAATCAGTACGTAGATGCAGCCAAAGTTGGCGGCATGCGCCATGTCGCCGAGTTGTTGCAGTTGCTCGGTGGGGGTGGCGGCGTTTTCCACTGCCCCACAATGCGTGTCGAACACCGCGCGGGTTAGCGTGGTGTCTACCCGCTTGTAGACCTGCTGCTTGACCAGTGCAATGTACTGGTTGAGTAGCACGTCGTCGGCATACCCCGCCATGTGGTTGAAATCGGAGAGTGTCACGACGAGAATAGCCGGATGACTATGCTCGGTGGCACGGCGGGCAATCTGCATGCGGTGACTGGTTTTGCCACACCCCTGTGGCGCAAACAGGGTGGTTGAGCGCGGGTAGTGGGGGTTGCCGAACATCCAATCGTAGGCATCTACGACGACGAAGAGCGACGAGAGGAGCGCATCCTCGTGCTCGGCGTTGCGCCGCTCGAAGGGGGGGAGGTTGAAGCCGCGAGCCTGCCAGTATTCAGTCGTAGGAATGGGCATCGTGCATCCTCACTCGAATGGGAA
>CAZNQP010000025.1:29478-46165 GCA_964575355.1 uncultured Chloroflexaceae bacterium
GTTCATCGCAGCACCACCTGTGCGCGATGGTGTGCGTAGGCTGTTGCGCGGTGCCCGCTACGCAAACACGCACCTGCACTGGCTAACAGTGGACAGGTGCGTGTTCGAACTCGGTCAGGTGTACGCTGGTGTAGCGATAGGGCGAGCGCAACAGGCAACGCGGAAAATTGCCAGTATGCATGGGATATGCAAGGCGGCGGGTGGTGACTGCAAGGGCTGTCTAAACGTGGTCGTCGCCGACAGGGACAGCCGCAACTAGGGGTGTGATGAGTCTGCATAAGCGTTGAAACGTGCGCTACCTTTATAATTTACTGCTTGTAGTATAGCATGCAGTAGCGTGTGTGTTAAGTGTCTCTGTTACACTCTGTGGTAGTATGGTTTGCTGGTACCCTCCGTGTGTGCCCCGCGCAGTGAAAACCACGCTGGTGAATGCGCTATCGTCCTGTATCACGTAGGCGGGGTAGCCCCCATCCTGCCCCGTCCTGCTGTGGCGAGCCTGCGCTATGCGCTATAATAACACTGCTATGGATGTACAGAAATGGATGTACAGGATATGCAAGATAGACAGACCCTCAATCATTACCAACAGCACGCGACCAGCGTGTGCCAGCAGTACCGCGCTACTACCCCCCATGCACTGTACCATGTAATCGGGCAGGTGTTCCACCCCGCACAGCCCACCGCCGACATTGGCTGTGGCAGTGGGCGCGACGTGGCGTGGCTGACCGCACAGGGCTACCCCACAGTGGGCTACGACGCGAGCGGTGCCATGCTGACAGCGGCGCGGGCAAACTACCCCGGCATCCGGGTTTATGCTGCCAGCCTGCCCATGCTCACGGGCATTGCCGATGCGAGCTATGCGAATGTGTTATGCAGTGCCACCCTGATGCACCTGCCCGCCGGAGCCGTCGCGCCAGCCCTCGGTCATGTGGCACGTATTCTTCGGCGCGGTGGGCGGGTGCTGCTGTCGTTTCGGCACAGCCGCGCCGCCACCGAGCGCGAGGCTGATGGCAGGCTGTACACCACGCTCACGGTTAATGGGTTGTCACCCCTGCTACGGGTGGCAGACCTGCACCTGCTGCACCACGCAACCCAGCCCGATAGCGTACGAGCAGACGTGCAGTGGGAGGTGCTGGTGGCGGCGCGGGGAGACCATTAGGGGGCGTGTGGTGTAGCCGGGGCGATTGCCGTGACCAACAGACCAAGCCGGGGAGGTTGCACCAAGCGGTGCAAGCGGGGTGGTGGACCGCACAGGATTCGAACCTGTAACCTGTCGGTTATGAGCCGATTGCTCTGCCCTTGAGCTAGCGGTCCACACGTGAGGCGGGCAAAGGTAGTGACATGCCACATCTCTATTATAGCGACAGCACGTATCCCGGTCAACTCCGCTTGACGTGCGTGCCCACCCTGATTATACTAGTAAAGAAAACTAAGCAACAGGCAATGAAGGGGACACGCCAGCGGCACAGCCACCACCAGCGAGTTCGGGCGGGTGCAAGCCGAGCGGAACGGGTGTCGTGTGGTATCACCCCAGAGCCAGCCAGTGAACGCGGCGTGCCGTCAGTAGCCCGGCTCGGAGTCGTTCCCCGTTATCGGAACCGGGCAGTTCGCTGCCCGCTGAGTGCAGCCGCTTGGGGCTGAATCAGGGTGGTACCGCGAGGGCTTGCCTCGTCCCTGAACGGGGCGAGTTTTTTTGTGCAGTACACAACGGGAGGCAGTGCCAGCAATGTTTCAACCGGTCAACACTAGTGTTGCGTTTCCAGCCCTTGAAGAAGAGCTATTGGTGTGGTGGCAAGCCAACGATATTGTCAACCGCTCGTTGCAGGCGGGCGATGCCCCCTTCATTTTCTACGAAGGACCGCCCACTGCCAACGGGCGACCGGGCTTTCACCACACCATCAGCCGGAGCTTCAAGGACATTATCCCCCGCTTCCGCGCCATGCAGGGCTATCGCATTGTGGGGCGGCGCGAAGGCTGGGATACCCACGGGCTACCCGTTGAAATTGAAGTCGAGAAAGAACTCGGCTTTTCCGGGAAGCCCGACATCGAACGCTACGGCATTGCGGAGTTTAACGCCAAGTGCCGCGAAAGCGTGTGGCGATACATCCAAGAATGGAAACGCTTCACCAACCGGCTGGCATACTGGGTGAGCGACGATGCGTATATCACCTACGAAAATAGCTACATCGAGTCGCTGTGGTGGATTTTCCGCCAACTATGGGATCGCGGCTTGCTCTTCCGCGACTACAAAGTGACCATGCACTGCCCGCGTTGCGGCACCAGCCTCAGCGACCACGAGGTGAGCCTCGGCTTCCGCGATGGTGTGGACGACCCCAGTGTGTGGGTGCGCTTCCGCGTGCTGCCAGACAGCGACCACCCGCTCGCCACGCAACTGCGCGATAGTAGCCTTGTGGCATGGACGACCACCCCGTGGACACTGCCCGCGAACGTCGCGGCGGCGGTCAAGCCAGATGCCAGCTATGCCCTTGTGGAATATCGCCCCACTGAGGACAGCCCCGCCGAGCGGTTGGTGCTGGCGGCAGCACTGGTGCCCACCGTATTGGGCGAAGGTGCCAGTATGCTCGCGGAAGTGCAGGGTAACGAACTGGTTGGGCTACCGTATGCCAACCTGTTTGATGGTGTGCCCGCCCCCGGCGACACCCCCGACCTGACCGCCGCCTACAAGGTGATTGCCGACGACTTCGTTAGCCTTGACGACGGCACAGGCATTGTGCATATCGCGCCCGCCTATGGTGATCTCGATATTGGCAAACGCTATGGCTTGCCAACGCTCTTCTCGGTCGGTCTCGACGGCAAGATGCTGGCAGACTTCGCCATTGACGGTCTGCATGGCGTGTTCTTCAAAGATGCCGACAAGGAGATTACCCGCAACCTCAAGCAGCGTGGGTTGCTGCTGAAGAGCGGGCGCGTTAACCACGCCTACCCGTTCTGCTGGCGCGATGGCACGCCACTACTCTACTACGCGAAAACATCGTGGTACATCCGCACCACCGCCCGTAAGCAAGAACTGATTGACAACAACCAGCAAATCCACTGGGTGCCGCAGCATATCCGCGACGGACGCTTCGGCAACTGGCTCGAAAATAACGTGGACTGGGCGGTCAGCCGCGAACGCTATTGGGGCACCCCGCTCCCGATCTGGATCAGCGACGACGGGCAGCACATGGAGTGTATCGGGAGTGTTGCCGAACTCGAAGCGAAAGTGGGGCGGTCGCTGCAAGACCTCGACCTACACCGCCCCTATGTGGACGACCTGACGTGGGAAGCCCCCGACGGGCACGGCACCATGCGTCGCATCCCCGACGTTGCCGACTGCTGGTATGACAGTGGCTCGATGCCCATCGCGCAGTGGCACTATCCCTTCGAGAACCAGCACATCTTCGAGCACGCCCACCCCGCCGACTACATCTGCGAGGCAGTAGACCAGACTCGTGGCTGGTTCTACACGCTGCACGCCATTAGCACGCTCATGTTCGACCAACCCGCCTTCAAGAACGTGATCTGTCTGGGGCATATTCTTGACGCGCAGGGGCAGAAGATGAGCAAGAGCCGGGGCAACACGATTGACCCGTGGCAGGTCTTCGATACCTACGGCACCGATGCGTTGCGCTGGACACTGTTTACCGCCAGCCCGCCCGGTAGCCCGCGCCGCTTCAGCCTCGATCAGGTCAACGAGAGCATGCGGAAGTTCCTGCTGACCTACTGGAACACCTATGCCTTCTTTGTGACCTATGCCAACCTTGATGCGTGGCGACCTGACCCGCAGCAGTTCAACCAGTACACCGGGCACGAGCAAGCGATTGACCGCTGGGCACTGGCAGGCTTGAACCGCCTGACCGCCACCGTCACCGAGAGCCTCGAAAGCTATGATGTCGTGACTGCCGCCCGTGCCATCGAAGCCTATGTAGATGAGCTATCGAACTGGTATGTGCGCCGCAACCGCCGCCGCTTTTGGCGTAGCGAAACCGACACTGACAAGCAAGCCGCCTACAACACGCTTTACACCGCCCTCGTCACGGTGGGCAAACTTGTGGCACCCTTCACGCCGTTCATCAGCGAGGCAGTGTACCGCAACCTTGTGGTGAGCGTGGACAGTGACGCGCCGGAGAGCGTCCACCTGAGCCGCTACCCGACGGTGAATGCCGACCTGCTGGATGATAAGCTGGTTGCCGACACAGAAGTGCTGTTGCAGGTTGTGTCGTTGGGGCGCGCCGCCCGCAAAAACGCCAACATCAAGGTACGTCAGCCGTTGGGTGAAATATGGGTGCGGGCTGCCACCCCCGATGCGCTCGACGGGTTGCGCGGTTTTGAGGACGACCTGCGCGACGAACTGAACGTGAAGCAGGTGCGCTATTTCGATGCTGCCACCGATTTCGTAGATTATCGGTGCAAGCCCAACCTGCGCCTGCTTGGGAAGAAGTACGGGGCGCAGTTGCCCACTGTACGCGCTGCCTTCGAGAATCTGTCGCCCGACGAAGCGCGTGCCATCGCGCACGCGGTAGAGAACGACACGCCCTTCACGCTGCACATCAATGGCGTAGCCCACGAGCTACAGCCCACCGAGGTCCTGATCGAGAGCAGTGCCCCCGCAGGCTTTGCCGTGGCAGAAGAAAACGGCGCACTGGTTGCCCTCAACACGACTGTGACCGACGACCTGCTGCGCGAGGGGCTAGCACGCGATCTGGTTCGCAACATTCAAGATGCACGTAAGAACGCAGGGTTGGAAATTAGCGACCGTATCGTGCTATATCTGCACCCCCCCGACAACCAGCACGATACTCTACTGGCGGGTGTCCTCGCCGCGTGGGGTGACTACATCCGTGAAGAGACGCTGGCACAGAGCCTGCACCACGCCGCCGTACCACCCGAAGCCTATGTCGAAAAAGTTGCGCTGGACGGCACCGAGGTAGAGGCAGGTATTCTACGTGCCGATGCCGATGGCAAGGGCGACCCACGCGCGGGATAGCGAGCATGCAAGTATGGCACAACAAGCACACACGATGCAGGCGGTTTATCTGAGCCGGGGCGGGAGCACCCCGCCCGGCTGGTACCGCGAATATGTCGTCGGGGCGGCAACCGTCGCCCCCACCGCCGACGGGGTGCGCCTGCTCACACGCAACACCGCCCGCCGCCGCTATGCTGACAGCCAGCTCGACGACAACCATAGCCGCCCACGCCGCCAGTATGCGTGGCAGCCACCGCTCCGCCTGATCACCCGCGCCCGTTTTTCGCACAACGCCGCCGAGCTACGTGGTACGGCGGGCTTCGGCTTCTGGAATTACCCGATCAACAACCACCAGTTGCCCACCCTGCCGCGTGCGCTGTGGTTTTTCTGTGCCGCGCCGCCCAACCATATCAAGCTGCAACCCAACACCCCCGGCGCGGGTTGGCTGGCAATGACGCTCGATGCGTTGCGCCTGCCTGCCCTGTCGCTGGTGCCCTTCGCGCCGCTGGTGCTGGCACTATGCAATATCCCGGCGGTGTACCCGTGGGTGTGGGGGCAGGTGCAGCGTGCGCTAGCAGCGAGCAGTACGGTGCTCGCCACCGACATGACCGAATGGCACATCTATACCCTTGACTGGGGCACGCGGCATGTCACGTTTCGCATAGATGGACAGCCTGTGGTACAGTATGCACCGTCTCCCCGTGGACCGCTCTGCTTTGTGGCGTGGGTAGACAACCAGTACGCCCACGTCACGCCACAGGGCAAGCTCGGCTGGGGCTTACTTGATATTCCCGGCGAACAGTGGATGGAACTTGACTGGCTGGCTATCGAACCTGCCACGCGCTAGAGGGACGAGGAACCATGCCCGACGCGGCAATTTGTGCTCATAATCTGGTGAAACAGTATGGCGAGGTCGTCGCCCTTGCCGGCGTAGACCTGACGGTGGCAAGTGGCAGCATCTATGCGCTGGTCGGTCCCAACGGGGCAGGCAAAACCACTGCGCTGAGTATCCTGACCACGCTGATCCCGCCTACGGAGGGGCGGGCGGAGGTGGCAGGCTATGACGTGGTGAAGCAAGCCGCCGCCGTGCGGGAACGCATCGGGGTCACGTTTCAAGATATTGTGCTTGACAAAGACCTGCCCGGACGTACGGTACTTGACTATCACGGGCGGCTCTACCGCCTCAGCAGCACCGAACGCCGTACCCGTATTGCCCAGTTGGTAGACCTTGTGCAATTGAACGACGCGATTGACCGTAGCGTCAAGACCTATTCGGGCGGCATGAAGCGGCGGCTCGAATTAGCACGCGGTCTGATGACCGACCCGGCGATTCTGTTTCTCGACGAACCCACCCAAGGGCTCGACCCGCAGAACCGCGCTGGTATCTGGGAATACATCCAGACCCTCAACCGCGAGCGCGGGCTAACGGTGTTGCTGACCACGCACTATATGGACGAAGCCGAAAACCTCGCGCATACCATCGGCATCATAGACCACGGCAAGATGGTGATTGAGGGCACCCCCCATGCGATGACTGCCACGCTGGGCACGGAACTGATCCGACTGAGCGGGAGCGGCAACACCGATCATCTGCTGAGCACACTGCAAACGTTGCCGTTTGTGCAGCAGGTCACGGTCGAGGAAGAGGCAGGCAGCATTGCGGTGTACGTAGACAGCAGCACGCGGCGGCTCGCCGCCGTGGTCGCGGCAGTGAGTGGTAACGGCTTCCAACTTGCCGATGTTAGTGCCGCCCGCCCCGGAATGGATGACGTGTTCCTCCACTACACCGGGCGTGTCCTGCGTGACTAGCGGTGCGGTGCCCGCCCCATTGCGCCGTCCCTCAGGTATAATACCAGTAGGACATTGATATCCCGGATATTCCGGCTAGATTGAAGTACCCCACCCTATGTACACACACGCAATGCACGCGACCTACGTTATCTGGTCGAAGCACATGTATAAGTTTTGGCGCAACACCGAAGAACTCGTCGGGTTGAGCCTGCAATCTGTGCTCTGGGTTGTGCTG
This sequence comes from uncultured Chloroflexaceae bacterium, assembly GCA_964575355.1. GTDB lineage: Bacteria > Chloroflexota > Chloroflexia > Chloroflexales > Chloroflexaceae > CAZNQP01. The sequence goes on from CAZNQP010000025.1 coordinate 36,471, forward strand.
TTCGCCGTTGGCATGCGCGGCATCGTCCCCGATGTCGAAGGCACGGACTATCTCTCGTACATCCTGCCCGGCATCATCGCGTTTAGTGCGCTCGGTGGTGCTATCGGTGGCGGGCTGATCTTGCTGGATGAGCGGCTACGTGGCATTGTGAAGGGCTACCTCGTGTCGCCTATCCCGCGCTTCAGCATTCTGCTTGGCAATGCCGCAAGTACCGCCACCAAAGCCCTGTTCCAAAGTATCCTTATGCTGCTGGTCGGCATGGTGATGGGCGCGCGGTTGACGGGCAACCCGGCGGGTTGGGGGCTGGCGTTGCTGCTGCTGCTGCTGTTTGCCGTGGGCTGGAGTGGGCTTGCGCTGGCGATGGCGGCGCAGTCACGGAGCATCATGGGCTACCACGGCATGTTGTTTCTCCTCAACTTGCCGATCCTGTTTGCCTCGAACGCGCTGTACCCGATAGCCGTGCTGCCCGCATGGATGAGCGTGCTGGTTATGCTCAACCCGCTGACGTACCTCATTGATGCCATGCGCGTGCTGGCGTTCGGCATCCCCGCTACCATCCCGCTGTGGCTGAGTAGTGGGGTGGTGCTGCTGCTGGCAGTCGGGGGCATCTGGCTGGCATCGGTGTCTTTTCAGCTTGCTGTCAGGCGTGCCGGGTAAGACGCGCAAACGTCCGTGGTATAATGGGGCAGGATCAGTTCTGGCAACGGTAAAGACAGGTTATGCTCACTGAAACCCTGCTGCAACCCGGCACCACCCTGCGTGGCTCCCGCAGCGAATACGAAATCCTCAACCTGATCGGGCGTGGCGGTATGGGCGCGGTCTACCGTGTCCGGCGTGGGAGCGATGGTGCCATCTGGGCGTTAAAAGAAATGCGCTCGCAGCCCAACACGCCCGCCGAAGAGGTCGAGGAAAACCGCCGACTGTTTGACCAAGAGGCAGAACTGATGGGCATACTCGACCATCCCAACCTGCCGGTGCTTGGCGACCGCTTCGAGTATGATAACCGCCCCATCATGGTCATGGAATATATCCCCGGCAAAACGCTGGAAGACCTCATCCGCGACATGAACGCCCCATTGCTGGAACAGCACGCCTTGGGCTACGGCATTCAGTTGTGCCGTGTGCTAGACTACCTGCACACGCGCACCCCGCCCATCATCTACCGTGACCTGAAGCCACCGAACATTATGGTCACGACGAATGATGTACTCAAGTTGATTGACTTTGGCGTTGCCCGCACGTTCAAGGAGCGCAAGGCGAAAGATACTGTTGCCATGGGGTCAGCCGGGTATGCGCCCCCCGAACAGTATGGCAAGGGGCAGACCGACGCGCGGAGCGACATTTATGGGCTGGGTGCCACGCTACTGCACCTGCTGACGCGCCGCCCGCCTATCCCATTGCAACCGCCCATGCCCGGTTCTATCAACCGGGAAAACCCATCGGTGGACGAAGCAACTGAAATGGTGATCATCCGCGCCATGAGCCTCGAACGCGACCAGCGGTACAACGACTGTCGGGAGATGGAAGCAGCACTGATGGCGTGCCTCGACAGCGAATACATTGACCCGACTGCCGAGATAACCGTGCCACCCGTTGAGCCGCCCGTTGTGGTGGCACCGCCGCCCGTTGCCCGGTCGCCCGTTGCTCCGCCGCCCATTGCCCCCGACAATGTTATCATTACGCCCACGCCGCCGCCCATTGCCCCGCCGCCGCCCGTTTCCCCGCCGATCAACGGCGACTATGCGCCGCCAGCGGTCGCACCACCCGACCCCTCAACGTGGCACACGCCCCCGCTGCCCCCGTCGTCCCCGCCTGCTACGGGCAGCAACGTGTGTGCCAACTGCGGAGCCGTCAACAAGGCGCGTGCGCGGTTTTGCGCGAGCTGTGGTACCCCGCTCAGCACGGCGGATACCACCGTCGCCCGCTTGCTGTTGCGGTCGCCCCGTGCAACGTGGGAAATGCAACTAGTGGATGATCGCCCCTACCATGTTGGGCGGCGTGACCCGGCACAGGGGCATTATCCCGAAATTGACCTTGCCGAACATGACCGGGGCGTAGCGTCACGGCACCACGCCCGGATCGAGCGACGCGGCAACGGCTACACCGTCACCGATACGGGGAGTACCAACGGTACCTTTCTCAACAACCAGCGTATTCTTGCCCACACCCCGCATTCGTTGCGGACGGGCGATGTGGTGCGCGTCGGTGAAGTCGAGATGGAGTTCCGTTGGGTCTAGCGTAGTTGGTACTCCACCAACCCACCAACCGGACGCATACCAACCGCCCTGCCAGTACTGGCAGGGCGTGCTTGTTGTGGGGGGCGGCTGGGGGTGTCGCCGGGTGCCGCCGTTCCGCTGTTCTGCTGAGGCATTCCGCCGTTACTCAGGCGTTGCTCAGGCGTTATTCAATAGACAGCTCGTACCCACCTGACGAGAACACATCCATCACGATGCTGTAGGTACCATCGGCGGGCAGGGTCGTTACAATTTGGGCATCGAACCCGATGGCATCGTCGTTTTCCGCAATAACGGTACCACTGGGGTCTACGAGTGCGATACGCGGGTCGGTATCCTCGCCGGGTGCCGCCGCCGCCGTAATGGTGACGTTCTGCCCTGCCTGTCCCGTAAACGTCCACTCGTGGGCATCGAACAGCGAGTCAATGTTCCCGGTGACGGTTTCGCCCACCGCCATCGAGCCACCACCAACAATGTTGTAGTCGAGCGGACCGCCCCCACCAAACGTGGGACCACCGTCGTCGTCGTCGTCACCGAACGAGAAGCCACCCTCGTCTTCCTCAAGCGTAATGCCGCCCTCTTCCAGTTGGGTTTCGAACTCCTCAGTTGCTTGTGTCCCGAGGAATGTCAGAAAGGCGAAACCACCACCACAGATACATAGCGGAATGAGTATGACCGCCGCCACGATGCCGATGATCATCCCGGTATTCGATTTCTTCGGCGGCGGGGCTTCTCCGGCAGGCGGCATGCCAAAGCCGGGGTCTCCCGCAGGCGGTATGCCATAGCCGGGGTCTCCCGCAGGCGGCACGCCATAGGGCTGCGACGATCCTGCCATAGCGGTCTGGTCGTAGCCTGTCCCTGCCATAGCGGTCTGGTCGTAGCCTGCCGTTGGCTGATCAGAGGGCGAACCGGGGATGGCGAAGGGGCTGTCCGGCTCGCGGAGTTCTTCTTGGGGCAACACCACGGTTGCCGCCGCCGAGCGCGGGGGGGTACCCTGTGGGTCTGGGATAGACGGCTGCGGCTGGTCAGGTTGCAGTGCGGCGGTGGTGGTGCTGCTCACGGGGGGCAACTGACTCAAGCCACTCGCCGCCCGCTTGCCCGCTTCACTGTTCGGGTTGACCGCAACTGCTCGCTCCAGATATTGCCGTTTCTGCGTCGCGTCGTCAATGACGCTAGCCGCCCACAAGAGGGCAGTCTGGTTGGTGCTATCCTGCTGAATAGCTTGGGTGAACAACTGGCGGGCACCATCCCGATCCCCGCCTTTCAGGGCGGCGATCCCCTGATGGATAAGTTCGTCACTGCTTGTCATTGTATGATACTCCCAGACTACCCGGATGAGGGGACTCAATAGCTTATGTCTGCCCCTTTATGGTAGCTTGCTCTGTTTATTTGTCAAGCGCAATATGTACCCTACAGCAGCGTATTACCGCATTGGCACACGTTGGTTGGTCGGTATCTTGCACCATAGCTTGCAACCACAGGTGGGAGCAGGGGGGGCGGGACGAAGGGGGCGACGTGTGCATCAGATGCTCGCTGTCCAAACATACCGCGGTGCAAAAATTGCACCGAAAGCCCCCAAAAAACGCACCCAAAGTTACAGTTACAGTTACACTCTCTTGCGACGGTCACGCGCCTATGCTACAATGCGTGCGTTATGGTGACGTAGCCAAGTGGTAAGGCAGCGGTCTGCAAAACCGCCATGCGCGGGTTCAAATCCCGCCGTCACCTCCAATTTCTTGCTGGGCTTACCGGCTATCGTGAACCTGCTGCTTTCGCCGCTACCTGCCACCTCAACTGGGCGGGGCTTGTTTTGGGGAACGCCATGCGCCTGCTGTTCGCGCTCACCTACTACCGCCCGTACACCAGTGGTCTCACGATCTATGTCGAACGGCTTGCGACGGCGATGGCACAGCGCGGGCACTCCGTGACGGTTCTCACCTCGCAGTACGACCCCAGCCTGCCGCGCCACGAAGTGGTCAATGCGGTGCATATCGTGCGTGCCCCGGTGGTTGCGCGTGTCAGCAAAGGGGTACTGATGCCAATGATAGGCTGGCTTGCCAGCGCACTGGCGATCAACCACGACGCGATGAGCCTGCACTTGCCCCAGTTCGATGCGAGCGGGCTGGCGTTGCGCGGCGCAGTACTGCGCCAACCAGTCGTCTTGACCTACCACTGTGACCTGCTGTTGCCGCCGGGGGCGTTCAACCGTTTCGTCAACAAAGTGGTGGATACCAGCAACATCATCGCGGGCAGGGCTTCAGACGCGGTGGTTGCCTACACCGAAGATTACGCCACGCACTCGCCCTACCTCAGCCGCTTCGGCAACAAGGTGCGGGTTATTCCGCCGCCCGTCGAGGTGGCGAGCGTGAGCGACGACGATATTGCCGCCTTTCGCCGCCGCTGGAACGTGCAGGTTCCAGTGATTGGTATGGCGGCGCGGCTGGCTGCCGAAAAAGGGGTTGAGGTACTGCTGCATGCGTTGCCGCGCATCCTCGAACGCTACCCGAACGCGCGGGTGTTGTATGCGGGGCAGCACGAGAACGTGCTTGGCGAGGAAGCCTATGCCCTGCGCCTTGCGCCGCTCTTCGAGCAGTACCGCGAGCACTGGACGTTTCTGGGCACGCTGGGTGCCCGTGATATGGCGGCGTTCTACCATAACCTTGACGTGCTGGTGGTGCCCAGTCTCAACTCTACCGAGTCGTTTGGGTTGGTGCAGGTCGAGGCAATGCTGTGCGGTACGCCGTGTATTGCCAGCAACCTGCCGGGGGTGCGCCAGCCGGTTCAGCAGACGGGTATGGGGTTAGTCACACCGATTGGGAACAGCTACGCCCTCGCCGACACACTTATGCAGATACTCGAACAGCGCGACCGCTATGTGCGCCCACGTGTCGAGATTGCCGCCCGCTTCAGTACCGAGCGCACCGCCGCCGCGTACGAAGCCCTCTTTGAGGAGCTACGGGTATGACCACCCCCCCCGCCACCGAACGCGATTTTTTGCGCCCGCACCTGCTGACGCTCCCCATCCATCGTGCTATGCTGCGCGCAGTCGAGGCACGGCTGTTTGCCGAACTTGCGCCCGACCTCCCCGAACCTATCGTGGATATTGGCAGTGGCGATGGTACATTCGTTGAGATTGCGCTGGTGGGGAAGCAGGTGGTGGGCATTGACCCGCTCCTGTGTGACACCCGCGAGGCACAGCAGCGCGGGGTGTATCAGGCGTTGAGTGTGGCGAATGGCGCGGCGTTGCCGTTCCCCGATGCGTCGTTTGCCAGTGCCATCAGCAACTGCGTGCTAGAGCACGTCATTCCGCTAGACGAGACGCTCCGCGAGGTGGCGCGGGTGCTGCGCCCCGGCGGGCGGTTCGTGACATCGGTGGTGGGCAATCGCTTCCCGCGTGACCTGCTCGGCAGTACGCTCCTCGATGCAGTCGGGCTAGACGGCATGCGCTACGGACGCTGGTTCAACCGTATTTCGTACCATTACAATACGCTCAGTGCCACCGACTGGCAGCAGCGGTTCACGGCGGCTGGGCTAGAGGTGGTAACGTGGCGACCGTACTTCAGTGCCGCCGCGTTGAAGCTGTTTGACGTAAGCCATTACTATGGTGCCCCATCGCTCCTCACGCGCAAGCTCACGGGTCGCTGGCTGATCTATCCGCCGCTTTCGCCCAACCGTCTGTGGGAACCTGTGCTGCGGCGCATCTATGAAGCACCACCGGGGGAAGATGGTCCCTATTACTTCTTCGTCTGCCGCCGCCCCAACTGACCGTGCCCGTGTGATGCTGCACCGGCTTGCGTTGCCCGCCACGGTTGCCGTGCTAACGCTCGTGGCGTTTGGCTTGCGCGTGTGGGGGGCGGGTTGGTCACTGCCCTACGTAGACCACCCCGACGAGCCGATCATCATGACGGTTATTCTGCGGGTGGTAGGCGGCAACCTCAATACCGAGCACTTCTTTTACCCGTCGCTGGTCATCTATCTGCAAGCTCTGGGGCTGTGGCTACATTTCTGGTGGGGGGGCATCACCGGGCTGTACCCGCCCGACTTTGTGCCGCCCGCCGAGCACCACTTCTACACCACCATTCCGGCGGCGTTTGTGTGGGCGCGGGTCGTGACGGCACTGCTGGGTACTGCCGCCGTGCTGGTACTTGCGACGTGGGGGCGGCGGCTCCTGACCCCGACGGCGGCACTGGCGACGGCGGTGCTGCTCGCTCTGTCGCCGTGGGCTATCGTGCATAGCCACTACATCACAGTGGACGGTCCGGCGGGCGCACTGGCGATGCTGGCAGTCTTGGGGGCGGTGGCAGTGCTGCGGAACGGGAGCTGGCAGGCGTATATGCTGGCGGGCACGCTGGCAGGGCTGGCGACGGGGGCGAAGTATCAGAACGTACTGGTCGTCGTTGCGCTGGCGGTGGCACACGTTGCCTACTGGCGACGCGCCAGCCTGATGCAGGGCATACGGCTGGCGGCAGCAGGGGCGATAGCGGCAACCGTGTTCTTCCTGACAACGCCCTACGTGCTGCTGGACTGGGCGGGCTTCATGGCAGACATGCAGACCTTGCTCGATGCCTACAGTACACCGAAGGGCGACATTGGGCGGGCATTCCCGCTCGACCGCTACAGCACATTCATCTGGTGGGAGGGGCTGACTCCAGTTGGTACCCTGCTTACGCTGGCGGGGGGTATCTACCTGTGGCAGCGCGCCCGTGCCTTGTTGCTGGTGCTGCTAGTGTTTCCGGTGCTGCTGCTGCTGGTGCTGCTGCGCCAAGAAAGCCACTTTTACCGCAACCTGCTCCCCGCCGTGCTGCCGTTGCTGTTCATCGCGGGCTATGGCGTGGTTGCCCTGCACGAACTGGTGCCACGGCTCCCGTCGCGCTGGCAGTCGCTCGGTACTGCTGTGCTGGTGGGGGGCGGCATCCTGCTGCTGACCGCACCGGCGGTCGTTGCCGCCGACCGCTTCGGGTGGCACGATGCGCGGGTGGTCGCACAAGAGTGGCTACGCCGTAACCACCCCGGCGTGCGCGTGGCTGCCGAACTGAGCCACCCGATGCAGTGGGACGGCGTGACACAGAGCGACAACCTGCACTTCTTGCCGTTGCGTTCGGCGGCGTGGTACACCGAGCAGGGCTATGGCTTGCTGTTGGCGAACGCAGGACGGCGCGGCAAAGATGATTGGTCGCAGCAGTACGAGCCGTTGCTCACCGAAGTGACCCCGATCTTTAGTGTGGGTGGGCGCGATGCCCGCTACCTCGGACCGCGCATGGACGTGCTCGCCCCCACCCTGACCACCGCCGCGATTGACCGCCCGCGCACGCTGGACACCCCGGCGACGCTCGGTCCGCTGACGCTACTGGGTGTCAACCATGGTGTGTTGCAGAACAACGAGAGCGGCGCGGCATTCACGGCGGCACCTGTGCCCGCCGGGGGCACGCTGGCACTCGCCGCCTATTGGCAGACCGCCGCGCCTGCCCCGCCAGACGACTACATGGTGTTTGTTCATCTGCGCGATGCCACCAACGTCACGGTCGCGCAGCGCGACGCGCCGCCGTGGTTAGGGCTGTTCCCGCCACCAACGTGGCAGCCGGGGCGCATCCTCACCGAACGGCTCGACATGCCGTTGCCCGCGACTCTTGCGCCGGGCGAGTACGCGCTTGTGATGGGCTTGTATCACGCCCAGACGGGCGCACGCTTTGCCGCCGTGCAAGAGGACACGCGCCTGCCGGGTGATGAAGTGGTGGTCGGGCGGGTCACGGTGGTGCCGCCCGCCCCCTGACCGCAGTGTGAGGGCGCGGCAGCCCGCAGATCGTCGCACCCAACTGTAACCGCCCCCCTGTTCCAATGTGGTCTGAATGTGGTATAGTAGCAGCAGCAAAGGCATGCTGCTGCTTGCCTGTGCTGCGGCACAGCATAGACATACGCATCGTACCTCCATAGTCACAGCATGGTTGTCACCGCTACCGCACGGTTGCCACCGCTACCGCACGGTTGCCACCGCTACCGCACGGTTGTCACAGCCACAGCACGAAGGATACTGCACGCGCTATGGGTGAATCCCACGACCTGACTGGCGTACAACTCGGCTCATACCGTGTCCTTACCCTGATTGGGCGGGGGGGGATGGCAGATGTGTACCGGGGCTACGATAGCAACCTGCAACGCCCGGTGGCGATCAAAATCCTTGCGCCCGCCACGGCTGCGATGCCCGGCTTCGTGGCGCGTTTCCGCCAAGAAGCCCTGATGATTGCACGGCTGCACCACCCGCACATTGTACAGGTCTACAACTTTGGCGTGCAGGATGACATTGTATATATGGTGCAAGAGTTGCTGCCCGGACCGACGCTGGCTACTTACATGCAGCAACTGGCACGGCGCGGTCAGTGGGCAAGCCGCCAAGATGTGCTGGCTATCGCCGCGCAACTGGCACAAGCCCTTGATGCTGCCCATGCTGCGGGCATTGTCCACCGTGATGTGAAGCCTGCCAACGCCCTGTGGAATGCTGCGGGCGCACTGGTGCTCACCGACTTTGGTGTGGCACGTCCGGCGAGCCACCAGACTGCCGCCGCCCGCCCCGGCTACGTGATGGGCACGCCGCATTACCTCTCGCCCGAACAGGGGCGGGGCTTGCCCGGCGAACCGGCGAGCGACATCTACGCGCTGGGGGTGGTCACCTACGAACTGCTGAGTGGCAGTGTGCCGTTCCACGCGCCCACCCGCGAAGAAGTGATCCGCCAGCATATCAGCCGTGTGCCGCCGATCTTCACCGACCTACGCCCTGACCTGCCAGTGAATGTAACCGAAGTGCTGTGGCGTGCGCTGGAGAAAGAGCCTGCCCACCGCTACCAGACCGCCACCGCGTTTGCCCACGAACTGCGCCGCGCGTGGCCGCCGCTCGCGCTTGCGGTACCGCCACGGGCATTGCCCCCCGACCCAGCGAGCGATGCGCCCGACGGAGCGACTGCCGGGGTAGCGATCCCCAACGGGCAACGCTACCAGAGCCACGTTCACAACCAGACGACGATTGTTACGCCGTTGCCATACGCTGCCCGCCTGCGTGCCCGCCCATCTGCGCCACCGCCGCCCGATGCTGCCACCAAACGCCGCTTGCGTCAGCAGACAGGGCAGGCGCAGGGGGTGGGCAGTGCGCTGTCGGGTATGTTGGTAACGTTGCTGGTGGCACTGGTGGTGGGTGCTGGGCTGTACGCGGTGTACGAAGAATACCGCACGGCTCCGCTTGTAGTGGAGTTTGCGCCTACCGCCGTACCGACCGCGCTGATTATTCGGAGCACCCCCGCCGCTGTTGCGGCTGTCGAGCCAAACAGTGAGCCGGGTGCTGTGGCGGGTGACGTTGTGGATGCCCCGACATCGCCACCCGTGCCGGACATTGTGGCGGCACCTGCTGTGCCCACACCAACGCCCCCGCCCCCGGCAGAGCCAACGCCCGCCCCCACCGACACGCCTGCCGCC
>CAZNQP010000026.1:0-5225 GCA_964575355.1 uncultured Chloroflexaceae bacterium
CGCAGGCTCCGGCTCTGGGGTCGGGGTGGGGTCACTCACCACACTGCCGCGTTGCACCACAAAATACCCCACCGACTCACTCGCGCTCTCCACCCCCCGCGCATTGAACGACCACACGCCATCTACAAAGTTGTCGTCTGTCTCGACGGCAACCCCCTCATTCACAATCGTCCCATTGTCGTCGGCGTTCGCCTGAAAGTCGGCACCAAACACCTGCCCGTCCGGCGACGAGAGCCAGATACCAACCCGCTCACCGGGGCTGAAGCCCTGTGCCACGAACGCAAACGTGGTGCCGGGCGGACCTACCAGCGGCGACACCACCGCATTGATGCTCTGCGGGACAGCCGGGGCTTGTGGCTCGGCGGGCTGGTCTTGCTGCGGCGGTGCGGGTTGCTGCGGCGACGACGGCACCTGATCGGGCGATACCGGGGCGGTGCGTTCAGGCGGTGCCAGCGCACGCCCCAGCGCAGTGATCAGCACCCGCTGTCCCGGCGGAAACTCCGGCCAATACTCAAAGCGGGCACGCTCGAAATATTGCACCGTGTGCCAGCGTCCCGTCGGGAACAACTCGTCAATCTCTTCGCTGATGGGATAGCCGAAGATACGCTCAGCCCCATTCTGCTCCCAGATCGTCTTGAAACCATACTGGATGATGTGCTGCGTTTGGGGAATGTAGCGGCGGTCAGCCGTGTTCTCAATCGGCGGCACCTTCGGGAACTCGCGCCCCCCAGTGTAATCCCTCCCGATCAACCCGAGTTCAACGACCGCTCGCCCATCGCGCTCAGCCACCTCAAAGCGGGCACGTTCGAACCATTGCACGGTGCGCCCATTCGGTGCAACATATTCCTCCGTAATGGGATAGCCAAAGATGGCAACCCCGCCATTCGCATCCCAGAAGGTGCGGAACGAACCCTGCAAAAAATGCCCCGTTTCGGGGAAGTAACGCGGGGCGGTGCTCTGTGCCTGTGCTGGGGAAATTGTCAGCAGTGCCACGGGAAGCAGCAAGAGCACGGCAACCCAAGCCAGTAGCCGATATGCTTTGCAGCAAGGTTTCATAAGGGGTACTCCTTACTGTACTGTATGCCTGTATCACCTGAGCCAGATGTGCAGTGCTACCGATGCAGTTATGCACATTATAGCGGTTGCTGTGCCGAGAAACAAATCAACTGGTACGACTGTGGTACTATCTCTCTGAAGCAACCAGACGGAGAGAGCAACCAGTATGCCAGTATATACGCCAATATGACCAATATGATAGAGACACCACTCGCCACCCGCACAGTCCATGGTACTACCTTTACCCGCATGGGGCTAGGGCTTGCCGCGCTCGGTCGTCCGGCATACATCAACCTAGGGCACGCCGACGACCTGCAACGCAACTACGCCGTTGCCGCCATGCAACAGCACGCCACCGCCATGCTCGACGAAGCGTGGGCAGCCGGGGTGCGCTACTTCGATGCCGCCCGCTCATACGGACGCGCCGAGCAGTTTCTGGGGGCGTGGCTCCGCGACCGCCAGCACGACCCGGCACAGGTAGTCGTCGGCTCGAAGTGGGGCTACACCTACACCGCCAACTGGCAGATTGATGCCGCCGTCCACGAAGTGAAAGAACATAGCCTGCCCGTGCTGCAACGCCAATGGCACGAGAGCCAGCACGAACTGGGCGGCTACCTACGCCTGTACCAGATACATTCTGCTACGCTGGACAGTGGCGTACTGGACAACACCGCCGTGCTCGCAGAGCTTGCCCGCCTGAAGGCAACCGGCATCCATATCGGGCTGTCGGTCAGTGGGGCACAGCAAGCCGACGTGATCGCCGCCGCGCTCGCAGTCGAACACGACGGCACGCGCCTGTTCGATCTGGTGCAGGTAACGTGGAACGTGCTCGAAACCAGCACTACCGCCATCCTTCAGCAGGCACACGCCGCCGGGGTCGGCGTGATCGTGAAAGAAGGGGTCGCCAACGGACGGTTGACCCCGCGTGGGCTAGACACCCTGAGCGGCACGCAACGTGCCCGCCTGACCTATGCGGCGGCGGCACTCGATACCACGGTGGATGCCGTGGCACTAGCGGCGGTGCTGGCACAGCCATGGGCAACACTGGTGCTCAGTGGTGCCGCCCGCCCAGAGCACCTGCACGCCAACCTACACGCCCTCAGCCTTACGCCGCAGCAACTTGCCCCCTTCGGGCTTGACACACTGACAGAGCCGCCCGCCGACTACTGGGCACGGCGCAAAGCCCTACCGTGGAACTAGCGGGAGAATGCGCGACTTAGCGCGGCGGCAACGCGGCACGCGGCAGCAGGCGCACGCGGTGCAGCGTTACGGTGCCGTCGCCGTCAGCTTGCCCGCTCGTCGGGTCAAGGCGTAGCCCATACACCGTACCCGTCCACGCCGGATGGTCGCGCAGGTCGAGCGTATAGGTTGTGCGCGTCGCGTCGGGTGCCAGTTCCCAGCGCACTGCACGGGTCTCGTCGGTCTGCCCGTCGGCATCCAGCCAAAACAGTTGCCCTTCGCGGTTGGGCAACGTGTTGGTCAGCACCACCTCAATGGCACCATACTGCGCCGTGTCGAGGGGCACCCGTGGGCTATACACCGCCGGGTCTACCCGTGGCGTGAGGAGCCACCCGTCCGCTGTCACGCGCTGCTGCGCCACCTGCTGTGCCTGCCAGCCCAGCGTATCGGTGGTAAAGTGCCAGCCATCACCCGCCGCCCGTTCGGCGGCAGCGGGGAGCCGCACATACCCACCGCTGGCGGTTGCCAGCGCGGGCACCGGCTCTGCCAGCCCGACATATGGCGCGAAGCAGGCATCAAGGTCAGCCTGCACCAGCCCGAAGCGTTGCGTGAGCGGGTCATAGTAGCGGCGGTCAAGCGTCGCCGGGGCACGCGCACCGTCGGCGATCAGCACCGCCCCGCCCTGCTGCTGCGTGGTCGCAATGCGTTGCGTGAGCTGATCACAGGTCGCCTGCCAGTCGCCGCCCTGCTGCTCCAGCGCGTCACTCAGGGCGAGCACGTTGTCGCGCCCCGCATAGTAACTCAGGGCGAGTGCCTGCCAACCATCCGGCACCAGCAGCAGATCAGCGGGTGTGCTGTGGGCTACCAGCGCACGGGTCAGGGCAAACTGCGGCGCGTCGCCGCCCTGCCCGCGCACCAGCACCGCCTGCCAGTTGCCCACCAGCATTACGGCAGCAACCGCCAGCGCAACCCACACACCACGATGCCACGCCGCCCCCCCCGCCGCTAGTGCCAGTGCCAGCAGCAGCAGCACCGGGGGCATGCTGGCAATCCAGAACTCGGCGTTCTGCGGCTCCCACCACGCAAAGAACGCGCCGTACACCAGCAACCAGCTTACCAGCACCAGAGCCAGCCGCCCGTACTGCCTACCAAGTTGCCGCGCATAGACCACCAGCAAGCCCGCCAGCACCGCCCACAGCACGCCCCCCACCGGGTGCGCCAGTGCGCTTGCCAGCCCGGTCATCAGCCCCGCCGCCGTGTCGGTGGTGCCGCCCCAATAGCCCGTCTGGGCGTAGGCAGTCATCCACGCCCACCATTCGCCCAGCGACGCGAAGCCACTCACCGCGAAGCCGACGTACAGGTACACCCCGCCCACCAGCAGCACCACCGTACCCGCGCACGCCGCCGCCTGCCGCCACAAAGCCATCGTGAAACGCCCATCGTGGGCGAGCAGCAGGAGCACCGCCACTGGCACCGCCAATAGCACGTTCGTCTGGTGAAACAGGATCGCGCCCGCCGCCGCCCCACCCAGCAACACCGCATCGCGCAGGGACGGCGCGGCAAGCATACGCGCCATCACACCAAGGCACGCAATCAAGAACAGCGCAGCGAAAGTGTAGACCTCAACCTCGACGGCATAGTACCAGTAGGCATAGCTGCCCCCCAGCAGCACCGCCGCCACCAGCGCAGCATCGGCACGGTGCGTGACGCGCTGCACCAGTGCCGCGAACAGTGCCACACCCGCCGCCCCCGCGATGGCATTCGCCACCTGCATGGCGGGCAACGCACTGCCCTGCCAACCGAGCCACCCCGCCAACCCACGCAACGCCGCACCGAGCGGACCATAGGCGATATGGTGCGGGTGAAACAGTTCAGCCAACGGCTTGCGGTCTACTGCCAGCCCATACGAAAGCGCATCGTAGGTGTGCGCCTCGACCAGCGTCGCCAGATAGAGCAGCACAAAGCCCATAAACGCCACCACAGGCACGACATAGCCCCCGCGCAATGCGGCACGTAGGCGCGGGTGGTGGGTCATCACAGGGGGGGTCTGCACGTTCATAGCACTGCGATTATAGCACGCCGATAGCGGCATCCTCAAGTTTGTGCAGTTTGTACAAACTAAAACCACAGCGAATCGTTGAATTGGTACAGTGCGCGTGATAGCATACAGTTAAGCAAGTTGCAACGGAGCAACGCCACACGACAACCGAACACTACGAGGAACGTACACGGTTCGGGGGTTCGTGAATTACAACGAAGTCAATGCAGAAGGAGAAACACATTATGTGGAAGCGTGAAATCGAAAGCAAGAGCGTCAACACTGTAGCACAGCAGGTCAACGAGAGCCAGCGCGTGCTGGAGCAGAATAACATCAGTGCAGGCGGGCACCGCCTCAGCAACGCCGCCGCCGCCGCCGGGGTTCCCATGGATCAACTGCTTGCCGTAATGGAACACCGGATGCGCCGCAACGCTGCCCAAGCAGTAGCGGCTCGCACAACTGAAACCGAAATCGAATTGGCGTAAGCCATTCACCATTGGCAATTCTGCCGGGATACCGAGCGGGGGGTTCAGTGCCCCGGCACCTGCCACATACGTATACCTGTTTGGTTTAGCACTTATTGTTTATTTGACAGAAGGGGATAAGAACCATGCGTACCGACAACTTTGCTCGGCAGAGCATCAGCGAAGTCATTAACCAGATTCCGGAGGGCAGCACTGCCCTACAACAGCGTCGTATGAGTGCCAGCACACGCTTCTCACTCCGCAACCAAGCGGCTGCCACCGGCACCAGCGTGGACGAAGTGATGGCTGTACTCGACTACCGCGTACGCCGTTCGGCACAGCACACGGTCAGCACGCCAATCCACACCGACGCGGAACTCGAACTGGTCTAAATCACTCATCGCCTCACACCACACACAGGCGTAGCCGGGGGTATTTCTCCCCCGGCTTTTTTGTATTGTGCGTCTATACGGTAGCACTTGACACGG
>CAZNQP010000026.1:5325-30940 GCA_964575355.1 uncultured Chloroflexaceae bacterium
TGGCAGACTTGTATGGCTTAAATGCTTTGAGGGGCAACGATCGTGATCATTCAGAGCGTGACAAGCGTGAAAAGCATGATAGAGCGTGAAAAGCATAACAAAGGAGCATAGAATACGTATGCAGCGCATATGGTTTTTGGTCATACCACTGGTACTTGTGTTGGCGGCGTGCGGCGGTGCCGCCCCAGCGAACGATAGCCCCGCCAGCAATGATGACCCGTTGATAGTCGTGGCAACAACCGCCCACCTTGCCGACACCGTGCAGCAGGTTGGCGGCGATCTCATAACCGTCGAGGCACTGATGGGTTCCGGCATAGACCCACACAGCTACGTGCCCACCGAAAGCGACCTACGAACGCTCAGCAACGCCGACGTAATCTTCTATCACGGGCTGTTCCTCGAAGCGCAACTCGAAGATATTCTTGAGCAGATTGGCGCAAGCGACGAGACCACCGTCATCGCCACTGGCGAACAGCTCGACCCGGACACGCTGATTGTGTTCGCGCTAGACTCGGGCAACCCCTACGACCCACACGTCTGGAACGACCTTCAGCTGTGGCAGCAGGTTGTCATCAACATTGGCACAACGCTCGGCGAGGTAGACCGGGCGAACGCCCCGCAGTACGCCGAGCAAGCCACCACCTACGCGGCGCAACTGGCACAACTCGATGCAGACTTTCGGGCAGCCATCGAAACAATCCCGGCGGACAACCGTACACTCGTCACCGCACACGATGCCTTCAACTATCTGGGGCGTGCCTACGGGCTAGATGTACATGCCATTCAGGGCATCAGCACCGCCGCCGAAGCTGGCGCGAGTGATATTACCGACCTCGTAGACCTCGTGGTCGCGCAGCAGGTGCCCGCCATCTTCGTCGAGTCCACCATCTCGCCGCGCACCATCGAGGCGGTACAGACCGCCGCCGCCGACCGGGGACAGGACGTGCGGATTGGTGGCGAACTCTATTCGGATGCACCCGGCGCACCGGGGAGCGGTGCCGAGACCTACATTGGTATGATGGAACACAACATCAACACTATTGTCGCCGCCCTTGGTGGCGAGCCACTCGCCGAAGCCAAAGCCCAGTGAGAAGCCACAACCCAGTGAGAAGCCACAACCCAGTGAAGAGCGAGAAACAAGAACAACTGATGCCACACACACCAGCGCGTACTACCATTGCTGACCCAAACACCGCCGTCGCGGTGCGTGACCTGACGGTGGCGTACCGCGACACGGCGGTACTGTGGGACATTGACCTTGACATTCCGGCAGGGAGCCTGACCACGATTGTCGGACCGAACGGCGCAGGCAAAACGACGTTGATCAAGGCGGTGCTAGCACTGCTGAAGCCCGCATCCGGCGAGGTACTCATCCACGGCTTGACCTACAAACAGCAACGGCGGCTGGTGGGCTACGTCCCGCAGCGCAGCAGCGTAGACTGGGACTTTCCTACCAACGTGCTCGACGTGGTGCAGATGGGACGCTATGGCGCACTGGGCTGGTTTCGGCAGCCGGGCACGCGCGAACGCGAGATGGCATTGCACGCGCTCGCGCGCGTTGGCATGGCACAGTTCGCCGACCGCCAGATTAGCCAGCTTTCGGGTGGGCAGCAGCAACGGGTCTTCCTTGCGCGGGCACTGGTGCAAGATGCCCACGTCTACTTTATGGACGAGCCGTTTCAGGGTGTGGATGCCCTGACCGAACGGGCCATTATTGCCCTCCTGCGCGACCTGCGCTCGGCGGGCAAGACGGTGGTGGTGGTACATCACGACCTCCAGACAGTGCCCGAATACTTCGACTATGTTGCACTCCTCAACGTGCATCTCATTGCTGCCGGGAGCATGGCAAGCACCTTTACCGAAGAGAACCTGCGCCGCACCTATGGTGGGCGGATTGGGTTCCTCCATACCCCCCATCAGGAGTAGTCCGCCCTATGTTGCCCGAACTCCTCAGCGACCTGTTCTTCAACTATACCCTCCGCACCATCGCGCTCGGCGTAGCCCTGCTTGGGCTAGTCAGTGGCGTAGTAGGGAGCTTTGCCGTGCTACGGCGGCAGGCATTGCTCGGCGATGTCGTATCGCACGCTGCCCTGCCGGGTATTGTCTTGGCGTTCATGCTGGCAGGCACCCGCGCTACGCCCCTCTTGCTGCTTGGTGCGGCAGTGGCGGGCTGGCTCGCGGCGTGGCTCCTGCTGCATATCACCCGCACCACCCCGATCAAGGAAGATGCCGCGCTGGGGCTGATCCTGTCGGTCTTCTTTGGTGCCGGGTTGGTGCTGATGACGATCACGCAACGCACCGGGCAAGCCGGACAAGCCGGGCTAGACAGCTACCTCTTTGGGCAGGCTGCCGCGCTCGTCGGCACCGATGTGCTCACGATTGCCGTGGTAGGCGGCGGTGTGCTGGCGGTGGTGCTGCTGCTCTGGAAAGAGTTTAAGCTCCTCACCTTCGATGCGGGCTATGCTACGAGCCTCGGCTTGCCCACGCGCTGGCTCAACCTCGCCCTCACTGCCCTGATCGTCGTGGCAATTGTGACCGGGCTCCAGACGGTGGGCGTGATCCTGATGAGTGCCCTGCTGGTTGCGCCGGCGGCGGCTGCCCGCCAGTGGACGAACCGCCTTGGCGTGATGACGCTTCTGGCGGGGGCATTCGGCGCGGTCAGTAGCGTAGTGGGCGCACTCATCAGCTACAGTGTCAGTGGCATGTCCACCGGACCAACGATTGTGCTGTGTGTAAGCCTGCTCGTCGTGTTTTCGCTCCTGTTCGCGCCCGCCCGTGGGGTGGTGTGGCAGTGGTGGCGGCGACGGCGGCAACGCAGCCGGGTGGGTGCCGAACGCGACCCCGAAGTACAACCGGAGGGGTCGTCGTGAGCCTCCTGCAACTCGAAGTGCAACTCGTCGCGCTGGTGGTGGCGGTGGCGTGTGCACTGCCGGGGGTGTTTCTGGTGCTGCGCGGCAACGCCATGCTGAGCGATGCCATCAGCCATACTATTCTGTTTGGCATTGTAGTGGGCTACTTCCTGACAGGTACCACTGACTCGCCGCTCCTGTTTGTGGGTGCGGTGCTCACGGGCGTGCTCACCGTGAGCCTTGTGGAGTTGCTGAGCCGTACACGGCTGGTACAGCAAGATACCGCCATCGGGCTAGTCTTTCCCGTCCTGTTCAGCATCGCCGTGATCCTCATCACGCGCTACGCGGGCAATGTCCACCTCGACACCGATGCCGTCGTCAAGGGGGAACTGGCGTTTGCGCCGTTCGACCGCACCACGTTGCTGGGCATTGACATGCCGCGTGCGCTGGCGGTGGGGAGCGGCACCCTGCTGCTCAACGCCCTGTTTATCGGGCTGTGCTACAAAGAACTCAAACTGGCGACCTTCGATGCAGGGCTGGCGGCAACGCTGGGGCTGTTGCCCGCGCTCCTGCACTATGCCCTGATGACCGTGGTATCCGTGACTGCGGTTGCCGCCTTCGACGCGGTTGGCTCCATCCTCGTCATTGCCCTGATTATCGCGCCACCCGCCGCCGCCTACCTCCTGACCAACCGCCTGTCACACATGATCGGCGTGAGTACGCTCCTCGCCGCCGTCAGTGCCATCAGTGGCTACTGGGTAGCCTACTGGCTCGACACGACCATTGCGGGAGCCATCGCCATGATGACTGGGGTCGTGTTTGGTCTCGCGTGGCTGTTCGCACCCCAGCGCGGCTTGCTCACCACGCTACGCCGCCGCACTCAGCAACGCTGGCAGTTTGCCCGCCAAATGCTCACCATCCACTTGCTGCACCACGAGGACACCGCGTGCGCTACCGAAGAGAGCCGCCTGAGTACGTTGCCCAACCATCTCAAGTGGTCGCACCCGTTTACCCAGCGCGTGGTGCAGCAAGCCGAAGCCGCCGGGCTGATCGAGCGGCGCGGCGACTGCCTGCACCTGACCGTGCAGGGGCGGCAGCAGGCAGAAGCACTTGCATCGGTGGGCGATGCCCGCCCGCAACCCCCAGCCAGTGCAGCCCCCAGATACTAGCCACGCGGCTGGCACCCCCGCCGGAACCACACGCGCATCGGCACAATGAGCATAGCCCTGCGTGTACCCATAACGCCTATTGTCTTTGAAGCGTGATGTTGCTATACTGTGAGTAGTCAACGCTGAAGTCACAGCCGTGTGTTTTTGCGTTACAGATCATCTAATGGTGCCGTACAGCAGGTCTACACTCTCACGCAACATGGACGATGACGGAAAGGAGAATGCTTGTGTCGGATAGACCACCACCGGTAACGAGCCTGCACGCCGAGATCGCCCGCCTAAAAGCGCGTGTCGCCGAACTCGAAGAGCAGCTCCCTGTCTCAGAACGCCCCCCCCATGCTTCGGCAATGCACACCGACCCTACGCAGCTTGCCCACGCCATCCGCAACCCGTTGCACGTCATCCTTGGCACGGTGCAGGCATTTGATGCTGGTGTCTACGGCACCCTGCGCCCCGAACAGACCGCCGCCCTTGAACGTATTCGGCAGGCGGGCAATCAGCTCCTCGCCGACATTACCCACCCGCCCAGCACCGTCCCACCAGTTATGGTACCCCCACCAACCACGCTATGCCCGCGTGAGCCAGCCAAGCAACACCGCCCCCTGCCTAGCGACGCAACGATCTTGGTGGTAGACGACAGCGAACTGAACCTCCTGACCGTCACGACCTACCTTGAAGACTATGGCTACACCATGCTGACCGCACACGGTGGCAACGAAGCCCTTGCGCTAATAGACGATACCCCCCCCTCGCTGGCAATCCTTGACCTGCACATGCCAGACATTGACGGCATCGAACTCGCCGCCCAGTTACGCACGCACCTGCCGCACCTGCCCATTATCCTCATGACCGCCCACGACGAAGCGACTGTCCGCACCCTGTGGCAGACCGCAGGCGTAAACGCATGCCTGCGGAAGCCCGTCGAACTGCGCGAGCTAGACGATCTGTTGCGGGAGTATCTTGCCACTGGGTAGTTGCCACCGGGGAGCTACCAGCTTTTTTTCACTGCCTGCCAGCACTCGTCAAGCAACACCACCCGGTCAGCCATCTGCTGCAACTGCGCCGACAAGCTCCGGGCAAAACCGCTAATCCACACTTCGCGCTGCAATTCATGGCGCACATAACACAAGGCTTCGTGAAAGTCGCCATCGCCAGCCGACAGCATCAGCCGTTGGTACTGGTTCGTCACGGCAAGTTTCAGGATCAGCGTCGCAATGCCAACGTCTACCCCCTTTTGCACCTGACGCGAAAAAGTCTTGTGGCATGTAGGACACATCACGTTCAGTTCTTTCAGGTCATAGAGTTTGACGTGCATCTGCGGACCACGCGGCGGCGGCGAGCGTAGCCAGCGGTGGAAACTGTCTTGGGCTTCGGTGAGGGGACAGGGGATCGAGTTCAGGTAGTAGCTTGCGGCGAAGGGCGCACCGTTATACTCCTCAAGGACGCGCTTCAACTTCATGTAGTCTAATTTTTCGCCCGGTGGTACTGCCTTCAGCAGGTATGCCCCATCTACAATCCAGATCGTATCCATGTTTCTTTTCTCAATCGTCTACCATTTCTTTTGAGCATGACCTAGCCTTTGCATGCCATTGTAGCACTGTCCTGCCATTTCTGCTTGCCGCCGAACGCACCGCAACGCATTGCGTGCAGCGCATTGGGCGTGTGGCGCACAGAGTAACGCGGGAATCTCAGGAATTACTAACCCGATTTGAGTGAAAATGGTTGCAGCCTCGCCCAAAGGTACGGTATAATATGGGTGTCACCACTGAAACAGACCGGTAAGGCAAGAGCCAACAGAAAGGAGACAGACGGGCGTGACAAACCCGATGAACTCTCTGGGAACTCAAGCACTCCAGGTAGTTTACAGGCGGTGCAGCCAACTAACGAACCGTGTTCGTACCTCGCGCTTAGTCCCGCGTGCCTGGTTGTATCGTTGTCCCAAACGCCTACCATCATACTGGTAGCACTTTTGCAGACATAAGGCTGCAATAGGCGGGCTAACTGCATTGGCGCAGATAGCCGCGCTAGTACTGTGCTACCGTCTGGCATCCTGCTTTCTCGCCACAACCAACGCACCTGTTCGACAGTACGTACGCCTGTTGGGCATCAAACACCCTGTGTTGCGATAGTGTGCCAGCCTACCGTCCGTTACCTGTAACGTAGACGTTACAGCGGTGTATTGTTGCGCCGAATAGGTCGAATAAATAGAACAGCCACACTGAACTGTAGGAAGGAACACGACTCCCATGAGCGAAAAGATTCGGGTTGAAGACGTATCCGTCATTTTTGGTAAACCCCCCAAAGACGATGCCATCAAGATGATGGAGCAAGGGGTAAGTAAGAACGACATCCTTGAGACAACGGGCAAGGTCGTCGGGGTGTCAAAAGCCTCGTTCACTGTCAAGGCGGGCGAAATCTTCGTGGTGATGGGGCTGTCTGGCTCCGGGAAGTCCACACTGATCCGCTGTGTCAACCGCCTGATCGAGCCGACTACCGGCAAAATCTTTATTGACGGCGAAGACGTGCTGACCTATAACAAACAGCAACTACGCGAGTTGCGCCGCACCAAAATTGCCATGGTGTTCCAGCACTTCGCCCTGATGCCGCACAAAACCGTCATTGAGAATGTGGGCTATGGGTTGCAGGTGCGCGGCATCAGTGCCGAAGAACGGCGCGAGGTCGGGCTACAAGCCCTTGACTTGGTGGGGCTGAAGCAGTGGGCAGACAAGTATCCGAACAACCTCAGTGGGGGGATGCAGCAACGTGTGGGGCTAGCGCGTGCGCTCGCTACCGATGCCGACATCCTGCTGATGGACGAAGCATTCAGCGCACTCGACCCACTCATCCGCCGCCAGATGCAGAATGAACTATTGCAACTGCAAGAGACCCTGAACAAAACTATTCTGTTTATTACCCACGACCTGAACGAAGCCCTGCGCGTCGGCACCCACGTGGCGGTGATGCGTGATGGGCAAATCGTCCAGATCGGCAACCCGATTGAAATCATTACCAAGCCAGCCAACAACTACGTTGCCGCCTTTATGCAAGATGTAGACCAAAGCCGCGTCCTGACGGCTGAAGTGGTGATGCAGCCCGCCGCCTACGTGACGCTAGGGCAAAACGCTGTCGAGAACGCCTACAAGCGTGCCCGTAGCCGCGATGAGGCAGGTGATTTCTACGTCGTTGACCGCCACCAAAAGGTCGCCGGGTTGATCAGTAGCCAGAAGCTACTGAAGCACAACCCCAAGAACCCGAACGAACTCCTCGATGTTGCCGAGACCGACAATGTGCCGCGCATTTCGGTGGATACACCGCTTTCGGAAATGTATGCCGTCGTAGCCAACGGGGTGCCCGTCGCCGTCACCGACCCACAGGGGCGGCTGGTCGGGATGGTCAGCGCAAGTGACGTGCTCGCAAGCCTCGCCACGATTGAGAGCACCGTGGAGGAGATCGAGGGGTCTGGCGCGTCCATTGCCAGCGAAGGCACAGCTGATGGCAATGGTGTGATGGAACACACGGTCGCAGCAACCACGCCGCTCACCCTCAACGGCGACGACGCAGCCGAGACCACCGCGAACGGCGACACGGCACTGGTTGGCGACGAACAGAAGCCTTCATAGGCAAGCAAATACTATCGAATGCACCCAGATGAAAGGAGTATGTAGCACATGTTCGATTTCGATAACGAAGAGTTTTTCTCAGATTATCGGTTACCCATTGGTGAATGGGTTGAGACCGTGGTAGACTGGCTTTCTGCCAACGCACGACCTGTCTTCGACGCAATCAAGTGGCCAATTGACGTTGTCCTCACCAACTCGGAAGCTATGCTACTGGCAATGCCGTGGTTCGTGCTCATTCCGCTGGTCATGGCAATCGGTTTCCTCACCAACGGCTGGAAGATCAGCCTCTTGAGTGGGGTCGGGCTGTTGCTGATTGGCTTTATGGGCTATTGGGAAGCCACCATAAGCACCCTCAGTATGGTGGTAACAGCGGTCAGTTTCTGTGCGCTGATAGGCATCCCGCTCGGCATTCTCTCTGCCAGCAGTGACGAGATCGAGGGGGTTGTCCGCCCAATGCTCGACGCAATGCAGACGATCCACCCCTTCGTCTACCTTGTCCCCATTGTGATGTTCTTCGGCATCGGTCCCGTACCGGGCACATTGGCAACCGTCATCTTCGCGTTGCCGCCGATTGTGCGCCTAACGAACCTTGGCATCCGAGGGGTTGACCACGAAGTTGTGGAAGCCGGGAAGGCGTTCGGCTCCGACCGCTGGCAGTTGCTCCGCCAGATTCAAATCCCGCTCGCGTTGCCCACCATTATGGCAGGGCTAAACCAGACGTTGATGCTGGCACTCTCGATGGTCGTCATCGTCGCCCTGATTGCTGGCGGCGGGCTTGGCGAGCAGATTTTCCGCTCGGTGGGGCGGCTCGATATTGGTGCAGCGGTTGCATCAGGGCTAGCCGTGCTGATCCTCGCGGTGATACTTGACCGTATCTCGCAGGTGACGCAAAAGCAGACGACATAGATGCGACCACAGACGCGTCTGCGGCAACCCTGTTCAACATAGATGGAAGGGCGACCATAGGGGTGCGGTGATGTCACTGCACCAACCGGAAGCCTCAAACGGAATGAATCATACGTAACAGAACACAGAAAGGAATGGACATTTGATGAGTAACACACGTGTATCGGTTTTGTCCTTGCTGCTCGTGCTGATGCTCGGCATCGCCGCGTGTGGTGGTGCCGCCGAAGCACCGACAGAAGAAGCCCCCGCAGCGGAGGGTGAAGCCCCGGTAACCGAAGGCGAAGCCCCCGAAGGTGAAGCGGCATCGGGTTCACTGCCCGGTGAAGGCGTGAGCGTCAACTTGGCGCGTGCGACGTGGGATACTGGCTGGTTCCAAGCAGCCATTTATTCCTCGATGCTCGAAGAACTTGGGTACGAAGTGTCAGAACCACAGACGCTGGACAACCCACTCTTCTACATCTCGGCTGCCCGTGGCGAAGCAGACTTCTGGGTCAACGGCTGGTTCCCGAACCACAACCCGTTTCTCGAAGAAGAAGACGTAGCAGGGCTGGTCGAACCTGTTGGTAGCCAACTGAGCGCAGGCGCGTTGCAGGGCTACCTGATTGACAAAGCTACCGCCGATGAACTGGGGATTGACAACATCGAAGACTTCAAAGACCCTGACATTGCTGCTGCCTTCGACACCGATGGCAACGGGCGGGCAGACCTGACCGGCTGCAACCCCGGCTGGGGCTGTGAGCTTGTCATCGAACACCACCTTGATGCCTATGAGTTGCGCGACAGCGTGGACCACGTACAAGGTGAGTACTCGGCACTGATGGCAGACACCATCGCCCGCTTCGAACGCGGTGAGCCGATCCTGTTCTACACATGGACCCCCAACTGGACCGTCGCCGAGCTGATACCCGGTGAAGACGTGGTCTGGATTGAAGTACCCTTCGGGACACAGCCGGACGCAGTGGGTGAGGTTGACACCGTTGGTACCGGCATTCCGGGTTGTGTGAATGACCCGTGTGACCTCGGCTACCCGCCCAACGACATCAAGGTGGTGGCAAACAGCGAGTTCCTCGCCGCAAACCCAGCCGCCGCCAAGCTATTCGAAATCGTGACCATTCCGCTGCAAGACATCGCTGACCAAAACGTGTTGATGACGATTGAGGGCGAAAACACTGAAGCGGACATCGAACGCCACGCCCAAGAATGGCTCGACGAAAACCGTGAGCAGGTAGAGGCTTGGCTTGAGGAAGCCCGCGCTGCCGCCAACTAATGACGGCACTACAGGCGTAGTGCAACCCTTTTTGCAGCGACACGGCTTTGTTCGCCGTGTCGCTATAGATTGCAAGGAAAGGACAGTTTCATGATCCGTACACGCTGGTCGTTTTTGTCGGTGTTGCTTGTCCTGATATTCGTAGTCACCGCTTGTGGTGGCGCAGCCGAAGCACCCGCCGCTGAAGAAGACGCACCCGCCGCCGAAGAAGACGCACCCGCCGCCGATGCGGGTTCGGAAGCAGCAGCAGGCTCGCTGCCGGGTGAAGGTGTTGCAGTGACGATGGGTCGCGCAACGTGGGACACGGGCTGGTTCCAAGCAGCTATCTATGCAACGCTACTGGAAGAACTGGGCTATGATGTGCAGGAGCCGCAGACGCTGGACAACCAAGTCTTCTACCTGTCGGCATCGCGCGGCGAAGTTGACTTTTGGGTGAATAGTTGGTTGCCCAACCACGACATCTACGTGAACAATGAAGACTTCGCGGGCACGATTGAAGTCGTTGGGAACCAACTGGCATCGGGTGCGCTGCAAGGCTACCTGATTGACAAGGCAACCGCCGACGAACTGGGCATTACCAGTCTTGCGGACTTCGCAAAACCGGACGTAGCCGCCCGCTTCGACACTGATGACGATGGTCGTGCTGACCTGACCGGCTGTAACCCCGGCTGGGCATGTGAGCAGATCATCAACTTTCACATCGAAGAATACGGGCTAGCCGACAGCGTCACACAGGTGCAGGGCGAATACTCGGCACTGATGGCTGACACGATTGCCCGCTTCGAGCGGAACGAACCCATCTTCTTCTACACGTGGACTCCCAACTGGACAATTGCGGAACTGGTGCCGGGCGAAGATGTCGTATGGGTCACGGTACCTTACTCGGCACTGCCAGAAGACTTAGGCGCAGGTCAGGACACGGTGGCAGAAGGCGTAGAGGGTTGCGCTGGCGACCCATGCGAGATGGGCTTCCCCCCCAACGACATTCGTGTCACGGCGAACAGCGAGTTCCTTGCTAACAACCCGGCGGCTGCCCGCCTGCTTGAAGTCGTGAGCATCCCGCTGCAAGACATCGCGGCGCAGAACGTGCTGATGACGATTGAGGGCGAAAACACTGAAGCCGACATCGAACGCCACGCAGCAGAGTGGCTGGAAGCAAACCGTGACCTCGCAGATAGCTGGCTCGCAGAAGCTCGCACTGCTGCCAACTAGCGCACGGTCGCGCACTGCTACGCCATAGCTGCACACGCAGCCAACAACAGCGACGACCCGGCAATGCCGGGTCGTCGCTGTGCCACCGACACTCGCATGCACCCCGCTCGCCCCACTAGCGAATGATGGTCGGGATGAACGTCTGAAACGCGCCCGGCGGCGGTGCAGCACTCGTGCCCGTCACCTGCACGGTGATCTGCATGTCGCTGTCGTAGGTATCCGCCCACCACCCCGCCAGATAAGGACGCGCCCGGAGTGCATACTCGCCCGGCTCGGCGGGTGCCTGCACCGTAAAGCGGAATGTCCCCACCGCACCGGGGGGTACCTGTTCTTCACTGAGCCGGGCAAGCTGGTCAGGCGTGAGCCACGTAAAATGCTGCAACGGCGAGCCAATGCTGATAGGTGCGCCATCGCTGACGATAGAGGTAAGCACGGTACTGGCGCGTTCCCACGCGACCGGACCCACGTTGAGCATCTGCACCGTCACGTCAGCAGTGGCACCTGCGGGGAGCGTCAGGCGGGGAGCAGGGGAGACCCGTTCAAGGCGGCTACTGTAGGGGTTGTTGACAATACGAAAGCCGCTACCACCCTGTGGTTCCATCCACATGAGGTGCTCTACCACCGGGGTGAACAGCAAGTCGAGCGCACCCGCCGTGGGTGCAACACCCGCCGCAAAGCGGAACGTCGCCGTTGCCCCCGGTTGTACTACATCTTCAACCATGACCACCCGGTTCTGGTCGCGGGTCACGCCCCACCAGCCTTCACCGCCCGCCACAAAGAGCGGGCTGGCGTGGTCGGGCTGGGCATACGGGTTGTCGCTACCCGGCGCAGGCATCCCCGTTGCGAGATGCACGGCATAGCCGGTGGTGTTACCGGGGGTGTCTACGCTGCGGAACCACGGCAGGCTTCCCTCGTTGCGGAGCACAAGCTCGAACACGGCGGGGCGACTGTGCCACGTAGCAAGCGCGGGGTTACGGCTGACCACGCTGTAGCGATATGGCTCAGGTTGGGGCGTGTTGCCGGGTAGGGTGCCAATGAAAATACGGTCGGGGGCATAGGCGGCTGTGATAATATCCTGCCACGATGCACCAGCAAGTGCCGCGTACTGGCTATCCCACTGCCCCATGCACGGCGATGCGCCAGTCTCTTCGCAGCGCGACTGATAGTTACGGTAGTAGGTAAAGAAAACCTGATTGTCGCGGTGGATCACATAGTCCCACGTCGCATCAACTGCCGCATTCGTCGAAGCCTGCTGCGAACCGGGCACGAAGTACTGATCGCAGGTATTATCAACGACATCGGCACCCGTCTCGCGGTAGCGTTTGCCACCAATCATCTGTGCCCACGCGAAGGTTTTGGCGGCAATCGCCCCCGCTTTCAGGGCTTCGGGGTGCCACGACGGTACCCATTCGTTGGGTACCACCTGCTTGATATAATCGCGGAAGGGCATCTCCTCGATGAACAGCACCGGACGACCTGCGTCGAGCCACGTCGCGCAAAGCTTGTGCCCAGTGCGTGCCACCCGGATGGTATGCGGCGGGTAGTCGTGCCCAAACGCTTGCAGCGTGACCGCATCGGTGCGCGGCGGCACCGTTGGTACGTCCGTACCGGGAGCAGGCGCGGCAGGTTCGCCCCCGCGTTCGTCGCCGCTCGTGGGCAACGGCAGTGCCCCGCTCCGCTCGGTGGGGCGGCTCCCCAATACCACCGCTAGGTCACGGTCTACCCCCGGATAGAGCGGCGTGTCGCGCAGTGTCCAGCCTGCATAGGCTACCGCCGACACCGTGACCGTCACCAGTTGGTAGGGTGCGTCCACGGCAAGCCCGCCCACACGGAAGCGTCCGGCGGCATCGCTGGTCGCCACCGCCTGCGGCTCACCGGCAACCAGCACCGTGACTGTGGCACGAGCAATAGGCGTACCCGTGACCTCATCGGTGACGCGCCCGGTCAGGGTTGTCGCAGGTGCCGCCGCGACACGCGACGGCGGCAACGCGAACAACGGCGCAACTATACAAATGAGTAATAGCAGCGTCATACGTGGCAACGCGTGTGCAGTGGTACGTTCACGTTTCATAGCATGTCGGCTCCTTCCATCCTCGCTTAGCGTGACCCATGGGCGCGAGAACCGCCCGCTGTCTCTATCGTAGCGATAGAGTGACAGGCGAACGATAGTAGCCGACTGGTACCGGGCTGAAGTGAGCCTGATAGCGGCTCTCGGCTAGGCACGCCCCATGGCGGCTTCGGTCATCAGCCGGGCAATCCGTTCGAGCAGGGCGAGCGCACGGGCTTGCTTGCGTGCCGCTTCGAGCATGGCAGGCTCGGCAGCCAACGGGCTGGCTTGCAGGCGTTCTAGTGCCATGGCAAGGTCTTCTTGGGCACTGGCGACGAGCGTCGCGGCAGCCTGAGCAGCACCCCATGCGTCGTCGCGCTGCGAGGCTGCAACGCTGGGCCAACGACCGTGGATGCTCTTCCCACGACTCAGCACTAGCGCACGTTGAATACGCTCAAGGTGGGCTTGGGTATCGGCGGCACAGCGGTCAGCCTCAGACAAGAGCAGGCGGGTGAGAGCTAGGTTGGTAACAATCGCTGAACGGGCACTATCAAGACGGCCCAACGCCTCATTCAAGCATTCACTGGCGGCACCGGCTTCTTCGAGCGACAGCGTACGTTCCTCTTCCAATTCAATTGGCCAGCGGCGAGGTGGTGTAGGCATTGTTTTTACTCCTTATTGACGTTTGCCCCAAAATAAGGGGGACGTATATAATAGCACAGCCACGGCAAGTTGCAAATGACAAAATGATGAATGCACGGTCAGGGGGTCGTCTACGCATTCTGGATGGGGATATGCTAGAATGGCAAACAGGGGAACCTAGCCGACTACTGGGGTCTAAATGAGAGGAGTACCTATGATACGAGTGGGCATTTATGGAGCAACAGGCTACACCGGGTTCGAGGTCATTCGCCTGCTGGCACGGCACCCGGAGGTCACGATTGGCTTTGCAGCAGCCCGCTCAGCGGCAGGGCAAACGCTACGCGACATCTTCCCAACCACCCTAGAGGTGCCAATCATCAGCCCCGAAGAGACCGACCCGGCAAGTGTGGATTTTGTCTTTGCGTGTCTGCCGCACGGGAGCGCAACCCCCACGGTTGTGCGTGCGCTTGAAGCCGGATGCCGCGTCATTGACCTCAGTGCCGACTTCCGCCTGCACACTGCCGCTGCCTACACCCGTTGGTACCAGCACCCCCACGATGCCCCCCAACTGCTCGATGAAGCCGTCTACGGCTTACCCGAACTGCACCGCGCCGCCATCCGCACAGCGCGGCTGGTCGCCAATCCGGGCTGCTACCCCACCACCGTGATCCTTGCGCTGGCGCCACTGGTGCAGGCGGGGCTACTCGCCGATACCACGGTGATTGCGGACAGCAAGTCGGGGGTGTCGGGCGCAGGGCGCGGGCTGTCACTGACGACCCACTTCAGCGAGGCACACGAAAACTTCAGTGCCTATAAGGTGGGGCACCGCCACCGCCACATTGCCGAGATGGAGCAGGAGACCGGGCTACACGTCATTTTTTCGCCGCACCTGCTGCCCGTGGTGCGCGGCATCCTCTCGACTATCTACGTCAACCTGCACCCCGGCACCACCGCCGCCGCCCTACGCGCCGCCTATGCACGGTATACCGATGAGCCATTCGTTGTCGTGCTGCCCGACCACCTACCAGAACTGCGCCACGCCGTCCACACCAACCTGTGCGTGATCGGCACCCACCTGATAGACGAAGCAAGCGGGCGGGCTATTCTCGTATCGGTTGCAGACAACTTGATCAAGGGGGCGGCAGGTCAGGCAATCCAAAATATGAACTTAATGGCTGACCTGCCAGAAACACACGGCTTACCCCGCTAGGCAGTGCCGCCCCGTTCGTTGTCGCTCGTGGCGGGCGGTGGCGGCGGGTCGCCTTCGGGGGCGGCAGGCGGCGGCGCGGCGGCACCCCCCGGCAACGGCTCTGCGGGGCGGGTGCCGTCCGCAGCAGTCGTCATCCACGTTTTGAGCATCTCTTGCTGCATCTTCATGGAGTCTTCCATCACCTTGCCCCACATCGAAAGCACTCGTTCGGCACTGTCGTTGCCGGTGCGCTCCAGCGATGACGAGAGTTGGGTACGACTGCGCGTGAACCGCTCAAGTTCCTCGACCCGCTCACGCGCCCGTTCGTAGCGTTCGAGCAGTTCGAGGTAGCGGTAACGCGGCACCACCCCCATTGCCTTCCAGTATTCTTCCAGCCAATCGTTAAACACTTCTGCCTGCACGGGGGCAATCCCCGGCGGCATAAAGGTCGTCATCAGGCGGAGCATCTCATCGGGGCGCATCGGAGCCATCGTCATCGCCTGCACTGCTGCGCGAGCATCAGTATTGCCGCGCACCGCCTCGGTCATCATGCTGAGCCACGCTTCCATTATACGGTTGGGTTCCACAAACTCTCCTTTCACCATTGGTCGGTATTTCACTCGTGGTCGCTGTACACATCATTGGGTATCTGCTATCTGCTCGTGTTAGCAACCGGCTCTTGGCAACCGGCTGACATGCACGCAGGCGGTATCAGCAGCGTTTGCCAATACCGCCCGTCCGTCTTGCCCGGATTTCTGGTGTTAGCTAGCGTGCTTTGAGCCAGTTGGCGATTGTCGGGGCAAGGTCACGTTGCGCCTTCCCACTGACGTACATGCCGATGTGCCCCACCGGGAAGGGGGCTTCGGTATAGTCTTCGGTGCCCACATGCTCTTTGAGTGCCTGCGAGAAAGGCGGCGGCACCAAATGGTCTTTCTCAGCATAAACGTTGAGCACCGGCATGGTAATATTCTTCATGTCTACCGGCTCACCGTTCAGGTCGAACTCACCCTTGACCAGTTCGTTGTTCTGGAAGAAGCGTTGCACAAACTCGGCGTAGGCTTCGCCTGCTAGGTCGGGGCTATCGAAAATCCACTCTTCCATCCGCAAGAAGTTGAGCAACTTTTTGCGGTCATCCACAAAGTCGAGCATGTCGGCATACTTCTGGATCATCAACTGGAAGGGTTGCAACATCAGGAAGCCGAAGTTCATAAAGTCGCCGGGAATGTTGCCATAGGCATCTACCATCAGGCGCGGGTCAATGTGACCGCCCCACATCGAGATCATGCCGCGCTGTGCCGTCTCTGCGTGGAAGTTGACCGGCGTGACCATAACCACGAGGTTCTTGATCTTTTCGGGGTGCAGGGCTGTGTAGCACAAGCTGAACGTCCCGCCTTGGCAGATACCCAGCAGGTTGATCTGGTCAAGTTCGTGGCTTTCGCGGATGAAGTCCACACAGTTATCAATGTAGCCGTTGATGTAATCATCCAGCGTCAGCCAGCGGTCGGCACGCCCCGGATAGCCCCAGTCAATCAGGTATACGTCAATGCCCTGCTTGAGCAGGTTCCGCACCATCGAGCGGTCTTCCTGCAAGTCTGCCACCGTTGGGCGGTTGACAAGCGCGTAGCTGATCAGCACCGGCACGGGGTGCATTTCTTCTTCGGGCACCACCGGGATGTAGCGATACAGGGTCAGCTTGTCCTCGGTATAGACTGCCTCTTTGGGCGCAGTGCCCACCTGTACGTCTTCGTGGGTCAGGTCGCCCAACGTCTTGAAGCCGCCAATCAGCTTCTCGTTCATATCAAGCATTTCGCGCGATGCATCGGTCGGGCTAATGTTAATTGGCATCGAAGGACCATTCGTCATGAGCAGTTCTCCTTTGTACTATACTCGTTTCTCGTCATTCACCGCCGCTATTCGCCGCCGCCGTGGGTTTCGCCTTTGGCAACCGGAGCTTCGGCTACGGCTTCGCCGCTATCGGCATCCTTTGCCTTGCTGCGCGACGACGTGCGCCGCGCGGTACGCTTGGCGGGGGCATCGCTGTTGGCACGCAGTTCCTTGAGTTCTTTCCGCAGTGCCTTCACTTCCTTCCGCAGCAAGTAGACGTTGCGGTTGCTTTCGTCAATGTCGCCCTGCGACGCAAGGTAGGTGCTCTTGAGGATTTCTTCAACCAGTGTGCGCTCTTTGATGCGATATTCCATCAACGCCGACACAAACTTGCCCTGCACCTGCGCGTATTCTTCGGTACGGAACAGCTTATCGAAGCTCCGGTCGGCGGCACCGAGCCACACCCGCGAGAGGTCGCGCAGGCTTTCGACCGGGTTGCCCTGATCGGCACGGTTGCGGATGTCGTTCATCACCTCGCCGAACACCCCTGCCCAGGCATCCGCCATCAGTAGCTGATAGTCGGTGCTTGCCTGCTGCAACTTCAGGTAGCCATCGAACGCGTTTGAGAGCTTTTCCTCAAACTCACGCGTCAAACCAAATGCAGGGCTACGCACGAGGCTCCCGAACGTCTGACCAAACGCATCCCAGCCCATCTGCGTGAACTCCAGCGCACGCTGGTCGCCGTTACCGCCCGGCATGCCCATCATGGTGGGAGCACGCTGAGCAATCGTCATCCATGGCATCAGCAGGTCGCGCAGTTGCGTCGTATAGAGTTGCCAGAGCTGGGCGGTATCCTTCAGGTTTTCACTCATGGCAGCGGGGTTGAGCATCAACCGCTGGCGCATCTGCTCGGTGTAGGCTTTCAGCACCTCATTCCAGTCTTGCCCGGCATCAAGGCGCGGTGCCATTGACTGCCATGCCTGCGTCGTTGCCTGCAACATCTGGAGCATCGCGGTCTGGCTTGAAAGCATCTGCTCCGAGGTCGTGCGAAAAGAGGAGTTTGTGCCACGCGACCACATCTCAAGACCCTGATTAGCCATCCGTTGCCAATCTTCCAGCAAGTTACGGTTCCAGAGCAGTGCGGGGGATGGAGCCGCCGATTGGACCGCATTGTACCAACTCTGCCACATCGTCTTCTGGGCTTCAGTCCACATTGCTGTCATGGACTCTGCCTGGTCGCTCCAGGTCATTTGCCTACCTCCTGTCAATTTGTACTACACGAGCAACTGATATGCTACCGGGCGTGTTTGTGTGGGGCGGTGGTGTGGTGAAACCTGCCGATGCTGGTGCACCATCGCGGGGCACCATTCCGCAGGCGTGTGCCGTCATACCAGCCTGCGTCTTTCAATTGCACATACTGCATAACACCGCCCTGAATTATAGCATAGCTTTGCCGTACTCTCGCATGGTCTTGGCACAGATCAGCGCAGACCGCCGATCATGACCCGGCACACCGACAACCGCGCCGCCACGGGTCACGGTTGCCGGTGCAGGTGTGCGTGCCACAGCGTCACCGGTGCGGCAGCAACACGCCGCCTACTCGTACATACCACTAGCAGCGTCGCCCGCCTCCAGTGGCTTGCGCCCCCGTCCGGGGCGAATACTCAACCCCGCTACGCCTTCATCGTGAAACCGATTGAGCCAGTCATAAATAGTATCTGGCTTGCGTTGCCGCAGCAACCCATGCCGTGCAACGACGGCGGCGGGCATGCCATCGGCAACCTTCAAGATCGCCGCCGCCCGTTCGCGCAAATACGGCTTGTCTGCCGTGTCGCGCAAACGCATCAGTTCCTGCCGTTGTGCCTGTGTTAAACGAACCTGCCGCTGGGTCATGGCTGTGCTCTCCGTCTCTAGTGTCTGGTAGACTGTAACCCCGTGCCCACAAGTGGCAGCAGACAAGCCAGATGCTGGACGCATCACGTCCAGCGGGGCGGGTTGAGCAATAGCAATTGACAGATCGTGAGTCCTCTGGATATACTCAGGAATGGTATCTTCACAGATAGCCCGTGGCAGTGGTCTGGGATGCCACTCTGTCATCACACATTACATACAATGGCTGACTTGCCCCTGAACATACGTTGCATGCTATTATAACACAAAAATAGTTTGTGTACTGAACAAATTACCCGGTTGTGCGGTGCATACTACCCCGCATAGACTGGGAACACACATTGCAAAGAATTGCGAAGGAGAACCCGTATGACACAACGCCTTGCACGGCTCCGCGCCGCGATGCACGCCCACGACATTACCGCCCTGTTGGTAACGCACCCCACCAACCGCCACTACCTGAGCGGCTTCAGTGGCTCGGCGGGGGTGCTGCTCGTCACCCCGGATGACGCGATCCTCATCACCGATTTTCGCTATCGCACCCGCGCCGCCGTCGAAGCTCCGCACTTCACACAGCGGCAGTTGCAGCCGGGGCAGCGCATGCACCAGCTGTTGCTCGAAATGGCAGCCGAATACGCCCTTGATACCATTTGGTACGAAGCCGCCCACGTCACCGTCGCGCAACGACAGGCGTGGCAGCACGCCATTGATGCAAACGACAACCCGCGCCACACGGTTGAACTCGTTGCCACCGAAAACCTGATCGAGCCGTTGCGGGCGGTCAAGGATGCCGCCGAACTACGCCTGCTGCAACAGGCAATCGCCATGACCGACGCGACGCTCGAAGCGGTGCTGCCGTTGCTTGCGCCCGACCACACCGAACAGCAAGCGGCGTGGTTGTTCGAACGCACCATGCGCGACATGGGCGCACAGGGCGTTGCCTTTCCCATCATTGTGGCGGCGGGTGCCAATGGTGCTTCGCCCCACGCCGAGCCGGGCAACCGCCCGCTGGGGCAGGGGCAACCGATTATTATTGACATGGGTGCCCACCTCAACGGCTATACCGCCGACCTGACGCGCACGATTGTACTGGGCGAACCCGATGCCCGCTTCCGCGAGGTGTATCACCTTGTCCGTGAAGCACAAGAACGTGCTATCCGGGGCATCCGCCCAAATATGAGCGGCGTGGATGCCGATGCTATTGCCCGCGATTACCTCACGGCGGCAGGCTACGGCGATGCCTTCGGGCACTCGCTCGGTCACGGGGTGGGGATGTACATCCACGAAGCCCCGCGCCTTGCCCGCACCAGCGATGACACGCTGCACGTCGGCAATGTCTTCAGTATCGAGCCGGGCATCTACCTCGAAGATTGGGGCGGCGTGCGGATTGAAGACCTTGTCCTGCTCACGGAAAACGGCTGCGAAGTGCTATCGCATGCCCCCAAGTTGCCATTGTAGGGGTGCGCCACCCAGCCAAACAGGAGACCCGTATGCAGCCCACCAACGGCACCGGCACTATCTTGCTGGTCGAAGACGAAGAGAGCATCTATCGCATTGTTAGTGCCTATCTGGAACACGAGGGCTACCGCGTTATCTGGGAAGACAACGGCGAGCACGCGATGCAACGCCTTGCCACGGTGCAGCCTGATCTCGTGATCCTCGACCTGATGCTACCCGGCATGGACGGCACCGAACTTGCCGCCCGCATCCGCCACGACTCGGATGTGTATATCTTGATGCTGACCGCCCGCAGCGAAGAAGCAGACCGCGTGGCAGGCTTACGCATTGGTGCCGATGACTATATGACCAAGCCCTTCAGCCCCCGCGAACTCGTCGCCCGTGTGCAGGCGATCTTGCGCCGCCGCCGCGCAACGCCCACCGCCCCTACCGAAAGCGGGTTGCACTTCGCGCATTGGCAAATAGACCCCGACCGGCGCGAAGTACAGGCGGGGGGGCAGACGCTCGACCTGACCACGACCGAGTTTGATGTGCTGCTGGCACTGGCACGCCACGCGGGTAAAGTGTTGAGCCGCGAGCAGATCATTGACCTTGTGTGGGGGGCAGACTTCTTTGGCAATGATCGTGTGGTGGATGTGTATGTAGGGCAGGTGCGCCGCAAGCTCGAAGCCGCCACAGGGGTAACGCTCATCCGCACGGTGCGCGGAGTGGGCTACCAACTGACCGACGGGGCACGATGAAACTGTGGCGACAACTACGCTGGCGTATCGTCATCGCGCAAATGCTCGTGGTGCTGGTGGGGGTCGTCGTGCTATCGCTCACGGCGGCACTGCTGGCACCGCGCAACTTGCCGCCCAACCTGCTGCTGCTGTTTCAGCAGACCATGGGGCAAGCCCTGCTCGCGGCAGCCATTGCGGCGACCGTCGCGGGGGTCGTCACCAGTTTGTTGCTGGTGCGCGAAATCTTGCGCCCGCTCGCGCACCTGACGCACAGTAGCCAGCGCATTGCCGCCGGGCACTACGACGAGCGCGTGATGCCCCCCGAAAACGACGAACTCGCCAGCGTTGCCACCAGCTTTAACGACATGGCAGAAGCCCTTGAGCGCGTCGAGCAAACCCGCGTTGAGCTGATCGGCAACGTCGCGCACGAACTGCGGACCCCCCTCACCGGCATCGAGGGCTACCTCGAAGGCATGGTAGACGGGGTGCTGCCCAACGACCCCGCGACCTTCACGCTGATACAGGGCGAAGTGCGCCGCCTGCGCCGCCTTGTCAACGACCTGCAATCACTGTCGCGCGTGGAAGCAGGGCAGACCGAGCTTCACCTCGTCGCGTTCGACCTGTGTCCGCTGGCGCGGCAGGTGGTGGCGCAAATCCAGCCCCAGATCATCGCCCAGAACCTCGACCTGAACGTCGAAGAAGCCTGCGCTACGCTCAAGGTGTACGCCGACCCTGACCGCACAGCACAGATATTGCTCAACCTCGTGGGCAATGCAGTGCGCTACACCCCCGAAGGCGGGAGCATCCGGGTGGCACTGGCACCGCGCGGCGCAATGGCTGAGGTGCGCGTGATAGATAGCGGCATTGGCATCCCCGCCGAGAGTTTACCCTACGTCTTCGAGCGGTTCTACCGCGTTGACCGCTCGCGGGCACGCAGCAGCGGCGGAAGCGGTATCGGGCTGACCATCGCACGCCACCTCGTCTGGGCAATGGGCGGCGAACTCCACGCCAGTAGCGCGGGCACCGGGCAGGGCAGTACCTTCTGGTTTACCCTGCCCCTGACCCGCGACTAGCCCCTGTGCATCGTGTACCAGAATCGCACACCCGTCGGTCGTGGGCTGGCATATCGCATATCTTTTGGCATATCCTTACACTGCCCTTACAACAGTCGCATACTGCGTTTACACCCCCTCGCTATAGTACATATAGCAACGGAATACGCCAACCAACACTGGTGCTAGCGAGAGATAGCAAACAAGGAGAAGACATAGAATGACTGTTGACACACAAGTTCAGGCAATGACGGCAACCCAACTGTACGCGCGGTTGCTGGCAAATGAGCCGCTGTTTGTGCTCGATGTTCGCAACAATGACGCATTCGCCACATGGCAGATCGAAGGCGGTAGCAACCTGCAAACGCTCAACCTGCCCTACTTCGACTTTATCGAAGATGAAGCGGCTTCGCTCCAGCAGGTACCCACCGGGCACGACGTACTGGTCGTGTGTGCCAAGCAGGGGTCGTCGGAATACGTCGCCGGGTTGCTGGCAGAAAACGGCTACCGTGCAGCCTACCTTGCGGGCGGCATCGCCGCGTGGGGGGACTTCTACGACGTGCGCGATGTCGTCACGAGTGATGCCGGGCGTATCGTGCAGGTAGCCCGCCCCGCCCGTGGCGATGTCAGCTACATCGTCATCAGCAACGGCGAAGCCGCCATCGTTGACCCGCTCCGCCACACCGACGAATACACCCGCGTGGTCAGCGCAGCAGACGCAACCGTCACGCACATCTTCGATACGCACGCCCACGCCGACCACATCAGTGGCGGTCCGGCACTGGCAGAACACACGGGGGCACCCTACTTCTTGCACCCCTACGATGCCATCCACCCAATGGACATGCTGCCCGCCGTCATCGCCTACACGCCGCTCCACGACGGGCAACAGTATCAGGTCGGCAACTACCGCGTAGATGTGATTGGCTATCCGGGGCATACGCTGGGGCAGGTCAACTTCCTGTTCACCGCCCCCGATAACAGCACCTACCTGTTCACGGGCGACGGCATCTTCCTGCGCTCGTTCGGTCGCCCCGACTTGGGCGGGCAGGCTGAAACGTGGACACCCATTCTGTACCGCAGCATGTTCGAGAAGTTGCCGCAGTATGTGAACGACACCACCGTCATTCTGCCGTCACACTTCAGCGTGCTGAGCGAAGCCAACGACGCGGGCGGGTTCGTGGCACCCTACGGCGAAGTACGCCAGCAGAACGACGCGCTCACACCGCGGAGCCGCGACGAGTTCTTCGCCTACGTGATGAGCCACATCCCGGTCTTCCCGGAACAGTACATCCAGATCAAGCGCGTCAACATCGGGCTGGTCGTGCCGAGCGAAGACGAAGCATCGGAACTGGAAATCGGCAAGAACGTGTGCGCCCTGAGCGAGTAACACACGCGCCGGATACGCTATCGGTCTAACAATCTATCCGTCTATCGGACAATCTATCCGTCTATCGGACGAGTTGATACACAGAGTCAATACCTAACAGGAGGAGTATACCAATGCAAGCAGATCAGACGCTGGATGTGAAGGGGGCAAAGTGCCCGATGCCGCTGGTGAAGAGCCGCAAAGCCATCAACAACCTTGAAGTCGGGCAGGTACTTGAAGTTGTCGCCACTGACCGTGGCTCGGTCGCCGACTTTCAGGGCTGGGTGAAGAGCGCAAAGAACGTCGAGTTGGTCGCGCAAGAAACCAGCCAAGAAAACGGGCAGGAACTGTACCTGCACTACCTGCGCCGCACAAGCTAACCACCCACACACCGTACACCGCTGGCAACGTGCCCTGCTCATTCGGGCGGGGCACACCGAATGTCTGATACTCTACCATATACATCAGGAGAAAGAGAGCCTCTTATGACGATTGATGCCGCCACCATGACCAACGCCGACCTGCTCATCCGCATCGAGCAGATGGAACAGCGTATCGCCGAACTGGAAGGCGCACCGGCACAGGATATTGAAGACCGCCTCGCCATGGTTGTCTTTTCGGGCGACATGGACAAGACCATTGCCGCCTTCATCATCGCCACGGGTGCCGCCGCCGTGGGCATGGAAGTATCCATGTTCTTCACCTTCTGGGGGCTGAGTGCCGTCAAGAAGCAGAAGATTTACGACGGCAAGAACCTGATCGAAAAGGGCTTCACCGCCGCACTACCCGGCAACGTCGAAGCACTGGGGCTGTCGAAGATGAACTTCTTCGGCATCGGTGCCAACATCATGAAGAAGCTGATGAAAGACCACGAAGTGACCAGCCTCCCTGAGTTTGTCGCACTGGCACAGGAGATGGGCGTGAAGATGACCGTCTGTGACATGTCGCGCGAACTGCTGGGTGTGCGCGACGACGAACTGATTGACGGGCTGGAAATAGGCGGCGTGGCGGCGTACCTCGGCGATGCGTCGCACTCAAAGGTCACGCTGTTTATCTAGTTGAGAGGAACGGAACTATGATCGAGTACGCCGTAACGGACGCGGTGCTGCTTGCGGGGCAACCCGAACCAGAAGACTGGCAGCCGCTCGCCGAACGCGGCTATGGCTTCGTCATCAACCTGCGGAGCGATGCCGAACGTGCCACCGTAGAGGAAGCCAATGCCACTGCTGCCGGGCTACGCTACCGACACCTGCCGTTGCCTGCCTACGAGCTGGAGCCAGAGCATCTTGTTGCCTTCCAGCAGGCTCTTGCCGACGTAGGCAGCGACAAACTGGTGTTGCACTGCCGCAGTGCCTCCCGCGTGGCGTTGCTCTGGCTCTTGCACCGCGTCGAGAATGAGGGACGAGACCGTGCTGCCGCCGAAGCTGAGCTACGCGCAGCCGGCTACGACGAAACCGAAATGGAAACATTCACGTTCTGCGCCGACGACTACACCGAACGGGTCACTACCAGCTAAGGCGTGGTATGCCCCCCACCGAACAGGATGCACGCCCCGCAGCCCCTCGCCCAGCATGTGCGGCGGGGGGCTTGCTGCGGCACAGGCATATATCCACCGCTATCTGCATGCT
The DNA here is from genome assembly GCA_964575355.1 of uncultured Chloroflexaceae bacterium. Taxonomy (GTDB): domain Bacteria; phylum Chloroflexota; class Chloroflexia; order Chloroflexales; family Chloroflexaceae; genus CAZNQP01. The sequence goes on from CAZNQP010000026.1 coordinate 30,167, forward strand.
GCATGCATGCGAACGAAAGGCATAACCAATGGACATGGTAATGGGCATAGTGTTTGGTGCGATTATCGGGCTGGCACTGGGGTTGCTGGGCGGCGGCGGGTCTATTCTGACCGTGCCAGTGCTCGTCTACATACTGGGGCAAGACGGGACGACCGCCGTCGTTACGTCACTGATTATCGTGGGCACCAATGCAGCAGTTGGTTCGGTGATGCATTGGCGAGCCGGGCACGTCAAGTGGCGCGAAGCCCTCCTGTTTGGGGCGGCATCTATGACCCTCGCGTATCTCGCGGCTTCGGCTGCCCGTGCGCTCCAACTGCCCGAACCCGTACTGATGACCATGTTTGCCGTCCTGATGCTAATGGTGGCAGGCTTGATGTTGCGCCCAGCCCAACCCGACAGCCGCTCACCGCTGGCAGACCTCACGGGCTGGCGCAAGGTCGGCGTGACGCTCCTTGCGGGTGGGGTGGTTGGCATCCTGACTGGGTTCCTTGGGGTGGGCGGCGGCTTTATGATTGTGCCCGCACTGGTCATGGTACTGGGCTTCTCAATGGCTGACGCAGTGGGCACCTCACTGTTGCTCATTATGACAAGCTCCCTATCGGGGCTGGCTGGCTATATGCCGCTCGTGGGCATTGACTGGGGGCTGATTGTCGTCTTTGTGGTGGCAGGGCTGGGCGGGCTAGCACTGGGCACCTACTGGAGCAACATCTGGTCGCCGCGCCGCCTCCGTACCGCCTTCGCCGTGATGGTCATCGGGTTGGGGGTCACGCTCTT
>CAZNQP010000026.1:31040-36000 GCA_964575355.1 uncultured Chloroflexaceae bacterium
CCCCACCTGCTGGGAGACCCAGCACCACAACGACGGGGGCAGGTACCCCCGTCGTTTGTATTGGGTGCCGTGTGGAACAGTGCGTGCGCGTGCGGTGCGAACGGTAGTCGCTAGCAGTTTCGCACGGTCTCTTCGTCGCGCACCGTTTCCTTGCGGATAGCAGCAACTTCGCTGTTACCGTTACCGTTACCATTGCCAACACTGTCACCGTCGCCGTCCCCATCGCTATCCCCATTGACCGACGAGCCACGGCGGTAGCCTGCCTTGCGTGTGCCGAAGCTCACGTCGGCGATCATGTCGGGGCGGTGCTCCGGCAAGCACGCGATTTGTTCTACGGTCAGGATACGGCTCTCATCGAAGCCGAGGTCAATTTCGGTGTGCAACCCCTTCTGCTGCACGCGCCCGATGTCATAGAAGCGGCGCGTAATGGTTGTCTTTGCGAACGCCTTGAGACAGCCCATCATATACCGTCGCTTGAACGGGTCACGAATCCACGGGTAGCTGAGGAAACTCTTACGGGCATAGAAGCGACCGTAACAACGCAGCACCCCCTTCAGCACCTCTTCGCGCTCCATCTCGTCCGGCTTCATAATCGGCGTGACAAAGTTGTACTTCGAGTAGTCGCGCACCTCCACGCGGTCGCCCAGTTCCTCGAACAATTCGGCGAACGGCCACGGGGTATACATCGTCCAGTTCGCCATGTCGGGGTCCCAGTCCAGCACCATCTTGAAGGTCTCTTCGATGCTTTCGGGCGTTTCGTTTTCCATCCCCATAATGAACTGGGCTTCCGCAACAATACCATTGTCCTTGAGTATCTGGATGGCGTGCTTGTTGTCTTGAATGGTGGTCTCTTTGCGGAAGCGGTTTAGGTTCATCTGGCTGGCGGCTTCGGTGCCGAGCGAGACGTGAACCATGCCCGCCCGCCGATAGAGCGGTAGCTCTGCTTCGTCGCGCAGAATGTCGGTCACGCGCGTATTGATACCCCAGTGGATGGGCAGGTCGCGGCGTACCAGTTCCTCGCACAGCGCAACAAACTTCTTCTTGTTGATAGTCGGCTCTTCGTCGGCGAGAATGAAGAAGCCCACATTGTGCTCGCGTACCAGTTCCTCGATCTCGTCCACAAAGCGGACCGGCGTGCGCGTGCGGTAGCGTCGCCAGAACTTCCACTGCGAGCAGAAGCGGCAGGTGAAGGGGCAACCACGGGCAAAGTTGGGCACTGCCAGCCGTGTGTTGAGCGGGATATAAATGTACTTGTCCCATTCAAGCAAGCCCCAGTCGGGCGTGAGCGTGTCGAGGTCAGCAATGACTGGGTGGGCGGGCGTGGCTTTGATCTCGTCGCCGTCGCGGTAGGCAATGCCGGTCACGTTGGGCAGGTCGGTCTTTTCGGTACCCGCCTCAAGCACACGCATCAGGTTGACGATAATCTCTTCACCTTCGCCGCGCACGATGTAGTCCACCCACGGGGCTTCGGTTAAGACTTGAGCATACATAAACGTGGGATGGATGCCACCAAGGATTGTCCGGACGTTGGGGTTGACGCGCTTGGCAATTTCGAGCGTCTCCTGTGCCTTGTAAATCATGGGCGTGATCGCGCCTGCCATGACGACATCGGGTTGGTTCTGCCGGATAACCTTCTCAAGCTGGTCGTGCGGCATATCATCGGTCATTGCATCTACAAAACGGATATTATCGTAGCCTGCCGTTTTCAGTGCGCCGCCAATGTACGCCACCCAGCTTGCAGGCCAGTTGCCTGCAATCTCCGCGCCGCCAGAATGATAATTTGGCTGGATCATCAAAATACGCATTGGTTCTTCCTCCACTCCTCTCACAGGTCATAGGTCATCACGGTACACGGGCAGTCCGGCAGGGCGGCAGACAACCCAACGCCCCACCTGTCCACTACCCGGCGAGCGGCACCCCCGTGGGCGCACGCCCCGGCAACCGCACTTGATAGGTACACACCAACCCGCCCACATAGGGCAGCACATGGCTCGTTAGGGCGGTCTGGTCGTCCACCAACTCGCGCAGCAGCAGGGCAAAGGTGCCGCTGAAAAAGTGGGCAACGGCGGGCACCGTCGCCTGCCGCAACGTCAGGACAATCGCGGCGGGGTGGCGCACCGTGTAACGATATTCGCCACTGCCGACAAACGTCCACGCATTGAAGCGCACTGCCCCCAGCAACGCCGCCAGCGCGGGCACCGGTGGCAACCGCCGCAGCACTGCCTGAAACGGGCGCGGGATGCGGTGGGCAAGCAGATAACTCGCGGTTTGTTCGCCCGCCTGTACCAGCAGTGCCGCCGCCGCGCCATCGCCATACTGCCGCACCAACGTCGCCGTCAGCGCGTGGAACGCTTCCTCTGGCACCATCGCCGTGGGCGGGTCGTCGCACCACGCGGCATAGCCACTCGTGGCAAGCGCAGCACATGCCGCCGCCGCACCGTGGTGCGCCTGCACGACATCTACGGTCTGTAAAATGCTGTTCGGACCGATTCGGGCGGCACCTGCCCCCATAGCACTGTCTTCCCCGCTCACACAAAAAGCTCATATATCAACTACTTACATACGTGTATGATACGGGAACAAAACCGTTTTGCAGCGAAAGATTTGCACCGTGGGCGTAAAGGTTTGACTACCGTCGGTTGTCACATATGCAACAGTGCAACTTTTGGTCGCGCACAGACGTACTATAACCAGCCGGAAACGCTTCCCGAAAGGTTGCAAAGAGGACAATACAATGTTATACTTATGTCAACCTATCCTGATTGTCCACGCTCGTCTTTTGTCTTCACACACCACGCTCTATCCACACGGTCGCCGTACCGTGCGATAGCAACAGCGCACCTCGTGGCTGGCGGCGCAGGCGCGACGCACCACACTACAGTACAGGAGGTGTACTATGGCGGTTATCCGACGGACACTGCACCGCCGGCAAACCCCGCCATGGCTCACGGCATGGCTGCCGTGGGTACGGCGGGGCGTGCCAGTGCTCGCCTATGCGCTCGCACTGGTCGCAAGCGGGCTGGTGATGCAGTGGACACTCACACAGGGGCAGCGCATATTCGATGATGTGCGCTATGGCATGCCACGGCAGGTCAGTGCAGTGGCATATGTTGGACAAGGCGACGAACGCTTTCACCCCACGGTGATCGAGGCGTTCAATATTAACGGGCAGGTCAGTGTGCTAGTGGTTCCCGGCGGCGATGTGGCAGCGGCACAGTGGCTCGACGGTCCATATCTGGTGGGCAGCGCAGGACAATACGCCGTACCATACATCACCCTGCGCGACGTAAACAACGACACGCACCCCGACCTACTGGTGGTGGTGCGCGATGAGGCAGTTGTGTATATCAATGAACAGGGCGCGTTTCGCCTGACGACACCCGACGAACGGGCGCAGTTGCAGGAGACAGCCGATGGGGCGTGACCAACCCGACGAGGACAATCAAGACCGGGGGTACGGCTGAGGGGGTAGCGCGTTGCGTTACCCCTTCGTTTTCGTTATAGATATAGATGCACGGCAACCCCACCCGACGGCTAGGTCGCTAGGTCGCTAGGTCGTGTTGCTGCGTTGCTGCCACAGCTCGCGCCCGCTCGTGGCGAGCAGCACCAGCGCGGTGAGTACACCCGCTATCAGCAACCCGTTGTACAGTAGGGGGACAGCCGAATGGCGGAGCGCGGCAGAAATGAGGTACAGCATGTAGGCGACATAGTAGGCGAAGAGCAGCACACCCTCCCAGCGTGCCACGATGCCGCCAGTAAAGAAGATCGGCAAGCACGCCACCGCCACCAACACCATCACAGGTATATTGAAGCGGAGCGCGTCGGCGGCAATCAACAGCCCGTTCCCGTCGAGCGAGCCAGCCACACCAAGGATGAGCAACAAGTTGAAGATATTACTACCCACCACGTTACCCACGGCAATGTCACGCTGCCCACGCAACGTTGCCACCACCGAGGTTGCCACTTCGGGCAACGACGTGCCCACCGCCACCACAGTCAACCCAATGATCAGCGGCGGCACATCCAGCAACGTTGCCACCGTCACGGCGGCATTGACCAGCAGGTTCGCCCCCAACACCAGCACCGCCAGCCCACCCACCACCTGCACCAACGAGAGCCAGCGCGGTTGTTCAGGTATTACGTCTGCATCATCTGCTTCACCAGCGGCTGCACCGCCAGTGCTCGCCGCTTCGCGTCTCCCCGCAATGACCATCCAGAGAGTATAGCCCACCGCGCCTGCCAGCAACACCAGCCCTTCCCAGCGGGCAATCACACCATCAGCCGCCATCGCCCAGAAGAGCAACGACGTGCCAATCATGACGGGCACATCACGACGCACCAGCGTACTGTCCACGATCAGCGGCGCGAGCATAGCCGCCAGCCCCAACACAAACAGTACGTTAAAGATATTGCTGCCGATGACGTTGCCAACCGCGATGTCACCCTGATTGATCAGGCTACTTTGCACGCTTACGGCAAGTTCGGGGGCACTGGTGCCATACGCCACTACCGTCAAGCCGATGACCAGCGCGGGAATGCCAAACGACGCAGCTAGTGCGGCTGCGCCTCGGACGAGCAACTCGGCTCCGACGACGAGACAGGCAAGCCCGCCGACGAACATTGCCACAAGGATCAGGGTATCCATGTCAGGATAGCTAGCTCAGGGTATCCATGACAACCTGCTCGTGATGCAAGCCATGGGACAACATTGATCGCCTAGCTCCCATTTGCCAAGGCATTAAAACCCAAGTCCAGCAACAGAGCGATGGATAACGCCACCCCGATAGTCACAGCAAGGGCAATAGCCACAGCGGTGGTGTATGGCATGCGCCCCTTTGCTGCTGGTTTCGTTTCGTCTTGTGGTTCGTCGGTCACGCGCGATCTCCTTATTTTGGTGCATGAGTGTGTTGCGACTGCGGCATTGCCGCCGCCGCTTGGTGCTCTCGTCGGTGCTACTGGC
>CAZNQP010000026.1:36100-42937 GCA_964575355.1 uncultured Chloroflexaceae bacterium
TGCCGGGTGCTATGCCGCGAGAATAGTATTGGCGGTGCGGACAATTTTGTCGCCATAGTACGGGTCGGTTGCCCACCGCCCCGTCAGGGCACGCGGCGTTGCGCCCGTGCCACGGAGCCGGAGCGGGAGCGGACGCACCCACAGAGCCAACCCGATCAGTGCCCACCGTTCGGCGTTGTCGCGCACATCGTCGTCGGTCAGGGCATATGCCAGCAACCGCCCGATATGTGCCATGCACGCATGCTCCCACGACGCAAACACAAGCCCCACGCCGGGGGCACCCGTCACACCAATGCCCGCCGGGTTGCGCCGGGGGCGCGCCGCCCACCACGACGACAGGTTGCCCGTCTCCAGCACCACCTGCGCGAGGGCTAGGAGCGGGTCAACGCGCACCCGCTCACCAATCCGAAAGTAATGGTTGACTATCGTCTCGACCGAAAAGTCGGTGTATTCACCGTGGGGGCGTTGCTTGATCGCCTTGATCATCTGGGTTGCCGTGGTGCGCGGGCGGCTGAGGAAGCTCGTATCAAGGGTTATGTCCATGCTCGCTCCTTGGCTCATTCCGCCTACGACGATTGCTGCCGCTGGAGCCATTCCAGACCAGCACGCGCATAGGGGTTGTTTGGGTTCAGTTGCAGCACATTTTCCAGTGCCACCTGCTGGTCGTCTGGCTCGGTCACAGCCCCACTCAGCCACAGCCACCCATCTTCGTTGGTTTCGTCGTGCTGCACCACTTGCAGCAGCAACTCTTGCGCGGTGGCATTGTCGCCCGCTAGCAGTGCCATCACACCGTCATAGAGCCATTCGTGTATCAACCGATCATCGTCCATTGGCGGTCTCACTTCCCCCTGCTTACTCTTGCCTGCATTATACTATATCCCTATACTCCATCCCTTACCATCCTGACCCGTGCCCGTACCCCAGCCGTACCATTCACGGCAGATGTGCCACCACCACACTCACCGCCACCCCCAGCGTGCGCCCGTCTGGTGCGCGAAACGTGGGGCTACGGAGGGTCACATCTTGCGTGGCACTGGCAGTGGGGGCGGGGTCGGGGGGCAGCAGGAGCCACACGGTACGCCACGCCGGTCGCACCGTTACAGTCTGGCAGGGGCGGCGGGGCGCACACACCGCCAGCGGCGTAGGCTGCCCATCGGGGCGGGGTGCCGCGAGCGTCAGTTGTAGCACCAGTGCCCCCTGCGCGTTGGCAGGCAGGCGCACCATGCCCGTGCCATTCGTCCAGCGGGCGCGTGTCTCGCCTATCGTTTCGGCGTGGTACATGCCCCCCACATAGCCCATTGCCAGCCGGTCGCCCACCACAATCGTTGCAGTGGGCGGCGGTGTCAGGTGCGCCCACGACCAGTCGAGTACCTGCTGCTGCGGCACATAGAAGCCCTCAAACGCCCGCCGCGCTTCGTCGGGACGGCTCGTAGCCCGCAGCAGGTCGCCCAGCCGCGCACTTGCCGCAATATAGTGCCGCTCTTGTCGCCACGCACGGCGGTAGGCTTCCTCGGCGGCGGGCAGGTCGCCAGCATTGCGCCACATATCACCGAGAATCAACCAGCCGTCGGCGGTATAGTTCGCGTCAATCGCCCGTTGGTAGGCTTCCTCGGCGGCAGCGGTATTGCCCAACCCGCGCTGCACATCGCCCACCAGACGGTGCCAACTGCGGGCGGTACCCTGCTGCGCCCACTGCCACGGGTAGTGCTCGCCCACCGTGAGCAGCAATACCCCCGCCACCGCTACCGCCGTCGCCCACGCAATGCGCTGCCGTATGCGCGTCGGGGTGGTGGGCGGCTGCCACTGCCCCCGGAGCCACTGCCACGCAAACTGCACGCCCAGCGCAGCACACGGGATAATCACGAGAAACACAAAATGGCGGTAGCGGCTTTCGCCGTGCGTGAGCATGCTCGCGGCTACCACATACAGCACCCACAACGCCAGTAGCGCAAGGCGACGGCGACGCGCCGGGACATAGAGCATATGAGCGGTCAGCCCGCCAACGCTCGCCACCAGCAACCCCACATACAGCAGGTCATCAAACACAAGTGCTGCGAGGAACACCGCGGGCGGCGGGTCGGCAAAGTAGCTCGCCAGCAAGAAGCGATCCTGTATCGGCTTGATGCGCCAAAAGTAGTCCCAGTTGGGCACCAGTTTGCGGGCGATGATCGCAGGGTCTTCGCGCAGCCGCTCCATGCCGCGCCGGGTGGCTTCGTCGGCACGCACCGCCGGGTCGGGGATCGCTTCGAGTGTTTCGAGGATCGTCTCCGGACCTTCGCGCGGCTCGTTGAACGCCCACATGTTATAGGCAAAGCCCGTCTCGACAAGGATGCAGCTTTCATACGTCTGGCAGTTCCGCACAGTCCACGGCACCAGCGGCAACACAGCTGCCAACGTAAACGCCGCGACCATGAGCACGCGCTGCACCCGTGGGCGTGCCCCCAGCAGCAACCACAGGGCGAGCAGTGGCGCGAACGCGAGCGGTAACGAGCGGGTCAGGCTGGCAAGACCGTAACATAGCCCCGCCACCGCCACCAGTCCCACTGCCTGCCACAGCGCGGGGCGGGTATCGGCGGCAAACAGCAGCGCGAAGGTAGCCGCCAGCAGAAAGGCAAACAGCGTTTCGCTCATGTACAGGCTGGCAAAAGTCGCCTGCGTCCAGAGCACCGCCGCAAACGCCGCCGCCACTACCGCCGCCCAACCCCGGCTCCGCCGCTCGCGTGCGTCTGGGTGGGGGTGCCCATACCCCGCCACCTGCCACGTCAGCAATGCAAACAGCGCGACGACCCCCACACTCAACAGGATGGTGGGCAGGGCAGCGCGGTGCAGATCACCGTTTGCCAGCCACAACGACCCCGCCAACCAGAGCGGATAGAGCGGCGCACGGAGCCACGCCCAGCTCTCGTAGAACTGCCACCCGTTGCCTGCCAGCAGGTCATTCGCAACAGCGACATACTCGCGTTCATCGTTGGCAGGCTCGTGCAGCGGTTGTGCCCACAGCACCAACCGCACCCCCAACGCTACCAGCAGCACTGCCAGCAACGCACGTTGCCACGCCGGACAGTGTAATATGCCTCGTAGTCTCTCCATGTCCGCGCTTAGTATACCACTTTCACTTGCAACACCCCGGCTTTGGGTCTACAATAAAGCGTGCAATCGCACCCGTAGCGAGAACGATGGAACCAGACGCATGATACAGATTTCAGTCGCAGTTGTGAAGGTCGGTAGCTCTACCCCGGCAGCAAGTGGTGATACGCTCGAAGTGATCGAACGCCCCGACGGTGGCATGTCGTTCGTACTGGTAGATGCCGCCGGTACTGGGCGCGGCGCAAAGACCCTCAGCAAAATGCTGGCATCACGGGCAATCACGCTCCTGTCCGATGGTGGAGACGATACCGCCGTCGCGCGTGCAGTACACGACTATCTGTATAGCTACCGCATGGGGCAGGTCGCTGCCACCCTCGACATTCTGACCATCGGGTTTGCCACGCGCACCCTGCGGCTGGTACGGAATACGTCCGTGCCGTTCTTTCTCATCACACCCGATGGCGTGCAGCACTTCGCACCCGCCCCCGACGTGCTTGGCTTGCAACCCACGATCACGCCCAGCGTCACACGCCTGCCCGTGCAGCCGTGGCATTATCTGGTGCTATTCACCGATGGGTTGGTCAAAGCAGGGCAACGCTTCGGGCGCGACCTCGAGCTGGTCAACTATCTGGCAGGCTTCGACCCGACCCTTGGCGCAGAGCCGTCGGTGCTGTGCGATGACCTGCTCGCCCGTGCGCTCGCCGCCGAAGAAAACGCCTTGGGCGATGACATTTCGCTGCTGGTGCTGGCGATGCGCCCCCTGCCCACCGACCAGACCGCACCTACCACCGTTGCCGCCCGCCGCCTGACGGTGAGCGTGCCGCTCGAACCTGATGCCTAACCCACTGCCACGCCTACTACGCCATGCACCGTGTATCGTGTGTGTATCGTGTATGAGGAGACACGCCGCATGACCTCGCAACGGCGCACGCCGCCGCCCCCGCGTGGGGCACAGCAACGCATTGACCGCAAACGACGAGAACGCCGCCAGCACAAACCCAACCCCGTTGCCAGTATTCCCAGCCCGCCCGGTGGGTGTCGCCGCTGGCTGATGGGCGGTGGGGCGGTCGCGGTACTGCTGCTGCTGGTCGGGAGCCTACTGGTCTTGAACTGGACGACCCAGCGTATCGAGAATATCACCCAGAACGACCCACGAGCGGTGCCCACCCCTGCCGTGGTGGTGGGCGACGCAGAACTCGCCACCGACAGCGAAGCCGCACCCGACACCGCCGACGAGCCAGATGCCCGCCGCCTCAATCCATTTAACATCTTGCTACTGGGGGTAGATAGCCGCCCCGACACTGCCGACGACACGCCACGGAGCGACACCTTGATTGTCGTCCACGTAGACCCGGTTGAGCAGTGGGTCAGCATGCTGTCCATCCCGCGCGACTCGATGACCGAGATACCCGGCTATGGCACCCTGAAGATCAACACCGCCTACCCGCTCGGCTATAACGATGCCACCGAACTGTACGGACGCAACACGACCCCCACCGAGGGGGGCGGCGCACTCGCCGCCGAAGCCGTCGAGGACTTCCTCGGTATTCGTATCCACTACCTCGCACAAGTGGACTTCCACGGCTTCGAGCGGATCGTGGATACCTTCGGCGGGCTGACGATTGACATCCCCAAGCCGTTGCTCGACCCCGAATACCCGACCGAAAACTTTGGCTTCGAGCGCATCTACATTCCGGCAGGCTTGCAGGTGCTCAACGGCGACACCGCCCTGCGCTACGCCCGGTCACGCCACAACAGTAGCGACTTTGACCGCAGTTGTCGCCAACAGCGCGTGCTCCGCGCGATGCTGCGCGAAGTCCGGGCACGCACCGTGGTTGAACAAGTGTCCCTGCTCCCCGAAGTGGTCGCAGACATTGAGGAGAGCGTGAGCACAACCCTGCCGATTGACGATGTGGGGGTGGTGTATGCCCTCGCCGACCTCGCCCGGTCACTCAGTTCTGACCGCGTGTTGCAGTTCAGCATCAACCCCAGCAATGTGCAGATTGTCGCCGAGCAGGGGTCTGATATTTACTGGAACGAAGCCGACATCCAACTGCTTGTGCAACGCTGGGAAGCCGGACCGGATGGCACCCTCGACCGCCCGGTAACGCTGCAAGTCCAGAATGGTGCCGGGGTGATCGGGGTGGCGAGCGACGTGACGATCAACCTTGCCGCCGAGGGGTACACGCTGGTGCAACCGAGCGATGCACCGCGCCTCTATCGGCAAACGCTGGTGATTGATTATACGGGCAACCCCACCGTGCGGCAGCAACTTGCCGCCGACCTTGGCATTGATGCAGACCAAATCGTGGTGGCATCATCCAACACCAACACTGCACCACCCGCCCCCGCGAATGCTGACCTTGTGCTGATAATTGGGCAAGACTATCAGGAGGAGTGGGCAACCGTTGACCCGGACGTTGCCGCCACTGCGCCGCCGCCGCTCCCGGCAAGCGACACCCTGCCGGAGGATGCCCCGGCTCTCCCCCCAGACTGTAGCCCAGACTTCTAGCAACTGCCCGCACTTCTAGCGACGCGCAACCCGCCACACATGCGCCACGGCATACAGCAAGGGGCACGGCAATACAGTGTTGCCGCGCCCCGTTTTCGGTGGGTGTGCCCTCTGTGCTAGGCGGTGGGGCTACTGGGTGCTGGCACTGAATGCCCGCAACATCCACGCCATCTTCTCGTGCTTTTCCATCAGCCCAGTCAAGAAGTCGCTGTTGCCCATGTCGTTGTACTTCTCGTCGCAGTCGCGCAAGTCTTGGCGTAGGTTGCCGACCATCGCCTCGTGGTCGGCGGTCACGTTGGCAACCATGGTGCCAGCTTCCGGGTAGACACCCGGCTCTTCGCGCAACGTGGCATATTCCGTAAACTCTTCCATCGTGCCAATCGCTATCGCACCAAGTTGGCGCGTGCGTTCGGCAACGTCGTCAATCACGCCTTCAAGGTCTTCGTACTGTTCCTGAAAGGCTTCGTGCAGCGTGAAGAAGTGCGGACCGACGACATTCCAGTGATAGTTGCGGAGCTTGACATAGAGCACATGCTCATCTGCCAGCACACGACGGAGAATGTTTGCAACCCCTGCACGTTGTTCTTCGTTCAAACCAATATTTGGTGTTGCCATCGTTTGACCTCTCTTTTCTGTATTTTGCGTGACTTCTATGCCACCATGCCACCATTTGCACAGCAAACACTAGTAGTTTGCCCAAGTACCACCAGTACGAGTATACCAGATTTTACTGGAACTGTCAGCTATTTTTTTGCCATATGGTATGCCGTGCGTTCGGTTGGCGCAATACGTACTGGTCGCGGGGGCTGTGGTTACGGCAGCACGAGCACGGTTTCGGGGCACCAACCCTGTTCGTTGAGAGCCTGTACCTGCCACCAGCGTACGCCGTCGTGCGTTTCGGGACCGCCCACCACCTGCACCTGCGACCCCGGAGCCAGCAGCAACACTGGGGGTGCGTCGTCGCCCGCCCCAGCTACTGGCAGCAGTGGGATGTCGTCGTTAGCATCGGGCGCAAGCCGCACCTGCTGCCCCACCTGCGGCGCACCCGCCGGGAGCGGCACGACCGTCGGCGCGTCCGCATCTGTTCCGATGGGGGCAAGCACATCGTCGAGCACGGCGGGGGCAAAATTGGTGCCACCCACCCCCCACAACACACCGCCTGCCACCAGCACCCACACCACGAACACTGCCAGCCCAGCCAGCACACCGTTGCTGCTGCGCCGCCGACCGGGCGCACC
>CAZNQP010000027.1:0-10236 GCA_964575355.1 uncultured Chloroflexaceae bacterium
AACCCGCGCAACAGTCGTCTTTGTCTGCAACACCACCACCCAGCCGGGACAGACCGACGGCTTGACTGCCTACGACCACGTTGCCAAAATGACCGACATGCTTGGGCAGGGCGTGCTTGATGTCGCGCTCATCAACCGTAGCGACAACCTGCCCGCCGACCTCCTCGCCCAATACGAGGCAGAAGGGCTGTTTCTGCTGCGCCCCGACGACGAGGAGATCGCACAGATTGCGGAACTTGGCGTGCAGCCGCTTGTCCGTGATTATGTCGAAATAGAAGAAAAACGCGCGTTGTGGAATAAGCAGGACACCCTGCGCCACGACCTTGACGTATTGCAATGGGCACTCTGGAAGATCGCCCTTGACCGTGAGCAGACCCACTAAACCCCGCGTTGGCGCGGGCAGGAGAAACACGTATGACTGTCACTGAAACCATAGCCACCCCTGAAACCATAGCCGCCCCAACTACCCCAAGCCGCTTCGGACCTTACGGCGGGCGGTATGTGCCAGAAACGCTAGTTACGGCGGTAGACACACTCGAACGTGCCTACCAAGCAGTTGCCAGCGACGATGCGTTCTGGGCAGAACTGCACCACTTGCACCGCACCTACACGGGTCGTCCCACGCCCCTCACCCTTGCCGCCAACCTTACCGCGCAGTGTGGCGGTGCCCAGATTTACCTGAAGCGCGAAGACCTCGCCCACACGGGCGCACACAAAATCAACAATGCACTAGGGCAGGGCTTGCTGGCGAAGCGCATGGGCAAGCAACGCATTATCGCCGAGACCGGCGCGGGGCAACACGGCGTTGCGACGGCTACCGTGTGTGCGTTGCTGGGGATGGACTGTGTTGTGTATATGGGTGCCGACGACATCGAGCGGCAGAAGCCGAACGTCTTTCGTATGCGCCTGATGGGTGCCGAAGTCCGGAGTGTCACCAGCGGGAGCCGCACCCTCAAGGACGCGATTAACGAAGCCATGCGCGACTGGGTGACAAACCCCGAAAGTTACTACTTGCTTGGCTCTGCGCTCGGACCGCACCCCTACCCCACGATGGTACGCGACTTCCAGAGCGTGATCGGGCGCGAAGCCCGCCAGCAGATGCTCGACACCACGGGCAAACTCCCCGACCTTGTGCTCGCGTGCGTCGGTGGTGGCTCCAATGCCATCGGCATTTTTCACCCCTTCCTCGGCGACGACGGCGTTGCCCTGCGCGGAGTCGAGGCAGGCGGGCGCAGTGCCAAACTGGGCGACCACGCCGCCCGCTTCCTCGCAGCCAGCCCCGGTGTCTTGCAGGGCACCTACTCGTATGTGCTGCAAGACGACGACGGACAGATTGCGCTGACGCATAGCGTGTCGGCAGGGCTAGACTATGCCAGCGTCGGACCGGAACACGCATGGCTGCACGACAGCGGACGGGCGACCTATACCGCCGCCAGCGACGATGAAGCCCTTCATGCATTTCAGGTGTTGTCGGAACGCGAGGGCATCATCCCGGCACTGGAAACCGCCCACGCTGTCGCGGAAGCCCTGCGGCTGGCTCCCACCATGTCACCCGAACAGAGCATCCTGATCAACCTGTCAGGGCGCGGCGACAAAGACATCTTCACGGTAGCCGACGTGCTCAATGTCAGCCTGTGACCCAGCACGACTAGCCATCATCCTCAATCCGGCGGCGGGGCGTGGGCGCGGGCGGCGGGCATTGCCGTCTATCCGTGCCGCCCTCGCTGCCGACAGCAGCAGCACCGCCACGCTCTACCAGACCCACCGCGACCAGTCGGTTGCCGCGCTTGTCAACACGGCACTGCATGCGGGGCACGGCACCCTGCTCGCGGCGGGCGGCGATGGCACGATGCACGCCGTGGCGGGTGCCGTGCTCGATTGGCAGCACGCCCACCCGGACACGCCGCCGCCGCGCCTCGCCCTGTTACCGCTTGGTACTGGCTGCGATTTTGTACAGTCGCTCCCGCCGCCCGCCACCAATGACCTCGCTACATTGCTCCAGCATTGCCGCACTGCCCCCGCCCGCCCGCTCGATGCACTGCGCCTGCACCTAACGACCACCACAGGCACCCAGCAGACGTGGGCAATTAACAGTATCGGTCTTGGCATAGATGCCACCGTCGCGGCAGCGAGCACGCGGGTGCCCTTCCTGACCGGGCAAACCCCCTACCTACTCGCGGCAGCGTGGGCGTTGTGCGTCTACCGCCCGCCGCGCATGTGCCTGACATGGGAAGGCGGCACGCACAATGCCCCCCTGCTGCTGGCAACGCTCGCCAATGGGCGGCGGCAGGGCGGCGGCTTCTGGTTCACCCCCGATGCACGGGTGGACGATGGCAGGCTGGATGGCTGCCTTGTGCCACCGCTCCCACTCCGCACGCTCCCGCTCGCCATTGTGCGGGCAATGCACGGTAGCCACGGTAGCCTGCCCACCGTACAGATGCTACGGGCGCAGGCAGTGACCGTCAACTATCACCGTCCCGCGCTCGTCGTCGCGGATGGCGAAATACTGGCACAAGATGTGGTACAACTAGAAGTAGCAGTTGTTCCGCGTGTCCTGTCGGTCATTACTGGGTAACATCAAAGACAGAGGAACGAATATCTATGCGCCTGCCGATTGGCTCTACCGCATTGCTTATGCTCGTCGTCGCATTGCTCACCGCTTGCGGTGCTCCGCCCACCGCCGCCCAGCCCACCCCGCCATCCGCCACCAACACGCCGCCGCCGACCGCTACGCCTGCGCCCACCACAGTCGCACAGTCGCGCATGGGCGACGTAAGCGACAGTGCGCCGCGCATCACCGAACGGCAAGCACCGGCGGTAGTCGCCACGCCCATTGCCGCACCTACCAGCCGGCTTGCCAGCATCGAAGCCCCGCTGGATGCCACGCCCACGCCGCGCCCCACCGGGACACCGCCCCGCGTTGGGTTGCAGGCAGGGCACTGGCAGACTGAGAACGTCCCGGCCGAACTCGAACGCTTTCGCACCGCCACCGGGTCATTTGCCGGGGGCTACAGCGAAGCCGCGATCAACCTCGATATAGCCCAGCGTGTCGCCGCCATCTTAGAAGCAGAAGGCGTTGTCGTTGACATTCTGCCCGCCGCCGTGCCCCCGCGCTACGATGCCGACGTGTTTGTTTCGCTGCACGCCGACGGCACCGAAGACCCATCACGACGCGGCTACAAAGGGGCAACCCCGTGGCGCACTTCACGCGCAGCCCAGCAACTCAATGATGCCCTCAATGCCGCCTATGCCAGCACGGGCATTCCCTACGACGACACGATCACCCGCAACATGCGCGGGTACTACACGTTCAACTACAACCGCTACCAGCACGCCATCGCCCGCACCACGCCCGGTGTGATCTTCGAGATGGGCTACCTGACGAATGCCGACGACCGCGCGTTTTTAGTGGAACAGGGCGATGTCGCCGCCGCCGCAATTGCCGCGGGCATCCTGCAATACCTTGAGCAACGCGACCCCAACAACGGCGGCGCACTGCTCCCGCCCGAATATCGCCACCTGCTCGTGCGCGACGACACCCGCGTCACCGTCTTTACCGCCCCCGACCCAGCGAGTGAGCTACTGCACCCCGCCGAGGCGGGCAGCCTGCTGGTGCCCTTCGATATATCAAACGACCAAGCATGGTACAACGTGTACGTGCCGATTGACGACCACCCGCGCGGTGGCGTGGTCGGGTGGGCACGCCGCGACGACGTGGAGGAAGCCACCGACGATGTGCGGGTGCGCCCCTACCCGACCCCCACACCAGACGGCTCACAATAGGCGGGGGCGGCGTGGCACATATCCCACACACAGACAAACCATGCTACAATAGCGGCATGATCAACCTCTATCGCGTAGCAGTCGTGTACCTGACCTACGCTGAGAACCGATACGGATGAGCGAGCAGAAACCAGACCCAAAGCCCAAAGGCAAAAAGCACCGGCAGGAACCGAAAACCGTTCCCCCGGCACAGCAAGCCCTCGACGAACACAATAGCAAGCTCATTGCGAGCTATGACCTCGACCATCTGGGCATGCTGCCGAACGAAAAGATACTGCTGGTCGTGTCCGACCACTTCATGGAATGGGTGCCCAAAGTCGTTCCGATGGCGTTTCTGGCACTGGTCTTTATCGCCCTCATCATCTTGCAGGCGAGTGGTCTCATCATTTCGCCCGGTCCGCCGCCCAACAGCCCGTTCAACTTTCTTTCAATCTCACTGTTGGTGCTGCTGCTGGCAATCGGCTTGCTCCTCGCGTGGCAATTCTGGATGACGAAACACGGCAGCAAAGGCGCACAAGCCCGGCTCCCCGTCCCCCTGATTGTCGCCGCCGTGGTCGTGGGGGGGTTGTTGCTGCTCAGCCTTCAGATGACCATCCGGGTGCGCCCGCCCGAAGTGTGGGCGTTTTCGTTCGAGCAACTGGTTAACCCATTTACCGCGCTGTGGTTGCTGCTGGTTGCCGTGTGCGTGGGCTACGGTTTCTATGCCTATGTTGAGTCGCAGAACGACCATCTTATCCTGACCAATAAGCGCGTTATTCTCTCAGACAAACAGGTATTCGGGCAGTACAATGTACAGCAGGTCTACATCCGCGAAATCCAAAGCGTATCTACCGACACCCGCACCTATCTAGAGCACTGGCTCAAGTTCGGTACCATCGTGGTAAGCTCCGTCCGTACCCGCCTGACCTTCCCGATGGCTGAGGAACCGCAAAAGGCACAAGAACAGATTGACAAGGTTCTGAAGGGCTTCAAAAACGAGACCATCAAGTCAGACCTGAACGAAATCGTCGAAACACAGGTCTATGGCAAACCCAAGCCGAAGCACGTCGCCGAGGCAGATGTCCACAAGTCAAGCAACCCGTTCTTGCTGAGTTGGCTCCCCGAAAACCCCCTCGTCGAGGACAACGGCAACATTACATGGCGACCGCACTGGGTATTCCTCATCCGTGCCCTGATGATACCTGTCGGGTTGCTCGCCCTCGGTGTGATACTGGTGGCAATCCTCGCGTTGGTGGGCTTCCTCCAAGGCATCTGGATTGCGCTGGTTGGGCTTGCCGTCCTGCTGGCATCGGCAGCACTCATTGCCTACGAGATCGAAGACTACGTCAACGACAAGTACATCCTGACCCCCACCAATGTGGTAGACATCGAGAAAAAGCCGTGGGGTCCCGAAGCACGACGTAGCGCAAGCCTTGGCGCACTGCAAAACGTCGAGAAGAACACCACACTGATCGGGCGTACGCTCTTCCAGTACGGCGATGTCTTTCTCGAAACTGCCGCCGTGGGGCGCATCACCTTCCGGCACGTCCCCTTGCCCGATGAAGTTGTCCAGACCATCAACGCCTATCAGGACGAGTGGCGGCTCGGTGAAACACGCCGTAACCTCGAGAACGCGGGCAAGTTGCTTGGCGAATACCATCAGCAAGAGGTATTGGGACATAGCAAACACATCCAGACTGAAGACGAGCAGATCGCACGCGACCTCGACCACATCGAGGAACGGATAGTCAAGATCACCGATGTGCAACGACAGCCGGAACGCGCCAGCATTCGCCTCAGCCGTGCCGACATCTACGAACGCTACCTGACCATAGACCGCTTGCAAGACGACCTGCACCAGTTGCGCCAGCGCGTGCGCGATCACCACCGCGAAGCCGACTGGCTAGAGCGACGGCTGGGGGAAGAAAACCAGAATGCCGCAGTTGAGCATCTCTTGCAGCAAGCAAAGACCGTCAGGGAGCACATCCCGCGCCACCACGAGCGCATCACGCACTTTCAGGAACAACTGACAACCATGCGGCAGCACCTCCACAAGCAGCAGGCAGATAACGAAGCCGCAGAACGGAGCGAGACAGTACGCCAAGTGACAGACGAAGTACGTGAGCTACTCACGCAGCAGCCGTGGCTGGTCAATCAGGGGGCGACCCAGAGTCAGGGGGCGACCCAGAATGCGCCGCGCGTGGCATCGGTTGCTGCTGCAACGGCGGTGGCGAATAGTACGGAAACACCGCCGCTCAATCGCAGCACGGACACCCCCCACGACGCGCCCACCATCGCCGACGCGACTACCCCGCTCGCCAGCACCCCCCACGACGCGCCCACCATCGCCGACACGACTACCCCGCTCGCCAGCACCCCCCACGACGCGCCCACCGAGGCGATACCCGCGCCCACTGGCACCGATAACAGCGTCGCCCTCGATGACCCGCTGTTGCTCGGCTTGCTCAGCCGCGCCAACAGCCAGACAACGAGTGACTACGAACAGGAACAGCAGGCAGCAATCCAACGATTGCTCCGCAGCAATACCGATGCCACTAGCTAGCGCACGTCCCCCATACCACCCCCGCAGGTGCGTACTCCTCCTGCATGTACTACGTGTACTGCTCCTGAGCGCGGTGCTGCTCGTTGCGGCAGTGCCCCCCCCCACTGCCCACGCCCAGAGCGACGATGACGCAGGCGCACCACCCGCACCCATCACCTTGACCGCAGACGCGGCTTTCGGCGGTACCTACCGTGTGAGCGAGTGGTTCCCGGTGCGCGTCAACGTGGGCAACGACGGTGCCGATATGCAAGGCACGCTCGAATGGCGGTTCCCTACCAACAACAGCGAAGCCCGTTTCCAGCAAGTAATTGACCTGCCCCGTGGCTCTCGCAAGCAGGTGTTCCTCTATGCGGTAACGACCAACTTCATTCGCACGGGCGAAGTACGCCTGTTAGACCAGAACGGTACGGTAGTGGCGCGGCAGGACGTTCGGCTGACCCCCGTCGAGATTGAACGCCTGACCGTGGGAGTGCTCAGTAGCGACCCGACCCTGCTCAGTAGCCTTGAAGCCATGGACAGCCCGTGGGTGTCGGGCATTAACGTTTTGCCACTGGACAGCGACAGCATCCCAGAGCAAGCAGTTGCCCTACAGGGGCTAGATATTATCTTCATCCACGACATAGACACGGCGGCACTCAGTGCGGCACAACAGGCAGCCGTGCGGCTGTGGGTCGAGCTAGGCGGCACGCTCGTGCTCAGTGGTGGCACGAATGCCGAACAGAGCACTGCCGGCTTGCGCGATATTCTGCCTGTCGAAGTTGGGGCACTGCAAGGGCAGCAGTCGCTCGCCGGGCTAACCAGTGCCATGATCGCCCCACCGCGCAACCCCGCTGACTTGCTGCTGCCCACCCCCACCCCAACGCCCACGCCGTTTGCTACCGCCACGCCGGGTGCCGCACCGACCGCCGCGCCGCTCGCCCCCGATGCAGTCACGCCGCCAGATGGTCGCACCACCCTGACCGCAGTCACGCTCCGTGAGGGAGCCTATCGCCTGACCGACGGTGACTTAGTGATTGCCCGCCAGCAGGGGGCAGGCAAGGTCATCTACAGTGCTTTCGGTCTAGCGGTGCTCCGTACATGGCAGTTCGAGCCAGACTTCTGGCAGGCGGTGCTAGTGCCGCCCGCCCCCGAAGCAACCTTTCAACCCGGTAGCTATTTCCGTCGTCAAGGCAGCAACGTTCTGGCACAAGCCTTGCAGTTGCCCGAACTAGGGCTACCGTCCGGTGGTCTGTTGGTGGTATATATTGGGCTATACATCCTCATTATTGGTCCGCTCAACTTCTTGCTGCTGCGCCGCTTCAAACGGCTTGACCTCGCGTGGATCACCGTACCCCTCACAGTGCTGGCATTCGTACTCGGCACCTATGTACTCGGCTTGGTTGTCCGTGGCTCCGAACAACTCCCCCTCGAAGTCACTATCGTGCAGCAGGTCAACGGCTCGCCGCAGGCACAGCAAACTGCATTTATCGGGGTCTTCTCGCCGCAACGCACCACCTACACCATCACGATGCCCGCCCAAACGCTGGCAAGCCGCGGATCGTTCGATGCCGCGTTACCGTCCGGTGGTCTTGTGTTGCGCTGGCAAGAGCAAAGCACGCAACTCCCCGACATTCAGGCAGACATTGCCTCTTTCCAAACATTCCTTGCCGAACACACGGTACGCAGTGACCTTGGCTTCACTGCCGACCTCACACGCGACCTCAATGCCGTAAGCGGCACCCTTCGCAACAACAGCCCGATCACCTTCGAAGATACGCTCGTTGTCGCGGGCGACAGTCACCAGTATCTCGGCACGTTTGCCCCCGGCGACACGCAAGCCGTCGCGGTTGAACTGGCGAACACTACCTTTCCGTTTTCGGCAGGCATCAGTAGCGAAGACCTGATAGACCGCCAGCAAGTTCTCAACGACATCTCCGCCGCCACTGGCACCCCAGACCCAAACGGCTTCTTCAATACCATCACCGGGTTGCCCAACCAGCATATCTACCTTGTGGGGTGGCAACGCACGCCATCGCTGGGCACAATGCTCACGGCAGGCACGGAGCAACCCGCCGAAGGGCAGACCCTCTACATTGTGCAACTGGACTGAACGGGAACAGGACGTATGGGAAACCACTGGCACAACACACGGCGATCCCCCACCGCCTACCACCGACAGAACGAGGTAGCCGAACAATGAGTGACACGATGAGTGAAACACCAACACCGCCCATCCTCGCGGAGACGCGCAACCTGACGCGCCGCTACGGCAAGAGTATGGCAATTGACCACCTGACGTTTCAGATACCCCAAGGTGCCATCTATGGCTTCATCGGACCGAACGGCGCAGGCAAGACCACAACGATGCGGATACTCACGACACTTCTGCTGCCCACCAGCGGCGAAGCCCGCGTCGCAGGCTATTCCGTCGCCAAGGAACCCCAGAAGGTACGGCGCGTCATCGGGTTTATGCCCGACTTTTTCGGGGTCTACGACAACATGAAATCGTGGGAGTATCTCGACTTTTTTGCTGCGTCATACGGTGTACCCGCAAACCGCCGCCCGCGCCTGATCGGTGAGTTGCTCGAACTGGTAGACCTGAGCCACAAGCGCGATGCCTACGTGATGAGCTTGTCGCGTGGGATGAAACAACGCCTGAGCCTTGCCCGCACCATGGCGCACGACCCGCAGCTACTCATCCTCGATGAGCCAGCCAGTGGGCTAGACCCGCGTGCTCGCGTCGAGTTGCGCGAACTGCTGCGCGAACTGCGTGCCCTCGGCAAAACAATTATGATTAGCTCGCACATCCTGACGGAACTTGCCGAAGTGTGTACCCATATCGGTATTATTCAGAACGGGCAATTGCTGGCATCGGGCGAGGTAAACGACATCTTGCAGTCGCTCCGGAGACATCACACCTATGAAGTGCGACTGTTGAGCGACCCGCAGCAGGCGGTGCAACTCTTACAGACCATGCCGGGAGTCGCCGGGGTTGCGTTACAGCCAGAACGCATTCCGGCAACGCTCACCTTCGACTATACGGGTGATGAAGAGGGGCTGGCGATGCTGCTCCAGCGGCTTATCCACAATGGGGTGCGCGTAACCAACTTTGCCGCGCAAAGCAGCAACCTTGAAGACATCTTCTTGCAGATCACCGAAGGGCAGTTGAACGCTACGCCACTTGCTAGCGAATCACCTGCGGCGACGTCTGGCTAATCTCGCCGATCTGCTGCATACGTGCGTCAAGCGTGGCGCGAGCCTGAGCATAGTAGGTGGTCGCTTCTTGGAAGTGTACCGCCGCCTGATTCGCCATGCCGGGGCGGTAGTTACCGTAGTATTCTTGCAGGTTCGCAATCCCCTCAAGTTCCTGCTCCAAGCCCAGCAGATAGGTATCGTGCGGCTCTTGCAGTTCGCGCGGTGGTGCCATCGCCTTTAAGGTATCGTAGGCATTACGTACCCGCGCCTGATAGGTGCGCGTCGCTGCAAGGTAGCTCATGGGGGCAGCGGGTCTGCCCGTTGCATAACGATAATCGTCTACGGCTCCTTGTAGGTCGCCGCGCAACCGATTGAACTGGTCAACATAGGTGATTGCCTGACTCTGGCGTACCGCTTGGATATTCGAGTCGAGCACCTGTGTGGGAGCTAGCCCATCTTCGGTAGCGGTGTCTTCGGGCACCAGCGGCGCAAGCAGCGTCGCCAGTGGCATACCACCCCCGTCTTGCGCTGGCGGGGCTTCCGTGATAATCGTTTCGCCATCGCGGGCAACTGCCTGCGATACCGCATAGTGCAAGCCAAGCAACAACCCTAGCACCACCACCGGAATGAGCCACAGCAACACCCGCGACCAACGTTTGTCGCGCCCAAGGTGCCTCCACTGCACCCACCATGCGTCGTTGGTGCCAGTGCCGATGTCACGGTGGCTGTCACGGTGG